>JAEEXE010000057.1 GCA_016291375.1 Butyrivibrio sp.
ATTGCCACTACTATCAACTTATTTATCTTTTTTCGTCCGGAGAAAAAATAATAGCTAACTGCCAACGCACTGCCTAAGCACAGAACATTCTGTACACCATACCATGCACCGGTCACTATATCAGGTAACCTGTTAAACAGCGCAAATAACAGATATTCCACGCCGCTCCCAATAGCTCCCCATATAACGGTATAAATAATTCCCATTTTTATTGCATGCTTGATATCTTTTGTATAGGTATAATCCACTATCGCAAAAAACTCCTACCCACACAAGAATAAAGATACTTCTAACACCTATAAATAAAAAAGCAGTGCCTGTACCAGTACTGCAATTGTTATTATGGATATTTTTTTCCCCAGCATTTCATACTCTCCTCTTAATTAACCATGGTCAATGTCTTTAGAATATCTATCAAATTATATTGAGGATTTTTAAAAGCAGAGCTAGCCATACTAATCCAAATAATGTCACGAGCATTCCTAATAAAAACTTTGAATTCCAGTGAATAACAGCGGTATTTCCTTCATTCGAAATATATATTATGTAAGTTTCTCCAACAGTAAATCCATCTGCTGAGGAATTATCTTTTGATATATAATTTGCCTTTCTTTCCGGAACATAAAAAGTCAGCTGATAATGAACTCTGAATTTTACATCAAACCCTAATTCTTTTCTTACATCTATGAGTTTCCCGCCAACCTCAACACTATGCTTGAAAACATTGTGAAGCTCTGACACTCCCATCCACAGAAAAAGTGCACCAAATAACAAAGTTAATAGTACGCCTATAACAACACCATTTTGTACCAAAAATGCAATTGCAAGTGTGGAAAAGAACACTCCGATAGCCCAATATAAAGCAATGTCTTTTATATTAAAAGTCATCCGATTTTCTATAAACGGATAAATAAAAAGCAATATGCCTAATGCGCCAAAAAAGATCACAAGCCCATATTGCTCAATTGCTTCAAATATTGTGTCTACCATTCCTCATCCTCTTCCTCCTGCACAAATACACTTCAATTTATATTAACCATGGTCATTGTCTTTACCTAATAAACATTTATCTCTGCACATTTGTTGCAATCATCTCTACCATCCAACTTATCTCACGTTAAGATCGAGGCCAAAAAACTCTTCTATCTCTTCAGTTGAGATATAAAAATCATCATCATAGTTCCTCAAAAAAGTTTTCTCCCCATCCGCCAAAACATATATTCCGTCTCCGTCATAGAAATCATAGGAAAATTCGTATTCAATTCCGGAAGGAGCTAAGACTGTATAATGTGTCGCATATCCGGTGACATCAAATCCTTTTTCCTTTAAAAGAAGATACAGGCTTCCAAATGTAAGTTCCCAGCATCTGTATGATATGACATCAGGAATGAGTTCTTCGGTCTCATCGGCATTGACTACGCTGACATGTATCATATGTTCATATGCAAGCATCTCTTCTATATCTTTTTCCGTTATGTCATCAAGTAAGACCGGCCATTGATAGTTATACGCGTGCCAGACATAGTACAGCTTGATCTCATCATAGATTTCATCCCCTACATTTTTTCCACAACTTTTTTTAAAAGAGATATCTGCGTCATCAAGGTATACATCAGGCAACTTATCGTTTACTTCATCTTTAAACGAAAAATCCAAAATGCTGCTATAAGTTACTGCAACTTCTGAATTCATTTTGCTAAGACGTCTATAGATTTCTTCCAGTTCATCACAACGTTTCCTAAGATCGGCAAGGTTTTTGTAATGAAATTCAAATTTGACAGGATAATATGGATTGTCAGAATTATCAACACACTCAAACTCATCAAATCCATCAAGTAATATATCGCTTTTGTTCATAACAAGTGAATATTCATAATCATCAGTTAGATAATATCCATCATGACCAAGGTTAAACAAATCGGTGACGCTGAACTCTACGTCATTCTTTTTATCTACGACAGTCCAAACATCAGCTCCTTCTTTTTCCTCAGATTCTTTGGATATGCTTACATTCCAAAGTCCATATTTTTTAAACACATACTGTCTAACATTAAATCTACTGTGCGGGATAATCCTACATCCGGTCAAAATAACAGCGATTAACATCAACGCTGTAGCCATCACAATAAATCTTTTCTTATACACAATTAGTCTCATCCTTCAATTTATATTAACCATGGTCAATGTCTTTATCTAATAAACATTTATCTCTGCACATTTGTTGCAATCATCTCTACCATCCAACTTATTTCACGGCGACGACCTTCTCAAGCTTCTTTAGGAGCAGCGCAAGTGGGAGCGTCGATGCAATCACCGCCAGCGCATAAAGGCTGACACTTTCTATTGGTAAAGGCGAAGGTGCGATCCCTACGAAGTCATGATCGTAAAGCTCAACAAATAAGCCATGTATCAGATATATTTCAAGAGTATACTTTCCAAGAAACGCCAATACCCTGTTTCCGATACTAAGATTCATGCCGATAAGAAGAACGCAGACAACGACCAAATATATTGCAAACATCTGAGTTAAAAGACTTATAAACTTACACATCACGCCATTGGGAACACTGGCGGAAAAATAGCCAAGTTTTTTTAATGTCATAAAAGATAACCTAAGAGCAGGATAAACCAAGACAAGATGGACAACAAGATACTTGCCGTAATTTCTTTTTACATGATCCAAAATCCTATTTTCATTTCTTGCAATAGCCATGCCAAAAGGCATCATGAAGACTGAATTGTACCACCATTCTCCCCTGATAAAGTAATCATTTCTGGGTATGAAAAGAGATATCACTATGTATGTCAAAACGCAACTTGTAAAAAGAGCTACAGCCATGCGCTCTGTCTTTGCATACTTAAAAGTAAGATAAAATACCACATAAAAAATCAGCAGGATCACGATGTACCAGCTGTAAGGGCTGCAGTGAACGATTCCTGTCAGATAAGCCAAAAAGAGCTTTAGACTCATTTTTTCACCAACAAAACATCTTGTGGCAAGAAATGCCCATCCTGTCACAAAATAGGCCACGATGGGTGGTATCATTCTTTTTTTCAGGAAATTATCGAGATAGCCGGGCTTATTTATATAGCTCTTGTAAAGACCGTATCCGTTGAAAAAAAAGAATACGGCGGTCAAAAGAACTCCGATATTAACGAAGGGTGACAGCATTGTTCTGATAAAAGCAGAAACGTCCCCATCGGCAAAAACCTTTTGCGATATGTGATGAACGGCAATGGCAATGACGCAGATTCCCTGAAAAGCTTTGGACTGTTCTATTGATAGAAATCCCTCATTCCACTTACCTTCTTTGGCTATCCCGGAGCCCCAGAACAAGATCACGGGAAGAATAATGTATATAAAAAAAATAGGTTGCATCGAGCAAATTCCCCATAATAATCTATAAAATCAGGTCTCCGCAAAATACATTGGGAGACCCGATCAAATTTGAAATTATAATCACTATTAAAAAATAAAGTTTGAACTTACGCTGAAATCTTAACTTCCTTGACTACTCCGCCTTGAACTTCAATATCAAAAGCAAGTCCGCCGGAATTAAGGCAATTCTTAAAGTATCCTCCGAACTCTTCTTTTGTAACTGTCTCAGGGCCTTCATCACCACCACTCATTATGTAAGAGGTGGAATCATCAAGCTTAAGAACGTGCGCTCCATCCTGAGTATAACCGGTGGGATCGTAAGGATCGGGGGCAAGAACACCAACTATAGTAAGCTGGTCGCCTTCTACTCCGCCATCATAAATAATAGCCTGAGGCTCGCCTGCCTCGCCCACTTTACCTGCAACATCCTTTCTGGATGAATCAAGGTATGCACTCCACTTACCATCGGAAATATCGGAAGCTGCACTCTGCGAAGTCTCATCTGTAGTGCTCTGTGATGTTTCTGCTGTGGCTTCTGTTTTTTCCTCTGCAGTTTCCTGCTCAGGAGCAGCCTGTGCCTCATTTTCATTTGTTGCAAACTCAGGTGCAATCTCCTCATAACCGGGATCGACAGGAGCTGACTCCTGAGACGTACATCCGGCTGAAAATGCAAGAACGCAAGAGGTCATAAACATAACCAGAATCTTTCTATTCATCTCTTTTCCTCCATCAAGCGTTTTTAGTTAATTATATTGTAACATATCTGTCAACCCCTTCAGTTATAGGCACTAAAAAACTTCCCGCACAATAGGTTACCCTATAGTGCGGGAAGTTTTGGCTTTTTCTATCAGATTGCTGCAAATCCTTTTTCGAGATCGGCAATGATATCATCGATGTGCTCAGTTCCGATTGAAAGACGGATCGTGCTCTGTGTGATTCCCTGATCTGCAAGCTCCTCATCATTAAGCTGTGAGTGAGTTGTAGTTGCCGGATGAATAACAAGGCTCTTTACATCGGCAACATTTGCAAGAAGTGAGAAGATCTCGAGATTATCGATAAACTTCCAAGCAGCCTCTTTTCCACCCTTGATCTCAAATGTGAAGATTGAAGCTCCTCCGTTAGGGAAATACTTCTCATAGAGCGCATGATCGGGGTGATCAGCAAGTGAAGGATGATTAACCTTCTCAACCTTGGGGTGCTTAGAAAGGAACTCAACAACCTTCTTGGTATTCTCCGCATGTCTGTCAAGACGAAGTGAAAGTGTCTCAACACCCTGAAGAAGAAGGAATGCATTGAAAGGAGAAATTGTTGCTCCTGTATCTCTAAGAAGGATGGCTCTTATGTATGTAACGAAAGCAGCGGGGCCTACAGCATCATAGAATGATACACCGTGGTAGCTGGGGTTGGGATCTGCAATGTTTGGATACTTGCCGCTCTTCTTCCAATCATATTTACCTGACTCAACGATAACACCGCCAAGTGTTGTTCCGTGACCACCGATAAACTTTGTAGCTGAATGAACAACGATATCAGCACCGTGCTCAATTGGTCTGATAAGGTAAGGTGTTCCGAAAGTATTGTCTATAACAAGAGGAAGTCCCTTGGAATGTGCAAGCTGTGCGATAGCATCGATATCAGGAATATCACTGTTGGGATTACCAAGTGTCTCAAGATAGATTGCTCTTGTGTCTTCCTCAATTGCATCCTCAATCTCTTTTATATTATGTGCATCTACAAATGTTGTTCTGATACCGTACTGAGGAAGTGTATGTGCAAGGAGATTATAGCTGCCACCATAGATGGTCTTCTGAGCTACGATATGTCCGCCGCCTGCAGCAAGAGCCTGAATAGTATAAGTGATAGCTGCTGCACCTGACGCAACGGCGAGAGCTGCACTTCCGCCCTCAAGAGCTGCGATCCTCTTTTCGAAGACATCCTGAGTTGAATTGGTAAGTCTTCCGTAGATATTGCCCGCATCTGCAAGACCAAATCTGTCTGCTGCGTGCTGTGAATTTCTAAATACATAAGAAGTTGTCTGATAAATCGGAACCGCTCTTGCATCCGTTGCAGGATCGGGCTGCTCCTGGCCCACATGTAACTGAAGTGTTTCAAATCTGTAATCGCTCATAGTCTCTAATCTCCTTTGGTTTTGAAATTTTATGTTGCAATAATAGCTCTATTGACCTACTATGTCAATAGGTAATTCAATCAGTAATATCTATCGCAAGCGATAAGCTGCGACTATATTTTCAGTATATGACTGTTGGACAGCCCATTTATCCTAGTATATAATAGGTAAAAGAAAAGGAGTGATGTTGTATGTTTTCCACCAAAGGACGTTACGCTCTGAGAGTCATGATAGACCTTGCAGAGCACAAGGGCGAAGAACATATTCCCCTTAAGGATATAGCAGAGAGACAGGATATTTCCAAGAAGTATCTTGAGATCATTGTAAAAGATCTGGTGAAGGGCGGACTTATTTCCGGCGTTAGTGGCAAGCACGGCGGATATACCCTCACAAGAGATCCCGATAAATATACTGTTGGCGAGATCGTAGAGCTTATGGAAGGCTCTTTTGCCCCGGTGGCTTGCCTTAATAAGGGCACCAAGAAGTGTGAAAGATCCAAGAAATGTAAGACTCTCAAGATGTGGAAGGAATTCTACGCCATTGAAAAAGACTTCTTTTTCGGAAAAAAACTGAGCGATCTGGTGTAATGGTAAGACACTACACCAGTATAAAGAGAAGGAAAAATGAGTACACTTACTACAAGAATCAAACTTAATAACGATACAGCAATTCCCTGCCTTGGCTTTGGAACCTACAAGATCAAGGATCCCGTCGAGGCATACAATTCCACCAAGTCCGCTCTTGAAGCCGGATATCGTCACATAGATACCGCCGCTTTCTATGAGAATGAGAAACAGGTGGGACAGGCAATAAATGATTTCATGAAAGAGAATGATGTCAAAAGAGAAGACATCTTCGTGACAAGTAAAGTGTGGAAATCCGAGCTTGGATATGAGAAAACACTTGCTGCTTTCGAAAAGACCATGGAAGAAATAGGTCTTGACTACCTTGATCTCTATCTCATCCACTGGCCCGCCTCCTACGCTTTTGACGACGATTGGGAGAACACCAACCGCTCAACCTGGAAGGCAATGATCGAGATTTACAGATCCGGCAGAGTAAAGGCAATCGGTGTTTCCAACTTTCTTACTCATCACCTCAAGGCTCTCATGGAATTTGACATTATACCGGCAGTTGATCAGATTGAGATCAATCCCGGATTTCTTCAGGAGGATACACTTGATTTCTGTCAGAAGCACGGCATCCTTGTGGAAGCCTGGAGTCCTCTTGGCAGAGGCAAGTCCCTTGACCATCCTTTGTTAAAAGAGCTTGCTGATAAATACGGTAAAACTGTAGCTCAGATCATTATCAGATGGGATATTCAGCACGATGTGGTACCTCTTCCCAAGTCGGTTAACCCCGATCGCATAATCTCAAATTCTCAGGTATTTGATTTTGAACTTTCTGATGAAGATATGGCCAAAATAGATGCCATCGAGCCTTACGGAAATTCCGGACACTCGCCGGACCAGGCGGATTAAAAACAACGGTTACACCGCAAAAAAATACCATGTGTGAGCACACACATGGTATTTTCTTATTTCCTGCTAAATTCAATTTTTAAAATACAAGAATCTCACTTACACAGGTGTCATCATACTTGGCACCTTTCTTTGCTCCTGTGATCTTGATTGTTATCGTATCAGTCTCCACAGGTTCATCAAGTTCAAGGACATTTAAGTTAGACTCTGCCAGATCCTCTTCCGTATAGTTATCATTGGCATAGCCGCCGATCTCATCTTCTTTGGTCTTTCCGTTTCCAAAATCAACTTTGACACCCGTAAGCACACCGTTTGAGTTATAAAGATCATAGCTTGCGGTATAACCGTTGCAAATCTGAATACCGGATACAAGCTGCTTCTTATCAAGCTTAAGAGTTATCGTCTCACCAACGCCTTCTCCTTTGGCTCCTTCGCACCATACGGTTTTATAATCACCATCTGTAAGATTCTTACCTGAATATGTCTTTCCCTTTGAAGCCGCAAGCTCTGAAGATGTCTCCACAGAAGATATTTTGATATTGGCATCTCTATATCTTCCGTACACAAGAGTAGCTCCGTACTTGCTGCCGGAATTCTTTTTAAACAATATATCAGCATATCCTACCAAAGACTCTACGCCGCCATTATCCCCGTAGACTGAAGGTCCTGTAAAAAGAATGTAATTATTATCCTCAAAGAACTGTGGATGTTCAACAATCTTCCAAGACTCGCCGTCTCCAAACTCAACGGACAAGTTTCCGTTCTCTACTTTCTCCCGCTTATCAGGGGTAAAATTATCTTCGCCGTAAATATCCGCAAATAGTTTCTTGGCATCATCTTCGCTTATGGTAATCTGCGAACCGTTGTTCTGAGCTGTGGCAGTTCCTTTAAGAGCAGAGTCTCCCATTGAGATTGTTTTTAATATTTCTAATCTAAGACTCGCCTTGATATTATTGTCCATTTCAGAAAAGACAACACCCTTATCACTAAGAGCATATGAAAGCGTCACACAACGAGCCATCTCCGAAAGGGTATCAGTATTGTCCGGCGTTGTCGCCTTTGTTTCTAAAAGCTTGTCAATCTCTGAATCATATTCACTGTCTGCAGAAGCCTTATCCTTTTTATCATCGGCAGCCTTCGATGTTGATGCATCTGCATCTGAAGCTTCCGATTTTGAATCATTAGAAGCTCCTTCGCCATCAGCTTCGGAAGATTCATCCGATGCAGAATCCACAGATGAAGCTGTTTCAGTTGAATGCTCTTCAGAAGTTTCTTCAGTCGCCTGCTCCGCGCTTGTCTCCTGCATTACTTCTTCTGTTGTTCCCTGCGTGATCTCAGTACCGGTCGTGCCAGGCTCCTGCACATCTACAGATGAACATCCCACTGCAGCCGCACCGACCATTACGCTGATTGCCATCGCTATAAATGATCTTTTCATATTATCCCTCTTTCCTTTTAAATTGTTACTTTGTTTTCTGATGTTTGAAACTCATAATTCATTTATGAATCCATTATATATGCGGGTTGTTTCTATATGACCCACATACAAATCATACTATCATTTGTCTTTTTTTACAAGTCGCTGTCATTTTTATAACAAAAATGTGAATTTTTTATCCCCAAATAAGTGTCGATGTGTTATGCCCATATCATCAATCATATGAAAAAAGTATTTTACGGAGGAAAAATTTAAAAAGAAAATATCTATGTCTTTATGCTGCTTTCTTCATAGTGTTATGATATACACAGGGTTTATCGCATCGGGCATGTGGTAGTCGCCGACTTTTTTGTACCTGCTTGCGCTGAGCTGGATGATATCGGGCTCTGCAAGATTCATCTCCTTTATCACCGAAAGGGTCTCGGTCAAAGTTTCAAGAGTGACGCAGTTTATAACGATCCTGACGTTCTCATTTTTCTTTTTGAGTTGTTCGATGATAGCTTTGAGATTGCCGCCGCTGCCACCGATAAAAGCATGTGTCGGCGAAGGAAGCTCCTCAAGCGCAGCGGGCGCTTCGCCCTTTATGATATTGATGTTATCTGCACCGAACTTCTCTTTGTTTTTCTCAAGAAGATCAATCGCCTCATCGTTTCTCTCAATCGAATAAACCTTGATATCGGGATGCAAAAGAACTGCCTCAACAGAAACAGAGCCTGTTCCGGCGCCGACATCGTAAAGTACGGAATCCGAAGAAAGCCCAAGCTTTCTGATAGATATCGCACGCACCTCTTCTTTGGTCATGGGCGTTTTGCCCCTTATAAACTCATCGTCAGGTATTCCTCTTATCACAGGGCTTTCGCCCGCGCTTCTATTCTCAATAAACAATAAACATTTTCCTTTCTCATCAGGTGAAAAGATATCGCTTCCAAGTTCGTTTTCCGTAATTTCAAAAACTTTCTCCGCGTCAGTCCCAAGTTCATATCCAAGAACTATCCGAAGCGGGGTTCTGATTACTTCGCCCTCCTCGCCCGGTATCGCCAAAACTGCTGCCTCGCGATTCTCGCTTTGCGCTGCCCTTGCTATCTGCCCTGCGTGCGCACAGCTTGAAGGAAGGACGATAAGCTTCTTACTGCCGGCAATGTATCCCGTGACATTACATTCTCTTCCGTGCGCACTCACAACATCGCAGTCTTCAAGTCCAAGTCCCAATCTGTTTGCCAAAAGAGCTATCGAAGAAATCCCGGAAATCTTATGAACCTCATAGCCCGCATTTTCAAAAATTACCGCCGCACTTTTAGCTCCGCTGCAAAGGCTTATATCACCTGAAAAAAGAGCCAGCGGATTGCGGTAGTTTCTTTCTTCAAGAAACTTTAGTATGTCCTTGCCTAAATACAAGGGTTCAAATTGAACCCTGAGTCCGCTCTTATTTAATCTTTCAAGAATGCTCTTTGCACCGAAAATCACGTCTGCTTTCTTAAGCGCTTCCTCAAGCTCCCGTGTATAATAACGCGAATCTCCGGGTCCGATCCCGGCAAGAGTAATTATCTTTCTCTCAATACCCTCCTCTATATCTTTAACGCCAACCTTATCAAGTATTTCAGTTAAGCTGTGGCCTTCCGATGTAATCACACTCTCGGGACTCTTTATCATTACGGCTTTTATTCCGCACTCTTTTGCCGCAAAAAGCTTTTCATCAAGTCCGCCCGCAGCGCCGCTTTCCTTGGTAAGAATTACCGATGCACCAATCTCTTTTATCAGAGCAATATTCATATCCTTGGAAAAAGGACCCTGCATCGCGATTATCTGCTTACCTTTAAGCCCGGCTTCTTCGCACTTTGTAATGCTCTCAAGATTTGGAAGGACTCTTGCATATACTCTGGAAACTTCACTGATTCTTGAAACTATTGCTTTTAAATCCTTACTTCCCGTAAGAAGCAGAATATTGCCTTCCGTCTTTTCAAGCTCGTCAGCGGCAGCCTCAACACTGTCGCATGCCATGAGCGAAGTATCAATGGCTGCATCTATATCGGAGCAGGATAGGCCTTCTGCCTTTTCGCCCGCCGCAGGCAAAGCGCTTGCTCCCGTATCCCTAAGAAGCCTTAAATACTCGGCTCCCGTCTTCTCGCAGGCTTTCTTGATCTCATCCGAAACAAGCGTCGCAAAAGGATGTGTTGCATCAACGCAGACAGTAACGCCCTCGTCCGAGATAAGCTTTGCCATCTCGTCCGCATCCTTCCTTCCTACAATGACATTGTCTTCACCGCAGGAATTCTCGATCTCTTTTCCGTAGTCCGTCGCAACGCTGACAACATGCGATACGCCTGCCCGTAAAAGCGCAGATGCAAGCTCTCTTCCTTCAGTTGTTCCTCCGAAAATCAGGACCTTTTTATCCTTATCTCTCACTCTTGTATCCTCTTTGAGTAACCATCTTTCCGCCAATATTCGCAGTCGTGGAATTGCCGATAAACACAGTTGAAAACATGTCGGCGTCCGCATCCTTAAGCTCTGCCAAAGTCATAACGCTACAGCTCTCGCCGTCTCTTCCGATGTTATTTGCAATTCCGCATACCCTATCCGCAGGAAGCGTCTCCAACAAAATTTCGCACGCGTGCTTAAGATACCCTTTCCTTCCCTTGCTCTCCGGATTGTAGATAACTACCGACATATCTGCCATCGCCGCACACCGCAGCCTCTTCTCGATAAGCTCCAAAGGCGTAAGTCTGTCGCTCATACTGATAAGGCAAAAGTCATGTATTAAAGGCGCCCCAAGAAGTGCCGCTCCACTAAGAGCCGCAGTAACCCCGGGGATTACCCTGATATCGACATCAGGAAATTTTTGTCCCAAAAGAAACGCAAGTCCCGCCATTCCATAAACTCCCGCATCCCCGCTGCAGATAAGCGAAACCGCCTTGCCTTTGGCCGCTGTCAAAAGAGCCAGCTCAACCCTTTTCTCTTCTCCCATCATGGGCGTAGAGATGTATTCCTTGTCCTTGTAATAAGGTCTTACAAGATCGCAGTACACCGTATACCCCGCGATCACATCTGATTCCAAAAGAGCTTTCTGAGCTCTGGCAGTCATATCTTCGTAGGCGCCGGGCCCTATTCCTACTACGGTTAAAGAGCCCTTCTTGTTAGGCCTCATAACACCCGCAGCAAAGGTCATCCCCGTTCCCTTGGTCTTGTGAACAAGAACTTCTTCCGCTCCAAGAGCAACAACCGCTCTCTCGCAGATGTTATCGCAGCCCGTCACCTCAAGTGCAAACTCGGAAGCTTCAAAGTCTCCCGGCATCGCCATAAGATCATCCGCTTCAAAGGTCACAAAATATGCATCAAGCTTATCAGCGACATATTTTAGTCCCTCTTCATCTTTTTTTATCGATGCGGAAGCAAGAGCATCCACCGCCCTTGCATCAATCCTCGCTTCTTTAAGCTTAACAAGGCAAAAAGAGTAAAGAGCTTCTCCGTCCGTACCCTTCTTGCAGCCCATACCGACCGCGATACATTTGGGAATGAGCTTTAAGAAATCGCCCTTCAAACCAAGCGCAGAAAGAGCATCGTCATCTCTGTACGAGATCACAAAGAAGTTCTTTCTCCCGCTCTCCGGCAGCGCGGCTTTCTTCTCAGGATTCGCATCATCACTATACAAGTCACCGATGTCTTCCACCCTTACAACATTCTCATATCCTATGCCGCTTCCCACAAACGCTTCCGCGCCTTCATCTACAAAGTAGTAGCCTTTCTTCTCTTCCAAAAGGCGCGCCGTAAACTCTTTTGCCGCCTTCATATCGGATATAACAAGGTCATTTGCCTTGGCATAGACATCAACAGCGAACTCATTCTCAACATCCGTTGCGGTTGTAAGAACCGGCTTGGCACCAAGAAGCATCGCCATAAGGCGCGCCTGTTTAACTCCGCCTCCGATGTGCCCCGACAAAATAGGGATCACGTTCCTGCCTTTTTCATCGATAACGATGACCGTGGGATCTTTGGTCTTATCCTTGATATATGGCGCGATCGCTCTGACAGCAATGCCTGCGGCGCCTATAAATACAAGAACGTTTCCGGTATCAAAGTTTTCTTTTACAAAAACATCAAGCGACTCTACGGGCTTAACTGCAGCGCTTTCGCCTTGCAGATCATCTTCCGCGTTACCCGAAAAAGCTCCTTCCGCCCACTTGGCTTTTCCGCCTGTCACAAGAAGAATAAGGAGCCTTTCTGCCAACTCACGCCCCGCATCGGTAAAGCTTATGATCTTGTATTTTTCATATTCTACCTTGTTCATAGCATTCTCTTTCCGAGAGCCTTCTCATACATCTCATCCGTAAGTGAAAAGAGCTCTTTAATCAGCCCCTTTTCAAGGACCTTAGAAGGTTCCTCGCACATCGTCCTTCCGTCATCATAGATTAGAAGAAGTCTGTCCGAATAGTTAAGTGCAAGCTCAAGCTCGTGAAGCGACATGATAATTGTCACGCCCTCTTTTGCAAGCCCTTCGATCACATCCATAAATTCCATCCTATACCTTATGTCCAGGTACGAAGTGGGCTCGTCCATGATAAGGTACTCAGGCTCCTGGGCAATCGCCCTTGCTATCAAAGTCCTCTGCTTTTGCCCGTCGCTAAGCTTGTCGTAAGGCTTGTCCTTCAGCGCTTCTATCTTCATAAGCGACATCGCCCTCTGCACAGCCGCAGAGTCTTTTTCCGAACCGAATCCGAAGCAATCGGTAAAAGGAAGCCTTCCCGCACTCACAACATCCTTGCACGTCATAAGCTCAGGCTTTATCCTGTCCGTCGTAACGATCGACATCTTCCTTGAAAGCTCGCGAAGCGATATCGTCTTAAGCTCATCCTCGCCGAGGTAGACCGCGCCTCCAAGAAGCGAAAGCTCTCCTCTTATACTTTTTAAAAGAGTCGACTTACCCCCGCCGTTTGGACCGATCAGCGAAATGATCTCACCCTTTTTCACCTCGAGGTTAACGTCCTTAAGCACTATGTTTTTGCGATATCCGGCAGAAACGTTCTCTATTTTCACCTGCTCTTACCTCGTCTTATTATCATAAAAATAACTATCGGCGCGCCAAAAAGTGACGTCACCGCTGAAATATTCATCTCCGTCGGCGCAAAGAGCATCCTCGCCAGAAGGTCGCTCAGCATGCAAAATACCGCGCCCGAAAGGAACGACGCCGGGATCAAAAGAATCGGCTTGGACGATTTCAGCACTTCTCTCATAAGATACGGAACCGCGATTCCAATGAACGACACGGGTCCCGCGAATGCCGTAACGCACGCCGACAATATGCCCGACAAGATTATTATCACGATCCTGCAGAGCTTAACGTTAACTCCCACGCTCCTTGCGTAGCCCTCTCCGAGCCTGAACGCATCAAGAGTTTTGGAAAAAAGAACCACCGCAAAAAATGTAATTCCTACAATTATCACGGAAAAAAAAGCTCCCTCCGCGTTTGCTCCCGAAAAGCTTCCCTGCGACCAGCTGTGTAGATTAACGATGTCCGAGTCCTCGGCAAACGTCACAAGAAAATCCGTTATCGCGCTGCAGATGTATCCGATCATGATTCCCGCAGCCAAAAGAGCCGACATACTCCTAACCTTTTTCGAGATCATGATGATAAATCCCGTCGCCGTGATTGCGCCGACAAATGCAGCAAACACAAGCAAAAGATTCGATACCCTTCCTATCTTTCCCGCAAAAAAGATAAGTGTAAGCGCAACCACCATCTTGGCTCCCGATGAAATACCAAGGATATAAGGGCCTGCGATGGGATTGGCAAAATACGTCTGAAGAAGGAATCCCGACACGGCAAGTGCGCCCCCGAGAACCAGCGCCATGACCGCCCTCGGAAGTCTTATCGTCATTATTATGTTTATGATCTTGGTGTTACTGCTCGTTCCCGCAAAAACTTCGATTATCTCTTGAAGACTTATCTCTACATTTCCCACAAGAATATTTACAAGGAACGAAGCGATAACCAGTATCAAAAGAGCCGCAAATACAACCGCCGTTCTTTTCTTAATCTTCTTTTCCATCTTAAGGATTCTCTTTTGCCTTTCTGAATTCCGTGTCGAAATCCGCAGCGTAAAGCCTTGATTTCTCGTATCCCGCCTGACTTAGCGCATCTCCGACTATTATAAGCGCCGTCTTATTTATCCCGTGTTCACGTGCCATATTGGGCAGTTCATCAAGCGTGCAGATAAATTTCTTTTCATCGTCCCATGTTGCTTTATAAACAACCGCGCACAGAGTTTTCGGATCTCTCCCTGCGTTCAATATTTTATCTTTAAGTCCTTTTATATCGCCCGCGGACAAAAAGAACACCATGGTCGCGCCGATAGAAGCAAGGTTCTCAACCGACTCTTTTTCCGGAACCTTGGTACTTCCTTCCATCCTCGAAATAATGACGCTCTGTGTGATCCCCGGCAGTGTGTACTCAATCTCAAGCGCTGCCGCCGCCCCGCAAAAAGAGCTCACTCCGGGCGTTACGTCATAGGCTATTCCAAGCTTATCAAGCTCATCCATCTGCTCTCTTAT
>JAEEXE010000020.1 GCA_016291375.1 Butyrivibrio sp.
GACAGGATCGTACAGTTCGTTCGTGGAATGAATGCCTCCAAAGACAGCAACATAGAGACTTTGTACAAGCTCAATGATGAGAGAGTTGAGGCTCTTGAGTTTATTGTCAGAAGCGGAAGCCCCGTTATCGGTGTGCCGCTTTCACAGCTCAATCTCAAAAAGGGAATCCTTATCGCGTGCATCAATCACTATGGTGAGATCATATCTCCCTCAGGCGACAGCGTGATAAGAGACAGAGATTCCGTAATTGTTGTTACAACGCTTACAGGATTAAAAGACATAAGCGATATACTGGAGAAATAATAATGAACTATTCGATGATAAGATATGTTCTTTTCAGATTGCTGAGAATAGTGGGACTGTTGTTCATTCTTCCACTACTTGTGGCAATCATTTACAGGGAGTATGACAGCGCCGGAGTATTTTTTGTTCTGGCAGCCGTATCACTTCTGTTTGGATATATCGGATCTCGCAAGAGACCAAAGAATACAGTCATATATGCAAAAGAAGGCTTTTCCATTACTGCGGTAGCTTGGATCGTCATGAGCCTTATGGGAGCACTTCCCTTTGTTATTACAGGAACTATTCCCAATTATATAGATGCTCTTTTTGAGACGATATCAGGCTTTACCACCACCGGAGGCAGTATCCTTACAACTCTTGATGGAATAGAGTACAGCGTTCAGTTCTGGAGGACTTTCACACACTGGATCGGTGGTATGGGAGTGCTTGTATTCCTGCTTGCGGTTGTTCCACTTGCTGATGGATACAGCATGCATCTTATGAGGGCAGAGAGCCCGGGGCCGGTAGTAGGTAAGATTGTTCCTAAGGTAAAAGATACAGCTAAGATTCTTTATCTGATCTATCTTGGTATAACACTTGCAGAGATTATCTGTCTTATTATCTCAGGACTTCCTGTTTATGACGCTATTACAATTTCTTTTTCAACGGTTGGAACCGGTGGATTTGCGGTTAACAACGCGGGAATCGGCGGATATTCCACTGTGAGCCAGGCAGTCATCATAGTATTCATGGCACTTTGCGGAGTGAACTTTACCGTATACTATTTCCTGCTTCACAGAAAACCTAAGGAAGCTTTTGCTATAGAAGAGGTTAAGTACTATTTTGCTGTTATGCTTATTGCGGCGGGACTTATCTCTATAAACATATATAGAGCGGGAGTTTTGGACAGCGTACATATGTCATTTCACCACTCCCTGTTTGCTGTTGTTTCCGTTATGACCACTACGGGATTTGGAACTTTGGACTTTGATAAATGGCCAATGTTCTCCAAGATGATACTGTGCATTCTTTCCCTTGTGGGAGCCTGCGCGGGATCTACAGGTGGCGGATTTAAGTTTTCAAGAGCTCTCATTACAGTAAGGAATGTCAGAAATGAACTTAATTTCCTGGTTCATCCCAAGGCTATCAAGAGAGTGTACATGGACGGACATACTGTTGAAGGAACTACAGTTAAGTCCGTGTCAGCATATCTTGGACTTTATGTACTGACGTTTATCTTCTCAACCATAGTGGTTGCACTTGATAATTTTGATTTTCAGACTACAGTAACTTCAGTTGCTGCTACTTTGAATAATATAGGACCCGGTCTTGGCATGGTCGGACCGATGGGTAATTATTCACAGTTTTCCGTTTTATCAAAAATTGTGCTAATGTTTGATATGTTGGCCGGCAGACTTGAGCTTTTGCCTATATTTATAGTAATTAAGCTTAAGACATGGAAAAGATAAAACAGAACACAATCTAAAAAAAGTACATCTTTTTTTAAAAAAATGTATTGTTAAATGTGTCCAAAGTGTGATAAACTTCAGATTGATTTGTGAAGTATTTATAAAAAAAGTATAAACTCGACTAAAATTGAATATGAGGTGACTATGATTAAATTAAAGGGAATAGTTGTTACTGTTCTGGTCGTAGCACTGATAGCAATTGGAAGTTTTGTTGGATCTCTTGTTTATGCCATCAGAGTTGATGACGGCGGAGCTAATGGTAAGAAGGAGATTTATCATTCTGCAGAAGAGGCTCTTTTGAGCTTTATGGGAGAAGACGAAAGTTCTGCCAATGGAAAGACGAGCAATCAAGGTGCTGCTAACAGTAGACTGACACAGAGAGTAACAGTTAGATCTGAGGAAGAGGTTCTTCCTTACAGCGGAACTGTAACCAAATTGCAGGATGCTTCTTATCCCGGCACATATGAGATAAAATTTAGTACTAACGCTATTTTGGCAAGTGCAGCTTCAGTTGAAGTGCAGATGGATGTCAAGGAGGGCGATGAGGTTTATATCCTTACGGGCAACAAGGATTCAGGTTATACTGAATATGATGTTGTCACGGTTGATACAGGTAATGTGGTTAGATTCAATACGAACATGCTACAGAACTACACTCTGTCAACAACGGATATTTCATCTGCTCAGAAGGCTATGGCAGATATTATAGATCAGTCATAAGTTTTGGGATAATTTATCGATCAGATATAATTGAATACCGTACAATAGTAGAAGATGCGCGGGGTAAAAGATATAGAACAGATATTTCAATCTGCCTAGTTTTTTACCTCGCTTTCTGTTGTATAAATACATGAGCAGAAAGGCGGGGAAAGAGAGTATTCCGTTTTCTCCCAGAAGAAATATAAGATAACCTATAACAAGATTGTAGGGGGTATAGAATCTGAACAGATAGAATACAGCAATGAGCGCGACACCGCGATAGCTGTAATCAAGGTTAAAATAATATGCAATGAGAGCTCCGATAACAGTTATGCATCCGCTTAAAAGCGGCGCTATGATGAAGTGGAGCTCTTTTTTGACCGCATAGTTGTTTATAAATTCTATGGCTGAGATTACAAGAAGACCTATAAAGAGTGTGAAGAAGACATTATTACTTAGGTGATTTATACCGCCCGACATTGAATAGTCGTAGGGAAGCTCTGAGATGATTCCGAAGATCAGGAGGCTAAGAGCGTATTTTACTCTGCTGTGAGTGTGGATAAAACCTTCAACCAACAGGAAACAGAAGATGGGAAATGCACTTCTTCCTATTGCTCTTATGATCCTGTAGATTGCGTTAAGCTGCCCAAATGACATATTAATAGGCAGAATACCGGCATCTGTAAGAGGATAGATGACAGCAGCGCCTATGTGATCTATAAGCATGATGATACATGCGATGATCTTAAGTGCGTTGCCGTTTAGTCTTGGTAATTCTGCCTTGTGGTTCATATGTAGTACTCCTGTTTAAATAGCGATTGGAATATCCTTGAGCTGTTCCCCGGCAACCTCATAACCTTCAAGTGATACATCGTCTCTTGTGAACTTGTAGAAGTCCTTGACGTCAGGATTGAGGCTGAACTTAGGCGCAGGAAGAGGTTTCCTTTGAATCAGCTCCTTGATAAGCGGAACATGTCTGTCGTAGATATGGGCATCAGCAATCACATGCACAAGCTCACCTACATTCATGTCACAGACCTGTGCCAACATGTGTACCAGTACTGCGTACTGAACAACGTTCCAGTTGTTGGCTGCAAGAACGTCTTGAGAACGCTGGTTGAGCACTGCGTTTAATGTGAGCTTGTCCTCACCCTTTTTCTGGGTAACATTGTATGTCACGCTGTAAGCGCAAGGGTACAGATTCATTTCGTGAAGGTCTGAAAAGACGTAGGTGTTGGTCATGATACGTCTGCTGAAAGGATTGTTCTTAAGATCATAGATAACTCTATCCATCTGATCGAACTCGCCCTCTTTATAAATGCTCTTCTGACCGATCTGATATCCATAGGCCTTTCCTATTGAGCCTGTTTCATCAGCCCACTCATCCCAGATGTGAGAGTGCAGATCGTGGATGTTGTTACTCTTTTGCTGATAGATCCAGAGAATCTCATCCGTTGCGCTCTTAAGAGCTGTCTTTCTAAGAGTCATAATGGGGAACTCTTTGGAAAGGTCGTATCTGTTTACAACACCGAATTTCTTGATGGTGTAAGCACTTGTTCCGTCAGGCCAGTGAGGTCTGACTTTCTCTCCTTCAGTTGATGTGCCGTTCTCCAAGATGTCTTTGCACATGGAGATAAAAATTTCATCAGCTTTTCCCATAATAGTTCTCCTCCTTTATCGCATCCATTTATCGCAAAGAGAATTGATCTGATCTGCGAACTTGGCTTTGTCTTTGTTGGTCATTCCTTCGCTCTTGGCTATGATGCCCATAAGTCTTGCACCGGCGGCCTTGAGCCTTGAATATACATCGGAAATAAGAGTAGATTCTTTTTTCTTGATAGGAATCGGAACCCCTTCTTTGATGAAGGTTCCCGAGATAAGGTCAAATTCTGTGCCGCTATACGGAGCGTAAGTATCGTATCCGTATTCCTCTCTAAGACACTGGGCAAAAGAGGTACATACGCTGTCTTCACCATGTACGATAAATACCTTCTTGGGACGCTGCTTGGTAAAGCCCTGTATCCACTCAATGAGTCCGTTTTTGTCAGCATGTCCCGAAAGACCTTCGAGCTTGCATATTTCGGCGTTGACAGAAATGGTCTCGCCAAAGAGCTTAACTTCATCTGCGCCGTCTATAATAGCTCTTCCCGTGGTGCCTATTGACTGATAACCCACAAAGAGAATAGTACTCTCTTCACGCCATAGATTGTGCTTTAAGTGGTGCCTGATCCTGCCCGCTTCGCACATACCGGATGCCGAGATGATGACCTTGGGTTCAGGATCTTCGTTGATGGCACGGGATTCATCCGTTGTAATGGAGAGAATAAGTTCTCTGAAAGTGATGGGATTAATGTGCCTTTTAACAAGTTCTATTGCTTCTTCATCATAACATTCAAGCTGATTCTGACTGAAGATCTCAGTAGCTTCAACAGCCAGCGGACTGTCTACATATACAGGGAAATGAGGATTGGTTTTTACCAGTCCGTCTTTTTTGATCTTGCGTATGAAATACAGCATCTCCTGTGTACGTCCAACTGCAAAGGAGGGGATAACAACATTGCCGCCTCTTGCGAAAGTTCGATCCAGGATCTCTGCGAGATTTTTGACATAATCCGGCTTATCTTCCGAATGAAGCCTGTCGCCGTAGGTTGATTCCATAACTACATAGTCGGCGTCTTCGGTGGTCTGAGGATTCCTTATAAGAGGTTGGTCCTTGTTGCCGATATCGCCGGAAAATACGATCTTCTTTGTGACGTTTTTTTCTGTGAGCCAGACTTCTATGCTGGCAGAGCCAAGGAGATGTCCGATGTCGGTAAAACGGATCTTAACACCTTCACAAACGTCAATCTCCTGACCATATTTGCAAGGAACGATCATCTTGATGGTCTTCTCTGCATCTTCCATGGTATAGGATGGCTCCATCTGTTCGATGTCCTTGTTTCTCTTGGCCTTCCTGTTGCGCCACTCAGCTTCCTGCATCTGAATGTGAGCACAGTCTCTGAGCATGATGTTGCACAGATCGGCTGTGGCTTCTGTAGTAAATATTTTGCCTCTGAATCCTTTGGCATATAGAAGAGGAAGATTGCCCGAGTGATCTACGTGGGCATGTGTGAGAAAGACATAGTCAATCTCCGGAGCTGAAATCGGGAGAGGAACATTTTCGAAATAATCCTTGCCCTGTTCCATTCCATAATCGATAAGAATGTTTTTGTCACAGGCTGCAATATAGTGACAACTGCCTGTAACTTCGTGGTCTGCGCCAATAAAAGTCAGTTTCATGTAATCACCCCTAGTCTGAATACCTTAAACTCTTTTTAGCATATCACAATTTCTATGTGGAAAAAATAGGGCATATTTGGTAGAATGGTTACAATTACTTAGAAAATAAGGAGATTAAATAAAATGCTTTTAAGAAAAATTGGAAAGAGAATGGCTATCATGATGGCATGTGTGCTTGCATTTGGTGCGCTCACAGCATGTGGTGGTGGAAAAGGAGATGAGTCCGGCACGGGGGCTTCTTTTGAGCCTATTACAAGTGAAAGCGATTCATCAACAGATAGTACAACACAGGAGTCTGCAGAGGAAGAGACATCTGCAGAGGTTCCTGAGGGAATGTACTTAAGTGAGATAACAGGTGAACCTATCAGTGAAGAGATCAAGGATCAGCGTCCTATCGCAGTAATGGTGGACAACGAGAAGATGGCTCTTCCTCATTACGGAACAGCTGATGCTGATGTTGTTTACGAGATGATGAACAGCACCAAGAATGATCGTATCACAAGACTTATGCTTATCTATAAGGATTGGGGTAAGATTGAGCAGGTGGGAAGTATCAGAAGTACACGTCCTACAAACATCCTGCTTATGGCTGAGTGGAATGCAGTACTTTGCCACGATGGTGGTCCTTTTTACATTCAGCCGTACTTCGAGAATGCTTGGGCTCCTCACTTCTCAGGAACATTTTCACGTGTTAACAATGGTAAGAAGAGAGAATTTACAGAGTATATCGTAAGCGGAGATCTTGATAAGAATTTCAAGAATGCGGGATATTCAACAACTTACAACGAGCATGCCAACGAGGGAGATCACTTCAACTTCACAACTTATGGCAAAGAGATCAAGCTTGATGAGAAATACTCAAGATCATACCCCGCCAAGAATATTTCACTTCCTTTCAAGCACAACGGTTCTCAGCTCAAGTACAATGATGAGACCAAAGAGTACGAGTACTATGAGTATAACGCTCGTCACGAGGATGCTGAGACAGATGCACCTATCTCAGTTAAGAATGTAATCCTTCAGGATGTAACATTCAGCCAGCTTGATGAAAATGGTTATCTTATCTACAACTGCATCGGTAGTGGTAACGGATGGTATATTACCAATGGTGTTGCTAAGGATATCACATGGTCCAAGACCAGTGAGACTGATGTAACAAGATTCTACGATGAGAACGGCGAAGAGCTCGAGATCAACACAGGTAAGACTTACATCGGACTTATTCCTGATGATACTTGGAGCAATGTTATCTTCGAGTGATCGGATAAGGAAAAGCAATCCGTGTCATTACAATAATTTACATGTATAATATAAGGTGTCACTGTCCCAAACTGAGACAGTGCGCCTTTTATTTTTCGGTTAAGGAGAAGAGAGGAGAATATTATGAAAGCAATCGTTGCGGTGGACAGCAATTGGGCAATAGGTAATAAAGGACAGCTCCTTGTGAGCATTCCTGCAGATCAGAAGGATAACTTCAGACGCAGAACATCAGGCAATACGATAGTATACGGCAGAAAGACTTTGGAGACTTTTCCTCAGAAGATCGTTCTTCCAAACAGGAGAAATATCATTCTTTCAACAAGACCTGATTATACAGTTAAGAATGCTGAAGTTGCTCATAACAGAGATGAGCTTATGGACCTTATTAAGAACGAGAATTCCGATGACGTTTATATCATAGGTGGAGAGACTGTATATAAACAGTTCATTGATGATTGTGATACTGCCATCGTTACTTTTATCGACAAGGTATACGAGGCAGATGCTTATTTTCCCAATCTTGACAAGGATCCCAACTGGGAGCTTGTTGAGGAGAGCGATGAGCAGGTTTACTTTGATATAACATACACATACAGGATTTATAAGAGAAGATAATAAGAGGAGCCTTATGGGAAAGAGAGCGCTTATACTTATAAACAAAACAGCGGGAACAGGAAGAGCGGGTAACAATACACTGGCCATAGCAACAGGTCTTGCCCAGAGGGGGTATGAACCTATTGTATATCCCATTATTCCCGGATCGGGGCTGACTTCGGAGACCATAATAGGACAGTATGACGGATTGGTTGATCTGTTAGTCTGCAGCGGCGGAGACGGTACTTTGAATCACGTTGTGGGCGCTGTTATGGGTATGAATAACAAGCCTGTTATCTCATATATTCCTGCGGGAAGTACCAACGATTTTGCAAAAGGTTTGGGGATTCCTTCCGGGAACGCAGCAGCCCTCAGTGTGGCTTTGGATGGAGAAGCTTTTTACTACGACATTGGCAAGATGAATGACAGGTACTTCAACTACGTGGCGGCATTCGGAGCTTTTTCCAAGGTTAGCTATGCTACAGATCAGGAGCTGAAAAATATTCTGGGCTACGCGGCGTATGTTATAAGCGCAATTTCCGAGCTTCCGCAGAGTATCGGTAACAGTACTCATATGAAAATAGATGCTGATGGGGAATTATTTGAAGATGATTATGTATTTGGCGCAGTGTGCAACTGCGGTTCCATCGGCGGTATGAATATTTTCGGAAAGACAGACGTTAAGCTTGATGATGCGGAGATGGAGCTGTTGCTCATACATGCACCCAAGAATATTGTTGAGTTTAATGAGATTCTGGGAGCTCTTGCCACCAATATAGAATCCAGCAGATTCATCACCGTTAAGCAGGTCAAAAAAGTGAGCTTTTGTTCCGAGACGGAATGTGAATGGACCGTTGACGGGGAATTTGGCGGAGCAGCCAAACAGACCAATATAAACGTTCTGAACAGGGCGATAACCATTAGGGTTAAAAAGAAATAACGAGATAAGCAATGGCTTTTTTGTACGAGAAAAAAAGAAGTAAAAAAGATGATCATGAATATATAGAGATTACGGGATATGAGGGTAATGGCGAGAAACTCAATATTCCGGACAGCATAGAGGGGCTTCCTGTCGAGGCGATAGGAAACCACTCTTTTTCAGGGAGAGAAGATATTGTTAGCGTAGAGATACCTGAGAGCGTTAAGATTCTCTACGGCTTTGCTTTTCACAACTGCAAAAATCTTGAGAGGATCAGTATCTATGACAGCCTGACTGATTATTACGACGGAGTGTGCAGACAGTGTGATAAGCTTACGGTGATTGATATTACTGTAAACAACAGCTGGTATGAGGTTATCAGAAATTTTCTTGCAGACAGCGACAGGACTTTGGAGTTTAGAATCCACGTTAAGACGGAAGAAGGCTATGACGAAGCCAGGCTTACATTTCCGGAATTTGTCTATGATTTCAATGAGAATACCATGGCACGTACAATACAGTTTTCAATCGCAGGTTCAGGATATGCATACAGAGAGTGCGTGGACAGAAGGAGTATTGATTACAGAGAATACGACAGACTCTTTGACAAGGCAGTTATAGACGGTAACTCGCTCTCTGAGAATATTGCTATGGGAAGACTTCTTTTTCCAAAAGAACTTGATATGGGATACAGAGAAGTTTATGAGAGATATATCAGGAAAAACGGCGCGGGTATTCTGTGCAGACTTATTGATGAAAAAAATGAAGATGAAAACCTTGAGCTTGTGAAAGCTCTTTTGGAATACAGATGCGCGGATGCGCAAAATAACAGAAACGACGGCGATAAGCTGCTTGCAGATGCAGATGTGGACAAGGCAATAGAACATGCTGCCGGAAGCGGGAAGACATTGTTTTCTGCGGCACTTATGGACGCAGGTAGAGCCGCAGCAGGTAGCAGCATGGAATTTGCTTTGTGATAACAGGAGCGGTTAAACCCGGAATTCGGAGTTGGAATTTTTATGACTATGGCGGGAAGCAAGAAAAAGATTGAGTTATCTGAGCTTGGATGCAGTGTTTTGAATGCCTCCAGGACTGAACTCTATATTGCCATGAGATTTATGAGTGCGGCTCTTTCGAGCCTTTCTTATGAACTTGATCTATCTACGACCAGTGTCGGAACAGATGCTGTCAGTATCAGATTCAATCCCTCATACATATTCAGATTGTTTACCGAGGAGCCTGCGCGGCTCAACAGGACTTACATGCACATGCTCATTCACTGCATATTCAGGCATATGTATACATCGGGCAGATATGAGGATGAGCGGCTCTATGATCTGTGCGCGGATATTGTGACAGAGTCAATTCTCGATGATATGGATTATAAGTGCATTTACAGGATATCCTCGGATTATCGCGATAAGTGGTATGAGACCTTGGGAAAAGAAGTCAAGGTATTTACCGTAGAGAGGTTGTACCGTTATTTTTCTGAGGAGCATCCGTTAGATGATGAGCTTGAGTATGAGAAACTGGAAAAAGAATTTTGGGCTGACGACCACGGTTTTTGGAAGCGGCTTCCAAAGGATGATCCGGAATCTGATAATGATGAAAAGAAAAATAGAAACGAGCACTTTATTTCGCCCAACCAAATGAAGCTTATTGAAGATAAGGAAAAAGACTGGGAGAAAGAAAGTAAGCGTCTTCAGACCGAAATAGAAACGACTGGTAAAAAGGCAAGTGACAGGATAGGTAAGCTGGCTTATATACTTAAATATGAGAACACGGGGAGGACGGATTACAGGGAATTTCTGGAAGATTTTATGGTCATAAGAGAAGAGACTGTAATTGATCCTGATTCTTTTGACTATGGAATGTATACCTTCGGAATCGAGACCTATGGCAATATGCCACTTATTGAAGAAAATGAGCACAGGGAAGTTAAGAAGGTCCAGGAACTTGTAATCGCAATAGATACCTCTGCTTCTTGCGAAGACGGATTGGTTCAGAGGTTTCTTAATGAGACGGCATCAATTCTTTTATCCGGTGATAATTTCTTTAGGAAGATCAAGATACATGTGATACAGTGCGACGACGAGGTCAAAAGAGATGATGTGATTCTGTCTGTGGATGATATGAAAAAATATTCTGAGGGGATTCACGTTGAAGGAGGATATGGTACGGACTTTAGACCTGTCTTTTCACATGTTGAGGAACTGATCCGCAAGGAAGAATTAAGTAATTTAAAGGGACTTATTTATTTTACTGACGGATATGGTATTTATCCGCAGCAACCAACCGGATACGAGACAGCTTTTGTCTTTGCAAAGGACGAAGATTATGATGACAGTAAAGTGCCTGATTGGGCGCAGAAGCTGTATATTGCAGAGTAAAAATAAACTGCCCAGGGAGCGTGTTATGAACATAAGAGAAGCAAAAGAAGAAATAAAAAACGCTGTGAGAGCGTATCTTGAAAAGGACGAGGCGGGACAGTATGAGATTCCTGTAGAGAGGCAGCGTCCGGTGCTGCTGATGGGACCTCCCGGAATAGGTAAGACTGCCATTATGGAGCAGATTGCCCATGAGCTTGGAATAGGTCTTGTATCTTATACGATCACTCATCATACAAGGCAGAGCGCTATCGGACTTCCCATGATCTCTTCCAAAGAGTACGGCGGCAAGGAGTACTCTGTTACTGAATATACCATGAGTGAGATAGTGGGCTCAGTTTATGACAAGATCAAACAGACCGGCATCAAAGAAGGAATTCTGTTTCTTGATGAGATCAACTGTGTTTCAGAGACTCTTGCTCCCACAATGCTGCAGTTTCTTCAGTACAAGACTTTTGGAAGTCACAAGGTTCCTGATGGCTTTATCATTGTGACTGCAGGTAATCCGGCCAAGTACAATAAGTCGGTAAGAGACTTTGATATTGTTACTCTTGACCGTGTGCGCAAGATTTCTATTGAAGAAGATTATGATGCATGGAAGGAATATGCCTATAAAGAGGGCGTCCACGGCGCTATAATGGCATATCTCGAGATCAAAAAAGATAATTTCTACAGCATAAAGAGTGATGTTGACGGAAAGAGCTTTGTTACAGCAAGAGGCTGGGAGGATCTTTCCAGAGTTATAAAGGTCCATGAAAAGCTTGGAATCCCCGTTGATAACAAGCTAACTGACCAGTATCTTCAGGATAAAGAAATTGCTAGAGATTTTGCTGATTACTATGAACTCTATCATAGATACAACGAACTTTATAAGATTCCCGATATTCTTGAGGGTAGATTCCCTAAGGATCTTGCTGCTATAAGAAACGGCTCTTTTGACGAGAAGCTTAGTATCATCGGACTTCTTACAGATAAGCTTATGGAGGAATTTAGGGAGTATTCCAGGGCAGGAGCTGTGCAGAAAAACGTTTATGACGTTGTAAAAGAGTATGTGGCCGCGATCGGAGACGGCAGTCCTAAGGATGGATCCGGCATCGCAGATAAAGCGAAAGCTCTTTTGGAAGATAGAATTAAAAAACTGGAAGAAGACACTGAAAGAGAGACTGAGGGAGGACTTTTAAGCAGAGAGGAAGAAAACGAGAGAAGACTTGCTGTTGGCGCGCTTAGAGAGTGTTTGAAAGAAATCGTGGCAGCAGATGCGAAGGGTGATAATAAAGACTCTTTAGAAAATGCCGTGAACGCTGCAAAGAAGTGGTTTAAATTACGAGAAGCTGACAGGCAGGCGGCTATTAAGGCTACCGGAGAACATCTTTCCAACAGCTTTGCCTTTTTGGAGGAAGCCTTTGGAAATAAAGAGTCATTAACCGGAAGCCAGGAAATGGTAATCTTTCTTACAGAACTTTCCAATGCATATCATAGTCTGAAATTCGTAAGAGAGACCGGAAATGAGGCATATTATAAATATAATAAGCTGCTTCTTTTGAATGACAGAAAACAGGAACTTAATAGAGAGATTATGGAATTTGCTTCCGAGTGGAAGTGAAAAATATAAGTGTCGCTAAGAACCGCTTATAGAGCGGCGTTCATTGCCTAACATTGACGAATCGGTACGATATGTTGTAGTATGTTAAAAGATTTTAAACTTGTTTTAATAAAGCAAATCCAATGACGGAAGTCTAAAACAACGTATCGGAGGATAAGAGACAATGAGAGAAATCACAAGGAAACCATTGATTACAGTAGAGAATATAATAAGAGTTCTTTCTGTAATTGTTACTATTATTTTCTTTTGCCCCACTTTTGTATTATCTTTTACGGAGCAGAAGGTTGGCGTTTCGGCAATGAATTTGGTCGGTGGAATGAAGCACAACGGAGAAGCTATGATTAAGCCGCAGTTTGTGCTGTTACTGCTTTTTCTTTTACCTGTAGCAATTTTGGTAGTTCTTTTTCTTAGACAGATCACAGAGGAGAAAGTGTCACTGATCACAACAGGCTGTGCTGTGTTAGATCTGGTAATTTTGTTTGTCAGCTGCGTTATAGCCAACAATATGGCTAATAAGTACGCGCTTTCTATCAAGGTAACAGCATGGTTCGTGTTTAATATTATTTTTCTGCTGTTTATTATTGCACTAGCGATTTTGACGCTTCTTAGAACTATTTATCTGGAGGAAGATCTGCTTGCACTTTGTAGAGGGACAGCGGTCAATGATACATTTGACCGGGTGTCATCTGCTGTAAGTCAGGTTATAGCAAAGTTTACAGGCAAAGCCGTTAAGGAGAGCGTTCCCCAGGAGGATATTTTGGGATACTGCTTTAAGTGCGGTACTGCAATTGTGTTTGGCGATGAATTCTGTACATTATGCGGATGGTCTGTTCCTGAAGCTTTTATTGCTGAGGCGGAAGAAGAAAGAAGAGCCGCTGAGGAAGCGAGAAGAGCTGAAGAGGAAGCCAGAAGAGCAGCCGAGGAAGCAGCACGTAGGGAGGCAGAGGAAAGAGCCAGACGAGAAGCAGAAGAAAGAGAAAGAAGAGAAGCTGAAGAAAGAGCAAGACGCGAAGCCGAGGAAAGAGAAAGAAGAGAGGCTGAGGAAGCGAGAAGACGCGCTGAAGAGGAAAGAAGACGTCTTGAAGAGGAAAAAAGAGCCGCTGAAGAAGAGAGAAGGCGTGCCGAGGAAGAAGAATGGCTTAGGGAAGAGGATGAAAGGCGCAGAAGAAATGCGGAAAGACGCAGGGAGAGACCTGAGAGACGCCGCATAACACCTCCCAGACGAATGGAAGAGGATGTGGATTATCTCGATGAAGACTTTGTAGATGAGCGTACGGACAGAGAAATAGCTAAGCTGGCTTATGAACCGGAAGATGATTTAAGACCAAGACCTGATTCAAGACGTAGATCTGATTCAAGATCAAGATCCGGGGCAAGATCAAGAGATGCAGCAAGGCCCAGAGCTGTATATTGCTTAAGATGTGGTGAGAAGCTTCCAAGTGATGCTGCATTTTGTGCATACTGCGGAGCAAAGCTTTCTGAGTGATCAAATTAATATAGGCTTATATATCCCCGGTTTGTAAACCTATGCCATTATGTCGGTATTGGGATTGTGAGCCGGGGATTTTGGTGTAGTAAGGAGAAAAGAGATGTTTTGTGGTAAATGCGGAACAGAAAATGATAATAGATCTAAATTTTGCAGGAAGTGCGGAGCACCTTTGGCCCCTGCGAAAAAACCACAGGTTCACGCACCGAAAAAAACAGTGGCTTTTCATAAACCGGAAAAGATTGACGTGGAAGAATGGGAAGAGGATGAGATGTCCCTTTATCCTGAGGGTGGTCTTTCAAGGAGTGCCAAAATAATTATTGCCGCCGCAGGCGCTGGCATCTTGGTGCTTGCCGTAATGCTGGTTTTGAGCTTAATAAAGAATAAGCCAAACGCCGGCATGAACGAAGAAGCTGTAGCTGCAGAGACTGCGCAGGTAGTTGAGGAGACACAGGAAAGTACAGGAGAATCAGAAGAAACAGAAGAAGCGGGGGATTCTGAAAGTGGAAGTACCGGTGAGGAATCAGACTACAGCGAAGAAGGTGATAGCGGTGAAGCTATGGCTCAGTCAGAGACGGCTTCTTCTACAGATGATTCGGAATATATTTTGCCAAAGAGTTCCTCTGAGCTTATATCAAGGGAGGATCTTGAAGGTTTTGATGCCAAAATGTGTAAGCTTGCAAGAAACGAGATCTACGCAAGGCATGGCAGAATCTTTACGGATGAGATGCTTCGCGGATATTTTGAGTCCAAGGAGTGGTACGTGGGAAGTATCGCCCCTGAGGCCTTTACGGAAGATTATTTATCCGAGATTGAGATAGCGAACGAAAACACCATCATTGCCTACGAAAGAGAAATAGGGATTAGATGATATAACCACTATTGTAATTAATTGCGCGATGGTGTATAAACATATTTGTATAAAAAATGAATAGACGGGAGCTTGTATTACAGGCTGAGAGGAAGGTGTGACCTTCGACCGAGAACCTGATTTGGATAATGCCAACGTAGGGATGCCTTGTTTTAGGAGATTTATGCGGAAGCTTGTCAATGCGGGCTTCCGCTTTTTTGTTGCACAAGACCGGCAATCGAAAGAATGCTTGCATACAAGAGTTTGCATACAATAAACTCCGCTCAGGATGCGCATCAGGTCCCGCCAAAAGGAGAGTCTTATGAAAAATTCAAAAGTTTTACTGAAAATGGTTATGCTTGCAATGTTTGTTGCACTGGGAGTTGTTATTTCTCCAATCCTTCGTGTTGAAGGAATGTGCCCCATGGCTCATCTTATAAACATTACTTGTGCCGTGTTTATGGGGCCTGTTTACTCATTTACCTGTGCAGTTCTTATTGGAATTATCAGGATGATGACAATGGGTATTCCGCCTCTTGCACTTACAGGAGCGGTTTTTGGAGCGCTGCTTTCGGGAATTTTGTACAAGGTTTCCAGGGGCAAGATCATAGCAGCAGTGATCGGAGAGATTATCGGAACAGGAATTATAGGAGCCATCGTTTCATACCCTGTCATGACTTATCTGTGGGGCAAAGAGGGCCTTACCCTGTTTTTCTACGTTCCCTCTTTTATCATGGGAACTCTTATTGGAGGCAGCATAGCTTATCTTCTACTTAAGAGACTATCGGTGACAGGGATGCTCAGGAAAATTCAGGATAGCTTAAACGGAACTGATGAAGTAAGAAAAGATAACGATACTAAAAAGGTTTCTTAAATATGAAAGTAGATATCTGCAAGCAATTAAAAGAAAATGCGCCGCTTATACATTGCATTACCAATCCGATTTCCATAATGCAGTGTGCGAACGCTGTGCTCCTTCTGGGAGCTCGTCCCATCATGGCGGAGCACCCTGACGAGGTTAGAGAGATTACGGCGACTGCGAAAGCTCTTTTGCTCAACTTTGGAAACATAACAAGGGATAGGCTTGAGGCTATGACAGTTTCCTATGATGAAGCTATGGCAAAAGAAATCCCTACGGTGATAGACGCTGTTGGGGCTGCGTGTTCTGACCTTAGAAGAAACACTGTCAGAAAAATGATGGGAGCGGAAGTAACAGGCCAAAGTGACAGATCACATGGAGAAATCCAAGGTATCAGTAAAAGAAATAAAAAGGTTCCGATGCTCGTTAAAGGTAATTATTCGGAGATAAAAGCTCTTTTGGACAGTGATTACAGCTCGTCCGGAGTGGATGCCGACAATAAAGTTTCTGCTGATGAGATAAAAAATATTGCGATATCCCTGGCTGATAAATACGGCGTAATAGTGCTTGCAAGCGGTGAAAAAGATATTGTGACAGACGGTAAAAAATGCGCAGTGATATCAAACGGAACAGCAAAGCTTGGAAGCATAACCGGAACGGGATGTATGCTGGGGGCAGTGTGCGCAAGCTTTTTTTCACAAAGACAGGATATTGAAACTGTTGTGCGCGCCGCGGCAGGTTTTGGCATAATCGGTGAGAACGCTGAGGGGGACATGTTCCTTATGAGGCTGTTTGATGCGATCGCTGATATAGATGATGACATCATAGAAGAGAGGATGAAGGTTATATGGAGTTGGACAGAAAACAGCTAAAGCTCTATCTGGTCACAAACAGTGACGGAAAAACCGAAGAAGAGTTTCTAAAAAGCATTGAGGAAGCTATCCTTGGGGGCGTTACTTTTGTACAGATACGTGAAAAAGACAAGACTACAGCACAGTACATAGACCTTGTCAGTAAGGCACTTAAGATCACAAGGAAATATAATGTTCCGCTTGTTGTGGATGACAGAGTGGACGTAGTTCTTGCAACAGGTGCTGACGGTGTACACGTTGGAAGAGACGATATGCCCGTTGAAACTGCCAGGAAGATTCTTGGAGATGACAGGATAGTCGGTGCTACAACAAAAACTGTGGAACAGGCGCTGGCAGCTTATAAGGCGGGTGCGGATTATCTTGGTGTTGGGGCGATATATCCAACAACGACCAAGGTTAAGACAGTCCTTACTTCTACGGATACATTAAATGATATCTGCAATGCGGTTCCTATTCCGGCAAATGCCATAGGCGGACTTAACAAGGATAATTTAGGAGTCCTTAAGGGGATTCCCATCGCAGGAATATGCGTTGTCACAGCTATAATGAAGGCGGTGTCGCCGAGAAAAGCAGCAGAGGAACTGATCGAAGCTGTTTCGAAACTCTGAAGAACGCCGGAGAATAAGGCGTTCTTCAGAGTGGGTTTTATGCTATATAAGTGATGAGTAGACGTTTTGGGCGAATGATTCATCAGAAAAAACGGGAGGTTTTATGAAAGTAGTTTTATCTATAGCAGGGAGCGACAGTAGCGGCGGTGCCGGTATTCAGGCGGATCTTAAGACAATGACCGCGCATAAGGTTTATGGCATGACAGCTATAACGGCTCTTACAGCTCAGAATACAACAGGGGTTACAGCGATACTTGAATCAACACCGGAGTTTCTTGGGCAGCAGATTGAAGCGTGTCTAAGCGATATTCCATGTGATGCTGCCAAGATAGGGATGCTTCCGTCGGCAGATCAGGTCCGTGTAGTTCATGAGAAGCTGACTAAATTCAAGGTTAAAAATCTTGTGCTTGATCCTGTAATGGTTGCTACAAGCGGTAGCAGTCTTATGAAGGATGAGACAGCGGAAGTAATGGCGAAGCTTCTTTTTCCCATAAGCCGCGTTATAACGCCTAATATTCCTGAGGCTCAGGCTCTCACAGGACTTAGCGTTTCGACAAGAGAAGATATGGAAAAGGCGGCAAAGGAACTTGGGGATACATACGGCTGTGCGGTTCTTGTAAAAGGCGGACACAGTATTGAAGATGCCTGCGATGTTCTTTATGAAGAGGGAGAGTTTATCTGGTTTAACGGAAAGAGAATTGACAGCAGCAATACCCACGGAACGGGTTGCACGCTTTCAAGTGCCATAGCAAGCAATCTGGCCCTTGGCAAAAGTCTTACGGATTCTATCACGTCCGCCAAGAAGTATGTGGCGGATGCCATAGAGTCAGGGCTTAATCTTGGTAAGGGGTCAGGTCCCCTTGATCATATGGTCAATATCAAAAGCTGAAGGTTTTTTGAACGGAAGCAGAAAAAATAAGCAAAATGCGGAGGCGTTACCTGTGGTAAAGATTAACGGAGAAGAGTATCAGGATCAATATGACAACAGACAATTGTCAGAAGTTATAGATGAGCTTAAATATGACCGCACAAGGATTGCGGTTGAGATCAACGAAGAGATTGTTCCCAAGGCAGATTATGATAAGACAATTATAAAAGCAGGGGACGTCATAGAAGTTGTAAGCTTTGTGGGAGGTGGCTGAGGTGATACCCACAAGAGAAGAATATCACAGTGCGCTTGTGGAAAGACACGGAGCCAATGTTCAGGAGAAATATGACAGAGCTACCGTGGCAATCTGCGGACTTGGAGGTCTTGGCTCCAACATTGCCATCTGTCTTGCCAGGGCAGGTGTTGGGCATCTTATTCTGATTGATTTTGACAAGGTTGATGTTACCAATCTTCACAGGCAGCAGTACAAGATAGATCAGGTTGGCATGAATAAGACGGATGCAATACTTGCTAATATCAAGGAAATTAATCCCTACATAGAAGTGGATGTCAGGCAGGTTATGGTGACGAAGGACAATGCTTTGGAGCTTACAAAAGATGCAGATATTATCTGCGAAGCTTTTGACAAGGCGCAGAACAAAGCAATGCTTGTTAATTTGATCCTTGAAAAAGCACCTGACAAATATATTCTTTCAAGCTCCGGAATGGCGGGCTTTGGAAGTGCCAATCTTATTTCAACCAAGAAAATTACCAAGAGATTTTTTTTATCAGGTGATGATGTGAGTGATGTAGATGACGGAATAGGGCTTATCTCATCAAGAGTAATGGTGTGCGGAGCACATGAAGCTCACATGGCACTTCGCATTCTGGCAGGAATGACGGAGGTTTAAATGCTAAAAAAGCGCCAAATAGAAATAAAACTTATTGAGCGCAAAAAATAAAAAGAGGGTAGGACATGAATGACGACAAACTGATAATAGGCGGGAAGGAATTTGATTCCAGATTTATCCTTGGTTCCGGTAAGTATTCAATGAAACTTATTGAGGCTGCAACCAAGGATGCAGGTGCGCAGATAATCACACTTGCAGTCAGAAGGACCAATACCAAAGATGAAGAGAATATTTTGGACTATATCCCAAAGGGCGTTACGTTGCTTCCGAATACAAGCGGAGCAAGGGATGCAAAAGAGGCTGTCAGGATCGCAAGACTTGCAAGAGAGCTTGGCTGTGGTGATTTTGTAAAGATAGAGATCATGCGGGATACGAAATATCTTTTACCCGATAACTACGAAACGATCAAGGCGACGGAGATACTTGCAAAGGAAGGTTTCATTGTAATGCCTTACATGTATCCCGATCTTAACGTCGCAAGGGAGCTTAAGGAAGCCGGCGCGGCATCAATCATGCCACTTGCTTCTCCCATAGGCTCTAACAAGGGACTTGCCACTAAAGAATTTATACAGATACTTATTGACGAGATAGATCTTCCCATAATCGTTGATGCGGGAATCGGCAGACCTTCACAGGCGTGTGAAGCCATGGAAATGGGAGCTGCGGCAATTATGGCAAATACAGCCCTTGCCACGGCAGGAAATCTGACACTTATGGCGTCAGCATTTAAGGATGCCATAGAAGCCGGAAGAAAAGCATATCTTGCAGGAGTGGGAAGGGTTCTTACAAGGGGCGCAAGTGCCTCTGATCCCCTTACCGGATTCCTGCACTGATGGGGAGGCTGACGTGGAAAATAATTTTTTGATCGATTCGGATAAATTGTCAGAGGCAGCTCTTGAGAAAAAACACAGGCTGGAAAACGATCCTTCTTTTAGAACAGATCACATGGCATATCTTCCGGGGATGGATGTTATTGAATCGGATGTTTGCAAGAATGTGATGAAGCATTTTGAGTCGTATGATTACAGCAAGTACACGGCTAAGGATGTGAGGAAAGCACTTGATAGTGAGAGGTGCAGCATTGAGGATTTTAAGGCGCTTCTTTCACCTGCTGCGGAGCCTTTTCTCGAAGAGATGGCAGGGAAAGCCCAGAGGGAGACGAGTAAACACTTTGGCAATACGGTATATCTTTTTACTCCGTTATATATAGCTAATTACTGCGAGAACTATTGTGTATACTGCGGATTTAACTGCTATAACCGCATCAAGAGAATGAAGCTTTCCTTTGAACAGATAGAGCATGAGATGAAGGTTATTGCAGACAGTGGCATGGAAGAAATCCTGATATTGACAGGCGAGAGCCCTGTGAATTCGGATATAGAGTACATCGGAGAAGCGTGTAAGATTGCGAGAAAGTATTTCCGAATGGTTGGAATCGAGATATATCCAACTAACGTTAAGGATTACAAGTATCTGCATGAGTGCGGCGTTGATTATGTCACTGTATTCCAGGAAACCTATGATACAGAAAAATATGAAAAACTGCATCTTATGGGCAATAAGAGAGTGTGGCCCTATAGATTTGATGCCCAGGAGAGAGCGCTTATGGGCGGAATGAGAGGAGTTGCTTTTTCGGCTCTTTTGGGGCTGTCGGATTTTAGAAAAGATGCTCTGGCATCGGCGCTTCATGTTTACTTTCTTCAAAGGAAATATCCCTATGCCGAGATGTCTTTATCCTGTCCGAGACTTCGTCCCATCATCAACAACGAGACCATCAATCCTCTTGATGTTGGAGAAAAGCAGCTTTGTCAGATACTGTGTGCTTACAGAATCTTCCTGCCTTTCTGCGGTATTACGGTTTCATCAAGAGAAACCGCTGAGTTTAGAAACGGCATAGTCAAGATTGCAGCAACTAAAGTATCTGCGGGAGTTTCTACAGGAATCGGAGATCACGAGCAGAAATACTCCGGGAAAGAAGCCGGTGATGAAGCCGGAGATGAACAGTTTGAAATATCGGACGGACGCAGCCTTAACAGGATGTATGAGGATATCGCAGAGGAAGGCTTGCAGCCGGTGTTTAATGATTATGTATATCTGTAAGATTGCAAAAAGGAACTTTTAAGAAAATAAGGAGAAGGATTTTTTATGAGAGATTACTCAACACAGATGGAAGCAGCCCGTAAGGGTATCATTACTAAGGAGATTGAGGCGGTTGCCAAGAAAGAATATCGTGATCCTGAATTTATCAGAGCACTTGTTGCTGAAGGTAAGATCGCGATTCCGGCAAACAAAAATCACAAGTGCATCGATCCCGAGGGCGTTGGTTCAATGCTGCGTACCAAGATCAATGTAAACCTTGGAGTATCAAGGGACTGCAAGGATTATGATATTGAGATGGAAAAGGTAATGGCTGCAGTGAACATGGGAGCTGAGGCTATCATGGACCTTTCAAGTCACGGTAACACACAGCCCTTTAGACAAAAGCTCACATCATCATGCCCTGCCATGATCGGAACTGTTCCTATCTATGACAGTGTTATTCATTATCAGAGAGATCTCGCTACTCTTACAGCGCAGGATTTCATTGATGTTGTAAGACTTCACGCAGAGGACGGCGTTGACTTTGTGACGCTTCACTGCGGAATAACCAGAAAGACTATCGATCAGATCAAGAAACACAAGAGAAAGATGAATATTGTTTCAAGAGGCGGATCACTAGTATTTGCATGGATGTGCATGACAGGAAATGAGAATCCTTTTTATGAATACTATGATGAGATACTTGATATCTGCAGAGAGTACGATGTTACCATATCTCTGGGAGATGCCTGCAGACCGGGATGCCTTGCTGATGCAAGCGATGTTTGCCAGATAGAAGAGCTTGTGAGACTTGGAGAACTTACAAAGAGAGCTTGGGAAAAAGATGTACAGGTAATGGTCGAGGGTCCCGGACACATGCCTATGGATCAGATTGAAGCCAATATGAAGATTCAGAATACTATCTGTATGGGTGCGCCTTTCTATGTACTTGGTCCCCTTGTTACAGATATTGCACCGGGCTATGACCACATCACATCAGCAATCGGAGGCGCCATTGCGGCAGCTTCGGGCGCAGCATTTCTTTGCTATGTAACGCCTGCTGAGCACCTTGCTCTTCCTAATGTTGACGATGTTAAGCAGGGAATAATCGCATCCAAGATTGCTGCTCATGCCGCAGATATTGCCAAGAAGATTCCCCATGCTATGGACCGTGACAACGCTATGGGAGATGCAAGAAGAGTTCTTGATTGGGATAAGCAGTGGGAGTGCGCACTTGATCCGGAGACTGCAAAGAAGATCAGAGACGACAGAAGCCCTGAGTTTGATGATACCTGTTCAATGTGCGGAAAGTTCTGTGCTGTCCGCAGCATGAATAAAGCTCTTGAGGGAGAATACGTAGATATTCTGGGATAATCTGAATGCCAATCATCAAAAACCCGCATGGTTGAACACTATGCGGGTTTTTATATTAAAATAAATCAAGAAAAGAGATTAATTTTGGTATGTTTTATTTGTGCAAATTTGTGATATCATAATATACATCAACAAAAATGAACAATATTAATCATATAAGATTAAATAACATCAATTTTTCAGTCAGAAGGAGTGGGAATAATATGAAGAATTTTGAGAAATATCAGCGTCAGTATTTTATGCCGCCCAAATGCACATACGATTGGGTGAAAAAGGACTATGTGGATCATCCTCCGATTTGGTGCAGTGTTGACCTTAGAGACGGTAACCAGGCACTTATCGAGCCTATGAGTCTTGATGAGAAGCTTGAGTTTTTTACTATGCTGGTTGATCTTGGATTCAAGGAAATAGAGATAGGATTCCCTGCAGCATCGGAGACAGAGTTTGAATTTGCAAGAACTCTTATTGAGAAGAACATGATTCCCGATGATGTTACCGTTCAGGTTCTTACGCAGGCAAGAGAGCATATCATCAAGAGAACTTTTGAGGCTGTACAGGGAGCACCCAGAGCTATCATTCATCTTTATAACTCTACTTCTGTAGCTCAGAGAGAACAGGTATTTAAGAAGAGCAAGGAAGAGGTTAAGAAGATCGCTATAGACGGAGCTAAGCTTCTTGATAAGCTTGCCAGAGAGACAACCGGTAATTTCTCTTTTGAGTATTCACCCGAGAGTTTCCCCGGCACAGAGGTTGATTATGCTGTAGAAGTGTGCAACGCAGTGCTTGATGTTTGGAAGCCTACCAAGGACAACAAGGTTGTTATCAATATTCCCACAACTGTAGAGATTGCAATGCCTCACGTATTTGCTACTCAGGTTGAGTATATCAGTAAGAATCTTAAGTACCGCGAAGCGGTAACTCTTTCACTTCATCCTCACAATGACAGAGGAACAGGTATAAGTGATGCGGAGCTTGGATGTCTTGCAGGTGCCGACAGGATTGAGGGAACTCTTTTCGGAAACGGTGAGAGAACAGGTAATGTTGATATCGTAACTCTTGCTCTCAATATGTATTCACACGGCGTTGACCCTAAGCTTGATTTCAGTAAGCTCATGAAGGTTGCAGAGACTTATGAGAGACTTACAAGAATGCGTATCTATGAGAGACAGCCCTATGCCGGACAGCTTGTATTTACAGCTTTCTCAGGATCTCACCAGGATGCTATTTCCAAGGGCTTCTCATGGCATGAGCAGAATAAGGACAACGGTATCTGGTCAGTTCCATATCTTCCCATCGATCCCAAGGATCTTGGAAGAGAGTACGACGGAGATGTTATCCGTATCAACAGTCAGTCAGGTAAGGGCGGCGTAAGTTACATCCTTAAGACCAATTATGGCATGATGGTTCCAAAGGATATGCAGGCTGATATCAGCTATACGATCAAGGATATCTCTGACAGAGAACACGCAGAGCTTTCACCTGCCAGAATCTATCAGATATTTGAAGATAAGTATGTTCACAACAACTATGTGTTTAAGGTTACCGATTGTTCTTTCAAGAAGGTGGACGGTATCCTTGCAGAGGTTAAGATAGAGCACTTTGAGAACGAGCACGTTATTGAAGCTAACGGTAACGGTCGTCTTGATGCTGTAAGTAATGCTATTAAGCAGTACTTCAATATCAGCTACGAGCTCTCAACTTATGAGGAGCACGCTCTTTCAAGAGGATCATCTTCAAAGGCTTGCACCTATGTCGGAATCACCTGTAAGGGTAAGAAGTTCTGGGGTGTAGGTATTGACGAAGACGTTATCATGTCATCGGTAAATGCTCTTGTTATCGCTGTTAATCAGCTTGATGCAGTTCGTAACAGCAAGGAAGCCAAGGATGAGCGCATCAACACAATCATGAACTATATTCAGGAGAACTATCTTACGGTTACTCTTGATGACCTTTCAAGACAGTTCTATCTTTCAAAGCCTTATCTTTCCAAGTTTATCAAGGAGAAGTCAGGCATGACATTTGGGGACAACGTTAAGAGAATCAGACTTAACAAGGCAAGTACTCTCCTTAGAAACGGCAACATGAAGATAGATAAGGTTGCAGAGGCAGCAGGTTATCAGAACGTAGAGCATTTCAACAGACTCTTTAAGAAAAAATACGGTATGACTCCTGTGCAGTACAGAAGCACCAGATGATCGGGGATTAATGAGAAAGTATATGTTATACTAAGGGGGCAAAGCTTAATTTTTGATTTAATGGTGATTTATATATGAGAAAATTGTGTGTGGGATTGCTGGTGGCGGTCATGCTTCTTTCCGGCTGCGGCAGTAATCCGGCGGAGCAGAAGGTTGTTTTTACAACCGGTTTGTCCCATGACCAGGTATTTAGAATAGAGAAGGGAGTATGTACTCTCACAGAAGCTATGGCCTATCTTGTTAATATGCAGGAGGGCTATGAGCAGACTTTCGGAGCCGATATTTGGAATGCTACAACTGACAGCGGAACCGTTGAGGATAGACTCAAGGATTCTGTTTTGGCCAAGATCGCTCAGATCAAAGCGATGAATCTTTTGGCTAAGGAGATGGATATAAAGCTTGATGAGTCAAAAGAGAAGCTGGCTGCAGATGCGGCGAAGGAATATTATGACAGCCTTTCTGATGCGGACATCAAGGCAATGAACAATATAACCGTCGAAGATATAACCAAGATATATTTAGAGCACGCTGTGGCGGATGAGCTTTATGACTACATCATCAGGGACATAAATCCTGAGATAAGCGATGATGAGGCAAGGACTATCACGGTTGAGCAGATACTGATAAAGACCTATCAGCTCGATGCATCCGGACAGAAAGAGAGCTTTGATGATGCAGCCAAGGCAAAGGCTCGGAGGAAGGCAGAAGAGGTGCAGTCGCATCTCAATGAGGGCGCGAGCTTCGAAGAGACTATGGCTGAGTACAATGAAGCCGACGAGGGAACAATCTCTTTTGGTAAGGGAGATAAGGACGAAGCCTACGAAGAGGCAGCTTTTTCTCTTGGAACAGAGGAAGTGAGTGACATCGTTGAAGCTGAGGATGGATATGTCATCATCAAATGTATCAGTACGTTCAACAGAGAAGAGACAGAGGCCAACAAGGTCAAGATTGTCGCAGAACGTAAAAGAGAGGTCTTCGGGCAGCAGTATGATACATTTGTTGCGGGACTTAGCAAGCAGCTCAACGACAAGCTATGGGATTCCGTAAGCCTTGTAAAAGACGAAAATGTCACAACCTCAAGCCTCATGGATGTTTACCAGAAGTATTTTAAATGATTACCGATAAAATTTTGTTAGCACTCATGTTTGATGAGTGCTAATTTTTTATTGACTTTTACAGCGGGGAGAATTAAACTTTATTTTGTACGATGTGACCTGCTTGGCAGCGTACATATATACTGAAATGATACAAAGGAGTGAGAGTTATGGCTTCAAAAAAAGGTAATCTTTCAATTAACAGCGAGAACATGTTTCCGATAATCAAGAAATGGCTTTATTCGGACCATGATATTTTTTACAGAGAAGTAATTTCCAATGCATGTGATGCTATCACCAAGATCCGCAAGATGGATATGATGGGTGAATATGAGCTTCCGGCTGATTTTAAGCCTCGTGTGGATGTTATTCTCAATGATAAAGACAAGACAATCAAGATTGTGGACAACGGTATCGGTATGACTGCCGATGAGGTTGAGGAATACATCAACCAGGTAGCTTTTTCAGGTGCTACCGATTTCCTTAATAAGTACAAAGATAAGGCTAATGCAGACCAGATCATCGGTCATTTTGGACTTGGTTTCTATTCAACATTTATGGTTTCGGATTCCGTTGATATCGATACACTTTCATATAAGTCAGATGCTGCTTCCGTTCACTGGACATGTGACGGTGGTTCAGACTTTGAGATGACTGATGGCGATAAGAAGACTGTAGGTACTACCATTACACTTCATCTTTCTGATGATTGCCTTGAGTTCTGCAATGAGTACAAGGCTAGAGAAGTAGTTCAGAAATACTGTTCATTCATGCCTTATGAGATATATCTTTCAAAAGAAAATGAGGATGGAACAGAGACCATCAATGCCAGCGAGAAGCTTGACAGTGATATCGTGATCGAAGAGATCAAGCCTGAGAAGAAAGAGGGCGAGGACAAGGACAAGGAGCCTGAGCTTCAGTACAAGATCAAGAGAAGACCTCAGCTTCTTAACGATACACATCCTCTTTGGGGCAAGACACCCAAGGACTGTACAGATGAGGAATATCTTGAATTCTATAGAAAAGTTTTCCGTGATTACAAGGAGCCTCTTTTCTGGATACACCTCAACATGGACTATCCTTTCAACTTAAAGGGTATCCTGTATTTCCCCAAGATCAACATGGAGTTCGAATCAATTGAGGGAACTATCAAGCTTTACAACAACCAGGTATTCATTGCCGACAACATCAAGGAAGTTATCCCTGAGTATCTCATGCTTCTTAAGGGCGTGATCGATTGTCCGGATCTTCCTCTTAACGTATCAAGAAGTGCTCTTCAGAATGATGGCTTTGTTAAGAAAATTTCCGAGTACATCAGTAAGAAGGTAGCAGAGAAGCTTGCCGGACTTTGCAAGACAGATAAAGAGAACTATGACAAGTACTGGGATGACATCAGTCCCTTCATCAAATATGGTTGCCTTCGCGACGACAAGTTCTGCGAGAAGATGAATGATTACATTCTTTTCAAGAACCTTGATGGTAAATATCTCACACTTCCCGATGCCCTTCAGATCAATAAGGAAGCTGAGGATAGAGCGGCATCCGACGATCCGAAGGGAGTCGATGATGACGCCTATGCCAATGATGCCGAAGAGTCGAGCCGGAACGGCGAAGACGATTCGATGCATCAGACGGCTAGAAGCGACGCAGATAAGTCCGAAGACAAGAAGGATGAGAAAGAGGAAAAAGAGCCTCGTACAATCTACTATGTAACCGATGAACAGCAACAGAGTCAGTATATCAAGATGTTCAAGGCTCAGAAGATGGAAGCCTTCATCATGAACCACAACATAGATACACCTTTCATGCAGCAGCTTGAGAGTAAGAATGAGGGTATCAGATTCCAAAGGATCGATGCTGATCTTACAGATACGTTCAAGTCCAGAACTTCCAAGAAGGTTGCTGCTGAGCTTGAGGAAAAAGAGAAGGAGCTTGGCGAGAAGATCAAGAAAGCGCTTAAGAACGACAAGCTTAACGTTAAGCTTGAAAAGCTTAAGGATAAGAAGATGGCTTCAATGCTTACAGTTTCTGAGGAATCAAGACGTATGGCTGACATGATGAAGATGTATGCCATGAATGGAATGAGCATGGGAGACTTTGGAAGCGAAGGTCAGACACTTGTGCTTAATGCGAATCATCCCCTTGTTCAGTATGTAATGGACAATAAGGACGCAGAGAATACAACAATGATCTGTGAGCAGCTTTATGATCTTGCGCGTATCCAGAACGCACCTCTTGAGGGCGATGCAATGGCTGCATTTGTGGCAAGAAGCAATGAGATCATGATGGCACTTGCAAAATAATAAAAAATTTGTTATAAATATTGTAATATATGAGCATTGAAAATGTAATATTTTCAATGCTCATTTTTATTACATTCGAGTGGGAGACAGTCTATTCAATTTAGAATAATAATCAGGTGGGGAATGAATATGGATAAGAACAAGAATAGAATCAGAGCTTGCATGATAGGAAGCACAATACTTAAGATCTTTTTGATAAGCACATTTGCTTTTGCTATCTATTATCTTTGGGATTTGTTTAGAAGTCCCTTTGGATTTTCGGGTTTTCGAGAGGACCCGGCGATGTTTTTCGCAAAGCTGGCACTTATCATTATTGCGGAGTCTATACTTTTTTGGATAGGCATTATAATCGTATATATCAATTGTAATCAGCTTGGCATAAGGTGGAGGGTGTTGGGAATACTATTTGGACTAATTCCTATTGTTCATCTGATCATGCTGGGCAAGATCATAAAGACTGCTGATGATGAAGTTAAATACGAATCAGGAAAGATCAAGCTTGATGAGCAGCGAAAAAGCCTGCAGGTATGCAAGACTAAGTATCCCATTCTAATGGTGCACGGAGTGTTCTTCAGAGATTTCGAGCAACTGAATTATTGGGGCAGAATACCGCAGGAACTGATAGACAATGGCGCTACGATCTTCTATGGAGAGCATAACAGCGCTTCACCTGTTGCAAAGAGCGGTGAGGAGCTTGCAAGGAGGATCAAAGATATCAAGGCGCAGACAGGATGTGAGAAGGTAAACGTCATTGCTCACTCAAAAGGTGGTCTTGATATGAGATACGCTATCGCAAAGTGCGGTGCTTATGAAGATGTTGCGTCGCTTACAACGATCAATACTCCTCACAGAGGCTGTGAATTTGCGGATTTCCTTCTTGAAAAAATCCCGGAGGCGCAGCAGAAAGCTGTCGCTGCAGCATATAATGCGGGCGCGGCAAAACTTGGAGATATTAATCCTGATTTTATCGGCGCCGTTACGGACCTTACACATAGCGTATGTATGAAGCGAAACGAAGAGGTACTTGATAGACCGGAGGTATTCTATCAGTCGGTTGGATCCATTCAGACCAATCCTATGTCCGGTAGATTCCCTCTTAATATGTCATATCTTTTGGTAAAGGCTTTTGATGGAAGAAATGACGGACTTGTTGGCGAGAAGTCATTCCCTTGGGGAAGCGGCTTCCAGATGCTGATTCCTAAAGGAAGCAGGGGTATATCTCATGGAGATATGATCGATCTTAACAGAGAAAATATCGCGGAATTTGATGTCAGAGAGTTCTATGTGAATCTTGTAAGTGATCTCAAGGCTAAGGGATTTTAAATATAATTGTGAAAAGGCTGTTATTCTGTGGGATGACGGCCTTTTTTCTTTTACTAAAATCAATTGACTTTTGGTTATAAGTGGCATAAACTTGGTTTCGGAAAATAATAAAATAAGCTAGGGGTGCACATGCTGTGCGGGAGGGTGTTTATGTCTAAATTTATTCAAGCTGTTAGCGACTACTATGAGCTCACCAAGGCGGGCTATTATCTTGGCGTCGCAGTCATTTTGTTACTGATCTTTGTTACTGCTGCTATTATTGCCAAAAGGCAGAATGTCGGAAAGATGACTGTAAAAAGAATTGCATTTGCCGGAGCTGCTCTGGCGCTGGCTGTTATCACTTCATTTGTTAAGTATGAGCTTCCTATGGGAGGATCAGTTACTTTATTCTCTATGTTTTTTGTATGCCTTGTAGGTTACACATATGGTGTGAGCGCCGGCTTAACCGCTGCTTTTGCCTATGGAATGTTCCAGTTCCTTCAGACAGGCGCTACATATTTCCTTACTCCATTCCAGACTTGCTGTGATTACTTCTTTGCTTTTACAGCTCTCGGAATCGCCGGATTTTGGTACAAAAAGAAAAACGGCCTTGTTATCGGATATGTTGTGGCTGCCCTTGTAAGAGGACTCTTCCATACTCTTGGCGGATATATCTACTGGATGGACTATATGCCGGATACATTCCCTAAGAGCCTTGCTGTTGTTTATCCTATCGTTTATAACTACAGCTATATACTTATAGAGATGATAATCACGCTTGTTCTTATCAACATCCCACCTGTAAAGAAGGCAATCAATCGCCTTGTTACTTTAGTTTCCAATGATGACGCAGGAAGCGGAGATATTTCTGCGCAGGCGTAAATGAAATATAGCATGATCCTTGAACAGGACTTGAATATGTTAAAAAAGATAAAGAGCTTTTTGGTGCTTATGCGCTGAAAAGGCTCTTTTTCCTTTGGAATAATAGAGATAACAAAGGATGAGCCTTTGGGTTATGCGCGTTATGCGTTCGAAAAATTCAAGGACGACTGCAAACGCTGAGGAGTAGATTTTTCAAAAGTAATGGGTGAATAAAAAATATAGGGCTGGATAAATTGGAGGTATTGCAGCATTATAGTATAGGGGATAAGTAAGACGAATTTTACGGAGGAGACAGAAAAGGTGTTGCGGAAATCAAGGCAAAATTTTATTGTCGGAGTTATTGCGGCAAATATAATTTTGCTATGTTGTGCTGGAATAGGAAGCTTGATAAAAAATAATGAATCGGGCAAAAGAGTGGTTTTATTGGAACGATTCGGACCGAATGATGATACAGAGGGGCTATATGGTAAGTATTCCAGTATTGAACCGCCGAGTTTTGAATTGAGCGATGGAAGAAAAGCAAGGCTTTATAAAGAACCGGAGAATACAGTTTTTTATTATGTAGATGATTCTAATAATCGTGTAGAGATTCCTGAATTAAGTAATCTTAATATGAAGTACTCTGCAGTTTTTGATAATTCTTTTTATCTAAGTAATGATGTTTTATATGGAACCACAACTTCTGTTATGTGGAAAGCATATATTATCGGACGTACGATAAATCTTAGATATATCCCAAATAATGAGATTAAGAGGGAATGTCTGTTTTCATTTAATACAAAAACGAAACAGGCTGAAGTGATATACAAAACTAAAGGCGGTACGTCCAGGATAATCGGATATGATGCGGGAGTAGTGTACCTTTTTGAGAAGAATGCGGTTTATAAAAAAGACTTATCTACTAAGAAAAAGGAGCTAGTCTATCAGCTTGAAACAGAGAAGCAGAATAATATAAGAATTCGCTGGGTAGGTAGGAATATGATCATATTTGATGATGATCAGTGCAAGGAGTTAAAGGTACTGGAGCTTTAAAAGAAGATGTACGCTTGCGCATCCCGGACAAATAGGGAACTTTTCTTTATCGTCATAAACCTCAAGGATACGTACAATATCAGCCAAGGCAAAATACAATTTATCGATTATTTGCATAAAAAAGCAATTCATTCTCATGCGGAATGAATTGCTTTTTGTTTTGGCTTGATCTATTAGAATTTTACAACCTCGGGTGCTGCGGTAAATGATGAGAAAGTAGCAGTTGCATCTTTGAGATAGAATACCTCAGTGTTGTCATCATCAGCCTTGTACATTCCCTGAAGTGAAGGATATGCATCAAGCATGGACTGTTTGGCTTCGATTCTGCTATCTTCAACAAGAGTTCCTGCTACTCTAAGCCATGTACCGTTCTTAAATGCACAGATCTCAACCTTGGGATTGGCATGAATCTGCTTGGATACATCCTTAACCTTTCCTGTCTGGATATAAAGCTTACCTTCAAAAATATGTGCTGTACCAAAAGGTCTTACTCTGGGCTGGTCTCCATCAACTGTAGCAAGATAGTATGTCTCTGCATCTTTCAAGAATTTCTCAACTCTCTCCATGATATTTTCTCCTTTACAAATATAAATTAGATACCTCTAGAATATCACTTATTACCTACCAAATAAATAGGAAATATAATTCCTTCCCCCACACCCACATCAGCAAATCCATCGGGCTGCAGACACCCTAAGCCTTTGGTGGGAGGGGGCAGGCGGGGCGGCGCTCAGACAGACAGTCTCCATTATTTTTCGTCTCATAAGCCGTAATCCATGGCATCTAAGGGACCAATCCAAGAATCTATTGCTCCTAAACTCCTTTCGTTTTCCTACGGCGAATAACTACCAATAACACGTTCCGATTTTTGCGTATTATTGGAGAACTCACATTTTCTTTGCGAAAACGGCCGTTTTTCAAGCGCGTGCGAAGACTTGTGTTTGAGCATTGCAGCGCTACGCGCTGCATGCGAGTTTAAGTCGTAACACGCGCATTGAAAGAAAAACGGCTTGAGCAACCAAGAAAATGTAGAGTTTGGAAATAGCGCAAAAATCGGAAGTGTTCTTGTTAGTTTTCGCCTGAGGGAACGAAAGTCAGACAACGGAGCATAAACAGATTCTTGGAATTGTCCCTTAGATGCTCATGGAATTAGCGGCTCATTCAAACGAAAAATAATGGAGACTGTCTGTCTGAGCGCCGCCCCGCCTGCCCCCCACCAAAGGCTTAGGGTGTCTGCAGCCCGATGGTTTTGCTGATGCGGGTGCGGAAGAAAAAATAAAATTTGACTTTTTAAATCGGATAAAAGTAAATATAATTTAGTTAATGGAAAAATCCGCTGAAATTGGAGGAAGGTTGTATGAAGAAAAAAATCATGCCGATTCTACTGTGTCTGGCTATGGTAGTCATGATCATATCAGCATGCAGAAACAGCACTACTTCTGTAAATAATACAGCTGAAGATATAGGCTCTGCTAATGAAGATAATTCGGAGACAATTTCCGACGATGTGCAGATCGTTACGGTTTGGAGCGATAATGCTCATGAAAAGACCATAAGAGAAGCGCAGATTGAAAAGTTCAACAATACCATAGGAAAAGAAGAGGGCATAAAGATAGAATATACCGTCTATGGTACGGATTATGCGGATGTAATTAATGAGGCACTTGCTGCGAATAAAGGCCCGGACCTGTTTAGGCCATCCTCCAACACTTTTGCCAAATATGTAAAAGAAGGCTATGCCGTTCCTATCTCCAATCTTGCCGGAAGTGGTGCGCTTCTTTCCAAATACAATAAGAGCAACCTCATCATAGGAAATCAGATTTTTGACAACAAGATATACACACTTCCTTACAGCCTGCAATCATATAAGATGATCATTAATAGAGATCTTTTTGACAAAGCGGGGATCACGGAAGTTCCAACAACCTGGGATGAAGTCAGAGAGGACGCCCGGATTATTACGCAGGCTTCAGAGGGCGATGCGTATGGCTATTGCCTTTCGCTTCAAAGCGGGTGGACTCTTGATCATTATATCTACGGCGTGGCAACACCTTCCCTTGGACATTTTGGTTATGATGCGGTATCGGGTTCTTACAGGTATTCCGACGGCCTTCCCATTATAGAAGATATTCTTGGAATGATACGTGACGGAAGTGTTTATCCCGGATATGAGAGTATGGATGCAGACACAGCCAGAGCAAAGTTTGCGGAAGGAAAAGTTGGAATCGTTATGGCGGCAAGCTTTGATGTGGCGGTTTATACAGAGCAGTTTCCTGCAAAGTGCAATTGGGTCGTATGTGATCCTCCGGCGATCAAGAAAGAGGGATATGACTACAAGGAAATGGTTGCGGCGGTAGATCTTTTGGCAGTTAGCAAAAAAGCACTTGAGGCAAAAGATACATCGAAGGTTGAAAAGGTTCTTGAGTGGTTCTATGCTGATGAGAACCTTGTAGAGATGTATGAGCAGGGAATGTATATTCCCTACAGGAGCGAAGTTCTCGATATAGCGGGGGAATCCTCTGTTAATGGCTGGAAAGAGTTTTCAACTTTTAAGGATAATCAGTTCATCATAAGAATGGCTGATCCCAAGGGTGTTATTTCATACGAGGGATTGTCTGCAAGAGAGACCCTTGCAAAGCTTTTTGAAGGAGGGTATCAGGAGGACGCTGAGGTGGTACTTAAGGAGCTTGATGAGCGGTTGAATCGCGGTCTTGATAACTTGGAAGATAAAGAACGTGAGGGATATATCGCGCCTCCCAGCTACAATGTGAAAAGAGATTGAGAATAAATCACAATAATAGGCAGAGCATTTGATTAAAATACTGTGGGGCGTTATGATAATACATGTTTTTAAAACTGTATTTTTTAAGCCTTATAAGTAAGACGGGAAGGATATAGATAATGCTGGCTAATTACCACACCCATACCATCAGATGCAAACATGCCGCCGGCTCTGAGAGAGAATATATTGAAGCAGCAATCAAAAAAGGATACAAGATACTTGGTTTTTCTGATCATGTTCCGCAACCTTATCCGGAAGGATTTGTCTCGGGTATCAGAATGGACATGTCTGAACTTGAGGATTATACAACAACCCTTGTGAATCTAAGAGAAGAGTACAAGGACAAGATACAGATTCTTATAGGATATGAAGTTGAGTACTCACGCAGATTTTTTGATCCAATGTTAAAAGAGATCAGTAAATATCCGCTGGATTATATAATCATGGGGCAGCACTTTGCTCCAAATGAAGTTGATGGATTCTATGTTGGCGCGCCGACCACTGATGAAGATAAGCTTAAGGCTTATGTTGACCTTGTTATTGAGGGTATGAAAACCGGCTTGTTTACATATCTGGCACACCCCGATCTGATCAATTACAAGGGAGATGAAAAGATCTATCTTAAGCATATGAAACGTATAGTTGAGGCTTCGATAGAATATGATTTTCCGCTTGAAGTAAATGTATATGGATTTGTTGATGGAAGACATTATCCCAGTGACAGATTTTTTAAGATGGCATCAGAAATGGGAGCTAAGTTTGTTATTGGCTGTGATGCCCATGATCCAAGAATAATCATCAATCCGGAGGATGTTCCGGAATTCAAACAGTTCCTTGATAGAAACAATGTAAAATACGGTGACAATATAATAGATATTGTCAATCTGTAATATGAGCTAATATAAATAGCACTGTTGAGAGCCAGGACAAAAACCATTGGCTCTTTACAGTGTTTTTTATCACGCACAAATAAAAACGTTTTAGTTAAAACAGCAGAAGTTTTAGTGACGTTTTTGTTGATGATATACAAAAATGACAAAAGGGTATTGTCAATAATTGCGCATAGTGCTAAACTACAAATCACAAAACAATAAAAACGTTTTTATTGAGCTTTTTCAATAGTTTTGGGAGGTTTCTATGAGGAACAAAAAGATGATCGGGATCAGCGCAATTAGCCTTGTCCTGTTTCTTCCTTTCTTTAACTGGATAAAAGTCGTCAATCTGTTGGGACTCTTTTCGAGGATTGGTGTCACCAAGGAGATGGCAAAGGACCTTCTTACGGGCTACAACTTATACAATCTTCTTAATTTTGTCCGTTATGCGAATCAGGGAGTTCTTGGATTATTTGCGATGGTTCTGCTGATACTTTGTTTTGCGGCAATTTACTTCAATGCAGCTTTCATTATACGTAGCTTCATTGGAGGCAAAGAGGGCAAAGAAAATCTTGCTTATCTGGCCGCAGGCAAATGTGCTTTTCTTTTCTCATTTCTGACAGCTGCTGCGACGATCGCTTTTGTGATTTTTTCCAATCTTAGATTTAAGATGATCGGTTTCGTTCCGGGAGTCGCGACATTCATACAGCTTGCTGTAGGACTTGCGGCATATATCTATATCAAGATTGTGGAAAAGAAAGAGAGAGAAAAATATAAAGAGCACGGTCTTTTGGGAGAACTTAAGAAGAACTGGGTATTGTTCGTAATGCTGATACCTACTTTTATCTATTTTCTTATCAACAATTACCTGCCGATGCTCGGCGTATATTTTGCATTTACTTCATTTAATTTCAGAGACGGATTGTGGTCGAGTCCGTTTATAGGTTTTAAGAATTTTGATTTCCTTATCAAGGCAGATCTTTTCAGACTTACGAGAAACACTATTCTGTATAACATAGTCTTTATCGGAATAGGAAATGTACTTCAGATCGTATTTGCGATACTTGTAAGCAGAGTAACTCTTAAGTGGTTCAAGAAGGCGTCTCAGACCTTGATGTTCATGCCTTACTTTGTTTCATTTGTTATTCTGAAGGTTATCGTTTACAACGTATTTGAATATCAGTACGGTCTTATCAACAACATTATGACAGGGATGGGGGGCCAGCGCATTGATTTTTACAACACCCCCTCTTACTGGCCCCTCTTCATAACCTTCTTTTATCTGTGGAAAAACATCGGATACGGAATGGTTGTATATTTGGCAACAATAATGGGTATAGACAATGAGATATATGAGGCTGCAAGAGTTGACGGAGCGGGCGATATGCAGCAGATATGGTACATCACATTGCCTCATATTAAGCCTACATTTATCATCCTGTTGTTGTACGCACTTGGTAGTATCATGAAGGGCCAGTTTGAGCTCTTTTACCAGCTCGTGGGCAACAACGGAGTTTTGTTCAACGTAACGGATATCTTTGATACCTACGTATATAGGATCACAATGACACAGCCTCTGTCCATCGGTCTTGGAACCGCGGCAGGTCTCTATCAGTCTCTGTTTGGATTCCTGATAATCGTGCTTGTGAACTTCGTAGTTAAGAAAAGAAACCCCGAATACGCATTATTCTGAGAAAGGAGAGCAATATGTCAAAAGATTTGGATTTTGAGCCATCAGCTCCAAAGACAATTAAGAAGTCGACAGGAACCAGAATATTTGAAGCGATATCATATCTCCTTTTAGCCGCCGGTTCCATTATATGCGTACTTCCTTTCATCATAATCGTATCGGGGTCTTTTACAGATAACAGTACGATTCTTACGCAAGGATATTCTCTTTTGCCCAAGAATTTTACTTTATCGGCTTACGAGACAATATTTAAGTCTCCAAAAGATATCCTTCAGGCCTACAAGATGACTATCTATTATACGGTTGTCGGTACCGGTCTTGGACTTATGATGATCACATTGACGGGATATGTTATCTCGAGAAAAGAGTTTAAGTACAGAAATACGGTGTCTTTCCTGATCTACTTTACCAGCATATTCGGAGGCGGAATGATCCCATGGTATCTCATGTATGCCAATGTACTTAATCTTAAGGGTTCCACACTGGCTATATGGTTCCCGGCTCTTATGAGTCCTTTCCTTGTAATACTTATGAGGACCTTTATTGTGGGAGCTGTGCCGGATGCTATCACGGAATCAGCCAAGATTGACGGAGCGGGGCATTTTACCATCTTCTTTAAGATAGTACTTCCGGTGCTTAAACCGGGACTTGCTACTGTAGGTCTTTTCCTGGCACTTGGCTATTGGAATGACTGGTACAGATCTTCAATGTTCAGTACCAATTCATCCACTTGGCAGCTTCAGTTCTATCTGTATGATCTTCTCAATGCTACAACGGCTATGAAACAGATGGCTTCAAATGTGAGCATGAAGACAGCAGATCTTCCCACAGAGTCCGTTAAGCTTGCTATGGCGGTTGTAGCAACAGGACCTGTGCTTTTGGTTTATTCTTTCGTACAGAGATTCTTTGTTTCCGGAATCACTGTAGGCGCGGTTAAAGGTTGAGCCGTGAAATTTTTAATTCAAAAATAAAAACGTTTTTATAAAATCTATTTCATTTTTAAAAGGAGAAGAAAGATGAAAAAGAAAGTTATTAGTTTATTGTTGTCACTCACAATGCTGACAGGCATCATCACAGGCTGTGGCAGTAACAGCTCACAGTCAGCGGCTGATCTTCTTGAGGAGCAGGGTGTTACCGAGATTCCTCAGACAGATGACGCTTCAGGAGAAGCAGAGGAAGAGGCTCCTGTGGAAGCAAAAGAGCTTGATCTTTCCAATCAGGTTGACCTTGTTTTCTATGTAATGGGTGATGCACCTCAGGATGAGGAAGAAGTTGAGGCAGCTCTTAATGAGAAGCTTCTTGAGAAGTGCAATGCTACAGTAGATATGCAGTTCTCAACATGGACTGATTTCCAGCAGAAGTATGCAAATGAGATCACAGCTCAGAGCGCAGACCTTATCTATATTGCTAACTGGCTCAACTATGGACAGCTTGCAAGTAGCGGCGCTTTCGAAGAGCTTGATGAGATGCTTGATACAGTTGCACCTGAGCTTAAGAGGGCAGTAGGAGAGACTAAGCTCAATATGTGCAAGATCGACGGTAAGACATACGCAGTTCCTAACACATGGCCCGAGTATGTATGTAACGGTGTTAAGTACAGAGAAGATCTTAGAGCTAAGTACAATCTTCCTGTTCCGGATTCACTTGAAAACCTTGAAGCTTATCTTCTTGGTATCAAGGAGAACGAACCCGATCAGGGTCTTCTTACCGTAACAACAGAGGAGAGCCAGGGATTCCAGACAGGCTTTGATGCAGCTTGGGCACTTAACTTTAAGTATCCTTGGGTTGCAAACAACGGTCTTGACTATGGTCTTGCTGCTAACTATGACACACCTACCGAAGTATATGATTACTGGTATTCAGATGACTTCGTAGATGATATGAAGATGCTCAAGAGATGGGCTGATGAAGGTTTCTGGTCAAAGAGTGCTCTTTCTGACACAAACAATTCCGACGCTTACAAGAACGGTCTTTGTGTTGCAGAAGTTGCAGGTCAGAATCCCAACAAGCAGATAACAGCTATTCAGGACTTTGAGAATGCAGGTCAGGGCTGGGAGTCAGCTTATGTAGCTTATGGTGAGACTAACGGCGTTATCTATCCCGGACATGCTACACAGAACGGAACAGCCATCGTAAGAGGTTGCAAGGATCCTGAGAGAGCACTTCTTGTTCTTCAGACAATGCTCTGTGATGACGAAGTTAACGCTATTGTTCAGTATGGTATTAAGGGTAAGCACTACGATGTAGACAACGGTATCTACAAGAACCTTCAGGAAGCAGCAGGCGAGACACCTACATTCCCTTATGAAGGCTTCAATACATGGAACCTTAGAAACGGTGGATCAAGAATTCCTCAGGCTACAGACGTTAAGCTTCAGGAGATGTTTGATAAGTATGCAGAGCTTGGCTTAAAGACCAAGTTTGCAAATGTAAATATCTATGACGGTTTTTCAGAGAACTATGATTCTTACAGCGCAGAGAGATCTGCAGTAGGAAATGTTATGAGACAGTACCTTGCTCCTCTTGAGGCAGGACTTGTTGATGATGTTGATGCAGCTGTAGAAGAATTCAGAAGCAAGATGAAGGATGCCGGAATCGATAAGGTACGTGATGAGTACACCAAGCAGTGGATCTCATACTGTGAGGAGTACGATTACAAGTAATACAGATCATCCTTATCTTATATCATAGGACTATGCTATAATTTGCTGTAGGGGGTTAAAAACGTTTTTCCCCCTGCAGTAAATAAGGATGATATAGGAAAAGAGGCAGGCTGTGTCAAAAGGCATAAACAGAAAGATAACAATTAAAGATGTAGCAAAAGAAGCGGGAGTTTCTATATCCACCGTATCAAACGCTCTCAATAACGTTAATGTTCTCCATCCGGATACCAAAGAGAGAATTCTCGAGGTGGCAAGGAGGCTTAATTATACACCTAACCTTAACGGAAGAAATCTTAAGGCTCAGGCTACCGGAGTTATCGGTTTGTTCCTTGGAGCAATAAGAGGACCCTATTACGGAGAACTGTCTGATTCCATATACAGCGCCTGTATAGAGAAAGGATATGAGCTTGAGATTTTTTTAAGTTCTGATTCATCTCATATAGTTGCCAACATTCTGGGACACAGAGTTGACGGAGCAATTATCCTTAATTCTGCTGTAGGCAAAGATCAGGAAGAGATTTTAAGATCACAGGGAATACCTACGGTCTATATTGATCGTATTTTGATCGATGATAAATCTGCAAGTGTTGTCTTTGATTCAAGAAGTGGTGGCGAGCAGGCAGCTAAGTTCCTTTTGGAGCTTGGTCACAAGAGCTTTATGTATATTGAAGGTGAAGAAGATAACTACGATAACAATGAGCGTAAACAAGGTTTTTTGGATGCACTCAAAAGAGCCGGTATAGAGGTTAAAAAGGATTATATTTTAAAAGGTGCTTTTGAGAGGCTACGAGCATATAATTCCGTGACGGATTTTCTTGATTCGGGAAAACAGCTTCCCGATGCGATCTTCGCAGCTAACGACTTAAGTGCTATCGGCGTAACGGAAGCGCTTAGAGACGGAGGAGTTAAGGTTCCGGAGCAGGTTAGTGTTATGGGATGTGATGATATTGAGACCACAAGGCTTGTGAGTCCTTCTATTACAACCATAAGAACCTTTTTTGAAAAACAGGGTGCACTTGCCGTCGAACAGCTTATCCGCATGATAGGCGGAGAGCCGGGCGAGCTGGTGACTTTGAAAGGAAGGATAATCCCGCGCGATTCTACAATAGCAAAGGATTTGTAATGAAGAATATTAAAGTAATAGAAACTGATTTCGCCGGAGGCAAGTTCTGGAATGAGAGCACTGCAGAAAATGCAGGCGTCGCCGGCGAGATGAAACTTCTGGTTGTTTATCCCAATGAGAAGGAAACAACCATACGCGGATTTGGCGGTGCTTTTACCGAGGCAGCTGCGCATACCTATGCAGGGCTTGAGGAAGGAGCAGGGAAGCGCCTTATTAGCGATCTTTTCGGTGACACCGGTCTTAGATACAACATGGGCCGTGTTCACATGAGTAGCTGTGATTTCGCTCTTGGCAACTACACATATATTGATGAGGGCGACGAAAGTCTTGAAACTTTTTCCATTGCACATGACGACAAAGAGATAATTCCTATGATCAAGGCTGCCGAGGCAGAAATCGGTAAGCAACCTGTTCTTGTCATGGCGCCTTGGTCACCTCCACCGTTTATGAAAACCAACGGCGAGATGAATCACGGAGGCAAGCTCAAGGAAGAATATGCAGATCTTTGGGCTGAATATTTCGTTAAATTTATAAGAGAGTATGAAAAAAGAGGACTGGATATTTCTTTTACCACTATCCAGAACGAACCAAATGCTAAACAGATCTGGGATTCCTGTTTGTACAATGCAGGGGAAGAGGCAGATTTTATCGTGAATCATTTGGGGCCTGCGATGAAGAGAGAGGGACTTCTTGATAAGATAAAGATCTTTGTGTGGGATCACAACAAGGAGCTTGCTTATGAGAGAGTTAAGGAAATTCTTGATGTAGAGGGTGCTAAAGAGTATGTGTCCGGATGTGCTGTTCACTGGTACACCGGAGATCATTTCGACACCTTGAAACTTTTAAAGAAACACTATCCTGATATGGAGATATTCTTTACAGAAGGATGCGTTGAGTATTCAATCCTTGCGGGGGCAGGAGATGTACACAATGCAGAGATGTATGCTCATCAGATGATAGGTAATCTAAAGGGCGGATGTAATGCGATCATTGATTGGAATCTTATGGTTGATTATAAAGGTGGTCCAAATCATGTTGGTAACTTCTGTGATGCACCTATCAAGGCTCTTGAGAGCGGAAAGAATTACGAGAAAAAACTTTCATATTATTACATCGGACATCTTTCCAGATATATCAAAGAGGGAGCAAGGCTCATCTGGAGTTCTTGCTATACCAAAGACCTTGATACAGCTGCGTTTGTAAATCCGACAGGAGAGCGTGTTGTAGTTATCATGAACAGTTCGGATAAGAATGTTCCTCTTGTTATAAAGGAGAATGATACTTCCGTAGATCTTATGATGACTCCACATTCCATTAAGACGGTTATTTATGATTAAAAAAATTCTTAGTAAGAGAAGATCCGTGTTGTATTCATGGATCATATCATACCTGTTTGTGCTGCTTATACCGATAACTGTAGGAGTTTATCTGTATAACAGTGCATACAGGGTAATAAAAAATACAACAGAAGAAGTTTATGAAGCTGCTTTGCGTCAGACTGCGCTTGAGCTTGACAACAGGATTATAGAAGGAAATGCAGTCCTTGGTCAGCTCCTTGGCGATGAAGATGTTCAGCGGCTTTCTTCTGTAAAAGGTGATATGACACCTGATTCTCAGATCTGGCTTATCACTTTGATGACAAGGCTCCAGAAGCTTGTAGTAAATCATCCGAATATTGATGACATCTATGTACTTTTGGGGGAGAGCAATTCTGTCGCAGGCACCAAGGGGCACATGTCCGGAGAACTGTTTAATAAGCTCTATCTAAGGCAAGACAAAGGAATGTATAGTTTTTCCGATTATCTAAGTGACCTTAAACACAGCAAGGATATTGATGTGGTCGTGGGAAGTGATGGCAGGAAGAAGATTCTTTTGCACAAGAAAACCCTTGATACGGGACTTGGTCACGACACAGCGGTAATCGTAGTGCAGATGGACGCTGATAAGCTCATGGAGCAGATATCCGATGAAGAAGACATACGCTTTGCGGTGTTTGATAAAGACGGAAATGCAGTTGCTTCCACCAAGAAAAGAGCAAATCCCGGAGATGCCAAAGATAATTTTGAACTCATAACCTATGAGTCAGAGGTGACTTCATGGAAATATGTGTACATGATATCTACAAAGATATATGAAGGCGGGGCAGCAAGTATTCGTCTGAAAACCATTCTGGGACTTTTATTATGTATGATCTTCGGTTTTATCATCTCAGTTCTGCTAAGTAAGAAGAACTACAATCCCATCAATCATTTATTGGAAATAACTGATCAGAAGACTGCTGATGGCAGTAAGCAGGGCAATGAATTTGAGATCCTTACGGACATTGTTGGTAAGCTTTATAAGAACAGTCAGGTTCTTAATAATATTCAGGCCTTTTCTCTTTTGAGTGCCAAAAAAGAAGAAGTTGGAAACGACGGGAATAAAAAACTTTGTCTTGAGATAAAGGAATATATTGATGCAAATTATACGGATCCCGATCTCAACATTTCTCAGGCAGCTCTTCATTTTGATCTTTCGCCGTCATATCTGTCCGGAATATTTAAAAAGGAAACGGGCGTAAGTCTTTTGACATACATATCAAAAGTAAGGACTGATGCTGCAAAAAAACTTTTGGAGAGCGAGAAGACAATAGCAGAAGTTGCAGAAGGGTCAGGTTTTAGAGACAGCGCTGCTCTCATTAGAATATTTAAAAAGAATGAGGGAATAACCCCGGGGCAATTCAGGGAAATAAGCGGACTGTAGCGATTGCAAAAATCAATTTCGGTTTTTTGCAATGTCAAATTTTCGAATTTGAAAATCGATTTTGGATTTTTAATATATATTTCTCACGGGGCAATTGGTAATCTCGGAGTCAGAAACACAAAAACGAAAAACCAGGGCCCGGTTTTTTGAACTACTTTTTTAGGAGGAAGTATTTCAAATGAGAAAAAAACTTATGAAGGGTATCACGGCAGTTCTTTTATCCGTATCAATGAGTGGAATGTTGCTTGTGGGATGTGGAGCAAAGGGTGCTGAAAGCAGTGCTGCAAGTAGCGGCGGAAATTCACAGAGTGCATCAGCTTCATCAAGTGCTGAAAGTGAGGCTATAGCCGATTTCACATATCCTATGGACACTGATGCAACACTTACATACTGGTGTGATCTTAATACAAATGTGGCAGCAAACTATGCAAATCTTGGCGAGACACCTTTTGGAAAAGGACTAATGGAGCACACAGGAGTTGATATCGAATTTATGCATCCGCCGACAGGTCAGGGCGAGGAGCAGTTCAATCTCATGCTTGCAGACGGAGATCTTCCGGATCTGCTTGAATATCATTGGATGAATTACACAGGTGGTCCCGAGAAGGCTATCTCTGACGGTTACATCTATGAACTTACTGATATCATCAATGACTATTGTCCTAATCTGAAAGCGTATCTGGAAAAGAATCCCGATATCGACAGAATGGTCAAAACTGATGAGGGACATTACTATATGTTCCCTTTCATTCGTGGTGATGAGCAGCTTAGGGTAACTCTTGGCCTCATGGTAAGACAGGACTGGCTTGATGAGCTTGGTCTTGAGGTTCCCACCACAATGGATGAGTGGCACGAGGTTCTTACTCAGTTTAAGGAAAAGAAGGGAGCACAGGCACCTTTTTCATATGAGTATACAATGGGATCTCTTACAGATGACAACCCGTTCTGCTATGCCTTTGATGCCTGCAGGAATTTCTACCTGGGTACTGACGGTCAGGTTCATTACGGTGCAGTAGAAGAAGGATACAAGCAGTATCTTGAGACTATGCATCAGTGGTATGTTGAGGGACTTATCGATCCCGATATAGCAACTCAGCAATTTGATCAGGTAAGTGCCAAAATGACAAACGGAACGAGCGGAGCATCTATTGGCTGGGCAGGAAGCCGTATGGGAGTATGGACAACTGCTGCTTTAGAAACAGATCCTAAATATGCACTTAGTCCCGCACCTGTTCCCACTCTCAAAAAGGGTGAAAGAGCAGCTATGGGACAGATCGATAATGCGGTTCCTAATCAGGGGGGAGTTGCAATTACAACATCATGCAAAAATGTGGAAGCTGCTGCAAGGCTCCTTGACTGGGCATACAGTGATGAAGGCCACATGTTCTATAACTTTGGTGTAGAAGGAGAATCCTATACACTCGAAGCCGGCGAGCCCGTGTACACGGATCAGATTCTCAATAATCCCGACGGACTTCCTGTGGCTCAGGCTATGAGTGCGTACATTCGTGGAAACTACAACGGACCTTTTGTGCAGGATATAAGATATCTTCGTCAGTACTATACATACGATGGACAGAAGGAATCCAACGCTGTCTGGGGAGACAATGATGGTAAGCTTCATAAGCTTCCTCCCATTACTCCCACTTCTGAGGAGAGTGATCAGTTCTCTGCGATCATGAATGAGATAAGCACATATCGTGATGAGATGACAATTAAATATATTCTCGGAACAGAGGATATAGGCACTTTTGATTCATACGTTTCAACGATAGAATCCATGGGGCTTGATAAGGCGCTTGAAATAGAAAATGCTGCCCTTGCCCGTTACAAAGATCGATAATGTGAAAGAAATGTGGTCTGTCTCTTCTGAGGCAGACCATTTTTTGAAATGATCCGGAGGAAATTTATGTACAAAAATAAATCCTTTAAAGAAAGGTTTATTAAGGACATGAAGAGGAATTGGACGTTGTATGCTATTGCGATTCCCATGATTGTCTTTTACCTTCTTTTTGCATACAAGCCCATGTACGGTGCATTGATTGCTTTTAAAGAGTACAAGCCCGCACGTGGTTTCTGGGGAAGTCCATGGGTTGGATTTGCTCAGTTTGAGAGATTTTTTACCAGTCCCTTTTTTGCCAGACTCATGAAAAATACAGTGTTACTTAGCTTTTACAGCTTGCTTTTTGGTTTTCCTGCGCCGATTATCCTGGCTCTTCTGCTTAATGAGGTAAGAAATACGGTGTTTAAGAAGACGGTGCAGACAATATCGTATCTGCCTCACTTTATCTCAATTATTGTGGTCGCAGGTATGATCACGGATTTTTCCATGAGCACAGGTCTTTTTAACAAGATAATCGAGGCATTCGGAGGTGTGAGTCATCCCTTGCTGCAGGATCCTTCGCTATATCGCCCTATCTATGTGGCTTCTGATATATGGCAGCAGATAGGCTGGGGATCGATCATATACTTATCCGCCCTTTCAGGTGTGGATCAGCAGCTTTATGAAGCGGCTGAAGTGGACGGTGCCGGCAGGTTCAAAAAGCTTATCCATGTAACGCTTCCTGCTATAACACCCACCATAGTAATAATGCTTATTTTAAGGATAGGCTCACTTCTTAGTATCGGATATGAGAAGACTATTCTTTTATACAACCCTTCAACCTACGAGACTGCGGATATCATCTCTTCTTATGTGTACAGAGTAGGTATCCTTGAGCAGGGCTGGAGTTATTCAACAGCTATCGGACTGTTCAACTCGGTTATTAATCTGGTGCTCCTTTTTCTTGCAAATACTTTTAGCAAGAAATTCACCCAGACCAGTCTTTGGTAGGAGGTTTTATGAATACAAGAACAATAAAAAGAAGTTTCGGAGACAGAACATTCTCCGTTATCAATTATGTTTTTTTGACGGTGCTCTCGCTCATATGTCTGTATCCGATGCTATACGTTATCTTTGCATCCTTTAGTGACAGCGGGTTGCTTACTCAGCATTCGGGCCTGCTTTTGGGGCCTCGAGGCTTTAGTTATGCTGCTTATCAGAAGGTGTTCAAGAACCCAATGATATTAAAAGGGTATATGAATACACTCTTTTTGCTTGTTGTGGGAGTCTCGATCCAGGTGATGATGACTTCTGTTGCAGCATATGTTTTGTCCAGAAAAAACGTTATGTGGAAGAATCTTCTGATGATGCTTATTACTTTCACCATGTTTTTTTCGGGAGGTATGATCCCTTTTTATCTTAACTTAAAACAGCTCCATCTTACGGATACGCTTATGGGACTTATCATTCCCTTTATGATAAACACTTACAACCTGATCATTTTAAGGACATCTTTTTCCTCAATTCCTGAGTCTCTTACGGAGGCAGCGCAGATCGACGGTGCCGGACATATCAGAGTTTTGTTCTCCATTGTCCTTCCTCTTTCAAAAGCAATCCTTGCCGTAATGGTCCTTTACTACGGCGTTGGAATATGGAATTCATGGTTCTGGGCTTCAACAATATTGAGGAACAGAGAAAGTTATCCTCTTCAGGTTGTGTTAAGGGAGATACTTTTGCAGAATAGTCTGTCGGGTATGACAACAGGGGTAGGTGCCGGTGATCAGGAATCTGTAGGCGCCACTATCAAATATGCCACCATTGTTGTAGCGACCATGCCTATCCTGTGCGTGTATCCCTTCCTTCAAAAGTACTTTGCCGCCGGTGTTATGGTCGGCGCTGTTAAGGAGTAAATATGGAAAAAGAGATTAACTACCGATTAGTCACAGAACTGATATTTGAAAAGCTTTTAAGAAATCATGAGCGATACAAAAATAAATATCCTCATATTTCAAATCTTATGTCAGAGGGCGGACGACTTGACTATGAGCCGATGGACAATAATCTTTGGACTTCTTCTTTTTTTCCGGGAGAGATGCTTTTGGCATATTCACTGACGGGAGCCAAGGAGTTCATAGCTGACAAAAAGAGTTATCTGGACAGCTTTGAGAAAAGACTTAATGAGCACATAGGAATCTCACATGATCTTGGCTTTCTTTATTCTCTTACATGTGTTGCTCTCTACAAACTTACAGAGGATAAGAGGGCAAAAGAGATCGCGGCTAAGGCAGCAGATGAGCTCTATCACAGGTTCAACAGGAAGGGCAATTATATTCAGGCCTGGGGAAAGATGAATGCCGGAGATCCATACGTACTCATTATTGCAGACACTATGCTAAATCTACCGCTTTTATATCAGAGTGAAGATCCAAAGCATGCTGAGGCAGCTATGCTGCATGCATGTACAGCTTCGAGGACCATCGTAAGGAAGGACTTCTCTTCTTTTCACACTTATCTGATGGATCCCATGTCGGGAAGTGCAATTGAAGGCAGAACCCATCAGGGCTTTAGAGACTCATCAACCTGGGCAAGAGGTCAGGCGTGGATTGTTTACGGATATGCCCTTTCTTATTCATATACAAAGGACAAGGAGTTTCTTAATATTGCCTGTAAAGCTGCGGATTATTTTCTGGAAAGACTTCCAAAAGATAAGGTGGCTTATTGGGATCTTAGCTTTAATGACATGGTTCCTGACATAAGAGATTCATCCGCTGCAGCAATTTTTGCCTGCGGACTTCTTGAATTGTCCGTGCTTCTTGATAATCACATCAAGATAAAAAAATATATCAAGACCGCAAAAGAGATAGTTGGCAGTCTTTATGAGAACTATTTTAATCATGACATGAATTCTCCCGTTGTTCTTACAAACGGTATGTATCACAGAGAACTTGGAAGTGTCGGGACAAGCTGGGGCGATTATTTTTTTCTTGAAGCACTTGCAAGGCTTTTGGACAACCATGTGAGATTCTGGTGAGGTAAAAAGATATGGAGAATACAGAAAAAAATACTTGGAAGACCAGGCGGGATATGGTGAAAGGACTACTTGATCTGATAAGACCGCTTAAGGCATATTACAATGATGAAAAAAGCATGCTGAAGATCGGAAACACTTCAGCTCATTACGGAGAGAGAGCAGCCGGAATGGAGGGATGGGCCAGAGTCCTTTGGGGACTAGGGCCTCTCTTTGCTACCGACAATGAAGATATTGGTTCCGAACAGAAAAAAGAAATTGATGAATGGAAAAAGTTGTATCTGGAAGGGCTCAGAAACGGAACCGATCCTTTTAGCGCCGGATTCTGGGGAAATATGGAAGACTACGATCAAAAGATGGTAGAGACTGCAGCTATAAGTGTTGCCCTATCAATTGCAGGCGAATCCCTGTGGAAACCTCTTTCCGTGGAGGAAAAGATAAGGGTGGAAGCATGGATGCGACAGATAAACAGCCACAAAATACATGCTAATAACTGGCGCTTTTTTAGGATACTTACAAACATGGCATTCGCAAGGCTGGGGCTTAAAGTTGATACACAGGCTTTGGTAGAGGATTTTGCGGTAATAGAAGGCTGCTATGTATCTGATGGCTGGTACTATGACGGGCATGAGGGGCAGATGGATTATTATATTCCTTTTGCCATGCATTTCTACGGACTTATTTGGGCTGCTCTTGCGCCTACGGCTTCTTCAAAAGAAATGGGAGAAGCTGCCAAATTTTTTGGCCGCCCTTATAAGGAGATGCTTCTTAAAAGAGGGAGACGCTTTGCGGAAGATTATGAGAAATGGTTTTCCGATGATGGAGTCGAAGTACCCTTTGGCAGAAGCCTTACCTATAGATTTGCTCATGCTGCATTTTGGCCTGCTTTAATACTTGCAGAGGATATGCTTGGACAAACCGCAGCTAACAAAACATACGGTGAAGTTCTTGCCAATGAACTTTTCGGAAGAGTTGTGACCAAAGAGATCTCCGAGGGAGAGAAAAAAGAAGAGCTTTATAAGCATATTCTTTTGTCTAATTTTAGAAGCTGGATGGAGTATCCCATAAGGGATGAGAAAGGCTTTCTTACTATAGGTTACAGATATCCTAATCTGATAATGAGTGAGAAATATAATGCACCGGGGTCTCCGTATTGGTCATTTAAGGCTTTCTTAATTTTGATGTTCCCCGCAGGCAGCAGGATATGGTCCATGGGGGAGAAGAAGCTTACGCCGCCATCTAAGAGTTATCTTAAGGCTCCGCACATGATTCTTTGTCATGATGAGGTCGGCGGCGTGGATAACGTTACAATGTTCCCCTGTGGTCAGTACCCGGGGATGGAACACGGAAATTGCGACTCCAAGTACAAAAAATTGGTGTATTCAAACAGGTTTGGCTTCAGCGTCCAGAGGGGGAACGGTTTGGAGGACGGAGCCTTTGACAATGTGTTTGCGGTTTCAAGACATGAGGAGGATACCTATCATATGACCAAATGCGTGCGCTGGGAGGCGGACGAGAATGAGGTAAGGATTATTTCAGAGCCTTTGGAAGGAGTAAGAGTTAAGACGACTGTTATTCCCCAAGGCTTTGGCTGGCATAAGAGAATTCATGAGATAGATACAAGGATAGCAATAGATGTGGCTGACGGAGGTTTCGCGTTTCCGGTGGAAAGACCGTTTGATGATAAGCTTGGGGCAGAAGGAAAGATAAATTGCTCTGAGCCCATATATCAAGGCGGCGCTCAGTTTTTATCCGCTGATTGGGGAAGTGTCGGAGTAGCCAGTGAAGATAAGGAGGCAGAGATTTCTTTTGTCAGGGCGTTCCCAAATACTAATCTTATGGCGCCCCTTACGGTTATTCCCTATGTAAAAAGAGAGTATAATCCCGGAAAATACGTCCTTGTAGACAGATTCTACGGCGTAGCGACGTCGGATATAATTGTGATAAATTAAAACCTATTTTGAATTGTTGTATTTCCCATAACTTTGTAAAATGGAAGGTGAGAGTATTATACCTTTCGGGTGATGGGGGACAACATGAACCGATCAATTGATTTTTTCAGAGATGAAGTCAGAAACGGATTTTATATACCGACAGCGATAAAACAGGCATGGGCTGCAGCCCTAGATGTTCTTGACGTGATCGATGATATATGTACAAGGCACGGAATCAGGTATTATGCCGATTGGGGAACAGCTCTTGGAACAGTAAGGCATGGAGGGTACGTTCCCTGGGATGATGACCTTGATATCTGTATGCTTCGGGACGACTACGATAGATTCAGGGAAGTTGCGGACGCAGAGCTACCTCAGAACTATGTTATTCACGATTATGAGAGAAAAGAAAATCACTGGCTGTTCCTGGCAAGAGTGGTGAACAACTCAAGGATGTGCTTCGAGGAGAAATACCTTGATGAGCACAATAACTTTCCGTGGCTTGTAGGAATAGATATTTTTATCAAAGATTATCTCTATGAGGATGCTGAAAAAGAAAAGGCGAGAGATGCGGAAATTATGGATATTCTTGCCATAGCTCAGACTGTTATAGATGGTGATTTTGATAAAGCTTATCTTTCTTCGAAGATAGAAGAACTATCCGGAAAGTATCATGTAAGACTACCCATAGTTTCTTTTGACGAAGAAGAAAAAAGAAAGCTCGCGGTCAAATTATACAGGCTTGCCGAAAAACAGATGGCAAGGGTAAAACCGGAAGAAACAAATCTCGTGGGACAGATTTTTCCGTGGGTTCTCAAAAACGGAAACAGCGCCGGAGAGAAGAAATCCTGGTATGAGAACAGTGTAAGGCTTCCTTTCGAGGATGTGACTATTCCGATGCCGGCACGCTACAATGAAATGCTTCGCTCAAGATACGGAGATTACTGTACTTTTAAGAAGGTGTGGAGTGGTCATAACTATCCTTTTTTTGAAGGACAGAGAAAAGAAATGGAAGAGATATCCGGGGAGTCTTTTGCCGGATTTAAGTTTGATGAGTCCATGCTCGAGCGCGCGCTGCCTGATAAGAGTGGTTCTCTTAAGACAATGGCTAAAGAATGTCTTTCCGAGATGGAGAGATTGTTTGAGGCTGCAAAAGAGCAGTATTTAAGTGCGGCGCAGGCTTTAAGTGACTCTTCGCTCGTTTTGAATCCGGGTGACAAAGCGGACGTCTTTACACAGACTGTAGGAGATCTTCAGCAGCTGGCAGCGGATCTTGGTACCTTGGCAGAAAATGTAAAGGGCGAGAAAAAGGAATGTACTATAAAAATTGTGGGAGCTCTTCAGAGATTCTGCGATGTGATATGGGAAGAATACAATGAGTTAGTGGCAGATTGTATTGGAAGTGAAAACGGGGCAGATGCAGCAAAACTGCATCATGCTCAGTCTTTTGGTGCCCGGAGCTTATCAGCTCTTAGCGAGGTATCGGCGGCAGTAAAAGAGAATATTCTTGATAGGAAGGAAGTTCTGTTTCTTAGTATTGGGCCACTTGAGTGGACCGCTCTTGATAAGTATTACAGGGAAGCAGTTAAGGATGATAAGACAGATGTAGTCGTAATTCCTCTTCCTTTTATGAAAAAGCGGTTTCTTGGTGAGATCAATATGACTGAGACTGAGATTGATGCAGCAGTCGAGCTATCGTCTTATCCTTCAGGCATTGAGTATACAAACTGGCAGGACTATGATCTTGAGATGCACGCTCCTGAGATTGTCTATACAAATAATCTATATGACGGGGCCAATCCCTGCCTTACGATACCGCCCTATTATTATTCGCAAAATGTGATAAAATATGCTGATGAAGTAATATACGTTCCCATTGCAGGCACATCAGAGATATCTTCGGAAGATATAATAGATATCTACAATATGGGACACTATGTTGTTTCGCCAGGTGTTATCTTAGCAGATAAGATCATGGTTCAGTCTGAGAATATCAAAAGACGCTATGTGGAAGTTCTTACCGCTTTTGCAGGGCAAGACAGTAAAGACATCTGGGAGAAAAAGATTGAGGCAGCAGGAGATGAGAATACCGAAAAGCACAAGCTAAAGAGGCTTCTGTTTTGTATAGGAGCCAATGAAGTTGCGGAATGCGAAGGCTCTTTTGCACAGCTTCTTAATAATAAGCTTGACGCGATACGAAACGCTTCGGCTGATCTGAAAGTGTCGGTGCTTTTGTATCCTTCTGATGATGCGGTATTTAGGGAAGCGGACCTTGATAGATATACTGAGATGTTGGGCGTTTTGCGTAGTGCCAAGGATGAGGGGATAATAGACCTTGTGCCCGATTATCTGCAGTCTGCTGATGCTGTTTCAAGGGATTATGACGCTTATTACGGAAGTCCATCACCTTTTGTTCCTGCATTTTTTGTGAGCGGAAAGCCTGTGATGATAGCAGATTTTAAAGTCTGATCTTAATTAAGGAAAGAGGAAAGTTTTAAATGAAAAAGAATACAAATCTTATTTTTATAATGTTGTACCCATACATATTTATATTTGTGGCGCTTTATACGTTTTTGGTATCCAAGTATCTGCCTGATTCCGTGAGCAGATTTATTATTTTCTTTTTGCCGGGAGCCTTTGGATTTATGGCATTTATTGCTACCGTTATGAATTTTATTAAGACCTTGAAAGGTGAGACAGTAGCGCTTGATCTTGCTCACTCCAATAAGGTTATCAAGCTGGTGCATATTCCTTTTTTCGTCTTAATGTTTCTTCTTGGATGCTTAGGACTGGTTATGAGTATATGGGGAATTGGCTTGATAATCGGTGCGGTGGTGATAGATTTATTTACGATCCTATTCTCCGGAACAGTGGGCATGTGCGCTGCTATCAGCGCTTACAAAGAAGCTAAGCTTACTAAAAGCGAAGCGTTTGCTTATGCTGTATGCAGTTACATATACTGTATTGATGTGTTCGCCGCAGTTATCTA
>JAEEXE010000058.1 GCA_016291375.1 Butyrivibrio sp.
ATGTTTGACCAAAATAATGTCAGACATATCGAAGTAAAAGTGGTTGATGGTAACAAGACGATTCATTTGTATGAGAAGTATGGTTTCAAAATGAAATCTCACATATTGGGGATTGAGCGATAAATTTCAGTTAAAAGTGGCAAATGCAGTTTTCCAAATAATAGGTGATATATAAATGAATAATCTAGTGGATATAGAAGATTATACGAAAAGATTGACAGAAGAATTGAAAATGAAGTTTGGCAAAAGGCTTTTATATGTTGGACTTCAAGGAAGTTATCTTAGAGGCGAAGCTACGCCTGAGAGCGACATTGATATTATGCTGGTATTGGATGAGATACATTCAAAAGATTTGAATGTTTATCGTCAGATACTGAAAGAACTTGGTGAATATAATCGTGCATGTGGATTCGTTTGCGGAAGGAATGAATTGTTGAATTGGTTCCCTGAAGAAATCTGCCATGTACTTCATACCACTTCGGATATATATGGCAAACTGAATGATATAGTGCCGAATTACAGTAAAAAGGATGTGGCGGACTATATCAAGATGAGTGTCGGAAATTTATATCATATTCTTTGCCATAGACGTATTCATTCTGAAATGGAAAAGAACGTTAATAAACTGCCATTAGCTAAAAGAGATATTTTCTTTATTCTTCAGAATCTTTATTATCTCGAAGATAATACTCTTATCGAGAAAAAAACTGAGGTGACTTCTATAGTTAAAGGTATTGATCTTCAGGTTTGGAAATGTTTCTCAGAAAATGTTACTTATGAGAACATAGATCAGAAAATAGATTTATTATTGGATTGGTGTAAAGATGTTTTGAAAAGAACATCGGGATACAAATAAAATTTCAGTTTAACTGACCACGATAAATTAACTTGGAGTTAGAAAACCTAATGAAATAGAAATCGTTATAGTAAAAGGAATCATAATGAGAATTAGAAAAACTATTGAAGAAGATTTTGAAAGAGTTATGGAAATTTATGCCTATTCCAGGGAATTCATGGCAAGGACAGGTAATCCGAATCAGTGGGGACCCACCAATTGGCCGCCGGAAGAATTGATCCACAAAGACATCAAAGAAGGTAATGGCTATGTGTGCGTCAATGAGGAAGGTAAAGTGATAGGAACTTTTTATTTCATTCAGGGAAAGGACATTGAACCTACATACCATATCATTGAAGATGGATCATGGATTGATGGGGGCTCATATGGGGTTGTACACAGGCTTGCTTCAGATGGATCTGAAAAAGGTATTGGAAGATATTGCCTGGATTGGGCGTATGAGCAATGTGGTCATTTACGTGTTGATACACATACGGATAACAAAATCATGCAGAGTGTTTTGGAAAAAAATGGGTTTGTAAAATGCGGCATTATACATGTGTTTGAAGATGATTACCCGCGATATGCATACGAAAAGACGGGGGAACTATTTAGATAATGTCGTAATGTGGTTTATTGATAACCAAAAAACATTAAATCGGAATATATATGGATCAGCTAAAATCCTTTTTTATGTGTTCAAGGAATCTTTCAGCAATAGGTGTAAAGGCTTGATAGCGGTTCCATACAATGTATATTTTGTTTTCAAGCTTTGGAGAAAGGGGCCTGAATACAAGGCCGCTTCCCTCCGAGGTGTCAATAAGATGGTCGTAGGTCAGAAGGTATCCAAGACCTTCGCGGGTAAAGATTGAGCCATTGTAGGCTAGACGAAATGAACCCTCCAACTTAAGCTCAGAGATGCGACTTCCTGCCCAGTTTTTTATATCCCCATTCCATGCCTGATCAGAACAAAATAGTGGCAGGTCTTTAAGGTCATCCAGACGGATGGCTTTTTTCTTTGCAAGCGGATCTGAGACAGGGATGATAAGCCCCCAGGTATCAGTCTGCGGGAACTCGATGTATTCGTATTTTTTGGAGTCGGGTTGTTCAACAAGTACGAGAAAATCCAAAAGTCCCTTATCCAGTTTTTCTGCTATCTGCTCTGTATCTCCACTGGTTATGTGATAATGAAGGTTTGGATAGGTCTGCTTAAAATCCTTTATTGATCTTGCCAGGAATCTAAGCTGATAGGATTCTGCAAGACCAAGAAATAAGTCGCCTCCGCTTATATCATCAAGAGAGACAAATTCCTGTTCAATTTTATCTGCCATTCGAACAAGGTCCTCGGCACGGTTCCTGAGAAGAAGGCCTTCATCGGTGAGCTTTATACTAAAGCTGTGTCTGGTAAAAAGCTTCTTTCCAAGTTCTTCCTCCAGAGATTTTAATTGTTTTGAAAGGGATGGCTGTGTAACATGCAGAATTTCAGCAGCCCTGCTCATGTTTTCTTCTCTTGCAACAGCAAGGAAATATCTTAAAGTTCTAATTTCCATATAAACTCCAATCCGCAGTGCACACGAAATGCTAGATGATATTCCAAAAAGAAATAGTACGATATTCATTATAACCATTAGCGAAATCATCCACAAGCCCATAGAATAAAAAATGTAAAGACAATAAATCACGTTAAACATGAGGAAAGACCATGGATAAGGAACATTTAAGACAATGCCTTTTTGACGCAGGCTGCCGGGATGAAGTCGCAGAGTGTATTATAAGGAAGTTTGAGTCGGGAAATCTGAATGATACGCTGAAACTCATGAAAAAAGAAAGATGCCGGGCGATAGATGAATATCATGAAAGCGGAAAAAAAGTAGACTGCATGGATTTCGTCCTTAGGAACCTTAACAATGAAATAAGCAAAAATAGCGGAGGGATTTGAAGATGATCAGAAAAGAAGAACTGAACCTTGTAACTGAGTGGGATAAGACATTTCCTAAGAGCGAGAAGGTAGAGCATAGTAAAGTGACATTCGCAAATCGTTATGGGATAACACTTGCAGCTGACATGTATGTACCTAAAAACGTTGAAGGAAAGCTTCCTGCAATTGCAGTATCAGGACCTTTCGGAGCAGTTAAAGAGCAGTGCTCAGGGCTTTATGCTCAGACTATGGCTGAGAGAGGGTTTCTGACTATAGCTTTCGATCCTTCGTTTACAGGAGAGAGCGGTGGAAATGTAAGATACATGGCTTCACCTGATATCAATACTGAGGATTTCATGGCGGCTGTTGACTTTCTTTCTCTGAATGAAAAGGTAGATCCTGACAGAATAGGTATTCTCGGAATCTGCGGATGGGGTGGAATGGCAATCAATACAGCTGCACTTGACACCAGGATCAAGGCTACAGCAGCAATGACTATGTACGATATGACCAGAGTAGGGGCAAAGGGCTACTTTGATTCAGAAGACAGTGAGGAAGCTCGCTATAAGCAAAGAGCAGCCATGTGTGCGCAGCGACTTGAAGACCTGAAAGCCGGAGAATATAAGCGTGCAGGCGGTGTGGTAGATCCTCTTCCTGAAGATGCGCCGTTCTTTGTGAAGGATTACTACGACTATTACAAGACAGATCGCGGATATCATGCAAGAAGCCTCAATTCCAATGATGGCTGGAATGTGATCGGATGCGAGTCTTTCATAAATCAGCCCATCCTTAAATACAGTAACGAGATCAGAAGCGCAGTTCTTTTAGTACATGGAGAGAAGGCTCATTCATGCTATTTCTCAAAGGATGCATATGCAGATATGGTAAAAGACAGCAAGTATGCAGACAATAAGGAACTCATGATAATTCCGGCTGCTGTCCATACGGATCTTTATGATGGAGGGGATAAGGATTATATCCCATTTGACAAGCTTCAGAGTTTTTATGAGCAGTATCTGCAGTAAGGGAGGGCATTATGAGTAAGGTTCTTGTCATTTCAACCAGCCTTCGGGCAAAAAGCAATTCGGATATTTTGCCGGTTCACTGTTCTGCGGCGGAATCTCAGATCCGGGAGAGGCAGACAGAAAGGATACAGAGAAGAATGAAGCATATCAGTTTGGAAAGGCTCTGGAATAAGGGAATGAGAATAGGCGTCATCTTATTCGCATTAGTGATGATGGTGTCTGTAACGGCATGCGGACAGACTGGGACTAAGAAGGAATCACCGGCAGTATCGCAGGAAACAGAACCGGAGGTCGGTGAAACGGAGAAAGCTCAGAGCAAAGAACCGGAACAGGAGGCAGATACGATGGTTTTGGCAATAAATGGAGAAATAGTTTCCGTAGAGTGGGAAGATAATGAATCAGTAGATGCACTTATGGAGCTTGTTTCGAAAGAACCGCTATCTATCCAGATGTCAATGTACGGAGGGTTTGAACAGGTTGGCTCCATAGGAACAAGCCTTCCGAGAAATGATGTACAGACTACGACAGAATCTGGTGACATTGTCCTGTATTCAGGTAATCAGATTGTTGTTTTCTACGGCTCGAATTCCTGGTCTTATACTCGTCTTGGACGTATAACAGATAAGAATGTAGATGAGCTTGCTGAAATACTTGGAAATGAAGATGTGACGATTACAATAGATGGTGAGTAAAATCGGAAGTTAAAACTCCGATGCAAGGAGGATCCGCAGATATAATGACAGACAGTTGCTCATCCGATATAATGGGTGGGCAACCCAATATACTATGGAGGTAACAGTCATGAACAAGTATGTTTCGCTGGATAAGCGAAGTAAGAAAGCTCAGCGCGAGTATCACGCAAAGCAGAGGCGCACCTGGGGAGAACTTAATCCCGTGACAAGGAGCGTACCGAGCGGAAAGACTTACAATCGAAAGAAGGAAAAGCAGAGGATCGGCAAAGAGTTCAGAAATGGATTTGAGGCCGATCTTTTTTTGCTTGACTATGACGCAAAATAACTTTTTATATTACGCTCTAACTGCTAAGGATAGAATACATTTGAATTTATAATAGATATATTTTAAAGACTTTGGAAAAATTCGAGTATGCCATTGCCGCGCGAGTGGAATCGTGGTAAAATATAATCGAAAATTTCCAAAGACTTTTATTATTATGGAGTAAATATGGAATACACTAGAGCAAAATATGTAGATCGGCTTGTTGAAAGAAGACAAAACGGTCTGATCAAAGTGATTACCGGGGCAAGACGTTCAGGAAAATCATATCTTATGAATGAATTGTATTATAAGTACCTTTTGGCTAGTGGCGTGCCAAGCGCCAATGTTATCAGGTTCGCTTTTGATGCCGACGAGGATATCGATCTGCTTGATTCGTATTTCCCTGATGAAGAGACAAAACATGAACAGAAAAATGGGATCTATTATATAAATGCCAAGAAATTCAGGGCATATATCAAGGATAGGACCAATGACAAAGAGGATTTCTATCTGTTACTTGATGAGGTTCAGCTTCTGGATAATTTTATTGGAACCTTGAATGGTTTTCTGCGTCATAAGAACTTTGATGTTTATGTTACAGGTTCAAATTCAAGATTTCTTTCGTCGGACATAGCTACAGAATTTAAGGGAAGAGGTACTATTGTACATGTTTTACCACTTTCTTTTTCAGAGTATATGCAAGGACAGAGTATAAGCCCACAAGAGGCATGGAAAGAGTACATTATAACTGGTGGGATACCGCTTGTTGCGCAAATGGTGGGAAGCGATGAAAAGATATCCTATCTAAAGTCTTTATGCGAGGAAACATATCTTAAAGATATAATAGCCCATAATAAAATAAAAAAGAAAACTGAACTTGCTGATACATTTAACATCATAGCTTCAACTATTGGTTCACCGGTAAATATAAGTAAACTCACAAACACATTTAAAAGTGTTTGTGGAAAAGATATTACTGATGACACGATTGGCAATTTCATAGGTTATTTTGAGGATGCATTCGTTATATCCAAGGTCAGTAAGTACAACATAAAAGGCAGAAAATATATTGGTGCTCCATTCAAGTTATACTTTGAAGATATCGGGGTAAGGAATGCCAGGCTTAATTTCCGCCAGATTGAAGAGACTCATATTATGGAAAACATCATATATAACGAGCTTAGATACAGAGGTTTTAATGTTGATGTTGGCGAAGTTAACGTCAGCGAAAAGACAGACAGAATAGATGCTAATGGAAAGTATATATATGCACAGAAAGCACTGGAAGTGGATTTCATAGCATCTAAAGGAGATATAAAATACTATATTCAATCAGCACTTTCGATGGACGATGCTGATAAACAGTTACAGGAAAAGAAGAGCCTTTATTATATTGATGATTCTTTTAAAAAGATAGTCGTGGCAAAAACAGGATTAAAACCTTCTTATGATGAGAAGGGAGTTATGATTATCGATTTGTTTGACTTTCTTATGGATAATCCAATCAACCAAGTATGATATGTTAGAAAGGTAATAACTTTTAATTTAAATGAGGATTATATGGAAGAAATGAACGATTCAATAGTTATCAAATCAGCTGAAACGGATGAGGAGCTGTGCGGAAGAGGATACGTCCACTGTACTGCATGGCAGGAAGCCTATAGAGGCATAGTGTGCGACAGATATCTTGATACGATGACTGTAGAGGCTACAACAGCACGTGCCAGGAATTATCCGGACAATACCCTTGTAGCTAAGGATGGAGATAAAATTGTAGGATTTGCGGTTTATAGTCCATCGAGAGATGAAGATCTGCCGGATGCAGGAGAGGTTGACGCAATCTATGTGCTCTCAGAATACTATGGTCAGAAAGTAGGCTATAGATTAATGAATAAGGCACTTTCCCGGCTTAGTGAATACAACACTTTTTTTGTGTGGGTGTTCGAAAAGAATGAGCGGGCCATAAATTTTTATCACAAATATGGTTTTGAATTCGATGGATGTAAAAAGGAATGGACTCTTGGCACACCTGTCTCAATAGTCAGAATGGTAATGAAAAGAGCATAATCTTTTGGTTTAACTCACTATTAGATTGTTCAAATCGTTGTTTGATAACGAAGGATATGTGATAAAACACGGATCAGGGAAAAATACTTTTTATTCTAAAGACAGGTGGTAGCAGAATGATAAATTGAAATATAATGGTATTAAGTAAAGGAGATGAAGGCCTATGAATAGCAACGAATTATCTATTTTCAAAACATTTGACGCGTTTGAAGCAGAAAGAGTTTCCGCGCTTCTTGAAGCAGAAGGCATCCCTTCATTTAAACGCGAACATGGTGCAGGGCAGTATCTTTCGATTGTGTTTGGGACAAACACAACGCAGTGCATAGAGATAATAATTCCTGAAAGCTGCGAAGAAAAGGCACAAAAGGTGCTTGAAGATGCCGGGTTCATGGGTGATCCTGAATCAGATATGGACGAAGAGTAAGACATACATAAACGAATTATGAATGTTTCTTACGATGCTCTGACGGAGTTTTACCATATGCCTTCAGAAAGCAGCGGTTGAAATAGCTTATGTCATTGAACCCGCAAGAATAGGCTATGTCAGAAATCGGAGTGTTTGGGCTTGTGAGAAGCTCATCACTTATCTGTTCCAGGCGGAATTTCAGAACATGCTGAATAGGCGTGGTATGAAGTATGTCGTGGTAAAGTCTGAGCAAAGTGCTGACACTGATGTTTGCACTTGCTGCTATATCATCGATAGTTATTTGTTCTCTGAAATGAGTTTCAATAAAATACAGAGTCTTTTTAATCCTAAGCTCATCCCTTTGCGTCTTGGACGTGAAGGGATGTTCTGTTTCTGAATCAATGTTGTGGAGCAGCAGACTTGTGATCTGACTAAGTGAAGAACGTACAGTCAGCGCATAGTCAACTTTTTCATGTGCTCCGCTGTTCCAGGCTTTTTCTGCAAAAGAGAGAATGTCTTTTTGCCACGGAACGGAAGGAGTGAGCTTGATAAATGGAAAATTCTCGTGAGAAAGGATCGGTGATACGTAGGTATTCCAAACGATATCACCGGGTGCTGCTATCAGGCGGGGATCAAAGACCATGCAGTGCTGTCTTCCGGTTTTGGAACTAAGCTCTGCTGAGTGAAGAATACCGCTGTTAGCAAAATAACCTTCGCCAGGCTTTAACTTGATCTCACATCCGGCGATAAAAACGCTGACTTCCCCGGAAAGGATGACTACAAGCTCAAGCTCATCGTGCCAGTGCCATGGTACTTTGACTTTCGTAAGATCATCATCGAAAAAGGCTATGGGGAAATCAGGAGTTCCGTATGTAAGCAGTTCTCTGCCGGTGTCATCTGTTTTATCTGTAGAATATGAAAGAGCCATATAAATCCTTTCTGACGATATTGTCTTATTATAACCACGATTATATGCGATTTAATTCTATATGTAAATTTCTGATAAATGATATACTCCAATGCAGTTAAGAAAAATACGTTATGCTTTGGAGGTAAGACTTTATGTATTCTTTGCTAATTGCTGTAATCTACCTGATATTCATAAGTCTGGGACTTCCGGATTCGCTTCTGGGATCCGGCTGGCCGACTATGCAGGTTGCATTTGGAGTGCCCTCATCCTATGCAGGGTATGTGTCCATGTCTATTTCTTTTTTGACGATAATATCCGCTCTTTTAAGTCCAAGGATGATAAGGCGCTTTCATACGAAGTGGATCGTTATCGTATCAATATTCCTGACCATCATGGGACTTATAGGCTTTTCGATATCAACTTCCTACTGGATGCTGTTTATATTCGTGATCCCTTATGGCCTCGGCGCCGGTGCGATCGATTCATCAGTAAACCACTATGTGGCAAACAACTACTCCGGTTCAGTAATGAATTTCCTTCACTGCTTCTACGGTGTGGGCGCGGTGATAAGCCCAAACATCATGGGGTTGGCGCTTAGTCGCGCTAGGTGGAATGAAGGCTACAGGTGGACAGCATATATCCAGGTGGCTATACTCCTTGTATGTATTTTTTCACTTCCTCTATGGAAAAGAAATGAGAATGAAGCAAAAGGTGAAGAAGAGGCAGGAGCCGGGATAAGAGAGGCGATCAAGGTTCCGGGAGTCATACTTACACTTATCGCATTCTTTGCATACTGCTCCGGTGAGAATACTTGTTTCCTCTGGACATCAAGCTTTTTTGCCGGAACTAAAGAGGGACTGACAGACGGTATGATCGCTTCCTTTGGATCACTGATATTTGGCGGACTGATGCTTGGAAGATTTATCTCCGGATTTGTATCAAACAGGCTTGGAGACAGACTACTGATTAGGATAGGAATCTTGATGGAACTGATCGGTATTGTTATGGTCATGCTTCCGTTTGGTCATTATCTTCCTGCGGCGATCGGTTTTGTGGTCATAGGAACCGGCATGGGCCCTGTGTATCCTGCAATCCAGCATATGGCTCCTGAGAACTTTGGTAAAAGATACAGCGCAGCAGTCATAGGACTTCAGATGGCAGCAGCCTATGTTGGCAGTACTTTCATGCCAATGTTTTTCGGAATCCTACAGCAGCATATCGGAATCGGGATCATGCCGATATATCTTTTGATATTTGCGATTCTCAATATAGGAATGCTGGAAATGGCATACAGGCGCTTACCTTAATGGTAGGTGCCTTTTTTGTTTTATGAATGAGAAAAAAGAAATGATGGCTCTTTTTCTGATATATTAAATCTATAGTATCGGATAAGGAGAATATGATATTGGATAATATTGAGTGGATCTTTTTTGATGTTGGCTCAACTTTGGTAAGCGAGGAAAAGCCTTTTTTACATAGACTTCATGAAATAGCTGAGGCTATTAGGTTTTAGCGAGGCGTCAGGGGAGAAGTTGACAGCGCATATTACTAATAGTAATATACCTATTAGTAATACATGGGAGGAGTATACAAATTGGAGAATATTATCCTCAGTCTGATCTTGTTAAAACCAATGACGATCTATGAAATGCGTGCATACATACAATTGAATCTTTCTACGGTTTGCAGCGACAGTCTCGGAAGCATGCAGGCTGCTATAAAGAAACTTGTTGAAAAAGGATATGTATCCGTAACCGAATATGTGGAGAATAATACACTTAAGAAGCAGTATAGCGTAACAGATAAAGGCGTGAAATATTATAAAGACTGGGTAGGGACACCGATCAATATACAGAAAATGAAGAGTATGGAAGAGGGAAAGTTCTTCTTCCTTGGAATAGCTCCGGGAGAAAAAAGAGTAGCATTTCTTAAGACTCTTATTTCCGACATGGAGGTAGAGTATGAGAAACTTCTTGTCATAAAGGACTACGTTGATAAAACTCAGGATACCGCTATAGCTAGGAACACCAAACGTATAAAAGAAGATCCTGTTCTTACCGGTAACCTGTTAGAGGTTTCCGGAGAAAAGACAGTTGAAAAGGCAGTAACCAATATAGACAATTATCAGATCTACATGCTGGAGTACGGTCTTGAGAAAATCAAAGCGGATCTGAATTTTTACAAAAAAATACTGAAGCGTGAGCTAAAGGGAGACTAGAAATAAAATGCAGATATACCTAGGAGCGATATTATTGATAATAGTCATGATCCTAAGCGTTCTTCTGATATGCGGTCTTCCTCTCGGTGAACTGACTATGGGAGGAAGGTATAAAGTGTGGCCGGTGAAGATGCGCGGGATCGCAGTAAGCCAGTTGTTTGTTCAAGGATTTGCTCTTTATATCCTTCTTGCTGCAGGAAAGATACTTCACATATTCATATCGGAAAACGCGACGAAGATTGCATGCATCTGTTTTGCGGTATTCTTTTTCGGGAACACGGTCATGAATTTTTTTTCGACAAGTAAAAAAGAAAAATACATAATAACACCCATGTCATTGGTTGAGGCAATCTGTTTTACGATAACGGCGATAGGGTTCTGAATCTAATGGATGCAAAAAGCAATGAAGAAAAAATCAGAAAACTGGAAGGTAAAACGCATGATCATCGCATTAGTGATAGTTGCGGTTGTAATAGTGGCTATTAAGTTTATATTATTTCCACCGGTAAAAGAGATACCTACAACAGGCAAGTATCAGATTGCCTCGGAAGATTATTGGGTGACTGAGGACAACGAAGATTCATATTCTAAAAACGGAGGATACAGACAACTTCAGGTAAGAAAGTGGTATCCCATAGATTGCGCTGAGGAGAAGCCGGTTGTTGTGGCGTCCCATGGATCCTGTGGAACCATTGATAATAACGGAAGCCTGTATCGCGAGTTGGCCAGCCATGGTTATACTGTGCTTGCAGTGGCGCATCCGGGACAGGCGGCAAGCGTTAAATATGAAAACGGAAAGTCCTGCGGACCCAGCGGAGAATTCCTAAAAGAAATGGGAGCACTAAAGCCGGAAGAAGATCTTGAGAAAGCGTACAAGGTATTTCACAAGTGGATGGAAATAAGAACCGATGATCTGAATGCGGTCATGGATGACTGGGTGGAAAAAGAAGGAGCAACTCACTTTATTTCAGAGGGGCATTCTCTTGGAGGCTCAGTAGCTTACGCCATGGCAAGGATAAGGGATGATGTTATCGGATGCATAGCTTTGGAATCACCTTTTATGTATGACATTAAGGGCGTGAAAGACGGCAATTTTGTTTTCGATGACAGTGACTATGATGTGCCTCTGTTAAGTATATATTCTGACGCAAGCTATCCACATCTGAGGGAATGGGGACAGTATGGAAATAACGCAAAGTTTTTGGACAGTTCCAACCCTCTCTACACAAATATACATTACGAAAACATAGGCCATATGGGTTTATGCGACCTATCTTTGGCATCACCTGTCATAGCCGCAATCCTTGACGGTGGTTTTCAGAAAGCAAGAGCCAAAGACCGGCTTACAAAGCTTAACGAAGATTGTCTTGCCTGGGTCTCTGACTTATGCGCAAGATAAATATGGTCCGGATTAAAAAAGATTATAAGAAGTTGCTACTGAAATAAGTGGCGACTTCTTTTTTATGCCGGAAATGAAACATTCTAATATTTTTCATATTGACAATCATCTATATGAGTGTTATTCTCATATTCACAATCATCTATATGAGAAAAGAACTATATGAAAAGAAAGGGGCGTTCTATGGACGAAAACGAAGTGATTAAAATTTGCAAAGCGTTAGGTGACAGGAACAGGCTTAAGATCATTCAGATACTGTTGTCCGGAGAAAAATGCGTATGCGTCATAGATGAATATTTGAAAATAACTCAGCCCACACTATCACATCATATGAAGGTGCTGGGGGAATGCAAACTGGTGAACAGCCGAAGAGACGGAAAATGGGTATATTACAGCATTAACAAAGATACAGTTGATCGCTTTAAAGGATTCTTTGGGGATCTGGTGATAGGGGATGAAGGTTGTTGCTGTGGTAAATAAATCTTTGTGCATAGATTTTCGGGGGAAAAGAGATGCATAAATTCGGGAGGATAAATGGGAAAAATACTGAAATTTTTGCAGGATGAATTGTTGGGAATGGAATGGTTGGCGACGTGTACCGGAAGATTCCTGACAATGATCGGAGTCGATATAGAGACCAAGCTGGGAGGCAGCATACATTTTTTTATTTATGACACGATCAAAATTTTTATATTGCTCTTTAGTTTGATCTCAATCTTTGGTTATATTGATACTTACATTCCGCCTGAAAAAACGAGAGCTGTTTTGGATAAACTAAACGGCCTGTGGGCCAATGTTGTAGCAGCATTGTTTGGAACGGTCACATCTTTTTGTTCCTGCTCATCCATTCCAATATTCGTAGGATTTACGAATGCAGGATTACCTCTCGGGGTCACATTTTCTTTTTTGATCTCTTCTCCAATGGTCGATATTGCTTCCTGCGTATTGCTGGCGAGTGTTTTTGGTCTGAAGGTTGCGATCGTCTATGTTATTACAGGACTGATAATCGCGATCGTCGGAGGATGGATCATCGGAGCCCTTAATATGGAGAGCGAGGTAGAAGAGTTCGTTAGGAAAAGAGCTAAATCAAGCGAAGTTAAAATCCCGGAAAAAACACAGTCTGCAAGAATAAAATACGGAGTTGGCGAGGGCTTTCGTACGATCAAGAACATATGGGCTTATGTAATCTTTGGAGTGGCTATAGGTGCAGTTATCCATAACTGGATCCCGGAAGAGATGGTAGTGAGAATTCTTGGTAAGGGAAATCCCTTTGCTGTACTGATTGCAGCTGTAGTAGGCGCACCTGTTTATGCGGATATATTTCAGACCATTGCGATTGCGGAGGCGCTATTGAAAAAAGGAGCGTATCTTGGAGTGATCCTGGCATTTATGATGTCGATCACTACGCTTTCCTTGCCATCGCTTATCATGCTGAGAAAGATAATAAAAGGAAAATTGTTTTTTACCTTTATGGCCATATGCCTGGCGGGAATTATGATAGTAGGATATATGTTTAATTTAATACAAAATGTATTGTTGTTGTGAGGATGAAAATATGAAATTATTTGATATGTTGAACAAGAAAAAAGACTGCTGCGGTAATGAGAATGAATTTGTGAATGCGGTAGAAGGCTGTGAATCAAAGGATATTATTGTTGTGGGAAGCAGCTGCTGCAAGAGCGGTTACAACTTATATGAGCAGTTAAAGCAGATAATAAAAGACTCAAATGTAGCTGCAAAGCTGACATATACGGACAGCATTGAAGCTGCATCTGAGTATGGAATAATAAGTAAACCTGCTATTGTTATAGATAATAAGGTTATCGCGTGCAATAATGGTATTGATGAGAATGGATTAAAAGAACTGTTGCTTGGTTAACTTACCTGCACTCAAGAGTTTAATTGAGAAAGGAAAATCACATGGGATACGAGGAAAAAGCGAGAGCAAATCACCGAAACGGAAATAATTGTTCAGTCAGCCTTTTTAAGGCGTTTGCTGATAAGCTGGGGATGTCGGAGGATGAAGCCGCACGGATTGCTCCGGCGCCAAGATCTGAAGGCGGAAAATGCGGAGGCTTTTTGGCAGGCAGAAAAATTTTGGAAAAGATAAATCCCGAAGCCGTAGAAGAATTTGAGAAAACTTTCCTTGAACAAAACGGTGATAACGTGTGTGCCAGCCTGATCATGAAAAGACGTCTGCAAGGAAAAAACTGCAACGACTTAGTAGGCGAGACAGCAAACATTATAGAAGCGATGATAAATCATAACAATGAATAAAATAGAAGATGTCAGGGATATGGAGGAGAATATTATGATTTTTGAAACGAAAGAGTGTACTAATCCTGATATTGTGAAAGAGCTTTTTGTTGAGTATTCGCATATCAAAGGGGCAGAAAGCTGTTTTGTTTCCTTTGATAAGGAATTGAATGATCTGCTTGGGTATTATTCAGGTGGAGCGATAATAGTAGGATATGAAGAAGATAAACCCATTGCCTGTGTTGCCATAAAGAAAATAAGCGACGAAACCTGTGAAGGAAAGCGTCTGTTTATCAGACCGGAATACAGAGGAAAAGGATATGCAAGGATAATGCTCAAAGCAATGACGGATAAGGCTTTTGAACTTGGGTTTAAGGAATTGATTTTCACAACGAAACCGGAAGTTATGAGAATTGGATATAGCCTATATAAACGTTTGGGATACGAAGAATTATCAGAGGAAAATGGTATTGTATCAATGAGGATAGATCTTAGCAAGGAATATCCATATGGGTGATTACTAATTGTCTTTGGAGGTAATATGGAAAGAGAACTGTTTATAAGGGACGCTGATCCCGAAGATGCTAAAAAACTGGTGGAGATATATTCATATTATGTTCTGAATACCGCTGTTTCTTTTGAATATGAAGTTCCGTCAGTTGCAGATTTTGAAAACAGGATCAAGACAACAAAAGAAAAATATCCATATATGGTGTGCTTATTAAAAGACAGGATCGTCGGCTATGCGTATGCGGGACCATATAGTTCTAGAGAAGCTTATAACTGGACAGCAACAACATCTATCTATGTTGATAAGGATTATCGCAGACAGGGTATCGGTTCGTTGCTGTACAAAGAGCTGGAAAAAAGGCTTAAAGAACAGGGCATAGTCAACC
>JAEEXE010000001.1 GCA_016291375.1 Butyrivibrio sp.
CATAGAAATCCAGTGGCTGAGCAATCTCATCCCACTCTTCCTGTGAGAGCTTCGGAAGCATGTCTCCGAATGCTTCTTCTGATCCTTCCGCGTAACGGCCAAGGAAGATCGGATCTGCCCACCACGCGTTTCCCATGAGGAAGCCGTACGGATCAATGGCAAAAGACATTTTTCTGCACCTTTCAACCTCTTCAGGGCTATCATCCTTTGGAACCCACACATTTCCTGTAGGCGCCATTCCAATCATGGCTTTTTGCCTGCTATTCTTCCTGATGGCAGAAACTGCCCTTCCATGGGATTTAAAGACATTTACCGAAATATCCAGCATGGTCTTTGTGTCGTTCGACTCAAAGGGAGCCATTGCGCCGATCTGGTGTCCCAGTCCCACAAACATCTGATACTCGTTGAAGGTCATCCAGTACCTGACCCTGTCGCCAAGGCGTTTTACCACTACTTCTACGTATTCAGCAAACCAGTCTGCTATTTCAGGGTTCTTCCAGCCGCCTTTTTCGTACAGTGCCATGGGAAGATTCCAATGGAAAAGAGTTACCATAGGCTCAATTCCAGCATTTATAAGTTCATCTACAAGATCCGAGTAAAACTGTAATCCCTTTTCGTTCACCTTTCCGGTTCCTTCCGGCATGACTCTTGGCCAGCTCACGGAGAATCTGTAGCTCTTTAAGCCGATCTGTTTCATAAGAGCAACATCTTCCTTCATGTGATGATAGTGATCACAGGAAACCTCGGCATTCTCGCCAAACTCTATCCGTCCCTCTTCATGCTCAAAATGATCCCAGATTCCAAGACCTTTCCCGTCATCAAGATATCCGCCTTCGATCTGGTGCGCTGCAGAAGCAGCTCCCCATAAAAAATCCTTTGAAAAACTCATTCTTTCACCTCTTCATTTCTTAATTCTGTTAAGCATCTGCTCACAGGAAACAAGGAGCGACTCCGGTATGTTAAGGGCTTTTACAAAGCCAAGCAGTGCATTTACTGTTATCGGAGATGCAGGATCAAATCTGGGCCCCTCGGTTATCGGCCTCAGATACTTGATAAATACTGCCTTTGCCTCGTCATTTGAGAAGATATCAGCAATTGTATCCTCAAAGGTAAAGCAGCCCGGATCCAGCTCCGTTCTATCTGCCTTTTCCATGGTCTCGGGATCCAGCCCCTCAAACCAGTTGATGGCGTTATCTGACTCTGTCTTCTTCTCACAAGTATAGGAAGGATCAGGCTCTTTTACCGAATTGATAATAATCTTGTCGCTAAGCTCTCCGCTGATAGCCACGATCTCATTGTCCCCGCATCTTATAGCCACATCCTTAAAAACAGTCATTGCGGACGATACTACCGCGTTTCCGACTGTCTCACCATTTACCCTGAGCGTTAGCTCTCTGACGTTTGAAATCACCGTTATATCCGTCTTATCGCTGGGTCTGTTGACGTATCTCCTGCCGGCTATATAAATGAACTTCTCCCCGGTCCAATGGGCTTTATACAGATAGTAAGCGTCCTTTTTGATCTTCCTGTCTATGGTCACAAGGCCTTTCTGGTTCTTGCCCTTTTCACCGCCCTCTGATCTTCCTGCGCTGCCAAAATCGAACATGTTCCATACATATCCCCCGGCCATAAACGGGCGCTCTTCTATGGCATTTATGGCATTTTCAGAAAATAACAGCTGATATTCTTCGCTGTAATCGTTGGCTCTTGGCTCTGTGCTATGGAATCTTACGTTGGTATCAACTCCGTATTCCGTGAGTATCAGCGGTTTATCCGGATTTGCAGCATGGATATGATCGAGCCTTGGCTGAAGATCCTCTGTTTTGCCGTAATACCAGCCATAGTAAAGGTTATATCCAAGGATATACGTGGATTTCAGGATCGGTGAATCATCCTCGGTGCCATACTCATTGGCCTGAGCTGTGAAGCGGCTCTTATCCAGCTCCTTTGCCTTTTTAGCGAGCCTGTCCACCAGGTCAAAGGTATACTCATTCTTGGAAACCATGCAGACTTCGTTTTGAACGCCGTAGCAGTATACGCTTGTGTGGTTTCTGACCTGATCAATAAGGAGTTCCATCTGCTCAAATGCGTTTTCATCAGCTTTTGCCTTCTGCGGAACCGAGCTTATGACCGGTATCTCCGCCCAGACTAAAAGTCCTGCTTCATCACACAGCTCATACCATCTGTCGCAGTGCTGATAGTGAGAGCATCTCACGGAGTTGGCCCCCATTTCCAGGATAAGTTTAAGGTCTGTCTGCAGCTCTTTTTCCGTAATGGCATTCCCCAGGCCTCCAAAATCCTGATGCCTGGCTACTCCATGGAGCTTGTAGGGCTTTCCGTTCAGCAAAAGACCCTGTTCCGGTGAATATTCTATGGTCCTGAAGCCCGTTGGAATTGTCCTTTTGTCACAGAGATTTCCACTCTCATCGTAGAGCTCAAATACAACATCATATAAAAATGGACCATTGACTCCGTCCCACCGGCTCACTTTCGGAATGACAGCTGTCATACTGGTGTGGCTGCCCTCGATTTCTGCAGATGCACAGGCCACTTCTTCACAGCTTTCTCTGTCAATTACTTTCAGCTCACAGGTCGCACCCCCGGCGTATCCGTTTTCTCTTTTAACAAAAACATCCGCAGAAAGCTCGCCGTCATCCCCATTGATACCGGGATGTACGTATATTCCGTCAAGTCCCTTGCCTGTTTCCTCGAAGTGAAGATCATCATCCAGGATAAGGTTCACATCCCTGTAAATTCCACCGTAGAAGGAGAAATCTGCCATAGCGGGGTAAATCGTATTATCCACTGCATTACTGACCTCTATGCGGATTGTATTGGTGCCTTCAGAAAGGAGCTTGGTTATATCCACCCTGAACATTGAAAAGCCGCATCTAAACTCATGGCACAGCTCGTCATTAATAAATACTCTGCTGGAAAGAGACGCTGCTCCAACCTCCAGAAGAACTGTACGCCTTAGTTCATCTCCCGTTATCCGGATATCTCTCTCGTAAGTCGTAACACCCCGGAACATCTTTGAGCCGTCCTGACCGTCCACGGAGTTGTAGCAATGAGGGAGTGAAACTGTTTCAGGCTCTTCTTCGCCTCTGCGAAAAGTCCAGTTATCATTTATCTTATATATGCTTCTCACATTATCCTCCGGTCAAAATATAATCTCTTCATGGTAATTTTATCCCAGAGGACTCTCTCATGCCTATGCCAAATCTTTTTATCCTATCGAACATTTTTTAAGATAACGATGTTTTTTCTTGTATATTATTTCAGTTCCATCACATTTTCAGTCTGCAAAAGTCTCTTTTTACGTATACAAGACGATAAACACAAAGTAAAAAAAGTAATTAAAAGTATCAGTTATATTTTTCTTTTCAATTTTTCAACCTTTCTTATGATTGTTTTATTTTCCTACTTTAAGGTAAAAATTGTGAACAGGGGTCTGTCTACTTGACAGACCCCTGTTCAATCCACCGCGACAGCGCTCATTTTGTGTTACTGTCTTATGAACACTGCTTTTTCCCACGGGATTTTATTATGTATTTCTTTATCAGTGGTGGAACAAACGAAGTCCTGTGAATGCCATTACCATATCGTGGCTGTTGGCTGCTTCGATAACGTTGTCATCACGAACAGATCCGCCGGGCTGAGCGATGTACTTTACGCCGCTCTTGAAGGCTCTTTCAACATTATCACCGAAGGGGAAGAATGCGTCTGAACCGAGAGCAACATCTGTGTTCTTATCAAGCCAAGCTCTCTTCTCCTCTTCTGTGAATACTTCGGGCTTCTCCTTGAAGATATTCTGCCACTTGCCGTCTGCAAGAACATCCATGTAATCAGCGCCGATGTAGAGATCGATAGCATTGTCTCTGTCGGGTCTCTTGATGGTATCAAGGAAAGGAAGGTTGAGAACCTGAGGTGCCTGACGAAGGAACCAGTTGTCAGCCTTGGAACCTGCAAGTCTTGTGCAGTGAATTCTTGACTGCTGTCCTGCTCCGATACCGATAGCCTGTCCGCCCTTTACATAGCAAACAGAATTGGACTGTGTATATTTAAGTGTGATAAGTGCGATGATAAGGTCGATCTTAGCTGACTCAGGAAGTTCCTTGTTGTCTGTAACGATGTTTGTGAGCATGTCCTCACCGATCTCGATGAAGTTGTGTCCCTGCTCGAAAGTTACGCCAAATACCTGCTTCTTCTCGATAGCAGCGGGAACATAGTTCTCATCGATCTCGATAACAGCGTAGTTACCGCCCTTCTTAGCCTTAAGAACAGCAAGGGCCTCATCTGTGTAGCCGGGAGCGATGATTCCGTCTGAAACCTCTCTTTTTACAAGGTTAGCTGTATCAAGATCGCAGACATCAGAAAGAGAAATGAAATCTCCGAATGAAGACATTCTGTCAGCACCACGCGCTCTTGCGTAAGCATTTGCAAGAGGTGAGAGCTCTCCGAGATCCTCTACCCAATAGATCTTTTTCTCAATATCGGAAAGGGGTGTTCCTACAGCAGCACCTGCGGGTGATACGTGCTTGAAAGATGTAGCTGCGGGAAGTCCTGTAGCTTTCTTAAGCTCTGAAACAAGCTGCCATCCGTTGAGGGCATCGAGAAGGTTGATGTATCCGGGTCTTCCGTTAAGTACCTTGATGGGAAGGTCGCTTCCATCCTCCATATATACTCTGGAAGGCTTCTGGTTGGGGTTACAGCCGTATTTAAGTTCTATTTCGTTCATACCGTTTTCTCCTATTATCCTACAAATAATTATTTATTCTTGTTGATGATCCTTGACTCGTACTTACCTGTCTCGATGTCAATGAATCTTGTGAACAATGAAACCTTGTTGTCCTCGTTGAGTGCATTCCAAACATTGTTTGTGAATGTATCGATGTCTCCGTCGATATCAACGAGTGTAGGCTCACCCTCATAGCTGGGAAGCGGGTTGCCGTCCTTCATATATGTATGGATAAAATAGCCTTCACCTGCCTTGGGATTTTCGTAAGCAAATGTAAATCTATGACAAGAAGAAGGATCTCCGTTGTTGCTCTTAAGGATTGACATTGCAAAATCGTACTTGCCGTTCTCAACGTTCATGATACCTGAAATACGAGGTGTGTAGTTGGGAGCGTCGGGCTCGAACTCTCTTGTGCGAAGAGCCTGCTCAAAAGTCTTACCCTCTTTCATAAGGTCGTAAACTGTATCTGTCTGATCGCCGTTGGTAACGATAGTTGAGTTACCGAGAACTCTTACGGGTGCGTAGATGATAAGGCTGGGATCTTCCATCTTGGAAGGATCGAATGCCTGAGTGCGGATACCTTCGCCGTCTTCTACAAATACTCTGTTTCTTGAGTTTTCACTTCTTCCCATGATGAAGTAAGCACAAGCTGCCTTCTTACCGTCTTTGGTAAGACCGATAACGATGCCTCTTCCGGGGTAAGTGGTGCGTGAGATTTCTTCCTGTAAATTAACCATATCTGTCCTCCATTTAAATGAATCACATGCTTCACTAAACTCGAAAAAACTTGTTAAGTGAACATGTGTGGCTCGCACTAAGCTCGACAATACCTCGCTAAGTGCTCTGCACAAAAAAACCGCCTGAGTAACCACTGCTAAAAGCGGTTGCCCAGGCGGTCGACATACATTATTATTCTCCATACTCCCTCGTGGTTACCCACTTATCCGCCAGTTGTATGGACACATATAACATACACTTTTGCTTAAAAAAAATCAAGGTGAAAAATAACCAAAGATTTTTTCATATCACTTAAACGGATTTTCCGTAACTCCTCTCGCCATACAAAGGCATGAAGTTGCGCCCCTGTAGGAAAGCGGATTTCCGTCTATATCCGTAACCTTGCAGCCTGCTTCCGATGCGATAAGCGCAGCTGCGGCGTAGTCCCAGAGTTGGATCTTAAGCTCAAAATATAAACTCGTTCTTCCAAGCGCCGTACAGCACATATCCCATGCAGCCGTACCGGACCTTCTGAGGTCTACGCATTTGGGAAGTAGCTCTTTTGCCATCTCAAACGACTTGTCCCTAAGCTCAGTGTAATACGGAGCAGTTCCGAACACCGCCAGGGAGTCGGACAGGGGCGCATTGGAGGACATGATCTTTTCACCATTCATGTACGCGCCCTGTCCAATAACAGAGGAAAAAAGCATATCATCGTAAGGGTTATAAACTACAGCCATATATGGTTCCCCGTCTTTTAAAAGACCTATCGAAACCACAGAAGGTCTGTATTCAAAAATAAAATTACTTGTTCCGTCGATAGGATCGAGAACAAAACAATATCCGCTGCTCATTTTTTCCGAAAAGACATCCTGTCCGTCCTCTTCTCCGAGAAACGCCGCTTCGGGAAGAACTTCCTTAAGTCTTTCGATCAAAAATGCCTGAATCTTCTCATCAGTCTCGGTGCAGAAATTGGCATGCCCCTCTTTTTCCATAACCTTGGGTCGTTTCGCACTTACCATTATATTTCCCGCATCTTTTGCAACTTCAATAATTTTCTCAATTAACATCTGATATCTCCGCTTGTTCTTTTTTTCTAAAATAATAACTCCATATTATTCCTTGAACAAGCTGTGAACGATAGCGATGATATTCCATACAGAGCCCCAGATCTGCCAAGCAAGGAGCAAAAGTAATATTATAGAAGCTACGCTTAAGATTATATTCATCACAATTCCTCCCTATCAGTTCTTTTCTCTAATACGATCACCGGTCTCGATATCGAAAAGGTGTGTCTTTTCTTCGCGAACTTCGAGCTTTATAACGTCGCCTCTCTTGTAACGCTTCTCATCTTCCGTGATAAGCATCATGAGCACGTCGCCAACGCGGACACCTATTCTTCTCTCATCTCCGAGATTCTCAAAAGTAGCGATCTCTTCGGAAGTTCCCTGTGAATCGGGTCCGCCGATAAGAACGTCCATAGGACGAACACCCATCTTGCAGCGGAAGCCGTCACTTACAACACTGTAGTATCTCTTGGGAACCGCGATCTGAAGATTGGAATCCTCGAATGTAAAGAAGAATGTTCCGTCTTTATTAATGATCGTAGTCTCCAAAATATTCATGGGAGGCTCACCGATAAAGGATGCAACAAACTCATTGGCGGGATCGTCGTAAACTTCCGTAGGTGTTCCGAACTGCTGAAGCACACCGAAGTTGATGATGGCGATCTTATCCGCAAGTGACATAGCCTCAAGCTGATCGTGTGTAACGTAAACCGTTGTACATTTGATCTTGTTTATAAGGCGCTTTATTTCAGTACGCATTGCCTGACGTGCCTTACCGTCAAGGTGAGATAAAGGCTCGTCCATAAGAAGAAGCTCAGGCTCTCTGATGATGGCTCTTGCGATATTAACACGCTGCTTCTGTCCACCCGAAAGCTTAACGGGCATCTTATCAAGAAGGTCGTCTATCTGCATGAGAGGAGCGATCTCGCGAACCTTTTTGTCTATCTCATCCTTCGGAACGCCTTTTGCTCTCATGTTGAACGCAACGTTTCCGTATACGTTTAAAGGCGGATACATCGCGTAATCTTCGAATGCAAGTCCGATATTTCTGTCCTTGGGGTGAAGCTTGTTTACAAGTCTGTCTCCGATATAGATTTCTCCGTCAGTAATCTCCTCAAGTCCTGCGATCATTCGCAGAGTTGTTGTTTTTCCGCATCCGGAAGGACCGAGTAATGCGACAAATTCGCCCTGTTCACAAACAAGGTTTAAGTCTTTTACCGCAAAATCGTTCTTGATCTTTTTCTTTTTACCTGAATTATCATATCTTTTATAAAGATGATTAAGTGTTAATCCGGCCATTATTCTTCCTCCTTTGATGCAGCGAGTGCAATAAAGCTTGCCTCATCGTAACGAACTATATATTCTTTGCTCTCAAAGTCAAAGAGGATTATATGATCCATTTCGAGTTTAATATAAACGTCACTGTCAATCTGAACATTCAGACCGTTGGGCGCTATCATGCGCAGCTGATAATCTCCGCACTCCGCAACGATAACGGACTTGTTTCCGATACTTTCGTAGCTGTATACTGTGCTTCTGAAATAACCTTCCTTAGGTTCAAAAGAGTATTTGACATTCTGCGGACGTATTCCGATATCGCAGCGGATAATACCCTGCTCTTTTATCATGGAATAAACTCTTTCATCCTTCGGAAGCTCAAGAGTAACCTCTTCGCCGCATACATTCACCTTGGCATCAAAGCCGTCGTTGGTTGCAGCTATAGTTGCTCCAAAGATATTTATCTGAGGCTCGCCCATAAGCTGCGCGGTGAACTCATTGCAAGGCATGTAGTATATCTCATCGCCTGTACCTATCTGAACAATCTGTCCTTTATTGATAATGGCGATACGGTCGCCAAGCGCCATTGCTTCCATAAAGTCATGTGTTACGTAGATACATGTCGATCCCAGGTTTGCCTGCATCTCTTTAAGCTCTGTACGCATTGAGTTACGAAGCTTGGCATCGAGGTGCGCCAAAGGCTCATCCATAAGGAATACGTTGGGAGTACGAACAAGAGCTCGTCCCATTGCCACTCTCTGCTTCTGTCCGTTTGAAAGCTGGCTCGGAAGTCTCTCAAGAAGATTTTCCATCTTCATTATCTTGGCTGCATTTTTAACTCTTTCAGCGATCTCTTCTTCGCTTGTCTTGTAGAGCTTACTTCTCAGAGCCGATGCCATGTTGTCATATACGGTCATCTGCGGATAAAGCGCATAGTTTTCAAAAACCATCGCAACATTGCGGTGTGCGGGATCCGTAAGATTCATTACTTCATCGCCAAACTTAACAACGCCTTCATCAGGCATCGCTATTCCCGCGATACAATTCAAAATAGTTGTCTTTCCTGCGCCGGCAGGTCCGAACAATACAAAAAACTCTTTATCTTTAACGTCAATTGTGATTCCATCAAGTGCCTGAACTTTGCCGAAGGCCTTCTTGACATTCTCAAGTTGTATTCTTGCCATAAGTCCTCCTTAACCTTTAACGGCACCAAAGCTGAGTCCACGAACGAGATGCTTCTGAATGCAAAGTGCAAAGATCACAGCAGGCAGAGCCGATACTGTTGAAGCAACCGCAAGCTGTCCATAGTGAGCACTGTCGGTACCTAAGTATTTCATGATCGCAACGGTTACAGGGTACACCTTGTTGCTTGAAAGAATGAGCGGGAAAGTGAAGGAATTCCAAGCAAATATAAAGGCGAGGAGCGCTGACGAAACCAAACCGGGCTTGATCAGAGGAACCAGCATCTTGAAAAAGATCTGGTACCAGCTGTAACCGTCGACCTGAGCCGCATATTCAATCTCTACCGAGATGTCCTCGAAATATCCGCGGACAACCCATATCAAAAGAGGAAGTGATATTAGCTGGTAAACCCATATAAGGCCCACATAGCTGTCATAAAGACCGATTTTTTGGTAGATCATGAAAAGTGGCAGAACAACCAATATTTCGGGTGCAAATTTATAAGAAAGAATCTGGAATGCCAATTCTTCTTTTCTCGGGAAATTGTATCTTGCAAGCGCATATGCCGCAGGGACACCTACGAGCACCGATACCAAAACCGCACCGCCCGATACTATAACGCTGTCAAGGATGTATCTTGCGTAGTTGGAACGAAGAAGTACTTCCTGATAGTTTGCAAGTGTGGGGTGAAACAAAAATGTTGTTGTGAATACTTCCGTATCTGACTTAAAAGTTATAAGCACCATCCAAATAAGAGGGAAGAGCGCAAATATCGCATATACGATAAGTAAGAAGTTTTGAAGCACATATAGTGCTCTCTGTTTTCCTGTCTTCATCTTGCTCCTCCTTTACTCTTCCAGACCTGCGGCCTGCTTCTGTGCAGTACGCTGTAAGTTTACAATACGTTTTGCGGCAATGTTGATAATAAGCCAAAGAACCAGAATAAACGGTATTGCCGCACCAAACTTCTGGAATTTGAAGCCTTTCTGATATGCGGTAAGTGAAAGAGACATCAGCGCATTTCCCGGGCCTCCCTTTGTAAGTGCAAAGATTATCGCATATTCCTGAAGTGCCGCCATGAAGCGGAACAAAAGTGCAATGTAAAGACTTGGCTTAAGCATCGGAAGTGTGAGGTTTGTAAAGTTAAACCATGCGCTTCCTCCGTCTATAAGCGCCGATTCGAAAGGTGACTTCGGAAGTGACTGAAGTCCTGCCAGAACCAGCAAGATAATAAATGCGGTATTGATCCATACGTCTATAATAATTACCGTCAGCATAGCCGTTCCCGGTGCTGCAGCCCAAGGAAAGTTGTATACGCCGAATATATTCAAAAGCTTTTCAACAATACCTACCGAACTGTTCAGCATAAGCTGCCATACGATCGTCGCCGTAACGGGTGCGATCATAAGCGGAAAAACAAGCAGAACTCGAAGTACTTTTGAAAGCCCATTATTCAAATTATTAAGTAAAATAGCGACTCCAAGACCTATAAGCATTTCCAATACCGTGGAAATGACACCGTACATTAATGAAATTTTTACTGCTCCCCAGAACGCAGGGTCTCCCAACATGCTTACCCAGTTGCTTATACCTATGAATTTGTGATTGGGAAGTTTAAAAGAATAATTAGTAAGTGAATACCAAATTGCCATTGCAAAGGGAACCATGATTCCGATTGTAATGATGAGTGAAGGTGCAACGATCAAATAGGGTCTGACACGTGTCGAAAACGGCACTTTGTTCAGTTCGGATTTACCGTTGCTCTTGTTCTTTGCGGTCATGTCTACACCTCATACATTATTCAAAACATCACGGGGGAAAATTGCCTCCCCCGTGCGTTTTGTGTTAGTTTTTTACTTCTTTTTCAGATTACTCTACTTCAAGATCGGAAACAAGTTCATCCATCGTAACCTTTAGCTGATCCATAGCTTCTTGAACGGAAGAATACTTATCTGTCGTTACAAGATCCTGGAGGGTCTTAGCCCACTCAGTTGTTGTCTCTGTGAAGTATGGCTGAGCTGTGAAGAAGATACTTGCATTCTTAGATATTGTGGAGAAGGCCTCGTAGTATCCTTCAGCACCTGCAACAGACTGCTTGTAAGCATCGCTGTTAAGTACAGAAGTACGAGGGGTATCTGTGCAAGCCTTCTCAACGCCTGACCAAAGCATAAACTCAGGACTTGTGAAGTACTGCATGAAGTACCATGCAGCTTCCTTCTTGGTTGAATCAGCGTTCATAGCCATTGACCATACCCAAAGGTTAGACTTCATATCTGCCTCTGTCTTGCCTGCAGATTCGGGATAAGGAACCATACCAAATGCCATGTTTCCGGCCTCGTTAGATGATCCGGGAGTATTCTGAGTGTAACCACCTCTGTCTGCGTCCCACATCATAGCAGCTTTTCCTGCTCCAAGGTCAGCTCCGCACATTTCCCATCCGTATGTTGCCCACTGAGGTGCACTACCGTTCTTTACAAGGTCAACCCAGTACTCAGTCATTGCAACTGCTTCAGGAGAATTTACTTTACTTACAAGCTTGCCGTTCTCAATTTCAAAGTCCTTAGCACCCCATGTTGAATACATCGACATGTATGCGGGATGGATTGTTCCCCAGTCGGGAAGACCACGAACTGCAAGTCCGTAAGAACCGCTGCCGTCGAACTCTTTAAGAGCCTTAGCGGCATCAAGAAGCTGCTCGGCTGTCTTGGGAGGCTCAATACCCTTCTCATTAAGAATTCTCTTATTATAAGTAAGGATATTTACTTCCCATCCCATAGGAAGAGCCCACTGGAAGCCGGAGCCTACAGCATGTCCGGGAACGAGATCCCACTTAAGAGCATCGATAACCGCAGGAATGAAATCATCGTAATCCCAGTCAGGGCTGGTAAGTGTAGTGCCAATGTATTTCTCAAGAGGTTCAAGATTTCCGGCTGTAGCATATTCCCATGACTGATATGCACCTGTCATGAAAACGTCGATAGATCCTGAATGGCTGCTAAGTTCAACATTAAGTTTCTCAAAGTAGTTTCCTTCGGGCATTGAAGAATAATTAACCTTGATACCTGTTTTCTCTGTAAACTCATCCAGTTTTTCTTCAACAGCATCTGCATAAGTATGTTCACTGAAAAGAACGGTGATCTCTTCTCCGTCAAACTTCTTCCAGTCGAACTCTTCCGCTGCTGCTTCGGGGGTAGCGGAATCCGTTGCAGGTGCCGCTTGCTGTCCGTCAGATTCGGGTGTTGGAGCTGTCTGAGGTGAGTCTACCCCACAGCCAGTGAGCGTTGCTGCTACCATAGTAGCTGCCAATACAAGTGACATTAACTTTCTCATACTGTCTCTCCTTATCTTTTTTCTTTTAGCATTTTGTCGTTTGTTTTTTATTTCATTGTCGCATGCTTATTTTAATCAAAGGTAAGTACAACCTTGAGATCCCCCTCGCGTCCCGAAGCAAGATCGAATCCCTTCTCCCATTCGTCAATGGGAAGGATTGTCGTGATTACTCCTTCTGTCTTTAAGTTGCCGTTCATCATGTTTTCAATTACAAAAGGATATGCGTAAGGGCTAAGGTGTGCTCCTCTGATATCAAGCTCTTTTCTGTCTCCGATGATAGACCAGTCAACTGTGGTCTCTTTGCCAAATACGGAGAACTCAACAAATGTTCCGAGTTTTCTTATTATAGTAAGACCCTGGATTACGCTGGCCGGATTTCCTGTTGCCTCTATATAGATGTCACATCCGTAGCCGTCTGTAATAGCCTTGATCTCTTTATCTATATCACACTTACCGGGATTAAATACCAGGTCAGCGCCGAATTTCTTTGCCATCTCCAAGCGGTTCTCCTGCATGTCGAGAACGATAAGCTTCTTGGGATTCTTCATTCTTGCGTATGTGATCATTCCAAGTCCGAGTGTTCCTGCGCCTGAAATAACAACAACGTCTTCATTGGTAATCTCTGCTCTGTCTACCGCATGCTTGGAGCAACCATAAGGTTCAACAAGCGCTGCCTGCTCCAAAGGCATATCCTTCGGAAGCTTGGAAATAACAGATGTCTTTCCGTATCTTACATACTCTGCCATACCGCCGTTGGTATATGACATGAAACCGTACATGTCATGTGGCTGACACATCCAATAATGTCCGTCTTTGCAGAACTTACATTTTCCGCAAGGAACGATCTGATCCGCTGTGATCTTTTCACCAAGTTCATATCCTTCAACATTCTCACCCATCTGAACAATGGTTCCGTAGAACTCATGTCCGGGAATGAAAGGGGGTTTTACCCAAGAAGGTTGAACATCATCTCCCCAGAACATCGCTGCCCCATGCTTACATTTTAAATCACCTGCACAGATACCGCACGCCTCGGTTTTTATTATGATATCGTCCGGTCCGCACTCGGGAGTCGGATAGGCAAGTTCTAATCTGTAGTCATCCTTGCTGTAAGCAACCAAAGCTTTCATAGTCTTTGGAATACTTCCTCTAACTGCCATTTTATAATTCCCTCCTATTCTGTTGTCTTATGTAGAAATCGCAGTTATGGAACGTGTGCACATTTTCCAGTTTTGTAAAGCCGTTTTCTATAACGAATTTCTAAACCGAATATACAACTCGGTTTTTCGTTTGTCAACTTTAAACATCAAAAAAGTTTTCGCTTTTTGTGTTTTTAGCAAAAATATACAAAAACTGCAATTTCTTTTCATATCTTTTGCCTTTAATCTTGGATTGCATTTTGAAATAAAACTGTGTTAAATTAAAGTCGTTATATAAATGCGTTTTATATAATGAGTTAAAAATCAAATTATTATATTCAAGTTGATCAGGTAAGGAGGAAAGACTACCATGTTGGGCAATCACTTACTCGGTTTGTATGAAAAGGCACTTCCGCCCGAAATGGATTGGGAACAGCGCCTGCAGACCGCAAAGGACCTCGGATATGACTATGTTGAAATATCCATTGACGAAAAAGATGAAAGAATAAACAGACTGGATTGGACCGAAAAAGAAAAAGAAAAGCTTCACGCCGCGATTCAAAAGACCGGCGTTCCCATACCTTCCATGTGTCTTAGCTGTCATCGCCGTTTCCCGTACGGAAGCGCCGATCCCATTATAAGAGAAAAAGCACATGAACTTATGGATAAAGCAATTCTCTTTTGCAGAGAATTCGGAATCCGTGTGATCCAGCTAGCGGGCTACGATGTTTACTATGAACAATCGACTCCCGAAAGCTTACAGCTCTTTTTGGAAGGCTTGCAATCCGCAGCAAGGACTGCTGAGAAATATCAGGTAATGCTTGCGATGGAGATCATGGACACGGAGCTTATGAGCAGCATCACACGTTACAAAAGATATAAAGATGAGATCCCATCCCCCTGGTTCACGGTATATCCGGACCTTGGAAATCTCACAGCTTGGGGAAACGATGTAAAGCATGAACTCGAGCTCGGAATCCATGAAATAGTCGGAGTTCATTTAAAAGATACTTTGGCGGTGACTCCGACCTTTGAAGGAAAGTTTAAGTGCGTGACCTTCGGAGAAGGCTGCGTTGATTTTGCAAAAGAACTAAATATCCTTGAAAACTTAGGCTATTCCGGACCGTACATGATGGAAATGTGGTATCAGGAAGGCATGGATTATAAAGAATACATCACAAACGCCAAGAAATACATAGAAGAACAATACCGGAAAGGAGTAACCGAAAACAATGAGATATTATCTGGGGTTAGATAACGGAGGAACAAATACAAAGGCAGCTCTTTTTACAAAAGAGGGAAAACAGGTTGCTGTAGAATCAATCGCAACCGCGGCAATTACTCCGGCTCCCGATTTTGTAGAACGCGATATGGATCAGATGTGGGACGATAACTGCACCGTTATCCGCGAGCTTATAAGAAAGAATAATATAGACCCGGAAGACATTGCGGGAATCGGACTTTGCGGTCACGGAAAAGGTCTTTATCTCTGGGGAAAAGACGGACATCCCGTAAGAAGAGGTATCATCTCATCCGACAACCGCGCATGGAAATACTATTCCGATTGGAAAAAAGACGGTACGGAAGAAAAAGCTTTTGAGCTCTCCTGCCAGCACATCATGGCATGTCAGCCGGTATGTCTTCTTGCATGGATCCGCGACAACGAGCCTGAAAACATGGATAACATCGAGTGGATATTTGAATGTAAGGACTACGTTCGTTTCAGATTAACAGGTGAAGCAAGAGCCGAGATCACGGATTACTCAGGCACAGGACTTATGAATCTTCACACCGCTTCTTTTGACAAAGAATTATTGAAACTATTCGGCATCGAAAAGCTCCGGGACGCACTTCCTCCCATCTGCCTCTCAACAGATATCGCGGGACACATCACCAAAGAAGCCGCTGAAGCGACAGGATTAAAAGAAGGCACACCCGTCATCGGAGGAATGTTCGATATAAACGCCTGTGCACTCGCAGTCAACGTAACAGATGACAAGAACATCTGCATGATCGCAGGCACATGGAGCATAAATGAATATCCTCGCAAAACAGCGGTTCTCGACGGAAGCGTACAGATGAATTCAATCTTCTGTCTTCCCGGATATTATCTTATCGAGGAATCAAGCCCCACTTCCGCAGGAAACAACGAGTGGTTCATCCGTCAGCTTCTTCCCGAGCTAAAAGAGGAAGCAAAGAAAAACGGACGCAGCATCTATGAAATCATGAATGAATGGTGCGAAGAATTTGAACCTAAAGACTTTGTTCCGGTGTTCCTGCCTTTCCTTACCGCAAGCAATGTTAACCCTCTTGCGCGCGCAGCGTTTGTAGGACTCGACGCATCTCACACAAGACACCATATGCTGCGCGCCGTATATGAAGGCATTGTTTATTCACATAGATGGCACCTTGACAGACTCATGAACACCAGAGATTCCAAGGAAGCGGTGATCCGTCTCGCGGGCGGCGTTGCCAAGTCCAAAGCTTGGACACAGATGTTTGCGGATGTTATGAATCTTCCCGTAGAGACAGTCGATGTTGACGAGACCGGAGCTCTCGGCTGTGCTATTGCTGTTGCCACCGCGGTTGGCGACTACATGAGTGTCACGGACGCAGCAGATCACATGTGCCGCATGAGTGAGCCGGTTCTTCCGAGAGCATGGGCTCATGACGACTATGAAAAGAAATATCTTTTATACAAAAAAGTCATCGAGGCGCTGGACTGCACTTGGAGCGACATGCAAGAGATAATCGGGGGATAATTGTAAGTCACTTTATAAAACAAGATGCAAAAAGTTTTCAAATAAGGTATCATATAAATGTAGTGCCCGAATAGGGCTTCACACACAACCAGAATGGACGATTATAAAAATGGAAAGTTTTGATTTTAACTTAAGGAAATTCAACACATCTAATATCTATTCCTATTTTTTAGACCATCCGGAAGCAACCAAGCAAGATCTGGCTTCTGCGCTGAATTTAACCCTACCGACAGTAAACAAGAACATTGATTATCTGTCGGAACTCGGGCTGATATCGGTCAGTGGATCAAGAGGTCAGACCGGTGGAAGAAGAGCTACAACATATTCACTTTGTGCCGACGCCAAAGTCGCACTGGGACTTGATATAACCAAACACCACGTCTCATGCGTTGTAGTCGACCTTAACGGCAACATAATCTCTTTTAGCCGTAACTATCTGATTTTTGAATACAAGGATTCATACTTCAAGGAAGTAGCCAATCTCCTTAAGAAATTCATCAAGGATAGCAAGATCGACAACAAAAAGATTTTGGGAGTCGGAATCGGTATCCCCGCTCTTGTTCAATCAGATAACAAGACGGTATTCTACAGCGGAATCATGGATATCCGAGAAGACATCTACGATATGTTCCGCAAATACATAGACATGGACATAGTTATGTTCAATGACGCGAAAGCCTCTTGCTTTGCGGAAAAATGGATCAACAAAGACATGGTGAATGCATTTTATATAATGCTCAGCAACAACGTCGGCGGTGCCATGATAATCAACGGTCAGGTCTACTCGGGAGATAACTTCCGTTCAGCCGAGGTCGGTCATATAACCCTCGTTCCTCACGGAAGAAAGTGTTACTGCGGACAGAACGGATGCGTAGATCCTTATCTTGCGGCAACCAATCTTTCTCAGGACGATCTCGAGGGATACTTCAAGGACCTTGAGACCACCACCGATGAAAAGATACTGGACGAATGGCAACAGTACTTGGATTACACCGCTCAGACCGTAGTCAATGTCCGCGCGATACTTGATTGCGACATTATCCTCGGCGGATATGTCGGAGCATATCTGGAACCTTATTTAGACGAGATAAAGAAAAGAGCTCTCAAGATCAGCACTTTCGATACAAATGCCGATTTCATCAAGCTCTGTTCCTACAAACGCGAGAACATCGCGGCAGGCGCTGCCCTGTACTTTATCTCACAGTTTATAAAGACAATTTAATTATTAACCGCGTAAAAAAGTCGGAACGCCTCACAAAAAAGGTGTTCCGACTTTTATTTGCCTTTATCATAGCCCGAATACGAAGATTGCCACAATATAAAGAAATATGATGTACAGCGTTGAAAGAATGTCCAGTATTCCCAGTATCTTTACCGCTTTGCAATCTTTACACAAGAAACGTCCGATAAAAAAGAATACAAATCCCAAAAAAGCAAGCAACATTGTCACCGAAACAACCTTACTCGCAACGCCCGTTCCCGGCGCAAAATGCATAAGCAAAACACATATGATAACCGAAAGAATCGGTATTGCCTCAAGTATAATGGCTATATTTTTCTTGTTCATATTAAAACCTCCATAGACTAATGCTTTTTCAAATATTCCCCAAAGGGGATCCATTCTATCTTGACCTGTCTGCCTTCCCATTCTTGAGATAATGCCCCTTGTTCTTCAAGAGATATCTGATACTTCGGTAAATTAGCCAATTTATCAATATCTGTTATCGGTTCTGTTATATGTACATAATCTCCCCAACAGCCCAAAAATTCATCTTTTACAAATTTAATAGGATCAGTTCCCTGCTCGCCATTATATGTGTTTGGCGCAGAAACATCATCAAGATGTATTCTCGAAATCCCGCCATAGGCAGCTCCGCAGCTACCCTCATTATATATATATCCATCATTTCCAAGCCAGTAATTACTCCTTGATCCGCCCTCACAGATTTTTTCCGGCTTACCGTCTACCAACGCGTAGGCACGTTCAAAGACTAGCTGCGGTTCATTATCCTGATATTTATCATGAAGCACACCGAATATCAGCTCATAATCACCGTCACTGTTCAGGTCCACATATGTATATCCCACGTTTAGAAGATCAAAACCATAGTCCATTTCAAAGGTTGATCCGGTTTCTATCATCCGACTCTCATTAGTATCCTGATATAAAAGATTGCTTGTAACCACAGTTTGATCCGAATAAACACTCTGATCAAGCCAAGCAGCTTCTTCCTCTTGAGTTTTTACAACATCCGCAAATGCATCCGCGTAAAGTTCATCATACTTTTCAATAATGCTCTTATCCGTAAGCTTGTAGACATATTCTCCGTCCACGTTTTCCAGATATGTACGATCGTATTGAATATCTTTAGCTTCCGCTTTTTCTTCAGTCGACGCATTGGAAGCACTGTCTTCAACAAAAATACTGCTTGCTGCACCGGATGCATTCTCCGCAGTATTCTCTGCTACAGAATTGTCAACCGCGGCAGTATTGTTTATCTCAGTCTCACCGTTACATGCCGTAAGCATAAACGTAAGCCCAAATAAAAGGCCAAAAATATTTCGTTTTTTCATATTCTATTCCTCTTTCCTCCATAGTTTTGCTCTTTCACTCATATAATACTCTACGTCGAGTCCATATAAGGTCTTTAGATTTTCTCCCGAAAGGGCCTCTTTTTTATCCCCAAAGCAAAGTATTTCTCCGTCTTTGATCAAAAGAATTTTCTCCGCTACCATAAGCGCCATATTGATATCATGATATACACCGATCAAGGTGTTGCGAACGCGTCTTCCGTCAGACATTTGAGTCTCTTTTTCTTTCCAAACGTTTAGAAAATCGAGTAGTTCCGCCTGATATTTAAGATCAAGGTGATTGGTGGGTTCATCGAGAAGAAGTATCGGCGTTTCCTGCGCAAGCGTTCTCGCAAGGAAAACTCTCTGAAGCTGGCCTCCCGAAAGTTCACCTATCTGCTTGTCCGCTAGCTTCTCAAGCCCTGTGCTTGCAAGACATTCATCGACAACTTCGATATCTCTTTTATCATAAGTTCCGAAGATATTTTTGCAGTACAGATACCTTCCCTGCATCACAGTCTCTTTTACGGTATATGAAAAATACACGCCCGAAAGCTGCGTCATTGACGAAACGTAAGACGCCAGCTCTTTTCTCTTCATATCGCGGATCTCGCGCCCTTCTATGCAAGCGCTGCCTTCGTATGGAATAATTCCGCCGAGCGCGCGAAGAAGCGTTGTCTTACCGCAGCCGTTGGGGCCGAGAATTGCTATACTTTCGCCCTCGTTTATATCAAAGCCGATCTTTTTGATTATGGAATTGTCCGAAGGTCTCCTGCCGTATCCGCAGGAAAGCTCACTGCATTCAAGTATCTTCTGTTCCATAATTACTGTTTCCTATCGTGAAAATAAACCCAAACAAAGAAGGGTGCTCCGACAAATGCCGTAACCGCGCCGACAGGTATTTCCCTGGGCGCCAAGAGAGTTCGTGCGACCATATCCGAAAGTGCCATAAATGCACCTCCGAGAAGCAGCGACATCGGTATGACAAGTGCATGCTTTGCCCCGAAAATCCTTCTTGCGATATGCGGAACCGTGAGGTCCACAAAACCGATGATTCCCGAAAAACACACAGCCGCTCCGGTCAAAAAAGATGACAAAAGAAGCAGCATTATCTTGGACTTTCCGACATCAACGCCCATGCTCATCGCCTGTTCCTGTCCAAAGCTCATGATATCGAGTTCTCTGTGATATAAAGCCGTTCCGATCGTTCCAAGCACAAGGCAGATTAAAAGGATCAGCACATGAATCCATCTGCGTCCCGAGAAGGTTCCGAGCTGCCACAGAACAAGCCTTTGCATATGCTCGCCGTTAAGCGTACTTACAAGAGTAAGGATCGCATTTACAAAAAGAGAAAATACCATTCCGAACAGGATTATCGTATGGTTGTGCATGTTCCTGTCTATCTTAAGCGAGAACGCAAGTACAAGAAGCACGGTCAAAAGACCTGACGCAAAGCCGCACACGGGAAGAAGAAACATTCCGAATATTGTCCCCGTCACTCCCGTTATGATAACAAAAGCCGCACCAAGAGAGGCTCCTGCGGACACACCCATCGTATAAGACGACGCAAGCGGATTCTGCAAAAGAGCCTGCATGATCGCACCGCTCACAGAGAGAGCCGCGCCGACAAGAAATGCCGTAAGTGCTCTCGGCATACGAATATCCCAAAAGATTGAGACATTTGTCGGAGTCACGCTCTCGGGAAGCGGAACGGAAAATATTTTATTCATTACGATTTGCAGTCCTTCCAACGGAGATACGAATACGCTTCCTATTCCTATGCAAAGAAAGAGTATCGCAAACGAAAGAACAACGACCGCAGCAATCTTTTTTCTCATAAATCACCCGTTCATTAATAAGTGCAATCGGCTGATCAAGCCGCAGGTTTCTCCTCTGCAACTTCTTCAGATGACGCATCGCTTGCAGCATCCACTGTGCTTGCATCGCTTGCAGCGTCTGCCTTGTCACCCGCAAAAGGATCTACAACATCTTTATAATAATCGGGATAAATGTCTTTTCCCATCTCAATCATAGCACTGATAACATGCTGATTGGGGCGATTTACAGTATCGTTGTCGATCTGATAAACTGCCTTGTCTTTAATTGCAGAAACGTTCTCCCAGCCCTTCATTTTAAGAAGCACATTGATAACATCATCCGTGTACATGTCAGCAGTAAGGATAACCTGGGGATCCATAGCAACTGCCGCTTCCTCTGTAAGAGCCGGCCACTGCTCGGCTTCTTTTCCCGCAACATTAACTGCTCCGATAATATCAAGCATCTCGTTTATATATGTGTTTGAACCTGCAGTGTAGATCGTAGGTGTATCTCCCGAAGGAGTGAAAAGCTCAAAAAGAACCGTCTTTTTCTCTTCTTCCGGAATTGTAGCCGCAATCTCTTTTATCTCATCGATAGAAGCACTCATCTCTTCATTGATCTTGGCAGCCTCATCGCTCTTTCCGACTGCCGCGCCGAAAAACTCTATGTCTTTTTGGATATCTTCAAGGCTTGCGCTGCTTGGAGTATCGCAAACACATACACCCGCTTCTTTTACCGAAGCAAAAACATCTTCACCGTGGCTTGCACTCATTCCGGTTGTGAAAACAACGTCAGCTCCGAGTGCGATGATCTGCTCCTGATCGGGAGTCATCATATCGAACTGAGGAATGTCTTTTGCAAGAACATCTCCGTAGCTCGCTGCCGAATATGTATCGCAAGCTATGATCTTATCGGCAAGACCGAGATCAATAAGAATCTGAGTTGTCGAAGGCGCCATTGAAACTATCGCATTAATCTCATCGGGAATAGTTACCGCGTTGCCGCTTCTGTCGGTAGCGGGCTTTCCTGATGCATTTGCTTCATCTGTACTCTCTCCGCTTCCGGGCTGAACTTCTGTTATTTGAGGCTCTTTCTCAGGAGTTTTGGGTGTAACGGTATATTTGCTTGTACATCCCGCAAGTACAGACACAGCCATGGCTGCGGTCATGATCACAGCTAAAACTTTCTTTTTCATATTTTTTCTCCTTTTATAATGTAATAATTCATATTGTCCTAAACAAATATACCTTTTTTAGCGCATTTCTTCAACGCTTACGTCGTTCTTTCCGCTCTGCTTCTACTATTCTTTTTCACTTGAAGTAGCACCCAAAAAACCTTAAACTTATCTAAGGGGAAAAAGGAAAAACATTTGCCGCATTTTTATCCTGCGGCGGAACGGAGCCAAACATGAAAAAACTAAAGGGGTATATGCACGGAGTTAACCTTGGCGGATGGCTTTCACAGTGCGACCACACCAAGGAAAGGTATGACTTCTTTATCACAGAAAGCGATATAGAAGTTATAAAGAGCTGGGGAATGGATCACATCAGAGTTCCCGTTGACTACGACCTTGTTGAAGATGCTCAGGGCAACTACAAAGAGGACGGTTTTGCATATATTCAGAAAGCGATCGAGTGGTGTAAAAAGAACAAGCTCAATATGGTACTCGATCTCCATAAAACCTTCGGTTACAGCTTTGACAGCGGCGAAGGCGAGCTCGGATTCTTTGAGAAAAAAGAGTATCAGGATCGCTTTTATAAATTGTGGGAGCAGTTTGCGATAAGATTCGGCAAGAACGATAACATGCTCGCATTCGAGCTTCTCAACGAAGTTACCAAAAAAGAATATTGTGAGATCTGGAACGATGTTTCGAGAGAATGCATCACAAGGATCAGAAAGATCTCTCCTAATATCAAGATTCTCGTGGGCGGTTACTACAACAACAGTATCGAGGCGTTAAAAGACCTAGCGGAACCTTATGATGACAACATAGTCTACAACTTCCACTGCTATGAGCCCCTCATCTTTACACATCAGGGAGCGCCGTGGATAAAGGAGATGGACACCGAGTTCAGAATGCCTTTTGACTCAACCTACGGTCAGTACATCGAATTTAACAACAAGCATCTCGACCATATAACCGGCGACATGTCAGCGTTTGATAAAGAGGCTATGTTCGGTCCGGAGTTCTTTGACAGATATCTCGCAGAGGCCGTTAAAGTTGCCGAAGAGCGAAACGTAATGCTCTACTGCGGCGAGTACGGAGTCATCGACAGAGCAACTCCCGAAGATACCCTTAAGTGGTACAAGGTAATATGCAAGACATTCGATAAGTACGGTATCGGCCGAGCAGCATGGAGCTACAAGGAAATGGACTTCGGTCTTTCCGACGAGCGCATGAAGGGCGTTATCGGAGAAATAACCAAAATAATGTAATGATATTCCGGCTCTTTTTTCAAAGGGCCGGTTTTCATCTTAGGAGGTTACAATGCCAAACTGGTTAAAAGACGCTGTTTTTTACGAAATATATCCACAATCCTTTAATGATACAAATGCCGACGGTATCGGAGATCTTCAGGGTATCATCGATAAGCTCGATTATGTAAAGAGCCTCGGATGCAACGCAATCTGGCTCAATCCCTGCTTTGATTCTCCTTTCAAGGATGCCGGGTACGATGTAAGAGATTACAAAAAGGTCGCTCCCAGATACGGAACAAACGACGATCTTGTAAGACTCTTTGACGAAGCTCACAAGCGTGATATCAAGATCCTTTTGGACCTCATTCCCGGTCACACCTCAGAGGAGCATGAATGGTTCAAAAAGAGCTGTGAGATCGAAAGAAACGAATACTCAGACAGATACGTTTGGACCAACGGTGCATTCTGCGGAATCGGCGGACACCCTTATATCGGAGGCGAAGCCGACAGAGACGGCTGCTATATGCTCAACTTCTTCAAGTGCCAACCCGCTCTTAACTACGGCTTCTTAAACCGTACGGAGGACTGGCAAAAGGCCCCCGACGATCCCGCTTGCATCGAGACAAGAGAAGCAATGAAGGACATCATGCGCTTTTGGCTTGATAAGGGATGCGACGGTTTTAGAGTCGACATGGCAGATTCCCTTGTAAAAGAGGATGACGAAAACAAATCAGCAACGGGAAAGATATGGAAGAACGTCAGGGAAATGCTTGATAAGGATTATCCCGAAGCTGCTATCGTAGCCGAATGGTGTGATCCCGGACAAGCTCTTTTGCACGGCTTCCACGCAGACTTTTATCTTGATCACTGGGGCAACGGCTACAACACTCTTATCCGCGATTATGAGACAGAGGGCGGTGACCACAGCTTTATCAAAAAGGACAGTGGCAGCGATATAATGCGCTTTTTAAATGACTATCTTCCAAGATATGAAAGGACAAAAGATAAGGGCTTCATAAGCTTTATCACCTGCAATCACGACACTCCCCGTCCTGCAAGAACTCTTTCAAATGAAGAGCTTAAGCTTGCATATGCAATAATCCTTACACTCCCCGGAGTGCCTTTTATCTACTACGGCGACGAGATCGGAATGCGTTATCTTGACGTCAGAACTAAGGAAGGCGGCTATCACAGAACAGGCTCAAGAACTCCCATGCAGTGGGATAACTCCGAAAGCCGCGGCTTCTCTTCCGCTTCCAAGGACAAGTTCTATCTCCCTGTCGATGAATCGAAAGATGCTCCTACGGTAGAAGCTCAGGAAAAAGATCCTTCGTCACTGCTAAACGAAGTGCGAAGACTTACCGCTCTTAAGCACGAGTACACTGATCTTAACGCCGATGCATCCTTTGAAGTTATTTACGCAGAAAAAGAAAATTTCCCCTTCATTTACAGAAGAGGAAATCTTGTAATTGCAATCAATCCTTCAGGTAAGGAATGCAGCGCTAATATATCCGCAAAAGCAAATGTAGCGGGCGATCCTGTCTATACGATAGGAACGGCAAGCTGCGATAGCGGCAAGCTAACCATTGCTCCGCAGTCATTTGCGGTATTTGGATGAAGATAGATTTCATGTGATTACTTAGATCAGTCTTTTTAACTCTGTTGAAAGAGCCTTTGCTGCTTTAATATGGCCTTTGAGTGTGGGGTGATCTCTCATTCCAAGCTCATCGGCTGTGCAAAGCGGAAGAATGAAAAGAGACACTTTTTCATCACCTGCTGCCAGGCTGTATTCCTTGACTGCTGCCTCTATTGTATCCTTTATATCTGCGCCCATCATTCCATATGCCCATAAAATATAAGCATCCGGGTTATTCTTTCTTATCTTTTTAAGGAAATCGACTGCTGTCGCTTTAAAATCTTGCAAGAATTTTTCTTGTTCTTTTTTGCCTTCCAAGTTTTTAAGTCCAAACTGATCATTCGTTCCGAGATTAAGTATAACGGCGTCGACTTTTCTTTTTCCAAAATCCCAGTCATCCTGAGCGCCCGCTGCTGCGTTCTCTGCTCCACCGAGAGTTCCCGCAACCTGCTCATAGTGCGGCGGTATAACAAGAGTAAGATCTCCGTTCCATGCGGCGTAGAGCCCAAATCCGCTCTGTGATACTACGTTGTAATCAGCATCAAGCTCTTTTGCCGTAAGATACGCATAATCATTGGAACAGCTAAACACCGCCGGAACCCAGTCTTCTTCTTTGGTAAGCGCTGCGCCTTCACCGGAAGTTATGCTGTCGCCGATAAATTCAAGGAAAAGCTCCTTTTCTTTTACCTCTGCGAAATTCCCGTTAGCCTCTATATCTTTAATCTTGATATATGATACAGTGTCTTCAAAGTATCCTTGCGTAGTCCTAAGTATTTTAAACTCTCTGTTCTTCTTAAGCTCTCCGCCGCCCCACAAATGAATCCTGTTCTTGCCTTTTTCAAGCGATCTTCTCTGTGACAACTCATCATTTACAAATACTTCAATCCAAAGATCAAGCCTGTCAAATGCAGCCTCAAGCTCGATCCATACATCCGTCGCATCCGTGACAAATCGCACTCCGCTTCCGCTCAGAAAAAGTGTGATATCTTCTCCTATCGGAGAGCGTCCGTATACTTGTAATTTCTTCTCTTTTGCCAATATCCCCGGTTTCATGTTTTCTTTTTCTTATCTCCTTACTACAAGTGATTCCTACATCATAAAATCAATTATATCATCACTCAGATGCTACCGCGACTGCAACCGGCTGTTTCCCCACAGCTTATCTATGGATATGGCATGCATTCAAGCTTCTTTTATTCCGTCGGTTCTGATGATGAACTTCACGCTGCTGTCTATGTCGTCCGCAGCTCCGCCGAATGTTTTGTATTCAGAGCCGGCTTTCTGTATTGCCGTAAGCTTATCGGTAAACTCAGAAAGATCTCCGTCAAATACTTCATAGAGCTTGTCTATTCCTTCTTCGTCGAATTTGATCACTCCGTCCACAAGCTCCTGAACGCCGTCGTCGAGCTCGACAACTCCGTCGTACAGTTCTTTTACTCCGTCGTTAAGCTGATTTGTTCCGTCATTGAGCTTATATGCTCCGTCAACGAGTGCGTCGTTATTGGAAACGAGAGTACCTGTTCCGTCAGAGAGCTGTTTTGCTCCGTCGCTTAATTTTCCAAGTCCCTCATCGAGCTTACTTGTTCCGTCATACAACTCGGAAAGGCCGCCGGCAAGAGCCTTGTTTCCTTCTGCCACCTGCTGTGCGCCGAGAACAAGCTGCTGTAACTGCTTTGCCGCTTCGGGGGTCATTCCTGTGCTTCCTCCGGTTGCTGAAGACATTGTCTGTATAACGGCTCCAAGTGCATTTGCCATACCCTGAGCTGCACCTATAATGCTGTAGTACTCATTTGCAGCCTGCACATAGCCTGCGATCTCGCCCTGATCATAGCTGATAGATCCGTCAACAGGGCTTACACTATAGAGCATTGCTCCAAGTCCCGCTCCCTGCTGAAGATTATTCGCATTAACTGTCAGCTGGCTTCCTGCAAGCATTGCCGCTTTCTCTTCAGCTGTCATTCCGTCTCCGGCGTTGCTGTTGCCTAAACCATTTCCGCCTGCGCCGGTGCCGTCATTATTACCGTTCGCACTGCCTGCGCCGCCATTACCCAAGCATAAGTTTCCGTTTCCTGCATCGCCTGAATTACCGCTACCATTGTCTCCGCTGCTGCCACTTCCGGAGCCATTACTGTTTCCACCGGCTAATCCGCTACTGCCATTTCCGGAACCGTTATTTCCATCGCTGCTTCCGCCGGTCAGGTTTCCGCTACCGGTATCACTGCTTCCGGAGTTTCCGTTACTGTCCCCGCTTTCCGCGCCGGCACCGCCATTTCCGTTACTGTCGCCGCTTCCGGCATTTCCGCCGCTGTTGTCTCCGCTTCCGGCATTTCCGCCGCTGTTGTCTCCGCTTCCGGAGTTTCCGTTACCATTTCCGTTTCCGCCATCTCCGCTGCCGTTGCCATTGTTGCCGTCTCCGTTATTGTCTCCGGATCCGTCTCTGCTAAGTTCTCCCTCAGTCACATCTCTTTCGGGAGCTTCATCTCCGCTAGGTACAGGTGTTGCGGTCACTGTATATCCACCCAATTTAGTCAACTCAACAACTGCATTTAAATGAGCATTTCTCCAAGCGACTGCTTTGGCAGCAGAATCAATACCACCGTTTGTAAGCTTGTACATGCAGGCTACGATCGCAGGTGAACAATCACCTCCGTTCTTAAGCCAAGCAGCCGTAGCTTCAAATGCTGCTTTTTGATCATTTAACTCTTTTACCGAATCGCTAAGACCGGAAAGACTCTCAGCCATCTTAGCTACAGTGGCAACGCCGTCACTTACCTGTTTTGAGCCGTCCGCAAGTTTGTTGGCATTCTCAACAAGCTTAGCTTCATCCATAGCTTTTTTCATCTTGTGAGTTCCGTCATGTGCCTGGCTTGCTCCGTCTGCAAGAGCAGACGCACCTTCGTTTATCTTACTTGTTGCGTCGGTGTAAGCAACAATTCCGTTGTAGAAATCAAGTGTTCCGTCTTTAAGCTCGCTCGTTCCGTCGTAGAGCTCTCCCACTCCGTCTTTTAACTCGCCCGTTCCATCTTTAAGCTCCTTGTTGGCATCCACAAGCTTATCGGATGCATCGTTTAACTCTCCCATGTCATCTTTAAGATCATTGATCTTGTCGGATTCTGTTATATCAGTAATACCAAAGTCGGAAAGTACATCGGAGCTTGCCATAGTGACCGTCATTCCAAGCTCAAAATCCGTAGTGTTTGCAGTTACTTCAAAATAATTTGCAAGTTTACTGTCAAGATCTCCGTCCTCATTGAGCTCATCCCATTTATCCTCATCGATATCAAGACTGTCCTTAAGTCCCGGAAGTGCAATGCCAAGAACAATTATATTTCCGCCCTCCGAAATAACTTTTCCGTTGGATACTTCAACCTCACTGAACTTATCGGGATCAAGCGTCATTCCGGATATCATCGCAAAAGGTGTGTATACTTCAATCTCTTTTCCGTCCACATCAACCGTCTGTTTATCATTATTCTCATAGTCAAAGCGGATGGTTACCTTTCCGCTCTTTCCTGCGAGCTCTTCGGGAGAAATATCTTTTCCGTCAAGCTTGTATGAAACCTTCATCTTGACCGGGAGCTCTTTTGCCGTGGTTCCCTGATAATAAATGTCAGAGCCCTTGGCATTCCATGTAAGTGTTCCGTCGCCGTTGTCCGTGTAGCTCTCATCGCCCTTTACGTTAACAATGTTCTGAAGAGTCGTTGTATCCGAAAGAGTATCCGAAGCATCTGCATTCTTAAGCCACTCGCTGACTATAACATCATCAACCGCTCCGTTTGCATCCGCCGTAACGTACACGGTCTCTACCTTTCCGGCTTCATCCGATGCGCCCGCCGTACTCTTTATTATGCTATCCTCAAGCTCTTTTTCCTGAGCGGTTTCTTCTACGGCCACGCTCGCGTCTTCCGTAGTATTTGCCCCGCAAGCTACAGTCATTATCGCAAGCATCGCTGCCATTACAACAGATAATGATTTAATAAGTTTTTTTCTGATCATAATATCACCTCTCCAACGCACTTAAGCAATCCTGTGCATATGATTGTGTATAAACTCATGAATATGTCCTTTGGGGACATCCACGCCCTTCATTCCGAACGTGGTCTTTATGATAAGCCTGTCAAATATCATGTACATGGCAGGAAGTACAAGTAATACGGTAAACATACTTACGATCGCGCCCCTCGCCATAAGGTTACAAAGAGAGCCGATCATATCGATGCTCGAGATAAGTCCGACACCGAAGGTCGCAGCAAAAAAGCTGAGCGCACTTACAATTACCGACTTCATACCGGTCGAAAGAGATATAAGCGTCGCCTCTTTTTTGTCATGTCCGTTCTTTCTCTCGGAAAGATATCTCGTCGTCATAAGTATCGCGTAATCAACCGTCGCACCGAGCTGTATGGTTCCTATTACAACCGATGAGATGAAAGGTATTGTCGTCCCCGTGTAATACGGAAGTCCCATGTTTACGAATATCGCAAACTCAATGACCGCAACGAGTATAAACGGAAGCGAAACCGATTTGAGCACGAATGCGATGATAAGGAAAACAAGTCCTATCGAAACGGCATTTACCACCTTAAAATCGTGCGCCGTTATATTTATAAGATCCTTGGTGCACGGAGCCTCTCCGACTACCATAGCTTTAGGATCGTAGCTTTTTACTATCTTGTCGACTGTCGCTATCTGATCGTTAATCTCGTCGGAAGCGATCTTATAATCTGTTGTCAAAAGAATCAGCTTCCAGTCGTCACTCTCAAGATCGGATAAAAGATCTTCAGGAATAAATTCTCTCGGAATCGAAGGCCCGAACACCGTGTCTGCGCCGAGTACAGTAAGAATGCCGTCGGTATTCTTAAGCTCTTTTATCATCTGCTGAGTCGAAGCCTCATCCAGGTTCTTATCTATTAAAAGCATGTAGGCCGAGTTCATATCGAACTTTGCATCAACCTCATTCGCGCCCTGCACGCTCTCAAGCTTATCGGGAAGCGTCTGCGTAAGATCGTAGTAAACATTCGCATGCTCGTTTCCGTAGATTGCAGGTACCAATAATGCAAGAAAAACAGCAAAAAACACAGGATAAAACTTAGCTATTGCCTTGGGAAGCCTTGTAAATTCAGGCATCAGAGGCTTATGTCTTGTCTTTTCGATAACCTTGTCAAAAACAAGTATCATGCTCGGAAGGATCGTAACGCATCCGATAACTCCGAATACTACGCCCTTGGCCATTACCACGCCGAGGTCAAGTCCAAGCGTAAAGCTCATAAAGCAAAGCGCCACAAAGCCGGCAACCGTTGTTATCGAGCTTCCTATAACGGACTGGAAAGTCGCCGTTATCGCATTGGCCATGGCTTCTTTTTTATCTTTATTACCGGTCTTCTCAAGCTCTTCCTCGTAGCTGTGCCATAGGAAGATCGAATAATCAAGCGTTACCCCGAGCTGCAATACCGCGCTCAGTGACTGCGTGATAAAAGATATTTCGCCTTTAAATACATTGGTTCCCATGTTGTAAACTATCGCCATTCCTATGCTGAGCAAGAAGAACAGCGGAATAAGATAGGAATCCATAGTAAGCGAAAGGACTATAACCGCCAAAAGAACCGCGATACCTACATATATCGGAGTCTCAGCCATCGCAAGATTCTTGGTGTCGGTAACTATCGCACTCATACCGCTCATGAAGCACTGCTTGTTTGAAACCTTGCGGATATCTTCAATGGCTTCCATCGTCGCATCCGCGGAAGTTCCCTCATCGAAGATCACAAACATCATCGTTGCATCGCCCGAATTAAACGCATCGTATACGTCTTTCGGAAGCATTGTCATCGGCACGGACAGGTCCATGACCGAGTCGTACCAAAGAACCTTGGCAACGTGATCCACGTTTTCTATATTGGATTTTAATTTCGCGACATCTTTTTCTTCCATGCCTTCGGCGACATATAACACAAAAGAGCCTGTGCCGAACTGATCAAGAAGAATGTCCTGTCCTTTCATTGTCTCGATATCCTTGGGAAGATATGTGAGGATATCGTAGTTGACTCTCGTGTTAAAATAGCCGATCGCGGAAGGAACAAGAAGCGCAAAAGCCAGTATCAGTATGATATATCGAAGTTTTACGATTACCTTTGACAGCTTTTTCATTTTCGTTCCTCCTAAATTTATGACCGATAGTCATTTTCTAAATATGGTATATCACTTATCTGACCATTGGTCAATAATTTAACTGAGGATTTTTATCAATATGTAAAATTTGCAGTTTATTCAACGTTCTTGAGCGCTTCACTCATAGGTATCTTGCCGATCTTTCTGTATTCGATGATCGCCACGACAACATATGTTATAAAGCCCATAAGGAACATCTTTACATATACGCTCGGGTCAAGCCAGATGACCATCCAGCCGCTCATCATCTGCTTTAGCATCACCCTGAATATCTCAACCATCACATATGACAGGATCGGATAAGACAAAAGAAGCGATCCCACAACGACTATTGCAGTCGGTAAAATATATAAAAGCGCGATCTCTTTTTTCCTGTAACCAAGTATCTTGACCATTGAGATTGACTGAACGTTTCTCTCTATAATGAGCTTGGACAAAAGATAAATAAGCACAACGAAAAGGATGACTGAGAACGCATCAACCATGTACATAAGGTCGCCCATCGAGATCATAAGCTGCCTGGTGACTCTCGTAAGAGACTCCTCATCGATCGTCGTTCCGATGTACTTGGTGTCTATGTCCGTTATCTCGCTGTCAGAGAAGTAACCCGAGAACATCTCTTCATCAAAGCCCATAAGCTCATTAAGATGCTTCTGACTCATGAACACAACAATTCCGCCGTCGTAGTCATAAATTCCCGTCACCTTAAAGCCGTAGTACTTATCCTCATACGGCTCTTTAAGCGTTATGACATCGTCTTTTTTAAGTCCGTATTTATCGGCGTATGCTGAGGAAATAAGGACCGTCTTGTCGTCAAACTTCGCATTTATATATCTGCTGTCTTCTTTTATTCCATAGAGCGTGACATCCTCGACTCTGGCGCCGTCATCTCCTATCGTCTTAAGTCCGTAAGCCGAGAACTTTTCGGCATCGGGATTGTTTGATGTGATCTTGCTTTGTAAAAAGACATAGGAAAAAGCCGCTGAAAGCTCATCATCCGTATCGACAACACCGGCCGGAATCTCTATTAAATATGTGTGCTTTGCAAGCATCGACTGCGTGACGATACCCTGATAGTGAATAATAAGCGGAGGCAGCATCATTCCGAAGAAAAGAAGCATGTTCGCAAACAAAAGTCCCATGAACAAAATGATGTAGCTGCTCTTGTTTTGTATGAGTATTCGAAGTCTGAAACGATCAAAAAATCTGATCTTATTATTTAATCTGATCGCATCCTTTTGCCTTCCACCCGAAAGATCTCTTCGAATAAGCTTAAGAGGACTTATCCGCAGTTTCCTTCTTAATATTAGATAGGTAACGATCACCATGATTGCAAAAGGCACAAGCGTAGTCTTAAGGAATGCTTCCGCGCTCCAGACAGTTACATATGTCGGAAGTGAATAGCTGTTATAGTACATGGATACGCAAACGTCTTTAAAGAACGTATATCCCATGATGTTTCCAAGTACAGCTGCGATCACGGTCACTATAAGAGGCATAGCCATATAGTGTCTTATAAGCTCGCTCTTGGTATAGCCCGAAGCACGGAGCGTACCGATAACGCAAGCTTCCTTGTGGATCGTATTGTTGATCGTTATACCAAAGACAAAAGCAATAATGATGATCATTATGTATAAAAGAACTTCAACCATCGCCTTGTCGCTTCCAAGATCCTCACCCGTAAATGTGATCGACTGATTAAGGAATCCCGGAACGAAATTTTCAAGCTCGGCCTTCTTTGCAATAAGTTCCATGAGATCGTCCGACATCTCTTTTTCCTCGATATCGTCCAAAGGCTTCTTGTCATAGATCCACGCATAGTTATAGCGAAGGTCGCGCTCGGCATATTCAGAAAATTGCTCTTTTGTTACCACTGCGACACCGAATGCGGATGCATCAAACATCATGTCATTGTTGTTGTAAAAAAGTGCGCTGTAATCGGACAAGGCAACAAGTGCGGTTATCTTATATTCCGTGCCTTCAGAAGTAAGCGTATCTCCGACATTTAAACCATTGTTGTCGGCATACATTCTGTCTATCGCGATCTCTTTTGAATTTGACGGAAGCTCTCCTTCCATGACACAGGCTCTGTCTACTTCTTCTCTGTTTGCAAATATCCTAAGCGTAGTGTTGTTATCAAATTCTTTTTCTACATAGAAATTTTCATATATCTTTACGGGAACTTTGCCGTTTTCTATTCGCTCTTTCTGCGTATCTTTGAGTCTGTCCTCCGTCCTGAAATTACCGTCTTCTATAGAGTATTTTTCAAAGCTTTCGTTATAAGCCTTGATCATACTTTCGCCGGCAACCAAAAAGCCCGAGACAAATCCGATAGACAACAAAAGAAGCAAAAAGATAACTATGTATTTTCCTATATCTCCCAGTAGCTCTCGCGGGAGCCTTTTGTTTAAAGGATTTCTCATGATCTTTATCTCCTTTACCAGTCAAGCTCTGCCGCTTTTTGTTTTTCTTCGTTTCGATAGCTCTTTCTTATAACACCGTCTCTTAGCTTTACAACGAAATCCGCCATGTTTTTGATAGCGTCGTTGTGAGTGACCATGATGACGGTATTTCCGTACTTTTGATTGACTTCTTCTATAAGGGCCAGAATCTCTTTTGACGTATTGTAATCGAGCGCTCCCGTAGGTTCGTCGCACAAAAGAATATCCGGATTTTTCACAATGGCTCTGCCGATAGCGCAGCGCTGTTGTTGTCCTCCGGATAATTTGCTTGGTATCTTATTTTGATGTTCTTTCAGACCGAGTACCTCTATGAGTTCGTCTATGTCAAGCGGATTCTTGGAAAGGTATGCTCCGACCTCGATATTTTCTCTTACCGTGAGATTCGGAATGAGATTGTACATCTGGAAGATGTAGCCGAGATGCTCCCTTCTGTAGCTTGTAAGCGCCTTCTCATTCATGTCGGACATGCTCTTGCCTCTTATGATGATCTTGCCGGAATCTGCGTTGTCTATTCCTCCTATGATATTAAGGAGTGTGGACTTTCCGGATCCCGAGGGTCCGAGTAAAACTACAAACTCTCCCTTCTTGGCTTCGAGGCTTATGTCCTTAAGTACTTCTATACGGCTTCCGCCCTCGCCGTATGACTTTTTGATATTTTGTAATTCAAGTTGCATAGTAAACCTCTTTCTACTAACACCCGATAAAGTGATAATTAATATCATATAGTTTAGGATTATATGTTAGCACTTGCTAACAAGAATGGCAAGAATTATTTTTTACTTCTCCTTTATCCTTGCAATGTAGTAAAATAAGGGTACAGATGCATTTTGAAAGGCATAACTATGGGAAAAGCTGATCAGAATAAAAAACTGAAAATGGAGAACCTTCTCAACAACGCCTTCGAGCTCTTTACGTCAAAAGGCATCACCAAGACCTCGATCTCCGATATCGTAGAAAAAGCGGGTGTTGCAAAGGGAACGTTTTATCTGTATTTCAAGGATAAATATGATATCAAGAACAGGCTGATATCACATAAATCAAGCCTCCTTTTTATGGAGGCTTACGAAGCGTTGCAAAAAGCAAAGCTGACTGCATTTGAAGACAGGCTTATTTTCATCATGGATTACGTTCTTGATGAGCTTGCCAAGAACAAAGGACTTCTTGCATTTATCTACAAAGACCTTAGCTGGGCTGTATTTAAAAAAGCCCTGACTTCACCGGCTACAAGCTCGGAAGTAGACTTTGAAGCTGTCTACAGAAAAATGCTCGATGAATCCGGCTATAAATTTAACGATCCGGAAGTTATGCTGTTTCTTATAATCGAGCTTGTCGGCTCAACAGGTTACAGCTCCATAATGTACAGCGATCCAGTGTCGCTTGATGAGCTTAAGCCGCATCTTGAAGAGACCGTTCGCGCCATTATCAGGCAACATATTAAGAATTAAAATACGCCTGCTCTATCACCAATATAGAGCAGGCGTTTATTATCAGATTATTTTATTTCCTCTTGCAAATACGGCTTTTACTTCAAATGTCTTTTTATCGATAAGTACAAGATCTGCGAATTTACCGGGCGTAATTGATCCCGTAAACTCATAGCATCTGACCGCCTTTGCAGGTGTAACAGTCGCAGAATATACCGCGTCTTCAATCGGAATTCCCACATTAAGTACGGCATGTCTTAAGCATCCCATAAGGTTGGTAACAGAGCCTGCTATAGTGCCGTCATGAAGCTTGGCTTCGTTTCCTCTTACGGTAACGGGCTGCTTACCAAGCTCGTACTCTCCGTCTGCAAGTCCCGTAGCCATCATTGAATCACTTATAAGAGCCACTCTCTCTTTTCCGAAGAGCTTAAATGTTGCTCTCACCATAGGTGCCGCTACATGGATTCCGTCGCAGATAAGCTCCGCAACAACGTCGCCGTCCTCGGCTGCTGCCGCGATAGGTCCGGGATTCCTGTGATGAAGCGGTGCCATCGCATTATAAAGATGTGTCATATGTCTTGCGCCCGCATCTATAGCTCTTTTTGCCATATCATAATCGGCATCGGTGTGCGCTATGGAAATCCTGCACTTCTTGGAAATCTCATTGATAAAATCCATCGAAGGTGTATCTTCTTCAGGAGCGATATCGCAGAGCATTATGCATCCTTCCGATACCTCAATGAGTCTGTTAAACATGTCTATATCAGGCTTTCTGATATATTTCGTATTCTGCGCGCCGCACTTTTTTTCAGAGATAAAAGGTCCTTCCATGTTGATTCCTTGGAAGTATGCTCTTTTACCGTCTTCCTGAGTCTTCTTATAGGATGCGGCATTCTTCATGACCTTAGTGAGATCTTCCTCAGAAAGAGTCATTGTCGTCGGCGTAAGAGTCGTAACACCCTGTCTGACTTCATAGTCGAGGATCTTCTCAAGTGTACTTAGTTCTCCGTCACTGAAATCAACGCCGTTACAGCCGTGAGTGTGAATATCGACAAGTCCGGGAATGGCATAACATCCGGAAGCATCGACACTCTCTCCGCCTGCGTTTTCCGCAAACTTAGTACCGTCTATAAAAATATCTTTTGATACAAAGGAGCCTTCTTCGGTAAAAACAGCTGCATTCTTAATTATCATGTTTTATCTCCCCATAGCTGCTTCGTCTGCAACGATATAAAGGTCATTGTGAAGCTGTAAGATTGAGCCCGGAACCTCCGGAGTGATCACTCCGTTAAGGCACTTATTAAGGGCGTCCGCTTTGTCCGCGCCGCTTACGATCAGCACGATCTTCTTGGCGGACATGATACTCTTAATTCCCATTGTGATAGCCTGTCTCGGAACCATAGACTCATCGTCAAAAAGTCTTGAATTGGCTTCTATCGTACTCTGAGTCAGATTTACGAGATGTGTTCCCGTTGAGAAATGATCATCAGGCTCGTTAAATCCGATGTGACCGTTTCTTCCAAGACCGAGTACCTGAAGATCCGCGCCTCCGAATAAAGCGATAAGGTCGTCGTAGTCCTTACACTCCATCTCGATGTCTTTGGCCATTCCGTTTGGAAGATGCACGTTTTCAGGTTTGATATCAACTTTGGAAAAGAGATTGTCATTCATGAAATAGTGATAGCTGTGCTCATCCTCTTTGGGAAGTCCGACATACTCATCAAGGTTAACCGTGCGCACCTTGGAAAAATCAAGATCGTTCTTGTTATACCACTCGACAAGCTGCTTATAAGTACCGATAGGTGATGAACCCGTTGCGAGTCCGAGAACGCTGTCAGGCTTTAAGATAACCTGCGCGGAAATAAGATTTGCTGCCCTTCTGCTGACAGCATCGTAGTTTTTCTCAACGTAAATCTGCATAACACTAACCCCTTTGATATAAATAAATTTACAGCTGCGCATAATCTCGCAGCATCCATAACCCTTATCCACATTATAGTCTTACGGAAAAGAAAAAAAAACCTCACATCGAAAACCCGACAAAAAAAGTCAACAAAAGACAAAGGCCGTCAGTCCCTTTGCATTTTTGAGCCTTAGCGGAAAATGCAAAGGGACTGACGGCTGGAAATCCGTTCAATGTAACCCGGTTATGTCTATTGTGATCATGATCACTGAACAACTATACCACCGTTAGGAGAAATAGTCTGTCCTGTAAGATACGAAGCTGTAAGGATATAACCAAGTGCGCCTGAAATATCAGGAACGTCTCCGATATAGCCTTGAGGTATAGTTGCAGCGAGAGCATTGAGTTCATCCTGATTAACTCCTCTAAGCATATCAGTCATGATCATTCCGGGTGCGATGGCATTAACTCTGACACCTCTTCCCGCAAACTCCATGGCAAGCGCTCTTGTAAGGCCTATAACTCCGGCCTTGGCTGCGCAATAATCAGCTTGATTGACAACTCCGATCATTCCTCCGATCGATGAAGTATTAACTATACAGCACTGGTTATCCTTGCTGCTGTGATTTACCATATACGGAAGAACAAGATGTGTCATGTGAAGAAAACTCATGAGGTTAGTATTTATAACACGCTCATAATCTTCTTTCTTAATATCGATCCAATTGCTGTTATTAGTGATTCCGGCGTTATTTACAAGGACATCGATCTTGTCCCCAAACTTATCAACGGCCGCTTTTACCAAGGCCTCACAGTCCTCATACTTGCTTACATCAGCTCTTACAACAAGCGTATCAACACCGTATTCTTTTTTTACCTTCTCGGCAATATTATCCGATAAAGCCTTTGAAGATTCGCTTCTGTAATTAATAACTACATTGTAGCCAAGCTCCCCAAGCTTAAGAGACATTCCTTCACCGATTCCTCTTGAACCTCCGGTAATAATTGCAGTTTTTGCCATTTGTACCCCATCCTCCTTCTAGTAATATTCTTTACTCTAATACACTATAATTCGACTGCGAATTACTAATTTATCATAACACATTTAGCTCATTCCCGACAGAAAGTATTATCCCCAAACTTCTTCAGCAATTTCTTTTACAAGTTTGAGCTTAGCCCACTGCTCTTCTTCCGTGAGCTTATTTCCGATCTCGCATGATGCGAATCCGCACTGAGGGCTTAAATACAGGCGATCGAGCGGAATGTATTTAGCTGCCTCGTGAATTCTTGCGATCACCTTCTCTTTATCTTCAAGTACAGGTGACTTTGTTGTGATAAGGCCGAGTACTACTTTCTTATCATCCGAAACCTTTGAAAGAGGCGCGAAGCCACCGGATCTCTCATCATCATACTCAAGGAAAAGAGCATTCACATTCTCTTTTGCAAATACGTGATCCGCTACTGTATCGTAAGGACCGCTTGTAAAGTATGTTGAATGATAGTTACCTCTGCAGATGTGTGATGTGATAACCATGTCTGAAGGCTTTCCTTCAAGTGCAAGATTATTTACTTCAAGAAGCTGATCCTGTACTTCTTCAAGATCTATGCCAAGTGATTTGTATCTGAGCTTAGCGGCGTCTCCGACGATTGCTCCCCATGTGCAGTCATCGAACTGAAGGTTTCTGCAGCCCGCATCGTAAAACTGCTTGATAACGTCTCTGTAAGCTGCCGCAACGTCCTTGATAAGCTCCTTGTTGTCGGGATAGAACTGTCTTGTTCTCTCAAAGTTGGCAGGTACGATCATCTGCTGGAAAGTCTGCGCAGGTGCAGGGATTGTGTACTTTGCTACTGTATTCTCATCTTCGAACTGCTTAAGGAACTTGAAGTACTCAACGAAAGGATGTGCCTTAGCCTTGATCTTGCCTACAAGGTATGTGTCATCAAGAACAGCGAGCTCTCCGTTAAAGGGAACTCCGTTTCCTGTTGCCTTGTGCTCAACGCCTTCAAATCCCCACATGAAATCGAGGTGCCAGAAGGTTCTTCTGAACTCTCCGTCAGTGATTATGTGATATCCAAGCTCTTTCTGCTTGGCTACTACCTTGGTGATCTCATCATTTACTATCTTGTCGTACTCTTCCTGTGTAATCTTTCCTTCCTGAAAAGAAGCCTTGGCATCCTTAAGTGCCTGAGGCCTTAAAAAGCTTCCTACAAAGTCATAACGATATGGTGTCTGAATCTTACTCATCTATGTTGTCTCCTTCCAATAGTTGCCAGTTTAATGAGATGAGTATAAGCCTATCGCATCAGTAGGTATAATATAAAATATAATAGGCCATCCATAGATTTAATCTATGGATAGCCCGCTTAGATCAAATGCATCATAAATGCCAAATGTCTTTATTGTAATCGTTTATCGTTCTGTCCGATGAGAAGTAGCCTGCCTTGGCGATATTTGTAAGCATCATCTTCTTCCACTTATCGCGGTTCTCATAATCTGCAAAGATCTCATCCTTTTTCTTGATATAGCTCTCAAGATCCAAAAGTGTCATGAACCAGTCTTTGTTTATGAGCTCTTTGTAGAGTCTTTCAAGGTTCTCCTTGTGACCGACCGCAAGGCACTTCTTACTTACAATGAAATCCACAGCTTCTTTTATCACAGGACTCTTTTTATAATAGTCCTTGGATACGTAATCGGCTTTCTTGTAGTGCTTAATAACTTCATCGGCCTTTACTCCGAAAATGTAGATATTGTCATCTCCTACAAGCTCATGGATCTCAACGTTGGCTCCGTCATCGGTTCCGAGTGTGACCGCACCGTTAAGCATGAACTTCATGTTACTTGTTCCGGAAGCTTCCTTTGATGCAAGTGAGATCTGCTCAGAAACATCACACGCAGGGATAAGCTTCTCTGCGTAAGTAACGTTGTAGTTCTCAACCATGATAACCTTCATGTACTTGTTCACATCGGGATCGTTGTTTACGATCTCGGAAAGCACAAGAATAAGGTGAATAATGTCTTTTGCTATGACATAAGCAGGTGCAGCCTTGGCGCCGAAGATAAATGTGATCGGGCGTGTAGGCTTCTTGCCGCCCTTGATCTCAAGATACTTATGAATAATATAAAGAGCATTCATCTGCTGTCTCTTGTACTCATGAAGTCTCTTTACCTGAATATCGAAGATTGAATCGGGATCAACCTCGACATTTTCATGCTTCTTAAGATACTCCGCAAGCTCTTTTTTCTTGCCCTTCTTGATGGCATCGAGCTCGTCGAGAACCTCCTGTTCATCAATATGATCAAGGAGCTTTTCAAGCTTAAGTGCGTCCTTCTTGAAGCCGTCGCCGATCGTCTTTGAAAGGAAATCGGTAAGCGGATGGTTGCAGGACATAAGCCATCTTCTGAAGGTGATACCGTTGGTCTTATTATTGAACTTCTCGGGATAGATCTTGTAGAAGTCATTGAGCTCACTGTCCTTAAGGATATCAGTATGAATAGCGGCAACACCGTTGATAGAGAAGCCGTAGTGGATATCGATAAAGGCCATGTGAACCTTCTTATCCTTGTCAATTATATGAACCTTGGGGTTCTTGTGCTTAGCCTTAACTCTCTTATCAAGCTCTTTTATATACGGAACGAGCTGAGGAACAACCTTCTCCATGTATGCGAGAGGCCATGTCTCGAGCGCCTCGGCAAGGATTGTGTGGTTGGTGTAAGCGCAGGTCTTACTTACAACGCTTATCGCTTCGTCAATGTTAAACGCCTTATCCTCAACGAGAATCCTGATAAGCTCGGGGATTATCATTGTAGGATGCGTATCGTTGATCTGAATAACCGCATGATTGTGAAGCTCATGAAGGTCGTACTGACGCTCCTTCTGCTCTCTTAAAATAAGCTGAGCCGCGTTGGAAACAAGGAAATACTCCTGATATATTCTAAGTAAATTACCGGCCTCATCCGAATCATCGGGATAGAGGAAAAGAGTAAGATTCTTGTCGATCTTGGTCTTGTCGAAATCGATGCCCTTTTTTACGAGGCTTTCATCAATGCTCTCAATATCAAAAAGACGAAGCTTGTTAACACCTGTATCGTAGCCCGCAATGTTCATATTGTAGAGCCTTGATACGACCTTTTTCTTGCCAAAAGAAACTTCGAAGGTGGTATCCGTCTTCTCAAGCCAGCTCATATCCTCGATCCAGTCATTCTTTTCCGCATTCTGAAGGTGATCTTTAAATACCTGCTTGAAAAGTCCGTAGTGATAGCAAAGTCCGATTCCCTCTCCGGAAAGTCCGAGTGTAGCGATGGAATCAAGGAAGCATGCCGCAAGTCTTCCAAGTCCGCCGTTTCCAAGTGAAGGCTCGGGCTCGCACTCCTCTATCTGTGCAAGGGATTTGCCGTTCTTTTCAAGGATGGCATTAACCCTGTCGTATACACGTAAATTTATAAGATTATTGGAAAGAAGTTTACCGATAAGGAACTCCATTGAAATGTAGTAAATCTTCTTCTCGCCGTTACTAAGTTCAGTAACGTCCATAAGACGTGTAGTCATCTCAAGAAGCACATAGTAAGTCTCCTTGTCTGTGCACTCCTTAAGTGTTTTTCCAAATAATTCTCCTGCAATTCCGTCAAGCTGCTCCTCAAGATTGAGAACCAATACGTCGCGCTGCATATTCGTGTGCTTGGACATTTTTTCTTCTCCTCTCTAAATCAGGTAAATTGATTTCGGAAAACGTTTTCCAAAATCCTATATCGGTACTGTATCATAGGAAAACGTTTTCTGCAAGTGCAACTTTATAAATTTACATTGAATAGAAATCCTTATTCAATAAATGATATCTTCATATTTCATTCGCACAAGTTCATGAGAAGCCACTATCTTGCGCCCCTTTTCTCCGTTCATAAGTCCTGCCAGTTCCTCAAGAGCCATTCCCGAAATATCCGCAAAATCCTGTTTTACGGTATTCATCTGTTTTCCTACGTAGCCCATAAGCATGATGCCGTCAAAACCGCATACCGGCCTGAATATATCCATATCTATAAGTGCCTTCATTGCTCCTATAGCCATAAGGTCGGAAGCGCATACGACTATGTCATTGTTCTTGGCAAATTTCATGGTTATCTCTCTGGCCGTAAGCTCGGAGAACTTGCCGTTTTTCACGGTAAGCTTTAGCTTCTTTTCATCGCAGAGCTTTTTGATACCTTCAAGCCTCTCTCCGGTGACGTATCCGTACTCATCTCCGGAAATATAGAGAACTTTCTTACTCTTATTCTCTGTGATTGTCTTCTTGGCTATATCGTACTGAGCCTTTGCCTGATCGACGCTGACCGATGATGTCGTCTCATTTACCATAGGCGCATCAACAACAACTATCTTGAAATTACCACTCTCAATGAGCTTATGAAGGACCTTATCCTTGGTCGTCATGCCATAGATTATAAGTCCCTTTATTCCCTGTGAAACAAAGTAATTCGTGACTTCTGCAACGGTCATATCCTCTATCATGGACATGAAAACAGTGATAACATCCATCTGCAGCTCTTTTGCCTTGTGCACCGCACCTGAAATATACTGCATATTGATCTCATCTCTTGAATTACTGCGCTGACCGAGTCGTATAAGAAGCGCCACTCTGCCGGCTTTCTTGGATGAAAGCGTTGCAGCTACGGTGTTGGGAACAAAGCCGAGCCTGTCCACCACTTCATTAACTTTTTTCCTTGTTGCTTCACTTACATTCGGATAGTTGTTTAAAACCTTGGAGACCGTTGAAATAGCAACTCCCGCCTCCTTGGCCACGTCTTTTATCGATACCATATATTTGCCTCTGAAAACTATTATACTATATATGATGTACGAATTACTCCATGGCGGAGCCATTCTCGTAATTCTACAACCATTCGGAAATCGCTGATTTGCTACGCAAACAGCTTTTTTCCTCATGTTTGTGCGGGTCACGAATACAAAAAGTTTCTCATGCAAGCATGAAAACTTTTTGTATTGTGACACCTGTATATCATATCTTCCCTAACTGCATGCGATAGTATTTCTCATACAAGCCGCCGTTCATTACGAGCTCTTTGTGGGTTCCGCGCTCTTCGATGCCGTTGTTTCCAAGCACGATGATCTCATCGGCGCCAAGTATCGTAGAAAGTCTGTGCGCGATCGTTATCGTCGTTCTTCCGACCGACAATTTTTCAAGACTGTCCTGAACGTATCTCTCACTTTCGTTATCAAGCGCGCTAGTAGCCTCATCAAGGATAAGGATCGGGGGATTCTTAAGGAACACTCTTGCGATAGCGATCCTCTGCTTCTGTCCGCCCGAAAGTCTTGCTCCTCTCTCACCCACACGAGTATCAAAGCCGCTTGGAAGAGAATCTATAAACTCCAAGAGATCCGCTTTCTCCGCAGCCTCTCTGATTTCCTCAAATGTGGCGTCGGGCTTACCGTATGCGATATTCTCCCTGACGGTCCCGTTAAAAAGATATACATCCTGCTGCACGATACCGATAAATGAACGAAGCGACCTCTGCGTAACGTCGCGGATATCGATTCCGTCTATCTTGACGCTTCCGCCCGTAACATCGTAAAACCTTGGAAGAAGCGAGCAAAGCGTTGTCTTTCCGCCACCGGAAGGGCCGACAATCGCTACATTTCTGCCTTTATCAACATGAAGATCTATATGATCAAGAACGTTATCCTCTTCTCCGTAGGCAAAAGAAACATCTTCGTAGTCGATAACACCTTCCACCTTCGTAAGCTCTTTTGCCCCCTCTTTATCAACTATTTCGGGCATCGTATCCATGACCTCGCAGAATCTTCCAAAGCCCGCAAGCCCCTTCTGAAGCTGCTCCGTAAACTCGACAAGTACGTTCACGGGATTGATGAAGATGTTGATGTAGAGAGCATAGATAGCCATGTCCTCTACGCTCATCTGCCCTTTGGCGATAAACACGCCGCCCGCAACGATAACGGTCACAAACAGGAGCCCTTCAAAGAAATTGTTTCCCGAATGGAAGAGAGCCATCTGCTTGTAATTGTCTTTCTTGGATTCAAGGAAAGCGAGGTTGCTTTCGTCAAATTTCTTTTCCTCGATCTCCTCACCGGTAAAGGATTTCACGACCTTGATGCCGCCGAGCGTATCCTGAAGTGATGAATTGATGCCGGCAACCTTCTTCCTGTTATCGGAGAACGTTGCTCTCATCTTCTTGTTGCGGCTTACGGAAAAAACAGCCATAACAAGCACTACTACGACCAGGCATAGCGTCATCGGCACGTTTATTCGCATAAGCAAAATGATCGATCCGACTATTTTTATAAAAGAAATAAATATGTTCTCGGGGCCGTGGTGGGCAAGCTCGGAAATATCGAAAAGGTCCGAGACAAGCTTACTCATCATCTCTCCCGTATTGTGCGTATCATAGTAGGAAAAAGAAAATGCTTCAAAGCGTTCAAACAGCTCTTTTCGCATGCCCGATTCCATCTTGGCGCCCATCATATGACCCCAGTAGGTAACATACCATCTGCAGAGGAATCTGATGAAATACAGAACCAGCAAAACAAGTCCGATTATCCAGATTCTCTTTATGATGACCTGTGGTTCTTCCAAGAAAAGTGTTGCTCTGAGTATCCTTATAAACTGCGGAAAAACAAGGTCTATAACAGATAAGACCGTGGCGCAGAAAAGGTCGAACAAAAATACTCCTATATATGGTTTGTAATACGGTATAAATTTCTTGATAAGATCCATGTATGTCTCCGTTTTAAGTATTTACGCGGCGTGTCCCTCCGCGAGGTTCTTAAGCCAGCGTTCTTTTTTTAGCCAGAAATAGAATATCGTAACTTTGATGAAATCAACAAGCTTGATATAGATAAAAAGCTGAATAGGGCCGATGCTTGTATATATTCCAAGGATAAGTATCATAGGGATCAATATAACAAGGGTTACCAGCGCATCCCCGTATGCTCCCATCTTGGTATCGCCTCCGGATCTGGCAACCGCCTGCTGTGCGTTGATATAAACCCAAACAGGCATAAACAGTGCAAGTACAACTACCATTCTTTCGGTTATGCTGATCGCTTCCGGGCTAAGCCTTCCGTAGACGACGGGAACAAGCACTATCGTAAAGAAACCAAGAAGTGTCATAACGCACCCAAACACAATAGATCCGGATAAGAGCCAGTTCTTTTGATCACGTGCTTTTTCAAGATTTCCTTCTCCCAGCGTCTTACCTATTATAACGCTTGTTGCCGAATAAATTCCTCCGAATGCCACGAAAAAGAGATTTGCTATCGCAAAGCTCGCCGACATTCCGGATACGACTTCAGCGCCGCCTCTGCTGTTGAAGATAGCGGTATTTACCGTCTCGGAAAATACCCAAGTCATCTCGCAGAAAAGCATGAGAGCGCCCTTCTTAAGTATCTCACCAAAGAGCCTGAAGTCAACTTTAAAGCCTTTTCCGAATTCAATCGCAAACTCGGGCTTAACCTTAATATATATGCCTAAAAAGATTAAAAATTCCACAGTTCTCGCAATAACGGTCGCAACCGCAGCTCCTCTTACGCCAAGCGCGGGGAACCCGAAGTGTCCGTAGATAAGAATATAGTTAAATACAGTATTGGTCAGTGTCGCGATAACCGTAACAACAAGCGGCGCCTTAACTCTTCCCATATCTCTCAGGGAGCTTGCAATGCTGACGGACAGCGTCATAAGAGGTCCCATAAAGAACATTATGCGTATATATCTGACCGCCTCATCGAGGATAAGCGGCGCCTGGCTGTTTCCTATCAGCATAAGTGACAACACCTGCCTTGGGAAAACACGGCAAACAAAGAAATACGGTATAAATGCGGACATTCCCATGAATACCTTAAATACAAATGCCTGCTGCATTCCCGCCTTGTCTTTTGCCCCGAAAAACTGTGTTAAGAAGATTCCGCCTGCCATGGTTATTGTATTTACAAACACCATAAAAATAAACAGAATCTGGCCCGCAACGTTAACTCCGGACATGGAGACATCTCCAAGCCCCGAGACCATAAAATTATCTATAAGCGATACCATGTTCTGAATAAGCGCCTGTAGCATGATCGGAATCGCAATCGCAAGTGCGCTTTTGTAAAAAGACACATCACCGAATAAACTTTTTTTCTCTCTCATAACTTCTCCCATGTTTTGCCTGAAATACTCTCTGTTTCCATAACTTAAGTGTAAGTTTCTCTATTGTACTCTTTGTATGGGAAGAAATCCATTCAAAAAAGCATATAGGCTTATCATTTTCTGTGAAATCCGGGCCGAGATTCATTTAAGAATCAGTAGGTTTTCCGGTATAAATGGAATAATGGAATTGACAGCGGCCAAAAATTCTACGTAATACCGTCAATCGGCATGTATATCTACCTTTGCCTCAAATATGCATGCTTAATTGTTACGACTATCGGATGTTTTCGGCTGTGAAGCAACAAAAAAAACATGCATTAACTCTTTTTATCTTGTAATGCATGCTTTTTCATTTTTTTGACAAATTGAAATAACGTAAATTCTTCCAAAAATGACATGCATATTAGCTAAAAGTAGGTATATGCATGTACAAAACACTGATTTGACTCTAAATCAAAGCCAAGAGTGACCTCTAATCAATCGGTTCTACATTATACAAACTTGCTGCCTTTGTGTCTCTTGATCTCGAAGCTTCCGCCTGATGAGATCGTCTCTTTTACGAAGGCATTCATGATATCGTTGTAGCCGCGCTTATCATCCTTGCTGTAACCGGGCTGAAGCGAATCAAATTCACCGTTTTCATAAGTAACCGCGAGCGCATTGCTCTCATTGGTCTTGATAATGATAAGAGTCTTGGCTCCGCTGCTTACAACGGTATATTCATAATCATCTGTATCGAGGAAGCTCTCTATATCGGTAACGGCGCCTGCAACGGCATCCGCAAGATCTGTCGAAGAAGCTTGCGCTGTTTCTTCAAATGCAGCTTCTTCTGCAACAGGTTCTGTGAGAGCATCTACCTCTGCGTTTAATATATCGTCAAGGCTCCGGCCGGTGCTTTCTGCCACAGCAGCGTCATTCTCTGCTGCCGCCATTGCCGCCATAAGGGCATCCATCTCGGCTGCATCTGCAGTTGCTGCCTCAGGAGCAATTGCTTCCGGCGCTCCGGCCTCAGGTGCTGCCACATCAGGCATCTGTATTTCTGCAGCTCCGGCGTCAGGTGCAATCGCTTCTGCCGCTGTCTCCTGCGCAACAACGTCTCCGAGCGAAGGCTCCTCTAATGCAGGCTCTTCTATTGCGGGCTCTTCAAGAACAGGCTCCTCGATATCGGGAATTTCGATCGTTTCGGGTGTAGGCTCCGCAAGTGCCTCTGCCGCGATATCAGGCATCTCTGCGGGTGCTTCTGCTGCAATATCAGGCATTGCTTCCGGCGTAGGCTCTTCTGCCGGCATTGCAGCTTCCGATGCAGCTACGAGCGCTTCAAGCTCAGCTGCCTGTTCTTCTGTTGTCAATGCTGATCCAAGTACTTCCAACTCAGATGCCTGCTCATCTGTTGCCGGTGCGGCGCCCAGATCAAGCGCGTCGTCCGCCATAGCGGAAATATCAATATCGGGTGCAGCCTCTGCAGGTGCTGCATCCGGTGCGAGCTCAGGCATTGCCTGTGCAAGTGCTTCATTTGCAACATCGCTTGCTCCCATTGCAGCAAGCATAGCATCTATATCTGTTGCACCGCCGTCTGCGGGTGCTTCTGCCGAAATATCAGGTGCTGCATTCGCAGCAGGTTCTTCCATCGCAGGAATCTCTGCCGTAGGTTCTGTGATTGCATCCGATGAAGGCTCTGCAATAGCTTCCGCAGGCATTTCTTCCGCAGGAATATCAGCTGCCGCAGGTTCAGCTTCTGCTGCCGCAGCAGCCATAAGGGCATCAACATCGGAAGCTGTCTCGGCATTTGCCATTGCGGCGAGCATAGCATCTACATCTACAGGCGCAGCCTCAGGTGCAGGTTCCTCTGCAGGAATCTCCGCTCCGGTAGCTTCACTTCCGCTTGCAGCCAACATAGCATCAATATCAACAGCTTCCGCCGCCGGTTCAGCCACTGCTTCGCCTGCCATAGCTGCCATTGCCGCCATTGCATCGGCTTCCGCCGTTTCAGCGGGACTTGCGGGGATCTCGGCGTCAGGCGCTGCCTCCGCTGCCGCTGTTTTAGCCTTTTCTTCGGCTAATATCTCTTCAAGATCCGGAATATCCGGCTCTGCCACTGTATCCATTTCAGGTGTGGCTTCCGCCACCGGTTCTGCCGGCACTTCCGGTGCCGCTTCGGGGATAACCTCTGCCGCCGCTTCGGGAACTGCCTCTGCTGCTACTTCGGGCACAGCTTCTGCCTCCGGAGCAGGCGCAGCCGCTTTCTTACGGGTTCTCTTTGGCTTGGGAGCCTCTTCCACAGGTGCTTCAGGCACAGTTTCTTCAACAGCTTCCGCCTCTGCGCTCGCAGCAGCTGCCGCAGCATTCTCTTCAGCTTTCATAGCCGCCAAAAGATCGTCAACATTCGCAGTAGATAAATCCTGTCCGTTAAGAATATCCTGAGTGCTCATGCCTTCCATATAAAGTCTCCTTTCGAACCGATAAACCCTTCAAATATATTACTGTCGCTATACTATGACATAGGGCTCAAAAATCTCCAATATCATCATAGAATAGCAACATATTTTTCACTATAAACCGTCTACTAATATTATCTAATATTTCATACCGAATTAACAGTAAATTTTTTATGAATTCAGAAATATAAAAGGTTTGGACTTTGGGACTGTGCCCATAGTTCAAACCTCTTGTCCTTTATAAAATGATATAGATGTCACAATATCAGCTCTACAACAAAGTTTCCGTCTTCGACTTTGATGTCCATGTGACCATCATACTTATTAATGACTGTCTTTACGTTATCAAGGCCGTGTCCGTGGAGTTCTTTATCTTCTTTGGTCGTTACAAGCTTACCATTTTCATATTTAAGTTCCTTGTGGATCGGGTTCTTTTGCAGGATACACAAAACATCGTTGTATGGATAGCACACAAGTCTTATCTCATCGCCGCTTTCGCAGGCCTCGATCGCATTGTTCATAATATTGGAAAAGATAATACAAAGCTCATAATCATCCGCTTTATTTTCCTTAAGAAGCGCGACCTGATACGTGAATGTAATTCCTTTCTCCTCGCACATATCGGCACACCGTCCCAGTATTCCGTCAACAGCAACATTTCCGGAAATAATAGCCTTGCTGTATTTTTTCGAATCTTCGACAAGACCGCCGCAATACTTCTTAAGACCTTCCGTATCTCCGGCCTCTGCAAGGGAACTTAGCGCATAGATGTGTGCCTTAAAATCATGTCTGCATGATCTTAGCTTTTTCTCACTCTCCAAAATCGCATCAATCTGCTCTTTTTGCGAATTTAATGTATTTTTTTGGCATTCCGAAACAAATCTTTCATGCATTCGCGATTTTTCCAAATAGATTAAGTACATTACAAGTATATAAAAAATAAAACTCATGATAGTAACCGAGTTTACATACACCTCGGTTTTAATTCTACTTCCATTTGAAAACATGGATTCTTTTTCGGCAAATGCAATTCCCACCAACAGGGTGCAAATATTCAAAAGAACTATCTGCATTGCACTAAGCTCTAAGCCATGCGTATTAATTCTAGTTTTGTACACAAAATACAAGAGTCCGCACACAACAAAAACTTCAAGAAATCTGATGGAATAATTATCTAACAAGATTCTCTGAAAAATAGCATTGGCAGTATCAATCAAAGTATTAACTATTGATGATATTGTCGTAGGAATACCCAAAATCGGAAAATAGAGCCCTAACCACTTAAGAGTTTTTCCTTTTAATAAAAAAGGAATAATAGCACCGGTCAGCAATGTGATTACAGCAGTAGTGATAAAGCCTCCTGTTATAGCTGATATTCCTTCAAGCAACACGCTTACGCCGACTAGAATAAGTATAGAAAAAAAAGCGTTTTTCTTGTATCGCGCTCCAAATATCAATCTGTAAATTATCAAATATATGCATAGGTCAAAAAACACAAATAAACATTCCAATAAATAATTTACCATCCCATACGTCCTTTAACTTTAGCAAGTACATAATCATCATATTTATTCTTTACATCTTCAGAAAAACTTCTTCCAAGCGGAATAGCCTCTTCATTATCGATGCATATCTCATTGTATTTGATCCTTTGTACATGAGATAAGTTAACTATATACGACCTATGGATACGAACAAATCTATTTTCGAGCTTTTTTAAAAAAGATGTCACTCCCATTCTTTCCGAAGCAGTTTCTTTTCCGTTTGACAATTTGGCAACAAGATAGTTTCCGTCTGATTTGATATAAAGAATATCATCATAGTTATAAACCTTATCACCAAAGGTAATGCCTTCCTTATTGCTGTATTCCTTATATATATTCCTAATCCACTCGCACACTAGCTTTTTATCAAGCGGCTTATTCATAAAGCCGACTACTCTAAGTCCAAAAGCCTGTTGCATTGCTTCGGTGTGACTTGTTATAAAAATAATTTTTTCGACAGCGGAATTTTTTTGTAGACTGTTTTTTATCTCAATACCTGTTTTACCGGGCATCTCGACATCAAGAAACAGAATATTTATAGAGACATCCCCTGAAGACAGCTTTTTATCAAGCTCCTCTCCGTTTTTGCATAAGATAAAATTATACTGCGCCCCGGATACAGAAAAAAATTCATTCACACAATCTTGGATGAATTCTCTGATCCTCTCATCATCATCGCAAATAGCTATTGTGAACATATTACTCTCTCCCCCACTATAAGTGTTTTATCATTCCTCTTTGTCCATAATAGCACATCAGGAGCCGAATAATCGACTCCTGCGCAAAAAAAATTCCTCATAAGAAAACGCTCAAACTCATATCTCACTAGTAAATAAGTTCCCCCCATGAAAAAAGACACATTGACATGATACAACTCATAATCTGATATCCCATTCTTCGTTCCTCCTTCCATCGTTTGCTTTATTGAAAGTAACTTATCTGGCATAAAAGCCAGGCTATTACCAATACAAGATTTAATCCCGCCAATACCTTTTCCGGCGGCTCCATATCCAAAATAAACCTTGAATTATTATTTTTATCTTCCCGAAAAAGAATTCTGTAAATAAACATCAGCGAAAAGGCTGATAATATAACATAATTCGATATATAAAATCCTTCTGTCAAACCTTCGTTTCTGTTGAATGCTGACAATAGTACCGCCACGATCAAAGCAAAAGTAAATGCCAGTCTCTGGACTGTAATGCCGTGTTTTATAGAATCCATTCATTCACCACACTTTCTATATTTTTGTCATTATCAAAGTAAGCTAAGCTGCAGTGATCGTAGTCAAATGCACTCCTTATAAAATCAATCTGTTTTTCTTTATCTTCTTTAGAAAAATCATCGAGCTTATTTATTATGCATTCTAACGGAGATTCGTAGCGTCTTTTAAGCGCCCTGTCCCATTCCTGGGTATAGACTGTTCTGTCCTTTAATAGCGTTGTGAAATAAGGCACATCACCTCTCATCAACTGCTGTATCTCATGCTTAAGCGAATACTCATCTATACTGCTGTCTGTAAAAACTAATTTTATATAATCCTGCGTAGTCTCTTTATCCTTTAAAAGCTCAGGTGAATTAAGCTTTTTTAGCATTTGAGAATAAAATTCGCGGTTTCTTAAACTTATTCTTATCTTGGTATTTTCATAATCTTTTAAAAGCTTATATATAGCAGGGAGGCTATCCATGATATTGTCATAGCCTTCATCAAACCCTTCTATAACATCATCAACATACTCCCATACGGGAACGCTTTCGCCGGACAACTTCGGTAAATGCGTATGTTTTCCTTTGTATTTTCTGACTTCCCATCGCTCTTTTGCCTTGGACGTGAACTCATCTGTTATATCACTCTCGGAACGAGCAACAAATATCACATCTCCCAAAGCGTTGTGCTCTATTATATCTTTGTTTTCCCTGCTGTAATGCATAGGAATGATCGCTGTCTTAAATACAGATCTATCAAAAAGCTTTTTCCCTTTGGTCATCTTTTTTGAAAAAAGATTGGTCGAAGATAATGTTTCCGCATCGATAAGCACCGGATATTTGCCAACGGCGTATACTTTTCTGTCATCTATATCAACAGCGTTCATCAAATACGCCAAAGCAAGCATAAATCCCGCATTCTTATAAAACTCTCTTATATCACTTTCAGTATTACATCTGTAGTTAGTGACATGCTCGGCCCAGAAATATTTATTTCCCTGAAGCATATTCAAAATCTTGTAATTATCATCACCGCTTACAAGCTTTATCAGTTTGCCATACAGCTCAAATATTCTTCCGCTCTCAGGTTTGTAGATGACATAGTCTTCATTTATCTTGCATCTGACCGTGCATTTCCCGCTGTTTCTTTTATCTCCGAGAAATTCCACTTCCTGAAGAACGTATTCACCGGCTCTTTTAAGAAGTCTCTTGGTCCTTAGCTTATCCAGATCGTTCAAGTATCTTTTTATCACTTCCAAGAGGAAAGCATAGCCAAGATCCATGGTACGATGAATTCTTTCGTGCCAAAGCTTGTATCTGGCAATGAATCTCTCATAGTAGTACTTGTCAAAAAAGCGATCTATGTACTGTTTATACTGTGAATCGGGATAAAGATCCCAGAATTCAAAAACGCCTTGTCTCTGCTCGTTAATATCAGCTATCAACAGCGTCTGACTTATATCTCTTAATTCCCCCTTGAGATATTCCTTAAACTGCTTTTTGATCTTCCTTACATTTATGAGTTCTCTTTCGGCTTCTTCATAGCCTCTTGTCAGTACGGATAAGTCCTTTTCGAAATCCCTAAGCTTCTCTTTTACCAAAGATTCATATATGGATTCAAACATATACTTCTCCTTGGTAGTACTCTTTTCCTTCAACGTCTTCCCTCACCTTTAGAATAAGACCGGAGTATCACGACATACTCCGGCCTGCTTTTGGCATAACATTATGGATAAAAAATAATAATCAGGTTATAGTAGTTTTGGTTTTATCCACTTATATCAATAATGATGTTAGAGACTTTGTTATTCATGTACACTTAATTGTTCATTGTGTTTTGACTTCCCCCATAATGTTATGGTAAGGCGTTAGACCCTTACACCCCAAGCTTAATGTGTCCGAAAACGTTTTTCAACATCAATGGGACGAACGACAATTTTTTGTTATGAACGACAAGTTTTTTAACGATAAACATTAAATATCGAATTGGAAATTCAAATCATTCCTTCCATTTTCATAGGCATCCTCGTAATAATTTTTCTAACCATAAACTCACCAATTACAAAAACAACAACCATATATACAATGCTCACAGGTTTAAGCCCTCTGTAAAAAAGGGCATGTTCAAAGTTATACCAAGGATTTATCCAAGAAAATCCCAGCGGATTAAGTACACTTCCAAAAACCGTTGCCACAACCGATATAAGCATTGATATCATCTGACTTCTGGTAACCATTATAAGTATTGCTACAAAATTGACCAGTGTAAAAACATTGAGCATTGAAAGAACTACCCACTCCCATTCATTCAAGAGCACAAAAAACGGATTACCTCCTTTTATTCCCACAAAAACAAGCGTAATGGCAGTTGCCAGAAAAAAATAAAAAGCATTAATTATATAGTTTGTCAAAAGCTTCATCTTATAGCTCTTTTTCACGGATATATCAAAGAAAAAAGAATTGACTATACCGCAATTAACTTCCTCAATAAAAAAGCTTCTGGCAACAACAACAGAAATGATTATAGGGAAAAAGAAGCTCGCAAAAAGATCCATTGCAGTAACATAAATAATATCTGCCGTAATATCATCAACAAGAAGTCCCAGATATCCTTGAAACACAACGGAAAGTATTGTGATAAAAAGTCCGAACAGAAGTATTCCCGCTCCCGTTATTTTCTTTAATTCAAATCTTATATGCTCCATCATTACCTCTACGAATAAAACTTCCTACCACACACATACACTAACGCAACACTGATAAAAATGTTAAAAGCAGTTATTCCAGCAATCATTCCAGCATTAAAAACATTACCCGATTCAAATAAATACACGCTCGCATACTGCGAAAAATATCTAATAAATCTCAACCTTTCCGCCATAATTCCCATCAGATACATAATAAGAACCCCGAATATAACCGCCATTGGGAAACTCTTTATATAGAGCTGCATGCAAAACTGAAGCGCATATCCAAAAACATTGGTAAAAAGAATAAATACCAATGCCGCATACCACATCCTACAGTCAGGCTCCATTCGCAAAAAATATTTTGTAATTGGGTAATATAATGCAACTGTCAGCACTCCGTATATGCTCTGATACAGCAAAAAAACCACATATTTTGAAATAACCAGTTTCTTTCCGTCAAAGAGTTTGGTCATCAAAAGATCCCACGTATCATTTATATATTCTTTTGTCAGTATGTTATATCCTAGGAACATAGAACAAAAAAGTCCGACTATAAGCCCCAATCCGCAAAAGAAATACATGTTCACGCCTTCTTTTCCATAATGAGCATAGACGTTTGGATTCTCTCCAAGCCTAAACACTGCATAAGAAAGCACGCAACATAGGATTGAAAATCCGATAACGCCAAAAATGTTTTTTTTGTCCGTTCTTAATTTTTTTAGTTCTTCAACAACAAGGCATCTCATATATTGTCTCTTTCTTTTTCAGTAAGAGTAAGGTATATGCTCTCAAGATTATTGCTCGGCGAAATTTCAAATACCTCTACATCTTTTTTTACAAGTTCTTTTACAATCCCGGGGATAATGGATTTTGCTGTCTCAATATAAAAAGCGTCTTTTTTTCTGCTATAGCTGACTCCAATCGCCTTCAGTACTGCAGCAGTATTTCCAGCATCGTTCGTTCTAAGGCAATACTCAAGTCCTTCTGTTGCATAGAGCTCATCTACTGTTCCTTCAAAGATTTTGCTTCCTCTATCAATTATGCAGATTCTGTCGGAAAGCTTTTCTATTTCGGCAATATTATGACTTGAAATAAATATGGTACATCCTTCATTGTGTGCCATCTCTTCAAGCATTTGTCTGATTTCAAAGATTCCCTTAGGATCCAGGCCATTTGTAGGTTCGTCCAGGATAAGCACTTGGGGATTATTCAAAAAAGCTATCGCCAGTCCCAGCCTTTGCTTCATACCGAAAGAAAAAGACGAAACCTTTTTGTTTCCTGTGTGATCAAGTCTTACAAGCTTAAGAACTCTGTCCACTTCGCCAAGCGGTTTTCCCAGTATTTTCTGCAGATATAAAAGATTCTCCCTCGCTGAAAGGTTCGGATAATAATTAGGCTTGCTTATAAAGACACCGACATTTTGCATAATACTGCTATCCAAATGTTTCATCTCTTTTCCATCGTACTTGACAGTTCCGCAGTCAGCCTTAAGAAGCCCCACCATCATCTTCATGGTTGTGGTCTTTCCCGCTCCGTTCGCCCCAATAAACCCATAAATCTTTCCTGCAGGGATTGTTAGTGAAATATTATTTACTGCAATATATTCCCCGAATTTTTTGCTCAAATGTTCTACTGTGATTTCCATATTTTCCCTTATCTTGTAATCTTAATGCTTGTTCCCAGAATCATGACAATAATAACTATCACCTTAAAAACAAAAAAGCCCTTGGAATTACCATCTTTTGAAAATAGATTTGACGTCATAGGAAGCGCTAAGATACATCCAAGCACCATAATAATTCCTCTTATATAATCCTTGTCAATAAAATCAAACACTCCAAGAAATAAACAAAAAGCTGCCAGTACCCATGAAATTATAGTTTGCATTTTTTCTCTCCTTGCTAAAAATTTATATTTTTTCTTTTTCAAATTTTTCTAAACCTTCTTGAAATGGCACAGAAATCATCATCATAGCGCCGGTTAACACGGCTATGCCCACATAAATTCTTTTCATATCAAGCCCAAGCATCCATAATGCTGTAATAATAAAAATAAATCCGAGCACTAATTGATATATCTTCATAATTCCTTTTTTACTTTTTTTCAGTCTAATTATAAAAAAGTAAATATCTAACACAAAAACAAGGATAAAATCGATGATAAGGAGTACTTCTCCTATTGGGTTCTTACCAAAAAAAGCCAAAAATATATTATATGTCCCCAAGATGCAGGAACAAACTTTGATTACCCTATTTTCCCATATAATATTAAATACCTTCCATTTTGTTAAAGCGAATATAATCCAGGAACATCCTACCACTACTAATAAATTTTTCATTTCCACACTCCCTAATGTTATGGTAATACTATGTTTGTCTTACAAGCAAAGCTTACTGTGTCCGAAAACGTTTTTCAATAACAATGGGATGAACGACAAGTTTTTGTTATGAACAACGGGTTTTCGTATCATTTAGTAAAAAAAGAGCTCTGAGGAATAATCCTCCGAGCTCTCCACTTAACTCAATCCGTAATTCAATTTACCGGTAATATCACACAGCCTCAGCGATAACAAGGTGTCTGGGAAGTCCTCCTGAAATGATCGGCATCATCTCGCCGAAGATAAGAGGACGGGCATACTTGTCAAACTGCTCTGTAAGGCCGCATCCGTCGGGTGTTATCCACTCGTTGGGGATCATCTTCTCGCAGTTGGCGATAGAGTGTATGTCGTAGGTTCCGTAAGTGCAGATGTAAGGGCAATCACTGCTCCACTCTTCCTTACCGAAGTCTTGATACATAGCTCTCTTCATGATGATCATCTTGCCGGTCTCACCCGCAACGGCAGCATTAAGAGCTTCATAGCCGCACTGATAAGCCTCTCTTACGTCTGTAAGTGATGCCATGTGAGAAGCTGCTCTCTGAAGAGTGCTGAGCTCAACGGTTCTTGTACGTAAGCCAAGCTCTGCACTTAATTTGTCGGCAAGTACCTTACAAGCTGCGCTCATCTGCTTATGACCGAATGTATCCGTTGCAACTTTGCCTCCGAGCTCGCACACATATGTGCCGTCGGCAAGTTTGATTCCCTCTGAAATTACAATAAGTACGGGCTTACCTTTGGAAGAGAGTTCCTTCATCTGCTCCATGAACTTGTCCATGTCAAAAGGTCTCTCCGGAAGAAAGATTGCATCGGGTCCCGAGCAATCATCAGATTTGGATAAAGATGCCGCTGCCGCAAGCCATCCCGCATTTCTTCCCATGATCTCTACGATAACGGTTGCAGGATTTCTTTTGTCAGCTGCCTGATTGTCTCTGATCAGCTCTTTTACGCTGGTCGCTATATATTTGGCTGCAGAACCAAAGCCGGGGCAATGATCGGTGATAGGAAGATCATTGTCTATTGTCTTGGGTATGCCGATAAAACGCTGGGATTTACCCTTTTCTTTTGCATAATCCGACAACTGCATGATTGTATCCATTGAATCGTTGCCACCGATATAGAAAACCATATCGATATTGTTCTTCTCAAGAACGTCGAAGATCTTGATGTAGTCAGCTTCATTCTTACTTGCTACAGGAAGCTTGTATCTGCATGTACCGAGAACCGCTGCAGGCGTTCTCTTAAGCAGTTCCACATTGGTCGTATCCGACAAATAATTATCCAGATCAACGATGTGTCCGTTAATAAGACCTTCAATACCATGGAGCATACCGAATACCTTTGGTGCTCCGAGTTCCTTGGCGCGTACATAAGCGCCGGCCACAGACGCATTGATAGCGGCCGTAGGCCCACCTGACTGTCCGATTATGACGTTATTCATGAGTCCCTCCCAACTTAAGTAGATTTTTGTGTAGTTTCTTTTTATATATCACGGATCTAACCCGCAATTTTCACACAACTAAGATAATAATGCCAAAGGCTCCCTCAAATAACAAGTCTTGACTTTTCCGGCGTTTTTTCTCCTGTCTAAAAAGTTTATAGATTTTTATTATTTATTTATTTGATTTGGGTACAAAAACGACCTTATCATTAATCTAGGATAAGAAAAAAGTTTGTAAATGGGGATCGTAACTACAGTCAGCTAACATCATAGTCAGGCACAAATAGGTGTAAGCTATGAAAAAGACATTACGAATAATCCCGGCTCTCTTAATGATCACATACCTTGTCGCAACATTCGAAGGCAGCGCATACGCAAAAAGCGCCAATCCACCTGATATTTACGACATTATAATGCTTCAGAAAATTAATTCGTTTAGAGAAGAAAACGGACTTCCTGCTCTGGAACTAAACGATGATCTTCTGGATGTCGCCGATGTGCGCCTAAACGAGCTCCCGGTTAATTTCGATCATACAAGGCCAAACGGAGAGAGTTACAAGACAGTATATACAGAGCTTGGACTTACGGATAAATATGAGCGCGGAAGCGAGAACATCGCCAAGATTCTTGATGATTGGGATTTTGAAAACGAAAACGGCGACGAATATGTTGAATATATCTTTGAAGCATACGTAAACAGTGACAGCCACCGTGAGAACATGCTTAAGCCTTACTGGAAATACTACGGCAGCGGATTCCTGACCAATTACAACGGTAATTGCTACCAGATACAGGTATTTGCAAAATAAAACGGCTAATAAAAAAGGATTTCGGTTTTTGATATACCCGAAATCCTTTTTAATGTGATAAATTTTCCGATATTTCATCCAATCCTAAAGAACTCAAGATCCTCTTTTAAGTTATCCGCAAGTCCCTTTAGCTCTGCACTTGTCTCTGCAAGCTTTGCCGTCTCCATATTAAGTTTTGTCATCGCCGTAGATGTAGTCTCGGCAGATGCCGCATTCTCCTGAGATATAGCCGACAGATTGGTCATAAGATCGACAACCGTTTCTCCGGATTTCTCGCAATCCTGCGCCTGTATAAGGACTTTCTCAACCGCTTCGATAGTATAATCAATACCCGTACTTACATCTCCGAATATATTACTTGTGCTGTCGATGCTGTTCTTTTGCTCTTCGATGCGCTCTGTAACTTCATTGATCGTTTCAACCGTACGATTGGACTCTTCTGTAAGGTCTTTTATGATTCCTTCAATAATCGTTGTGGATTCATTGGTCTGATCCGCAAGATTCGATATCTCACTCGCAACTACCGCAAATCCTCGTCCGGCTTCTCCCGCTCTTGCCGCTTCAATACTTGCATTAAGAGACAAAAGATTGATCTGATTGGCAACAGATGCTATAAGACTTACCGCATCCTGGATCTTTCCTACGGATTCATCAGTCTTGTTAACCTGTTCAACGATCCTTCCGAATGCTTCATTTGTAGAAACACTGGATCTGTTCAATGTATCCATGTTTGCAGAAGCTTCTTTTCCGGCACTGCTCATATCTCCTGACTTTTCGGATAGTCCCGATACACTTGAAAGGATCTCTTTAATATTGTTTCCTATATCAACAACCTTCTGTGAGGATGACTCGATATCTACAGCCTGCTCTCCGGCTCCCTTTGAGATCTCACTTATGGTCTCATTTATCTCGCCGGCAACGATCTTTGTCTTATTTGCGCTCTCTTCAAGCTGTAATCCGGAATCCGCAAGCACACCCGTAAGCTCTTTTACCTTACCGATGGTTCCTTCCAGCGTATCCATGAATCCGTTAAGACTCGAAGCAAAGAGTGCAAATTCATCTTTACCTTCAGCATTGGCTCTTGCCGAGATATTTCCGCCTGCTATCTCATCAATAGCGTTACTGAAATTATTAACGCTCTTATTTATACCTGTGCTAACCCTTGCAAGGATGAGAAGTAGGATAACGATACTGATGATAAGGACCAGGATAACTATAACGGTTACGCTTGATCTTACTGCATTCATCTGTGCAACAGCATCGCCCTGGACCTGTGCGCAAAGTTCACTGAGTTCACCGTTAATCACACTGTTATCAGCCTTTATCGCAAGTGTCCTCTCATCTATTGTCTTGAGCTCTTCGAAAATAGCTTTCTTGGCGCTCAAAGAAGCAAGTGAGATGTCAGCGAGCGAAGGATCTGTTGTATATTTGGGTATATTGGCTTCTATCTCGGCTATTCTCTCTTCTATCTCCGCAAGGTTGGCCGAAACATCTTTTCCCTCAACTACAAGCTTACTGTAGGCACCTACCATCGTATCCAGTTCTTCAAGATTGGTTTCAAAGTCATATACTCCGGATATGGAGCCGCCGTATTTATACTCACCGCCCGGATTTATAACTGAATTATCAAGATACATCTCATATTTAAGTACGGGATATTTCTCGATGTCATATTCTTTTACCGGAATACTCGTAGAAGCCTCTTCCCATCTGGCATTAGCTTCATCATACTTACCTGTGACCTTTATCGCCGTTGCTCCGCCAAATTCAGCGAAATCCGCTTCTGCAAGGCCATCACCTGATTTTTCCATGGTATCAAATGTAGAAAGATCTATATCAAGAACTTCCGCTCCGTTTACAAGCTGAACATTCTTAACGTAGTAATCGCCCTTATAGGTAAAGGTTCCTCCGAGACGGAATGCAAGCTTGTCACGCTTTCCCGCTACCGGTAGTTCTCTTTCGTAAGCGACCATCGTATAGTTCTTTCCGTCCACTGTTACAGGTGTGCCCTCTACTCCGAAAGTGGAATCGATCCATGGGATCTCGAGCCACTCATTGTTATTTACAAGGTTTTTAAAGCTGTCGGAAAGATCGGTACTTGCATCCGTAAATTCCTTGAACTTACCGATGGAACTGTCGTATCCACGCTCTGAATGTATTGACTTTATCTCGCCATAATTGGCTTTGTCCTTGGAAACATTGGCAATAATGGCATCTACGTTACTTGCATATGCCCTGTCCGCTATTGATTTTAGCTGATTTGCCTTAAGATCCATCTCGTCAAGGTTTGACAAGGTGGCATCAAGATAGCTCTCATCAACGTAGTACTGATAAAGAGCGTCATTGGCCAGATTCTGAGACTGTAAAACATTAATCTCATTTACAAGAGAGACAACCTCACTGTTCTGACCGTTCCTGTTTATGGATGTGACACCAAGCAATCCGATAATAAGAGCTGCTGCTATTCCCAGTGCACCCATGATCAGGATTTTTCCTTTTACGGATTGAAATAAGTTACCTTTGCCGCTACGAGTCTTCTTTTTGTTCATAATCATCCACCTCACAAGGTTAATCAATTACTCCCACATTGCCCCCAACAGCTCCTAAACTTATTCAGCACGCCATAAATTATGCACAATTATATTTTACATCAGAAAAAGAGTGCGAAGTATTAAATAATTATTATTTTTTATCGGTTTTTCGTCTTGATGATGCTCAGAAAAATAAAAAAGCCATAAGAGTGAATATTACGCTCTTATGGCTCAATATAATCTATATTATCCAATATTATCTATTACTCAACCGTAACAACCTTAGCGAGGTTTCTCGGCTTATCAACGTCAAAGCCCTTGGTGTAGGATGTGTAATATGCGATGAGCTGCATTACAACAGCCGCAGGGAACGGCATGAACATATCGCTCATCTCGGGAAGGATAAATGTGTCATCCTCGGGGATGTTCATATCCTTGTAGAGAGACTCTTTTGTAATAAGGATCATGCTGGCACCACGTGACTGCACCTCTCTGATATTGGAGTATTCCTTTGATGCAAGTAAGCTCTGAGTTACAAGAGCAACTACAGGCACTCCGTCTGTGATAAGTGCGATCGTTCCGTGCTTAAGCTCACCTGAAGCATATGCCTCTGAATGAACATATGAGATCTCTTTTAATTTAAGCGATCCCTCAAGAAGAAGTGAGTAATCAAGGCCTCTACCGATCATGAATGCATTATCTGCGTGAAGGAATTTGTTTGTCATCTTCTTTACAAATTCTTTTTTCTCTAAGATCTCCTCGATAGCATCGGGAACAGTCATAAGTTCATCAAGGTAAGCCTTCATCTCTTCGGGCTCGAGCATACCGTTAAGTCTTGCGGTATGAATGGCAAGCAGATAGAATATCGAAATCTGGCTTGTAAATGCCTTGGTACTTGCAACCGCAATCTCAGGACCTGCCTGTGTATAAATGCAATAATCACTGTTATCGGCAATTGTAGATCCCTTTACATTAACTATAGAAAGAACCTTGGCGCCTCTCTTCTTGGCATACTTGATAGCCTCGAGAGTATCGATTGTCTCACCTGACTGAGAAACGGCGATAACAAGAGTTCCGGGCTTGATAACAGGATTGGTATAAGTAAATTCGGATGCAACCGCAACATCGGTGTGGATGTTAGCAAGTGTATGGAAGAGCTGCTGTCCGATAAGTCCCGCATGCATAGCAGTTCCGCAGGCGATAACGATAATATTCTGATTTTCTCTGAAAAGAGAATGAGGAATACCCTCAGCTGTAAATGTTGTTCTTCCGTCTACTATATGAGGCATGATAGTGTCTCTGATAGCGTCGGGCTGCTCGTGGATCTCTTTTTCCATATAAAAAGCGTATCCGCCTTTTCCGCCACGACTGGTATCCCAGTCGATAGTCATAAGCTGAAGAGGTACCTCGTGCTTCTTCTCATCGTGTACCACGATACCCTTGGATGAAAGGCATGCGATGTGATACTCGGGAAGGAAAGCGTACTCCTTGGCGTGAACACCGAGAGCCGCAACGTCAGATGCAAGCATAGCGCCGTGCTCGGTCATGGCAACAACGATAGGGCTTACGTTACGAGCCGCATAGATCTTGCCGGGCTGATCCGCAAAAAGAACCGCAAAAGCAAATGTTCCCTTTAAAACGCTGATCGTTGATCTGATAGCCTTCTCTGCATCTCCGTCATAGAAGTGATCCATGATCGCAGCAGCTACCTCTGTATCTGTCTCTGAAACGAGCTTATCCTTAAGATCGTACTCTTTAATAAGCTCCTTGTAGTTCTCTATGATTCCGTTATGTACGAGAGTTACTCTGCCCTGATTGTGAGGGTGAGCATTGGCATCGCTAACGCCGCCGTGAGTAGCCCAACGTGTATGTCCGATACCTGCGCATGCCTCTTCCGTATCTCCGGCAGTGATCTCTCTTAACTTGGATACACGGCCCGCAACCTTCTTAACGAAAGGCGCATCAGCCTCACCGGGGAAAAGAGCTATTCCCGCACTGTCATATCCTCTGTATTCCAAAAGTTCAAGTGAATCAAGAAGTATCTCTTTGGTACTTCTCTTACCAATATAACCGATAATTCCGCACATAATATCTCCTATTCGATTACCTTTTATTCAACTGATTTATTATAAAAGTTTGTTACTTTACAGTCAAATTTGACATCAAAATGATCATCATGTAAAATGCATAGGAATTATGGAATTTAATGTTATGAAGAAAAAAACTATCGAAAAAACAAACAACTTAATAGTGAAAAGCCCCTTTGTAGCAGCATTTGCCATGATATTCGCTTTAGGATTTCTGGCAAGCGGAACAGTATGTATTGCAGAAGAAAACCCTGACACCGCTTCCGAAGTTGCACCGGCTCCCTTAGAGGTAGCCGCACCTGAAACGAACCCTGAAGGACAGCCACAGCCTGAAGATGCAGCAGCTTATGCAGTATCTACTCCTTTTGCGGTCACTAAATTTGAAACTCCCGTTACCATGTACGTCACCGAGACAATCAACGTACGCGACGGAGCGGGTACAGAATACAATCCGATCGGTAAACTCGGTTGGGGTAATTGTGTTTCTGTTACCGGAACAACCGACAACGGTTGGTATGAGATTGATTACAACGGCACTGTTGCATATATAATAAGTAATTACGTGTCACAGGATATTCCCGGTATCCCATATCTTTTTGTGGGTGATTCAAGAACAGTACAGCTTCAGATGGCTGTAGGTTCCAATGAAAAAGCTTATGTAGCCAAGGTCGGCGAGGGCTACTACTGGTTTAAGAACACAGCAATGCCTCAGATTCAGGCAAGCGCCGGCGCGGGCACAACAATGGTCATCAACTTCGGTGTCAATGACCTTGCCAACGCTTCCAAGTACATCAAGCTTGTAAACAGCAACATTGATGCATGGGAAGCACAGGGTATTACGGTTTACTACGCTGCGGTAACTCCCGTAGGCGACTGCTCTACAGTATCTAACGATCAGATCGAGAAATTCAATGCAAGGCTTCAGGCAGAGCTTGATCCTCGTATCAAGTGGATCGATGGATATTCATTCCTTAAGCAGAACGGATTCTCTGCTTCAGACGGGCTTCATTACAACCGTTCAACTTACAAGAACCTTTATTCTTACTACATGTCAGTAATAGGAACAGACGTATAAAATGATGGGTGGACCAAAGCTTACGGTCCACCCATTTTTCAATTGACAAGCCTATATTCTATTGCTACAATAATGTTCGTGGCTCTGATGAGTCCCAAGCTGTTGTAGCACAGTCGGTAGTGCGTCGCATTGGTAGTGCGGAGGTCACGGGTTCGATTCCCGTCAGCAGCTTTAATGATATAGGTGTCGTAATTGAAACAGTCCACTTCATGCTCGCATGAAAGTGGACTGCTTTTAATTTACGACCCTAACAAAAATGAGGAAGTAGCGTGATAACGCGGATTCCGAATTTTTGTAGGATTGCGAAAACAGCTTTAGCTGTGTAGCAATCCGTATATCATTAAAGCGTATATACATCTCAAACAAAAATCCCACCCCATGCAAGCATGAGGTGGAACTTTTATCATTAGTATTATTTCAATTTAATTCAGCCTCGCGACCGCTTTACTGCCCTTTAGCCGCCATAAATGTATCGAGCTGGCTGTTTGCGTCATCGATTATTCCATCGATTCCGTTATCTTTAAGCTTCTTAAGGAACTCAGGAAGCTTCTCTTCGGGGTCAACTGTTCCTGTGCAAAGTGAGAGCATGTACTCATCAACAACGTTGGCTACGGCACCCATCTGTGCCTCTACCTGTGAAGAATCATAAGCATATCCGAGAATAGGAATCTCTTTTGCTGCTCCGTAGTATGACTTAAATCCATCCCAGAAATCTGTGCCCTGAGCATCTGTAGGAGGAAGGATTGTTACGTTGCCGACACCGTTTGTCCAAGGCTGATAATCAGCTCTCTTATCTGTGAATGTGATTGTTCCGTCATCATTCTTGGTATAGTGAATATCCTGTACACCGTAGTTAAGAAGTGTCATAAGTGTAGGATCTGTATTTAAGAGATTAAGGAACATCATAGCTCTGTCAGGATTCTTGGAAGCTGTTGAGATAGCCATCATAGCGCCCTGTGAAGATGTTGTATCAACATAAGCGTCTGTGCAAGGAACCATCTCTACGTGGATTCCTCTCTCCTGTGAAGCCTGAAGCTCATATCCGAGTGAATATGACTGTGTTCCGATGAGGTACTCACCTGAAAGCTGTTTGTTTGTTCTTGTATCGTTGGCCTGATTCTTGTTACCCATTGCAGGATCGATGAAGCCTTCAAGATAATACTTTCTTGTCTGATCTACGAACTTCTTGAATTCCTCTGTCTCAAACTTGTTTACAAGCTTGTTGCCGTACTTGCCGGGCTTTGAAACGTCTGTAGGATCAAGATAGTATGACATGAAGTTACCTGTTGCACTGTCACCTGTAACGATGATAGTATTGTCTACCATTCTCTCAAGAACCGCACCCTCGATAAGAAGAGGATAGAAGTCGTTTCCTTCGCCTTCTTTTACCTTCTTAAGGATTTCTTCGAATCCGTAGTAATCAGTATTCTTGATATCATCAAGTGTGTATCCGTATTTCTCCAAAAGATCTACGTTAACATCCCAGCAGTTCTGAGTAGCGATATCCTTGTATCCGGGAACAGCATAAACGCCGTATCCGTCTGAACCGTTAATAGTAGCACCGTTGATAAGAACTTCGGGAAGGAGCTTCCAAAGATCCTGTCCGTACTTCTCAATCAGGTTGTTCTCGGGATTATCAAGTCTTACCCAGTAACCGTCTCTTGCAAACTTGTTGTACTCATCGGCACTCCAAGAGCATGTAAAGTAAATATCAATATCGTCTCCACCCTGAAGCGCAAGCACCGCATTCTGATCGAAATCACCCCATGTGCCCCAGATAGGCTCAAGAGTAACATTGATCTTGTCTTTAAGATATGCGTTAACCTCTTCCAGCACCTTGCTGTCATCGGTTACGTTACTTCCGTGGAAGTACATCTTAAGAGTAACGGGATCAAGAGAAGCTACATCAATCTCCTCAGGTGCTGCCGCCGGCTCTGCTGCTTCCGCGGAAGGAGCTGCCTCACCTGCGTCACCAGAACTTTGAGTTGCACCTCCTGAAGCCCCACATCCGACTGCAGCCAGTACCATAGTACATGATAACAATACTGCCATTAGTTTCTTCTTCATATAACCCTCCTTTTTTAAAAGCACGTCTCGTGCATCATTAACATCATCCTTTTACCGAACCGATCGTAAGTCCCGAAACAATGTATCTCTGGAAAAAAGGATACGCACAAGCAATCGGAACCACGATAAGAACAACCAGTGCCATCCTGAGTGAATCTGACGGAAGATCACTTACGATATTGCTCGCCTCCGCACCGATCATGGATGAGTTCTTCACAAGGAAATCCACCTTGGTCTGCATCTGCATAAGCAGATACTGAAGCGGGAAGAACTTGGCTTCTCTTATATAAAGCATTGGAATGAACCACTCGTTCCAATACGCCAGTGCCGATAATAAACCGACCGTTGCTATTCCCGGTTTGGAAATGGGAATAATGATCTTAAACAGTGTCGTATACTCTCCTGCTCCGTCGATCGCCGCTGCATCTATGAGCTCCTCCGGAATCGAACTCTGGAAAAAAGTCCTCATAACAATGATATTAAACGGATTAAGGAGCATCGGGATTATTACTGCCCAGTAACTGTCGGAAAGTCCAAGAACTGTCTTACAAACAACGTATGTAGGTGCAAGACCGCCTCCGAAGAGCATTGTAAAGAACGCCCAGAAGGTAAAGAACTTTCTGAATTTGAAATCCTTTCTGTAAAGCCCGTAAGAATAAAGGATAGTAACCAGCATCGTAAGTATTGTTCCGACAATAGTTATAAAGAAGCTGTTAAAATACGATCTCCAAAGCTGATCTCCAAGCTTCATAACATAGTTGTATGCTTCCAGCGACGTCGTCTTGGGAATAAACGAATATCCTATCGCTCTTATGCTCTCCTGCGATGTAAAAGAAATTATCACTACAAACACAAACGGAACGATACATAAGAGACAGAACAGAATAAGCAAGATATGGCATATTATTTCTGCCGGAACGGATATGGAATTTATCCTTCTTCTTTTAGTCTTAGCGTTAGCCATATATCCTCCTTAGAACAGTGCGCTGTCCTCATCAATCTTTTTTACCACCTTATTGGCAAACATAATGCACACGAAGCCTACGGCATTTTGCAAAAGACCTCCCGCCGTCGACATTCCGATATTATTGGTTGCCGTCAAAACTCTGTAAATATAGGTATCGATAACCTGCGTCGCCGAGAAAAGAGATCCCGAATTAAGAGGTACCGTGTAGAACAGACCAAAATCGGAATTGAAGATCTTGCCGACATTCATGATAAGAAGAATGCAGATCATCGGTCTTAAGTTAGGAATTGTCACGTAGAATATCTGCTGCCACTTGGTAGCTCCGTCGATAGCCGCCGCTTCGTACTGCGTCGTATCGATTCCGGTTATGGCTGCCAGATACAGGATTGATGAATATCCTATATTCTTCCAAAGATTACATATCGTCAGGATAAACGGCCAATATTTCGGCGTATTGTACCAGTCTATCTTTTCAAGACCTTTGGTCATAAGAAAATGATCGATAAGTCCCTTTGTAGGATCAAGGAATGCAAGCAGGAAATAACTTGCTACAACCCAGCTTAAGAAATATGGGAAAAACATAAGTGTCTGGTAAGTCTTTGCAACAAACTTATTTGTAAGCTCATGCAGCATGATTGCGAAAGCAACTGCGATCACCAGCCCCAATGCGATCCATACAACGTTATAACAGATAGTGTTTCTGATATATATCCAGGAATCCGTTGTGGCGAATAAAAACTCGAAGTTCTTTAAACCTGACCACGCAGAATGCATCAGATTATTCCAGAATGTTGGATTTTTGGGATAAACTTTATAGTTCTTGAACGCGAGAACAATTCCCGCCATTGGAAGATATCTTAAGAAAAAAAACCAGATTGCTCCCGGCAAGACCATGCTTGTCAGAAATATAGTTTTCTTTAGACTTGCTCGTTTCTTAGTCTTAGACATTTGCAGCCCCCTTTTTTACTTCTCTAAGAATATTGTAGAGTCTGCAAATCCCTAAGTCACGGCACCATTTTGTTCATTTTTGTACTATTTTGTGTGATTTCTGTATTCGTTTGCGGATATGCCTTTTACCTTCTTGAAAACCCTCGAAAAATGGGCCACATCCAAGAATCCGACTTCCTCCGCGACATCGCTTATTCGCTTCGAAGGATCTTTTAACAGCTCGGAAGCCTTCTTGATACGAACGGTGTTAAGTATCTCGGAGAAATTCTTACCCGTCTCCTTATTAAGAAGCTTACTTAAATGCCACTGGCTCACATAGACCTTATCTGCGACATCGGACAAAAGAATCTTCTCGTTATAATGTTCTTCTATGTAGCTGAGAGCATTTCTTACGATGAAGTTATCGGCTACTGCCTCTTCGGAAGCCTCATCTCCGGGAACGTCACTGCTTGTTCCTTTTATCTTATCCGATCTTTCGACCATATGTCTTATGGCTTCATCAATCTCATCCATATTTGACGGTTTTAATAAGAACCTCGAAACTCCGAGATTTATTGCCTTCTGCGCATATTCAAAATCTCTAAAGCCCGTAAGAATAGCGATCTGCATATCCGAGTATTCCGACTTAAGTCCCGCGATCATGGTAAGGCCGTCCATCTGCGGCATACAGATATCAAGGAAAAGAATATCCGGATGGAGCTCTTCAATAACTCTTTTTCCCTCGACTCCGTCTCCCGCGGTTCCCACCACTTCGCAGCCGTATTTGGCCCAATCTACACTTTTGGACAAACCCTGTACGATTATGGGCTCATCATCTATGATGACAACTTTCTTCATCTCATCCCTCTTTTCTTATAGGCATGACCATTCTGAATTGCATTTTGTTCTCGCCGGACTTGTTAACGCTTAATCCGTACTCTTCCCCAAAGATCAGCTCTATTCTCTTGTTCACGTTGTAAATACCGATGGAGGTATGTGTTCCCGGTTCGCTCTTTTTAAGCTTGAGCTCTCCGCTTATGATCTTTCTGATCCTGTCCACTTCCTCATCCGAAATATCTTTTCCGCTGTTGATAACATCTATTATAAGTTCATCGTTTTCTTCAAAAATATTGAGCCACACGGTACCTCTGTTGACGCTCTCAACACCGTGTTTGATGGCATTTTCAAGTATCGGCTGTAATATAAGCTGCGGCACGTAAGTTCCAAGCGTCGTGCTGTCTATGAGCTTTTCAACCTTAAGTCTTTCTCCGAATCTCATGCTCATGATATAAAGGAAAGCATCTCCGCACCTGAGCTCATCGGCCAGCCGCACAAGCGTATCGTTGTCTCTGTTGATGCCCGAATCAAGGACAGTTGCCAGCGATTCTATCATCTTGCTGACTTCCACATCTCCCGACATTCTCGCCTGCCAGTTCATCATCTCCAAAGTATTATTAAGAAAATGAGGATTGATCTGCGCCTGAAGCGCCGCTATCTGCGCATCTTTCGTCATCATCTTCTGGGTATACTCGGTATTCTTTTTCATATAATAATAGGAAAGCAGCATGATAGGTATCATTCCTATTATCGTGATAAATACGATGATGTTGATCCTGAAAAGCTCATAATACAGGTCTTTTGAATTCTGAAGATAAAAGAACTGCATTTGATAGTACATACTGGAGGTAGCACACCTGTAGCCCTCATAGTACCTTCTGAAATATGGTATTATATTGAAATTTCTCCTATAGATATCTTTTCCGGAAGAAAGATACTCAAGCACTTCCTTCTTATCTTCTTCAATTTCTTTATCCGAATCCCTATAAGTAATAAATTCTTTTTCATCGTCAAAAGAAATATAGATGGCGCTGGATGTATCTATCGGAATATCCGCAAAGAGCTTTTGCTTATCAAGCCCGGCAACTATCGTGGCGTAGCGCCTGTCATATGCGGAATAAAAAAGATTCTGAACAAGGTATATCCTGTTATTGGCAACGACCACCTTGGTTCCCTTTTCTTTTTTTTCGATCTTATCCTTGATCACCGGCTCTATATATTCTACGTACTTATCATATTCGTAGCCGTTCTTTCCGACATATGCACTTGGTGATTCACCGTCTTCATAGTAGAGCGCAACACAGGAATAGTGCCCGTCCATATAGAATTTCCTGTTTAGCTCGGATCTTGCCCAGACAAAGAATTTCTCATTTCGCGAGCGTCTCTCCCACTCACCTCCGACCGACTCTTTATGCAGCTTGTAGCTTGCATCGTCAATCTGAGATTTTATGAGTACCGCTGAGACCTTGGCTTCATTTGCCATTTCTCTTTCGGTTCTTTTTACATATGCATCCTGATATTGGATAAAGATAAATGCAGACAGCACCGCGATCGGAAGTATCCACGATGCCATGAATATAAGAAAAAGAGAGCGCTGTAAAGAGGATAAGCCAAGCTTACCCCTAAACAAGCCTCTCTTCTTTTTTCTTAACCCCTCACGCTTTCCCATTTACCCTCTTTGTTCCACTTAAGTACGGTCTTATACCCAAGCTTGGAATACCAGGGTGCAACTCCCGTGTAGTGAACATAGCTTATATCATAACCAAGCTCCTTAAGTATCACGGTTGCTTTATCGATCATCTTAAGACCGATTCCCTTTTTTCTGAATTCCGGGATCGTTCCGACACAGCCGGGACCTCCAACCTTGTAGGTAATACCGTCTTCCTCATACATTCCCATATCTTCGATCATACAAAAGCTGACAACTCTGCCCCCGCAGAAACCACAGTAAATCCTGTCAGTGGGTTTGTATATGTCAGCCCAAGATTCATCAACCTCTCTTACTGCTTTTAAGAAGGTTTCAAAATCTCCTTTATAATAATCATATACTATATTTTCGGGGATGTATAATTCTTTGTTTTCCTCATAGGAATCCAGCATAAGTGTCATCTCTTCATAGGTTTTGTCGGATGATATATTTGCCAGATTTTCGGGTGATAGGAAATCTTTGTATAAGGTATCAAACAGTTTTTTATTGTTCATGTTTAAGTTCCAAAAACTCCTCATATAATTTGCAAAGTTTCTTGGCATCTTCGGTATTCGGCATCTCGGAATAAATTCTAAGAAGCGGCTCCGTACCTGAAAATCTCGCTATTATCCAGCCGCCGTTTTTAAAGTAAACCTTGCTGCCGTCAAGATAGCTTACCTTATCCACATCAAAGGAAAATTCAGGAAGTTCTTTTTTGATAAGGAGTCTGTCCATAATCTCTTCCTTTTTCTCCTGAGTGAAGTGGTAGTCATTCTCTTCCATTGCGATCTTTCCATATTTTTCCTCAAGGTCCTCTATGATCTCTGACATCTTCTTACCGGTAACCGCAATCATTTCAACAAGAAGCATTGCGGCATACACACCGTCTTTTCCCTTGATATGTCCGCGTACGGTAAGACCTCCCGATGACTCTCCGCCGATAACGGCATCCGTCTCATTCATCTTGGCCGATATATGCTTAAATCCAACGGGAACCTCGTAGCACTTTTCGCCGTATTCTTCAGCCATTCTGTCAAGAACGTGTGTTGTGCAGACATTTCTTACAACAGGACCCTTCCAGCCTTTGAACTCTTCGAGATAATAATACAAAAGAGCCATTATCTCATTGGGGTGAAGGAATCTGCCCTTATCGTCGATGACACCGATCCTGTCGGCATCTCCGTCGGTTGCGATTCCTATATCGTAGTGTCCGTCCACAACAACGTTCTGAAGCTGATGTAGCGTGGCTGCGGTAGGAGCGGGAAGCTTACCTCCAAAAAGAGTATCATGTCTGTCGTGAATGGTCTCAACTTCGCATCTTGCAGTCTGAAGAGTAATTCTAAGAGACGTCTCACTTACGCCATACATAGGATCAAGAACTACTCGAAGGCTCTTTTCCTTGATGGCATCCATATCTATTCTTGATATTATGCTGTCGATGTATTCGTTAAGAGGATAGATCTCGTTAATAAGTCCCGCCTCTTTGGCTTCATCATATTCCATATATTCGACGGGATCGCCGGTCTCGACTTTCTTGATGTACTCCTCTATCTGTGCTGTCTGGATCTCATCAGCATCCCTTCCGCCTGCGGTAAATACTTTTATACCGTTATAAAGAGCGGGATTGTGGCTCGCGGTTACCATCATTCCGTAAGAAAGCTCATGCTTCATAACATAGAACATAACTACGGGTGTGGGAACAGACTTGTTTATGAGATAAGCCTTTATCCCTTCCTTTGCAAAAACTCGTGCTGACCACTGCATTGCTTCTTTTGAAAGGAATCTCCTGTCATATCCTATTACTATTCCTTTTGATGCGACGCCTTCGTCTTTCATCTTGGTTGCAAGGGCTTTAGCAAGAAGCTCTATGTTACTTCTTATGAACTCATCACCTATGATGGCTCGCCATCCGCCTGTACCGAATTTGATCATTTTATCATCCTCCTCATAATTAACCCATTACAACTTTGACGCTGTGGTCGGTGCCTGCCTCGCAAGCAGGTATCTTAGCCACTTCTTCGCCGTCAAATATGATCTTTTTAACTCCCTTTTGAACATGGTCGGGATTTGTTATCTCTATCGAATATTTTGCTCCGCGCCAGATCCTTTCAACCTTAAAGCCTGCCCAGATATCGGGTATGCAAGGATCTATCACAAGCTCGTCATACGAAGGTCTGATTCCCAGAATATATCTTGTTGCCGAGAAATATGACCATCCTCCGGAGCCCGTCATAAACGGATGTCTTGCTCTTCCGAACTGTTTATGTGAAGGTCCCATGATGAACTGGCAATATGAATAAGGCTCGGCTTCTCTTGTCTCTATCTTGTCGTTCTGATAATAAGGACAGAGCGCATCATAGAATTTCATTGCGGTGTTTCCGTTTCCGAGAACACACTCGGCTGCCCAAGCCCAAGGATTGGGATGAGAAAATACCGATGAGTTTTCTTTAAGTCCCGGGAACACCTTGGTGATAAATCCGATTGAAGGATCTATCTTGGTATACGGAGGTGTGTTGAGCAGGATTCCCCACTCGGTAAAAAGATATTTATCAACAGCTTCCATTGCCTTTAACGCCTTTGCTCCCGTTGCCGCTCCTGAAAGAACCGCCCAGGCGTTGGACTCAAGGTGTACTCTTCCTTCTTCGTCCTTGGAGGTTCCGATCTTCTTACCGTTCTTGGTTATACCTCTTATAAACCACTCTTCATCCCAGAGGACTTCGTTACTTAATACCTTAAGCTTATCGGCTACTTTGCCGTAATGCTCTGCATCTTCGCTTTTTCCGAGTTTATTCGCAAGCTCTATGAAATGAGTAAGTGCCCAGTGATGAAGGAAGCTTACCATTGCACTCTCTCCGCCGCCAAGGTTAAGGCAGTCGTTCCAGTCTGCTCTAAGTCCCTTGCACACGCCGTTTTGACCGACTTCTCTTTCGGAAAAATCAAGGATCTTTTTCATGTGTTCATAGACTGTTCCCTCGGGGCCGTCCGCGTACGGAAGTACCATGTCGGCAAATCCGAGATCTCCCGTCTCTTTTATGTACTCTGTAATTGCGGGAACAAGCCAGAGGGCGTCATCCGCGCAGGCGTCTTCCTTGGAGTGAACTCTGTCGCTTGCAGATACCGGAATAACCGTCGGTGACTTAAAGCCATCGGATTCGGGTTCTTCTTCAAACCATGCGGGATCGAAAAGATGCAGTCCGTAGCCTTCGGAAACAAGGCCGTTTAAGAGCTGCATTATTCTCTCTTTACATTTCTCGGGATTGGAATGCGGTATCGTCATAGCATCCTGAGCGGTGTCTCTGTATCCAAGTCCCGTTCTTCCGCCAAGCTCTATAAACGAAGCAAATCTTGAGAACATAACGTTGATCTCGGACTGATACAAAGTCCATGTATTTATCATTGTATTCATGCCTTCGCTGGGAGTATCGATAACAAGCTTGGATATTTTCTTATCCCAATACTTTGCAAGCTCTTCATAGGCTCTGTCTACATTGGCAAGATCGCTGTATTTTTCTTTTACTCTTTTTCCTTCGCTCCTGTCACCTTCTCCGAGCATGAAGATAAATCTTACTTCTTCTCCGGGATTAAGGCTAAAGTTCTTTTGAAGACTTCCGCAGTGATTTCCGCCCTTTTGCTCGGAAGATGAACACTTGCCGGTCTCGACTGCCACGGGATTATCTTCTGTGTGATACATTCCGAGGAAAACATCTCTTTCGCAGTCATATCCGTCGGGATCGAAGTTTGAAGCAAAGTACTGGAATCCGTCAGGCTCATAATGAAGATCTTCTTCTATTATTCCGTCTTCATATGAAGCGCCCGCACAGTACAAGCTCATCTGGAAATTCTGATTATCAATTGCTATTGAATGGAATGAGAATTCAAGATATGAAAATATAGAAAGGTTTCTGACCTTATTCTCAGTGTTTTTTACCCTGACGTCCCATAAAAGAACGTTCTCGGATAACGGAACGCTCATCTTCTGAGAACACTTAAGCCCGTCATATTCACACTCATAAACGGTATATGATAAGCCGTGTCTGCAGGTATATTTAGCTTTATCAAGCGCCTTTGCTACAGGCTGCCATGAAATTGTGAAATAGTCGGAAGAATCGGCATCCCTGAGATATACATAATATCCCGGTCTGTCCATCGGAATGCTGTTTCCGTGAAATCTACTGATTCTGTGATACTCGGGGCTATCGTAGAATGAATAGCCGCCGGCCGTATGATTTATGACTGTGGCAAATTTCTCGACGCCGAGATAATTTGTCCAGGATGTCGGCAGGTCAATCCTGTCGATCACATATTCTTTATTATCGTTGTCAAAATAGCCATACTTCATGCCATGGACCTCCCATATAATCTCTTATATGAATTATTCTAGTCTCATGGCATTTAATTATGAATGTATGTACTTGTTATTTTATGCTTATTTTTGGTAAGACTTATTCACAGCATAAGTTGTGAAACAAGGAACTGATAAATCTCCTGATTCTTTTCCTGCCAGTTGTTACAGATACTCTGAGCGATCTCTTCCGTAGGAACCGGGAAGTTTAGCTCAACTATGTCCTGCCCGTTCTCTCTTGCAACAAGGTGAGCTGTGTATTCGTTGTCGCCTGTTTTCCTGTAATCCGCAAGTATTGAAGCTTCGTTTCTAAGCTTCATACTGTTGGCGCGAAGATACTCATCTATCTGCTGCCTGATGGAAGGATTGATCCTGTTTCCGAAGAACTTAAGCGTCTCATCTCCTTCCGATGTGATCTCAAGGAAGGTTCTGTTTGCTACCGTCTTTTCTATAATGAGCTTTGACACCGCAAGCTCGGAAAAGACCTCTTGCAGTGTCAGAAATGTAGTGTATTCGTTCTCTAAGATAAAATCGTATATCTGTGCCTTGCTAAGCGGTACATCGCAGCGCTTTAGCATGTACAGAACGATCATCTTATATAAAGTAAGATACTGTGAACTCACAGTGATGCCTCCAAATTAAATATGTGCCTTAACTGCTGCTGAAATAACATCCGCAACTCTGGGATCGAACGCTGCGGGGAGAATGTTCACATCAGAGAGTTCATCTTCCGCAACAAGACCGGCAAGGGCTTCTGCTGCCGCAAGCTTCATCTCCTCTGTTATCTGCTTTGCTCCGCCTTCGAGCGCTCCGCGGAAGATTCCGGGGAATACAAGAACGTTATTTACCTGGTTGGGGAAATCACTTCTTCCTGTTCCGATAACTCTGATTCCGGCTTCCTTGGCAAGGTCCGGCATGATCTCGGGAACGGGATTGGCCATGGCGAACATGATAGCATCCTTGTTCATTCCCTGAGCCATCTCTTTGGTCACGATACCGGGTGCGGAAACGCCGACAAATACGTCAGCTCCCTTAAGTGCATCCGCAAGGCTTCCCGTCTGCTGATCGGGATTCGTAACATCCATCATCTTCTCCTGCATCCAGTTAAGATCTGCAGATTTCTTATGAAGGATACCTGACTTATCACACATTGTAACGTTCTTAAAGCCGTAGCGAAGAAGGAGCTTTGTGATCGCGATTCCTGCACTTCCCGCTCCGTTTACAACAACCTTACAGTCTTCCTTTTTCTTACCTACTACCTTAAGTCCGTTGATAATACCCGCAAGAACAACGATGGCTGTTCCGTGCTGATCGTCGTGGAATACGGGAATGTCGAGTTTTTCTTTAAGTCTTTCTTCTATTTCAAAGCATCTCGGTGCAGAAATATCCTCAAGATTGATTCCGCCAAAGCCGGGAGCAAGGTAAGTAACGGCCTTGATGATCTCCTCTGTATCCTGTGTGTCGAGGCAGATCGGAACAGCGTTAACTCCGCCGAATTCCTTAAAGAGAACTGCCTTTCCTTCCATAACGGGCATTGCGGCGTAAGGTCCGATGTTTCCAAGTCCCAAAACCGCACTTCCGTCTGATACTACAGCGATGGTATTGGATTTTATCGTATATTTGTAAGCAAGACTCTTATCCTCTGCGATAAGCTTACAAGGCTCTGCAACACCGGGTGTGTATGCTATTGCAAGATCCTCTTTTGAATTAACTTTTGCTTTGGATAATATCTCAAGCTTTCCATTCCATTCTTCATGCATCTTAAGTGCTTTTTCTGCGTTGTTCATAATGTCTTCTCCTCTAGAACGTTTTTCCTACTATATCATAAGCGAATGCCACTACCTCGTTTCGCTTATCGGTATCTATGTATTTGAATACATTGTAGATCATCTTGTGTCCGCCGCCGGTATTCTCAAGACCGAGGGCAAGGCCGAGTGCTGCGATCTCATCTCCGGCATCCACCTGTCTTGAAAGCATGAGCGCATCAATATGACCGTTTTGCACCATCTTGGTATATGCATAAGCAAAGGCCGCTGCCTGAACAGCTTCTCCGGATGTCGAAGAATAACCGACCTCACTAAGGATGATCGATCTGACTCTACCCTGTGTGTCAAGCATATGCTCTTTTTGCATATATCCGGTAAGAACCTCTATGTTCTCCATAGTAATACATGGAGTTGATTCCGAATGATTGACATACTTGGACGGATTCCAAAATGCGGTGTTTCCGTTGGGGAAAGAGTACGGATGAGCCGCAAGTCCCCAATCGATATTTCCGTATTCCGAAATGGATGATGAAAAGATATCAAGAACATCCTTGGCATCGTAGTCACCCGTTTTTTCGGTGTTGTATGTCCATCTCTGATCTATCGGGATGTAAACCTTAGCTCCGGCGTTATGACTCTTTATTGCATTGTAAAAGACTCTGTACGCCCTTGTATAAGCAGCTGTGTAAGTACCTACATCCACATGCTGCATGTAGTTATATTCTTTTCTAGCGTTGACCTCGTTTCCGATGATCCACATGCTGACATTGCCATGTCCCGAGCCCGAGTATCTGCTCGCCAAAAAGCTTCCGATCGCCGCACAAGCCTTAACGCCTCTCTCATCGGATGCGTTAAACATAAAATACGGAGCTGTAGATCCGCCTCTTGCGCTTGGATGTGTTATCTCGGGGAACGCCGATGTGCTGGCATCATTAAGGATGATGGCCGCTATATCGATTCCCATGCTGTTGAGCTTCTTGAACAGGTCGTCGTAATTGTTCATGACCTGTGCATTAAAATGATAAGTAACACCGCCATAGGAATACTCAATTCCGCCCGATGTGGTAAGAATATGAGAAAGCGGTATATTGTACGAACAATAATTGACTCCGAGATCCGCAAGCTCCGAAAGTCTCAGCGGATACGGAAGCAGTCCCTTTATGGAATTGTGCGACATTCCGCCATAGTTACCGCTCGCACATGCTCCGGGATTGTTTATATATTTGGGATGGCTGATGCTGACGAACTGTCCGTCAACCTTAACTCCGACTCTGAATTTGGAATAGAGTCTTGAATCGGGCGCACCCTTTTTAAGGTCTATGGAAAAAGATGTATCGTCACCCTTATATATCTTGGAAATAGGCTCAAGCTCTGATGAAAACTCATCATCATAGGTTGCCTGTTCAAAAAGATAATAGTATTTATCATCACTCTTGGGAATTCCCTCAGATGTAACGGCAACTTCGACCTTACCGCCTTCACCGATACTGCAGCTTGCAATCTTGGCAAACTCCGCGGTATTTTCGGGAGTCATCTCAACCGTGGCAGGTCTGTCGGAAAGTGCCTTGGAAACAGACTTACCCGCTTCCACAATATCTTTTACTATAGATGAATGAACATACTCGACCTGTCTGGTCTCGTGCTCTTCCAAAGATGCCTCAAATATAGATTCCGCCACCTGTTCATCCTTGTTTTTCCTTAAGTTGATGACAAAAGCAGCGATCATAACTACAACAAAAGCAAACGCAGCCAGTGCAGCTAAACCTGTCAGGATTACCAATCTTCTATTCCGGCGGGCTCTTTTCCCTGTACGCATTCTGCGTTTTTTCTTTTTCATGAATCCGTCTTTTTTCCTTGTCCTTTTAATTTTTTCATATGTTCTTTTATCTTGTTCTCATATCCGTTCCCTGACGGGCTGTAGAACTCTTTGCCGTTAAGCTCGTAGGGAAGATATTGCTGCACGACATAGTTGCCGGGATAATCATGGGCATATTTGTAACCTATTCCGTGCCCAAGCTTGGCTGCCGATTTGTAATGAGCATCTTGAAGGTGCGGAGGTATCGGAAGATTACCGGTATCCCTGACCATCGCCATCGCATTGTCTATTGCCATGATGGATGCGTTACTCTTAGGTGCCGTAGCGATATAGCTGGCCGCCTGTGCAAGAGTGATGCGGGCTTCGGGCATACCGAGCCTCTCAACTGCAAGCGAAGCCGCAACTGCCACCTGAAGTGCCTGCGGATCGGCATTGCCGACGTCCTCGGAAGCACAGACCATCATACGTCTTACGATAAACTTGGGATCTTCTCCCGCGTTAAGCATACGTGCAAGATAGTAAACAGCCGCATCCGGGTCGGACCCTCTCATACTCTTGATGAAGGCCGATATCGTGTCGTAGTGATTGTCGCCGTCTTTATCATATCTGGCGACCTTCTTCTGAATACATTCTTCCGCAACTTCTTTAGTTATATGTATAAGACCGTCCTCGCTTCGCTCGGTGGTCATAATACCAAGTTCTATGGCGTTAAGCGCATGTCTTGCATCTCCGTCAGCCAGATCCGCCAAGAAATCCTCAGCGTCCGGCTCAAGTACAGCCTTGTAGCTGCCCATTCCGCGCTCTGTATCGGTAACTGCCCTGTTAAGCAGTGTCTTGATATCGTCTGCTGTAAGCGGTTTAAGCTCAAAGATAACAGATCTTGATATAAGAGCCCCGTTCACCTCAAAGTAGGGGTTCTCGGTTGTGGCGCCTATCAGTATCACTGTGCCATCCTCAACAAACGGAAGAAGGTAGTCCTGCTGCCCCTTGTTGAATCTGTGTATCTCGTCTATGAACAGTATGGTCTTCTTGCCATACATGCCAAGGTTGTCCTTGGCCTTTTTTACCACCTCTTCCATGTCTTTCTTGCCGGCTATGGTGGCATTTATCTGGGTAAATTCCGCCTTGGTCGTATTGGCGATGACCTTGGCCAGAGTGGTCTTTCCCGTTCCGGGAGGACCGTAAAGAATTATGGAACTAAGTTTATCTGCAGAAATAGCTCGATAAAGAAGCTTGTCTTTGGCAATAATGTGCTGCTGTCCCACGACTTCGTCAAGGGTTCTGGGGCGCATTCTTGCGGCAAGCGGAGACTCTTTTTCCATATTGTTTTCACGCATATATTCAAACAAATCCATAACGCTATAATTCTACTATTTTTAAGATAAAAATGGAAGTAAAATCCTTCCAAAGAAAAAGCATGTCAGTTATGTAAATACATACTGACATGCTTTGTAAAAAACGCCTTATTTATCGCGAAACTTCTATGTTGTCCGCCGTTATCGTGAACGTGATCGGATCATCTCTTGTGTAATATATCTTGGCACCTGCCTGCTCAAGCGCATCAACTACTTCCGGAGCGGCCGGATCGCCTTTACTTGAAGTGATCACCGCATACTCGGGCTTAACATGATCGACAAGCTGCTTGATATTGGCTTTATATCTGCCGTGATGCGGTACCTTCAGGATATCGCACTCAAGCCCGTCTGTCTTAACAAGCTCATCTATTCGCTCTTCAAGCGCATCACCCGTAAATAGAATGGATTTATTGCCATTGGTGACCTTTACCGCTAGTGATGAGTTGTTGCTGACATCTTCAGCATAGGTTTTGGAAAGAGCAGGATAAATTGTAAATGTCATTCCATCCGCTTCAAACGTAGTCTCTTCCGTAACAACGGTCTCATTCATGCCTTTTCTTTTTAATGCGGCATAATATTCCGTCATCTCATCGGTCGCCTTTGATCTGTATGTGGTATAAACCGCACCGATATCAAAGTTGTCGATGACTCTGTCAGCACCGCCGACATGGTCCTTGTCGTAATGTGAGATAAAAACGGCATCTATCTTCTCAACACCGTGAGACTTAAGCAGTTCCACTACTTTCTTGCCTTTTTTGTTTGTACCGGTATCCATTACAAAAGTATGATTCTCGGTCTCAAGCACAAATGCATCTTCCGCAGATGCCTTGAGCGCTGTAAAAGAAAGAACTCCCGGATCTATCTTGAAATTCTCATCAACTTCATATTTGTAATCAACTTCCTTGCCGGGAGCCTCAAACGCACATGCACCAAGGCTCATCAAAAGAACTAAAGTCGCCGCTAAAACTGTCTTTTTCATCCTCTGTCCTCACTTTCCGTTAATGGGGCCGGAGTATTTCTCTATGTCTGTCCGACTCGTGTTTTCACAACAGCAAACCGTCACACTTCTTAGTAAGCATATTTAGAACTCGTTTTTTGTCCGTAGACCACTTGGGTTCAACCAGTAAGCTCCTGGGTCCGTCGCCCGTCATACGATGTACGACCGTCTCTTTTGGTAAAAGAGCTAAACAAGCCGATATAAAATCAGTATACTCCTCCATTGACATGAACGCATACTTATTTTTGTCATCAAATCGGGTTTTTTTGTAATCTTCGTACATCTCAGTCCCTTTTAAAAGCTGAAGATTCTGTATCTTAATGCCATCAAGAACAGGCTGCAGATCAGAAAGATATTTTATTGTCTCAAGCATATCTTCCTTGGTCTCTCCCGGGAGCCCTATTATGACATGAACAATGACCTCAATCCCTGCATCCTTAAGCCTTTTATAAGCATCCTCAAACACATCAAGAGTATAGCCTCTGTGAATTTCGAGTGCAGTCTTTTCGTGAATGGTCTGAAGTCCCAGTTCTATCCACACGGGCTTTATCTTTTTAAGCTCCTTAAGCATCTCTATTACTTCGTCTCCGACACAGTCGGGTCTTGTTCCGATAGACAAGATCTTGATGTCATCGCGCATTGCTGCTTTTGTATACAGCTCTTTTAACCTGTTTATATCACCGTAGGTATTGGTATATGACTGGAAATAGGCGATAAAGCTCTTTGCGTCCGTCTTCCCGGCAATGCGCTTCTTGGCTTCTTCTATCTGTTCTTCAATCGGAGCCACTTGCGCCGCAAACTCTCCGCTTCCGCCCTCTGAGCAAAATGTACAGCCTCCCGTAAGCCTCTTTCCGTCGGGCATAACAATAGAACCGTCTCTGTTTGGGCACGTACAGCCCGACTGCAGAGACAGCCTGTATATCTTTTCTCCGTATAATTCTTTTAAGTATGTTGAAAGTTTTCTTGCCATCTTTTTCCTATGATATGACTGTCACGGCGCCATACGCTCTTTACGCTTGTCCTACGATATTTCTTACCCATACGCCGCTCTTTACAAGTATGAAACCAACCACGCATTTTCCTATTTCAACAAGTGAAACGATAAGAAATACGGTGACTACAGGGATTGTCGTATATTTGCTTAAAAGAAAAGCCGCAGTTACGGTTATTGTCCAGGCATAACAGCTGTCAAACAAAAAGGTGATCGCTGTCTTTCCTCCCGACCTCATCGTAAAATACGATACGTTTGCATAGGCATGAATAGGCATGCAAAGCGCAACTACCCATATGCATCTTGTCGCAAGATACATTATCTCAGGTTCCACATTGTAAACCTGTGGAATAAATGGCGCCGCGATCGCAAGTAAAGAGCCCATAACAAGCGTACTTAAAAAACTTAAGAATGCCATCCTGAAAGCAGTTCTTCTCGCAGATACAAGTCTTCCCGCGCCAAGCTCCTGTCCAACCATAATTCCCGCTGAATTTCCTATTGATAAAAAGACCTCGTTAAAAATCTGAGCAATTGTTCCGCTGATGTTCATCGCTGCAATTATCGAGATACCGCGAAGTGAATATGCTCCAAGGAGCGCTGCCTGTGCAAGGCTCCACAAAAATTCGTTACCCAAAAGAGGAAGTGACCTTGACATTATCGGCCAGATAAGCGCTTTGGGAATAACAAAATTCCTGTACAAGCCCCTAAAGAATCCATATCTTCCGTTTGGCTTGTGAGCTCCCGTTACAACTATCATAAGCTCGACAAATCTTGAAATAACCGTCGCAACGGCTGCTCCGAGAACACCCAGTTTCGGGAATCCCAAAAGTCCGAAAATAAGCAGCAGGTTAAATACAAAGTTGACGCCCATCGCAACCATGCTCGCCACCATGGGAAGCGTAGTCTTTCCCGACTCTCTCATTGCGCTGGCATAAACCTGCGTAAAGCTAAACGGTATGAGTCCGATCAGCATGATATCAAGATACGATACGCCAAAGCCCAGCGTCTGCGTTCTAACCGCGGCTTCCGTACCTTCTGCTATATACAAAGATATCAGATAGCTTGATGTATTGAATAAAAAAATAACTGCCACGGTACATATCGCAGCAGCTGTAAGAAGCTTAAATCTGATGGAGTATCTTACTCCATCCATATCTCCTTTGCCGAAAAACTGCGTACTGAATATTCCCGCTCCCGAAAGCGATCCCCATATGCACAGATAAAAGATAAAGAGTATCTGGTTTACGATCGCGACAGCTGACATGGGTATTGTGCCAACCTGTCCCACCATAACGTTGTCGAGCAGTCCCACGATATTAGAAAGCGTATTCTGAACTATCATAGGAATGGCGACCATTGCAACCTTGCCGTAAAACCCCCGTTCACCAATAAGACACTCTTTAAGTGATAATCTGTATTTAATAGCTTCTTCTCTGTTTGCCGTCTCAAATGTTTTCATAAGCCTAAATCTCCGTACAAAAATCCCGGCAATTAAATTGCCGGGTTATGGGTAATTTCTACTATTATATTATCCAAATGTTATTAAATGCAAGATTAATATGCGCCTTCAGACTCGAAAACTACGGGAATCGTCTTAAGAATAAGTTTGATATCGGTTACAATGCCCATATCCTTGATGTATTTAAGATCAAGCTCAACCCACTCATCCCACTTGATATTGGCTCTTCCGCCAACCTGCCAATAGCAGGTAAGTCCGGGCTTTACAACAAGTCTTTGCTTCTCGTAAGCATTGCATGCTTCCATCTGATCCACAAGAATGGGTCTTGGACCGACGATACTCATATCGCCCTTGATGATGTTGATAAGCTGCGGAAGCTCGTCTATTGAATATTTGCGAATAAAACGTCCCACGTGAGTTACTCTCGGGTCGTCTTTTATCTTAAATGCATGTCCCGTCTGCTCGTTGCGCTCCTGCATGCGCTGGAACTGTGCCTCGGCATTTCTGTACATGCTGCGGAATTTATAAATCTTGAATGGCTTCATATTCTTGCCCGCGCGAAGCTGCGTGAAAAATATAGGTCCACCGTCTTCCATAAGTATTGCCAGTGCCGTAAGAACGAAAATCGGTGAAAGTAATATAAGCGCTACCCCCGATGCAACAATATCAAAGCAGCGTTTAAACCACTTGTAGATGTTTGCTTTGTGATCATAGATTTCCTGATAGATTAATTCAATAATCTTGTTCTCTGACTGATCAATGACTGCCTGCTCTCTTTTCGCAATCACCATATCACATATCTCCTCATCATACCGATATCACTGTTTGAATATTAAAACCACACATATTAATTGAAATATCGATAAAAAATAACTACTGATATATTCACTATACCAGAAATAAACGGCTTGCGCCACTCTACAAAAAATATATCGGCAGAAAAGGTGATATTCTTAAGACTCTTCCCCATTTTCTTTATCACGGTTGTGCTTTCGAACGCATATTACCGTGACTATTGTTCCCACTACAAAGGCCACGATCGCGGTAAGCACGTATCCTCCCGCTTCTTCATAAAGGAGACTCGAACCGCTGTATAAATTTGTAGTTGTTCCGAATTGTCCGACTCCCAGATGCTGAATTATGATAAAAAGACATGCAAATAACGCAGTGCTGACCATGCCCATGGCATTGATCATTCTGCTCTGTCTCTTTTTCCTAAGTCCTTTCATGCGTCTGTGAAGTTCTGATAGTCTCTCTTCACCTGTCATCGAAATTAAAAAACCTCCTTTTAAAGCGTGCAATTATCCCTTTCACTTATATAGTGTCAAAAAATCGCAAAACTCCTAAGGAGATTTTGAAAAAATATTATTTTTTTATTATTTTAGTCCGATTTTCTTCTGAGAAAGCACAAAAACAATGATTATAAGTGCCATCGGAACAGCGCTTGCAATCCCAAGGCTGATACCTCCCGCACTGACCATGATATTGAATATCGCATGGAAAGTTATCGTAAAACACAGAACGGCAAAGGTTCCCGTTATTCTTATCCAAGCTCTGTCCCAAAGAGAGAAAAGACCTATCGCTGTTGCCGTACCGCACAAAACATGCATCGCTCCCGTGCCAAAGCCTCTGATCATAAGGCTAAAGAGATCCGAAGTTCCGTAAGAAGTAAGGAAACAGACATTTTCAAATGTTGCAAACCCAACGGATACCAGGAGTATTCCGTTTATAGAATCCTCTTTTCCCGCTTCAAATATGATTATATAAAAAAGAATCGGCAAGAACTTGATACATTCTTCAACAGCCGGTGCCACGGCGTGAGAAGCGGTCGCAAGGTCTATCTCAAAAATCGCAGCAAAAAAGCTGCTGACATATGCCGACAAAAGGCAACATATCATGCCCGCAAGAAGAAATGTAAGCGCTCTGCGCCAGCTTTCCTTAAGGCAAAGAATAGCCAGAAAAAGCGGCGCTGCCAGACAGATGAACGTGTTCTCCATGTATGTCATTTTGCCACCTCCCTCTTTTTCACGATCCAAAATGCGAGGAAAATGACCGCCAGAAACATGTTAAACCAATAGTACGGATTGTACCAGGTACTGTCATCTCTAAAAAAAGATGATGTCCAGGAGCCGTATTCACCCAAGCAGTTCAAAAGAACTACAATACTGATGTTCCGGATATATCTGTCGTTAAAGAAAAGGAGATTCCGGATAGAATTAAACATAAGAATCCCTGTAAGTATCGCATAAACAGTATTACTTACGTATTTTCCGTATTGCATGTACAAAAGAGCCATCCCGATAACAAAAGGAATGGTAAGAAGCGGAATAAATCGCTTTATTCCGGTGTTTGGAACTTTGGAAGTAAAATCTTTTCCCAGATGCTTTTCACATTCCATAAAAAGGAAAAGACTAAGAAAGATATACGAAGCATACCAGCTAAGATCAGAAACAACAGCAATGTTCGGAGTTGCTCCGTAATAGAATGCAACTGCCTGCCAATAAAGATTGCCAAGCAGATAACTCACATAAAAAAGATGCAACAGAACCCAGGATTTTTCCCTGGTCTTAAATATGAAGTAGATCGAGATCGCCATGCAAATAAGCAATGAAACTATCTGAATGGCAGCATCAATAACATCAATCATCAGCTCACTCTTCTTTCATGCTTTTTCTGATAAATACGCAAAAAAGTGTAAACGATATTCCCAGACACAGAGAGATAAGTGCAACCATGATGTATCCAAGTGCTCCGTTCTCGGCAAAGATGCTTCCGGCCATGCTTCCCGGTACACCCGCCGCGGTGGTCTTGGGAAGGCGTGCGATCATAACAGCCGACGTGATCGCAAGAAACAAGCTTGCTGCAAAGGCTACAGCGGTCTGTATCGCGATTACTTTTTGCGCTTTCTTTTTTTCAAGCACAGCCATTTTGCGGTGCAGTTCCTTTACTCTTTCCTCAGATCTCATATCGTGTTATTCCTTCTCTTTCAAGCTCTTTCCTAAGTGTCTTTTTACCGTTCGCAAGAAGATTGTCTATCTTCTTCTTGCTGCACGCCATTATCTGCGCAGCCTGATCGTAGCTTAAGTCCATGGCATATTTAAGCCAAAGTGCCTCTCGATACTGAGTAGGTATAAGATTCAGGCACTTATGAAGTGAACTGATATTTTCATCGATAACAGTCTTTCTCTCCGGAGTAACCTCTTCCGAGATGATATCGTCGGGAAGACTGAACTCGTTTTGCTTAAGCTTTTTTCTCCAGAGGCGACAAGCCATATGTCTGGCGGTCTTAAAAAGATATGCCTTAAAGCAGCCCTCTCCGATCTTAGGCTTCTTAACAAGGATCGCCGCAAACGAATCAAGCATCAGATCCTCGGCATCGTGATAATCACCGATAAAAGAAAAAAGGTAAGATGTAAGCAGATCTCCGTAGCGAAGCATAAGCTCATCGCCCGCCTTCGCATCACCTTTTAAATAACCGTTATATAATTCGTCGTCACTTGGAAGTTTCTTATTATCAGGATTCATACCACAAATCTCTCAAGACATGCATAATAATATAACTATTTACATTTATGATATCATCAGGATTTCGGTATGAAAAGAATTTTATATTATACGAAAAAAACTCGGATTTTCTAATTATTCACCAACTTGCAGGATAAAAAGATATTACTCGCAAAAGTCTCCCGGAGCTCCACTAATTCTCCCGGAGCATTCGCAGCAATAAAGAGCGATGGGTATCCGAACCCTCGCAAAATTCCGAAGGTAATATATGCACTAAAAATCTAAACCAAAAGCCAAATCTAATCTAAAACAATGAAAGGACTCCGTGCAAGTTGGTGTTTGGAAAAAATTGCTCTGAAACGAGCAATACAGGACGATTGTCCTGCGTGACGTGATGATGTGTAAAAACAGGTTGTCTTGTTCACGTTTCCGATGAGCATAGATTATCACCATGAAAATATGATGTAAATAGCCTTTGCTCAAACTTAAGGAAATCTACCGTAAATCTTAAGAAAGTCATAAGAAGTTTACTTAATTCCGCATCTTGATTATCTGAATTCTCAGAAATGATATTCATAGGAAGTTCCTATAATATAAAAACCCGGAGCCTCCGAATAAGGAAGTCCCGGGTCATAACAATCATATCGCTTAATATATTTAGATATCAGCCCTTAAATACTCCGATCTCACTGACAATAGGTGCCTCGATTGCCTTACCGTTAAGTGCGTTTACTACCGCAATAATCTTGACAACTACCAAAACGAGAAGACCTGCGCATGTAACGAACCATCCGAGGAAAGGAATTACAGCCGGGATCACCAAGACGATCGCAGCGATCTCAAGCTTAACTGCCTGCTTGGCATGGAATCTTGTAAAAGGTGAATTGTTGACAAGAAGTGCAGCGATTATTCCAAGCACTCCGAAAATATAAGCAAAAGCTGCAAAAAGCTTGTTATCTGCTATATCTCTGACATCAAACTCACTTGTATGATCCTTGGGATTATAATACTGCTGATAAGGATTATACTGAGTCTGCGCAGGCGGCATCTGTGCCGGCATCGGTCCGCTCTGAGCCGGCATCGGTCCGCTCTGAGCCGGTATCGGTCCGCTCTGAGCAGCGCTCTGATTGTTATCTACAGGCTGTGCTCCCTGAATACCAGGGTTACCCTGTTCAAGGCTAACGCCGCAACTTTCGCAAAATTTAGCATCATCGGCCATCTGTGTGCCGCAATTAGGACATGTTTTCATGATATGTGTACCCCCTATTGCAAATTATTATTATTTCAATAATTTTACTTCCAACCCCCCGTCTTTTCAAGCCTTTATCCATGTTTTATTTGCTAGTGGGTCTATCATAATGCATAATAAAAAGAGCAATTTCTTTTTTTGCGGAAGGACTAAACAATGAACAACCTGACAATGGGCATACTCGCCCACGTTGATGCCGGTAAGACAACACTCTCCGAAGCTATGCTGTACTTATCGGGCGCCATCAGAAAAGCCGGAAGAGTCGACCACAAGGACACTTTTCTTGACACATACGAACTTGAAAGAGCCCGCGGAATAACCATTTTCTCCAAGCAGGCTGTTTTTGAATACAACGAGACCAGATTCGATCTTCTCGATACTCCGGGACATACCGATTTTTCACCCGAGATGGAGAGAACACTTCAAGTACTTGATCTTGCCGTCCTTATGATAAGCGCTTCGGACGGCGTCACAGGCCAGGTCAAGCTCCTTTACAAGCTTCTTGATCACTACAAGATACCAACGGTTATATTTGTAAATAAGATGGATCAGGCGCTCGCCGACAAGGATCGGTGCCTTAACGACATCAGGAATTCTCTCTCTTCTTCATGTATTGACCTAAGTGAAGGGTATGATGCTCCCGAAATCCAAGAGGAGCTTGCCATGTGCGATGAAGCTCTTCTTTCTGATTTTTTAAACGGAAAAAAGATTGAAAAAGAGGATATCTATTCGCTTGTACGAAAAAGAAACTGCTTCCCCATTCTCTTTGGTTCCGCACTTAAGATGGAAGGGGTAAAAGAACTGCTTGATCTGGTATCAGACCTTGCTCCTACAATCTGCAGTAGCGAAATCCTCGATTCATCAGCCGATGTGAAAAGAAAAAGCACACCGACAGCCGGAACCTCTGCATTCGGCGCAAGGGTATTTAAGATAAGCCGTGACCCTTCGGGAAACAGGCTCACTCATCTTAAGATCACAGGCGGCACTTTAAATGTAAGAGACGTTATCGGCGATGAAAAAGTCGACCAGATAAGGATCTATGCGGGCGATAAATATGAAGCTGTACAAAGCGCGACTGCAGGCATGATCTGTTCTGTCACGGGACTAAAAAACACCTCTCCCGGCCAGGGTCTTGGATACCTTGAAGGAGATACTGTTTCGGAAGTCTTACAACCCATCCTTTCTTGCGCGCTGCTGCTTCCCGAGGACATCAATCCCGTGACTGTTTACAACGACCTCAAAAATCTTGAGGAAGAGGAACCCATGCTTCGCGTTTCCTATCCGGAAGAGACCAAGTCTATCGAAGTTCGCGTTATGGGCGAAGTTCAAAAAGAGATACTTAAACATATATTAAAGACCAGATTTAACATCGAGGCACAGTTTGGCCCCGCACATATCGTATATAAAGAAACAATAGCAGGTCCCGTTGAGGGTGTCGGACACTTTGAACCGCTACGCCACTACGCCGAAGTGCATCTTCTTATTGAACCTACGGAACCCGGAAGCGGAATCTCTTTTGACAGTAATTGCAGTACCGATGAGCTTGCTCTTAACTGGCAGAGACTCATCCTTACTCACCTTGCGGAAAAGAAACATCTCGGTGTCCTCACCGGTTCCGAGCTTACCGACGTAAAGATAACTCTCATCGCCGGACGCGCTCACGAAAAGCACACAGAAGGCGGTGATTTCAGACAGGCCACCTACAGAGCGGTAAGACAGGGACTTATGCAGGCTGATTCCGTTCTTCTTGAGCCCATTTTAGAATATAGGCTTGAAGTCCCTGTAGACTGCGTAGGAAGAGCGCTTAACGATATGCAAAGAATGAACGGTACCGTGTCTGCTCCCGATATGGAGGGCAATTTCTCTATCATCACCGGTACTGTCCCCGTAGCATGCCTTGGTAACTACGCACAAGAGCTCTCCGCTTACACACACGGAGAAGGCCGTCTTTTCACTACACTTAGCGGCTACAGTCCTTGCCACAACACCGAGGAAGTTCTTGAAGAGTATGACTACTATCCAGATCTTGATACGGACAATCCTTCATCTTCTGTATTCTGTCAGCACGGCGCCGCAACGATAATCCCTTGGGATGAAGTCGGAAGCCACATGCACATAGATACGGGTTGGAGCAAGGATTCCAATACAGGCACATCTACAGATCTTGTGGATAATATAGACATGGAGGCTCTTAAAAAACTTCAGGCAAAAAGAGCATCTATGGAAGACACACGCTCTTTTTCAGAAAAACAAAGAGATTACTTCGCTGCCGAAGATGAGCTTAAAGCCATCTTTGAAAGAACCTACGGCAAGGTAAAACCAAGAGTCGGAAATTCCAAGACCGAATTTGACGAAAGCTCTTTTATCGCCCCCGATGAGAGCGTTAGGGACTACGCCGTTGAACAGGAAAAAGAGAAAAAGCACAGCAACCTCAGCAAAAAAGAAGACGAAGATCCGAATAAAGAGTTTCTTTTGATAGACGGATACAACATAATATATGCCTCGGAGAACCTTAAAGCTCTGGCTCAGACTGACCTCAAGGCAGCACGCGATTCTCTGATCGACATCCTGAACAATTTCCAGGGCTATCGCAGAGAAGAGCTGATACTCGTTTTCGACGCATACAGAGTTCGCGGCGGCACGGAGCATGTCGAGAAGCAGGGAAACCTAACCGTCATCTATACAAAAGAAGCCGAGACCGCGGATCAGTACATAGAAAAGGCCGCTCACATAATCAGCAAAAAATACCGCGTAAAAGTCGCAACCTCAGACGCCATCGAGCAGATCATCGTGTTCGGATCGGGCGCTGTCAGAATGTCCGCAAGAGAATTGTGGAAAGAGATTGAATTAACGAATGAGCAGATAAGAGAAAAGATAAATAAGTAACACTTGAAATAAAATTTCTTAAAGCACATAAATATTGCGTAAAACCTATTAACTTTTTATAAAAATAAGCCGATAATTAAGAAGTAACATACTATCGAGAAAAAACGGGGGGTATATCTCATGAAAGAGAAGAAAAGGAATTCCGGTTTTCGTGCCAGCATGTCTGCCATCTTACTTCTTATCACGTTTCCACTTATAATCGCACTTATTGCAAGCATTATTTTCAGCAATGTGCAGATGAAGAGTATTGAGAAGGCTGATGAAGAAATCTATTATGATATGCTCTATACTATCAATTCGGATCTTATTAATGCCGACAGAGATATGCATCAGGCCATGCTCTCTATCACCAGATATATTGCCAACTTTAAGTATGCCAATATGTCTACTCTTACGGGATACATGGACGATGTTAAGGTCAATATAGAAGAGACTTCGCAGAGAGTTGAAGAAGCAACCTCTCTCGCGCAGAAGAATGCGTACCTTTACAATACCATCACTGCCGAGAACGGTATGACATTTTCACAGTGTTATGACACTTTCTCAACTTATTTTGTCGCATGGCAGGAAGATTATAAGAATACATTGGGTAGCGGAGAAGAATACAACGCAGGTTCCGGTGAGATCAAAAGACTTTCCGATGACTTTGACACAGCTAGATCCGCTCTTAATGATATGGTTGATATTGCCGACAGATGGGCCAAGGAAGAAAAGAGCATCAACACAGCAAATATCGCCAAGAAGATTGTTGCAAGCTCAACTATCTTCGGTATTATAGCTGCTGTTCTTTTGGTATTTACATTTATAATGCTCGGAAATATCCTGAAAAGCCTTAAGCAGATATCCAAAGCAGTTGAAAGAGTCGCATCAGGTGACTTTGTTACCAAGATTCATCCGACCAGCATTGTAAAAGACTTCAATAAGATCGGACATGCTCTTGAAGGAATGCGCCATGAGCTCAGAAACGCTCTTGTTAAAGTTATAAACCATGCAGATACCGTCAACAGCAAGGCTGAACTTGCAAAAGATTCAATTGCAAGCTCTCAGAGAACAACAACAGACATCAGCTCTGCGGTTAATGACCTTGCATCCGGTGCAACGGCTATGGCTCAGGATGTTCAGAGTACATCCTCCATTACCATCAACATAGGTTCTTCTGTTGACAGTGTGCTTGAATCCGCCAATTCCAACCTTGAAAAAGGTCGCCTTGTATACGGTGAATCTTCCAAGGTTAAGGAGCAGCTTGAACAGATCAAGCTCCAGGATCAAAAGACAGATGAGATGGCTACAAAGGTTGCAGAGTCAGTTAACGAGACGGCCAACGTTGTTGAGCAGATCTCTACTGCTGCCGAGTCCATCATTTCAATAGCAAGCCAGACCAACCTCCTTGCTCTCAACGCTTCAATCGAGGCTGCAAGAGCCGGTGAAGCGGGAAGAGGTTTCTCTGTTGTTGCAGATAACATCAAGAATCTTGCGGGCGATACCAATAATCTCGCAGGCGAGATTACCAACATGCTCTCGACAATTACCGATTATTCCAACACAAACAAGGAACTCACAGAGAGCATCAAAGAAGCTACTACCAATGAGGCCGCAGCCCTTGAGGAAATGAGTGAATCCTTCGATCAGATGCTTCAACTCCTCAAAGAGACCGAGGAAGGCAACAAGCAGATCGCAGCTCTCGTTGAGCAGATGAACACAGATAAGGCCAACATCCTAAGTTCTGTTGAATCTCTTTCAAGCATCTCCGAAGAGAACGCTGCTTCCACTCAGGAAACAAGCGCTTCTCTCATGGAACTTGATACAAATATGGAATCTGTTGTTGAGCAGGCTCAGGATCTCCAGAAGATCGCCGAAGAGCTCACAACCAACGTCAAATACTTCAAAGTCCAGCTTCCGAGCAAGGACGCCGCAGAAGATATCGCCAAGGCAATCGACGAAGCTGCTGCGAAGGACAAAGCACAGGCTTAAGCCAATATATTACGCTATAAAGGCGTCGCAGGTTTTATCCCGCGGCGCCTTTTTTATCTGCATTTATTTCCGGTATTCGTCTACTTCCAATATGCGTTTATTTCTTTGGTCTCGTAATTTTGTATCTCCACTCCGTCAAAAGTATATCCTAAGGTAAAATATGCTTCGGCTCCCTTCTTGGTATCTTCGCTCTGCCCCTGCGCTGCCCTGAAATTTCCAAGAGAATAATAAACAAGCATATTTCCGCCGTCAGGTCTTTCCATCATCTTGGTCTCCTGCACAACATGCGGGTGTGAACCTATAACCACGTCCGCGCCGCCCTTTGCAAAAAGCTGCGCGTATCTCTCCTGCGAAGGCATTATCTCTTTTACATATTCATCTCCCCAGTGCACAAACACGATCACAAAATCGGCTTCTTCTCTCGCAGATTTAAGATCTTCGATCAGCTTCTTTTCATCTTCTGCCGGCTCATCGCCTTGTTCTGAGGCTTCATGTTCCTTGGGAAGATAATGCACCACATTCGGATAATCGTTCGAAATATCGCCGGCATTCGTTCCGTAGGTATATGAAAGTAGCGCAATCTTTATCCCGTTACGACTGATGATCTCATACGGCCTGTATTCAGTATCGCTACTGCTCTGGATTCCCACACAGGTTATCTCATTATCCTTATAAAAAGACGTTGTGATATCAATACCCGTCACTCCCCTGTCGAGCACGTGATTGTTGGCACATTCAGCCACATCAAAGCCTGCTTTTTTAATAGCCATTCCGACTTCTATGGGTGAACCAAAGCTTGGATATCCTCCGACCATCGACTCTTTATCGACAAGCACCGTCTCGGCGTTTAAAGCCGCAATATCGGCGCTTTGGATTTCTTTTATAAAAGGTTCGTACAAGAAATCAAAACTTCCGTTTTCGTTATCTCTGGCATGTTCATAGATAGGTTCATGAATAAGGTTATCACCGAATGCCGCCACGCTGACTTCATTTTCGATATTCTTTAGTCCCCAGCCTTCCCAGGTCCAAAGCGTGCATTTTTTATCTTTGTCCTCAATAAGAAGTATTGAAGAATTCTTCTCCATGAGCTTCATACGCACGGCATCTACACCGATCTCCGATGCGCCCCATTTATGTCCCACACTTCCGTCGGGACTTAGATCATACAAAAAGATATGCTGGGAATAGTCCTTTTCATCGCTCTTTACCCAGAAAGGCCTATGTTTACCGTACTTACCCTTTTTCCACAAAAGAGCTATCATCTCTTTATCGCCGTCTCTGTCTATATCCGTCACGAATACATCCTGAACCTTAAAACCGCGTTCGGATCTGAAAGCTATATCACCGTTTCTGTCTTTAACCTGCAGTTTCTTGTTCTTTAACGCGACAACTATGCCGGAATAAGCCTTATCTTTTTCATTGTCAAAAGAAATCTCTTTTTCCTTCCAGCTAACCCATGACGGGATATGATTTCGGCGGATTGAGATCACGGCAATACAAATAGCTACCACTATCCCTAAGGATAGCAGTAGCCATTTAAGTTTTTTAATTAAAGATAGCTTTTTTTCCGGTATTTTCATTCTCCATCTACTCTGTAGCTTGTAGTCCATTCAGGCTGAGTGGGTTTGTCCGAATTTTCAACCCAGTTCCAATTATCATCCATATGTCCGCCTCTAAGCCTGTCTCTCCACTCATCATCCGCAAGTCTCTCACCGGACTGTTCAAACTGATAAAATGAATAAACACTTCCTCTTCCAACGTGCAATTCTCCGTCAATCGGGAATACAACATACATATCATCGGCAAAACCGGTTCCCACTTCCAAAAAGCTTCCGTTTGGATCGGTCGCGATATCCGCGATAACAGGGCAAGGTGCCTGATTACTTTCCGAAACAGAACCTGTACCGTCATCAACCGCTTCTTTCCAGAAGTGCTCAAGATATCCGCCGTAGCTTCGAATAAACTCATATTCATCATCGGAAAGCTTCTCATTCTTAAGCTCTTTTTCCGAAATAGTCAAAAGAGTTCCTGCGATCTCGGAAAGCTTATCAAGATCCTCTTTTGCACCTTCATCAAGCATTCCGTACTTATCAAGTCCCTCCTTGGTTTTCTCGGAAAGGAACTTAAATCTGCTGTAAACAACAGGCTGAGTATCTACGAAACCTCTGTCATCAAGGACTTCCTGGTCTCCGTCTCCCATCTCTGCCATAACGGCCTTGGCATAGAGGATCGTATCGTGCTTGAGCTCTGCATAAGATCCTGCATAGGTCTCAAGATTTTTCTTGGTCCACTCCGAATTCTGCATATATGAAGGATAGCCTTCACCCTTCTCTTCAAGAAGAGGTCTGAGTGTATTGAGCCATCCGGAATACAAACTTGCATTCCAGATAGAAGCATCATCATTGTTAAACACCTGCTTTAAAGCTTCCACATTCTCGGTGTAGTTCTTGTAATCGGTATCGCCCTGACTTTCAAGAATCTCCATAGCCTTGTCTGAACCAAGCACAGCGGCAGTATCAAGCGTATCGGGAAGCATTCTTGTTTCTCCCGCACTGTTCTCTTCAACATTCCTGTAGATCAGTCTCTGCATGATGGCTGCATCGATCGTAAATCTCTGTCCCATGAATCTGTATGAAGGAATCACATTCTCTTCACCGTCTTCAACCGGAACCGAATTGATCGAAGGAGTATTGAGCTCTTTTACCGCGCTCATAACCTTGGCAAAGGCATCTTTATTGTCCGCAATGGCAGATACGTCTGCACTTCCGTAACTGCTTTCCACTATCTGAGAAAGCTCATTGTATCCGGGATCATCAGATCTTCCCGCAAAGAATGAAGTAATACTGTAGATGCCTTCCCATGTATCCTTGGCATCATTTATCGCAACGCTCTGAAGGATGGCACTGCGCACCATGTCCTCGTTATCAAAAGCATAAGCGACTCTTCCGTACCACATCATTGCTCTGAAATATTTCTCAAGTTCGGGATCACCGTCATAATATCCTCTCGGCTTGTACTGAGAATAATCCTCGTTAAGCTCGGTTATCGCACATGTTTCTATTCCGGAAGCATTATTGATCTTATCAAGCTCGCCATTTACAACACTGTCAAAAGAGCTGTCGCTTATAGGAGCTGCTACGCTGTCGTCAAGGAGCTTACTTCCTATATAGAAAAACTCAACGTTCCTAAGAGCCGCCGCTTCAAACTCCGTACCCTTAAGGTCTCCGTACTGCTTTACAGAACTCTCCAGCATCTGCGCACTGAGCTTTTTAAGCTCCCCTGCAAGGTGATTTTTCTCGGTTTGCTTCATGAGATATGCAAAGTACAGATGATAGGTATGCATCAATGAATCAACCGTAATAAAATTGGGGATCTGACTGTAACGATTAGCCTCGTAAATTTCAAAAAACTCGTTGCTGCCATCCTTGACTACAAGGAAATTGTGATCCACAAGCGCCTTTCTGTTAGCAGTTACATCATTATAATCATTCTGACGCTCAGGATTGAATAAGTAACCCTGATTAGCGTTTAAAACTATATTTGAAAAGTCTTCCTTCACGCTGTAGCTTGGAATAGACGGTACAAGATTCTCGTCGTAATACTTAACTTCGGAATCTCCAAGTAAAGTAGGGCCTTGAGCGATACTTACCAAAGCGCCTTCTCCCGAATCCGCGTTTTGATCGGATCCGTTTTCTGCGCCCGCGTTTTCTGTAGAACCGCTAACGGTTGCTGTGGTCCCATTGCTATCTTCGATGTTTTGGCCAAAAGAACATCCTGACGCCATTATCGTCAGAGCCAGAATGCTTACTAATATTTTTCTTTTCATGGTCTCTCCTTAATAAACGTTTATATAATCTTGTTATTGTAACCTCAACTTAAGTTTTTCACCACACCCACTGATACATAATTATCCAACACAGCCCCAAAGTCTGTCAAATCCTCATGCTCGGGCGAATAGATCCCGTCAACCATAAGGCTGACGCCTCCGTTTGAAAATTCCTCAACAGCCTTGTATCTGTCTACATAAAACGCCTTTCTGGATACCAGTCTGTCTCTTAATATGCCCTTACATTCATCCAGCCTGCAGTGTGGGAAATTGACATTCCATATCTGTCCCGGCACATAAGGCTTTTCAAACAGCTCTTTCAATATCTCACTAAGATATCTGTCCGTAACCTCATGGCAACCCGTTATCCCTTCCGAAAGAGCTATCGAAAGATATCCTTGGAACTCCCCTTCAAAAGCCGCTCCCGCCGTAGCGGAATACTGAATGTCCGAAGCCACGTTATATCCGAAATTGATCCCCGACAGCACAACATCGGGCTTTTCCGGCATTATATTAAGTGTTCCCACTCTCACGCAATCTCCCGGTGTTCCGCTACACGAAAAAGCATGTACTCCCTCTACCGGAAAATCACTGAACGGATGAACATCTATCGGATGTCTTAATGTAATACTGTGAGAAGCCGCGCTCCTTTGACTCTCCGGAGCCACGATCCACACCTCTCCAAACTCTTTTGCCACTTTGGCAAGTCTGGCAATACCGTCAGATTCTATACCGTCATCGTTGGTTATAAATATCTTTTTACCCATATATTCCCCTTTTTCAGATAATTTAATACATATTATAACATCAAAAATAAAAGAATTATGAACTATAAAAAAAGAACTTGCAGGTAATGTTAGTGTGCGCTAAAATGATTTCGCGCAATCTTTTTTGTGTAAGAAGGAGTTCAACATGAGCTTAAAAGATTTATTCTTTGGAAATGATACAGAGAACGAAAGTGAGGAGACTATTTTGGCTAACGAAGAAGTAAAAAATGAAGAGACTGTCGTTAACGAGAACGAGGCTCTCGTTACCCCAGATATGATCGTAGGCGATCTTATTGTTAAGCACCCTCTTGCAGCACAGTTCCTTATGGAATGCGGAATGGGATGTATTTATTGCCCCGCTTCTCAGATGGAATCACTTGCAGAAGCATGTGCCGTTCACGGAATTGACAGCGAAGAGATCGTAGATGCACTCAACGATTACCTTATCGAGCACAACGCATAATTATTTGTGATATAAAAACATACTAACAAAAGAAAGAGTAGCAAGACGCTACTCTTTCTTTTATTAATTATTCAGTTTCTATGCCCTTTAGCATGATATCGATCATACCTTCAAGCGCTTCCTCGTAATCGATTCGTGCCTTTGTGAGTTCATCTGTTCCAAGGAACTTTTCCACCGATCCTTCGAGCATAAGTTTTACTATAGTCATCGGAACTTTTCTTATAAGTCCATTATCCATAGCCTCTTTTATAAGCTTCTCGGTATCCTTCCAATCCCGTTCAATCCTGCTTGTGAACTTCTCATAGATCCTGGGATGCTTGTCTTTAAGCTGATAGATAAGCCTATAGTCTATATTCTGATATTTATCCGGAAGACACACGATAAGCTTTGAGATCTTCTCCACAAGTTCCAGCGAATTGTCCGCTATGATCTGAGCCTCTTTTTCCTTAAGTGCGGAAAAGCCGTAATCCACGGTCTCCATAAAGAGCTCATCCTTGTCCTTAAACTCCTTGTAAATAGTCTTCTTGCTGATATGAAGCGCCGCAGATATATCATCCATGGTAAACTTCATACCCTTTTCGTTGAACTGACGTATAACTTCATCAATTATACTGCTTCTTATGTTATCCACTTTCTCTCCCATTCATTTATAAGCGTATTTTGTAGAAAACAGCCTCAATCTCAGGCAAGAACCGCCTTGAGATAATCCCACACTCTGGCTGTTGACTGTACTGATAATTTTTCTTTTGTCGAGTGAATATCCTGCATATCGGGGCCGATCGAGATACAATCAAGTCCTTCTATCTTATTACTTAAGATACCGCACTCAAGTCCCGCATGAATTGCTTCAATCTTGGGCTCTTTCCCGTAGAGCTTTTTATAAACCTCGACCATGTGGTCTCTAAGCTCCGAATTCTGTCTGAACTGCCATCCGGGATAATTTCCCGCAACTGTGACCTTGCATCCAAACATCTCCGCAATGTCCGTAATCTTCTTAAGAAGAGTGACCTTGGCAGAATCTATACTGCTTCTTACCGCCTGCACGGTAACTATCCTATCTTCCTTCGTAGACATCATTCCAAGATTGAGCGATGTCTCGACAAGCCCCTTGATAGCGGCGCTCATAACCTGCACTCCGTCAGGCATCATGCCGATCATCTTAAGGAAATCCTTGGTGGCTTTATCATCCAGGCAAGCCGCAGTTTCTTTTCCTTCCTTGGTAAAAGATATCAGCAGTCCCGGATCTTTTAACTCAAGCTCACTCTTAATGTCATCAAAGGTCTTTTTGACACTGTCGATCACCTTGTCGACATCTTTCTCATCTACAATGATAAAGCTGTCGCACTCAGGCGGAATGGCGTTATCGGCGACGCCTCCGTTAATACTTACGATGTTAAAAGAGGCACTGTCAAGCAGTTCTCTTAAGACTCTGCAACATATTATCGCAGCATTTCCTCTTCCTTTATCGATCATCTCGCCGGAATGTCCTCCAAGAAGTCCCGATACTGATATTCTGCATTTAACGCCGGTCTTTTCTACCCTCTTAATAGGAAATTCAGCGCCAAATCCCACGCCTCCGGCACAGCTTGTAATAAATACGCCCTCTTCCTCATTGTCGATGTTGATCATCTTCTTACTCTTAAGATCTGAAAGATCGAGAACGGCAGCACCCAACATACCTATCTCTTCATCGGTCGTGATCACTATCTCAAGCGGCGGATGAGGGATATCCTTGGAATCAAGAAGTGCAAGAATGTATGCAACAGCGATACCGTCATCGCCTCCAAGGCTGGTTCCATCCGCCCATACATACTCTCCGTCTGTCTTCACTCTAAGTCCTTCATTTGCAAGATTGATATCGCTGTCTGCAGTTTTTACCGCAACCATGTCCATATGTCCCTGCAAAATAATAGGTTCCTTATCCTCATATCCGGAGGTCCCCGGAACTTTCATGATAACATTAAGCGCATTGTCTGCACTGACCTCAATTCCTCTTTCCTTGGCAAAAGAAACAAGATAATCGCTTATCTTCTGCAAATTCTGTGAGCCGTGCGGAATATTACATATTTCCTCGAAAAAATGAAACACCTCTTTGGGCTCAATATTGTTTAAAACAGCCATTTATATACCTCCTAAAGACTGCAAGCATGACTATCGCTTGTAAGTATTATAAAAAAATAAGAGCCTCGATATTCGAGACTCCTATATTCTATCGTAAAAAAACTTATATATCAATTGGCGTTACCGCCTGTAATACACAACGTAAGTTTGCAACAAAAGATCTATTATGCGATCTTTGTCTTAGCAAGCTCAGCAAGTGTCTTGAATCCCTCAGGATCGTTAACTGCAAGCTCAGCAAGCATCTTTCTGTTGATATCTACACCTGCAAGCTTAAGACCATGCATCATGTTGCTGTATGAAAGTCCGTTGATTCTTGCAGCTGCATTGATACGAGTGATCCAAAGAGATCTCATGTCTCTCTTCTTCTGCTTACGTCCAGCGAATGCTGAAGTAAGTGCTCTCATAACTGACTGCTTAGCTACTCTATACTGCTTAGATCTTGCTCCTCTGTAACCTTTTGCAAGCTTTAAAACTCTTTTGTGCTTCTTCTTGGCATTTAATGCGCCTTTAACTCTTGCCATCTATATATCCTCCTAAAAATTTAACTACCTAACTAAGTGCTCTACTCACGCGTAAGGCAAAATGCTCTTCATTGTCTTTACATTTGTTGCGTCAACAAGTCCGGCATGTCTTAAGTTTCTCTTTCTCTTTGTGGACTTCTTTGTCAAGATGTGGCGCTTATACGCTTTGTTTCTCATGAGCTTGCCTGTGCCTGTAACCTTGAATCTCTTGGCAGCAGCTCTCTTTGTTTTCATCTTTTGCTGCATAACTAAATCCTCCTAAAAATGTTTTTAATTAACATGATATGTTCAACCAAAATAATGGTAAAAACCTTAGTTCTTCTTCTCTGCAAGGAACATTGTCATACTACGTCCCTCAACCTTGGGCTGCTTCTCGATAACAGCTACATCAGCAAGTGCCTCTGCAAAATCTGTAAGGATATGCACGCTTGCACCCATGTGAGCCATCTCTCTTCCGCGGAAACGAAGTGTGATCTTAACTCTGTTACCTTTCTCAAGGAACTTCTTGGCTGCATTGACCTTGGTATTGAGGTCATTGGTATCAATATTGGGAGAAAGTCTGATCTCCTTAATCTCTACTGTCTTCTGTTTCTTCTTAGCTTCCTTCTCTTTGCGAAGCTGCTCATACTTGAACTTGCCGTAATCAACAACTCTGCAAACAGGTGGCTTAGCGGTAGGAGCGATCATAACAAGATCAACACCCTCGTCATCAGCAACCTTTCTGGCATCCTGAATTGACATAACACCGAGCTGTTCGCCGTCAATTCCAATCACGCGAACTTCCTTAGCTCTGATCTGTTCGTTAATAAATAACTCGCTAATGGCCTTATCCTCCGAAATAATTAAAAAAGGTGAATGCGCAACGCATCCACCTAATCACACACAGAAAAATAATCTGTATCGAAAAGTTATTAACGCCTACTGGCAATGCCGCAGGGTGAGAGTGGATACTCTGCTTTGTTTTCAAATACTAAAGTAATATATCACAACGCCACGTTATATGTCAACATCTTTTTTCTTTAATATATAGAAGGCGTCATCTCTTTCTCTTCTTGGCAACGCTGTAGCCAAATTTACCAAGTTTTTTGCCCAGGGTAAAATACTCACCGTGTGAATAAGCCACAAGATCTGCAGCCTTAAGGTCAAATCGTCCCTTAGCATCCATAAATTTGTCATCTACGGTAACGCACATAACCTCAGCTATGAACATGTCATGACTTCCAAGCTCCACAACAGATTTAACCTTGCATTCTATGTTGACAGGGCTCTCAGCAATTCCCGGAGCCTCAACCTTATTGGATTTCTGGGGAGTAAGCTTCATTTCCTTGAATTTATCATAATCCTTACCGGATCTGACACCGCACCAGTCCGCGGCCCTTGTAAGGCTTGCACTTGTAAGATTGACAACAAATTCTCCCGTTTCCTTTATAATGTCGTAGGAATAGCGTTCCTTACGCACAGATATGGAGAGCATTGCAGGGCTGCTACAAATATTTCCCGCCCATGCAACCGTTATTATATTGGGTTTCTCTCCCGGTTTTTGGCAGCTGACCATCACCGCAGGTATGGGATAAAGCATATTTCCGGGCTTCCAGATTTCTTTTGCCATATTCACCTCTGAAATAGATAAATTTAGAAATTAGTATAGCACAATCGTCAGGTTTCATCACTATTTAAAAAGAGTTTGGAATTTTTTCACAAATTAATTTGTTACTACGGTTGTTAAAGATACTTATTTTTTGTATAATAGTTGTGAATAAGTTATTTTTACACTCTTATGGGGAAAAGATATGAAAAAGATAGGAAAGATTTTAGCGGGATCATTTATATTCACGCTAGTGACGCTTACAATCGCAATTTCATACCTGAAAAACACCGTACCTGATGGCTATGAACTAAGGGAATTTGTCTATCTCGATTGTTCAACATTTGTAAACGTGATGTGGATCATAGCTACTATTGGAATAGTTGTTTCAGTCTTCAGAGGCATACTTCAAACAGACACAGACGGTAAATCCCAAAAGGTTTTGCCTATTGTTGGAATGATTCTTGTAACACTCACTGCCATATTTTTGATTGGTGTCAGAATAACGATAAACAACTTTGCTGCAGAAATCGAAGGCAAAGAGTCAGTCAATCCGGATGGAACCCTTACTGTCGTAAAAGACTTTTATAATGATAATACTATAACCGCCATCTATACAAAAGAAGGCTTCTTATATAGGAAGATAATGGAACATAATTAAAGAATAGTTTTAGAACAAAAAACTATTATGTGCAAAGCAAAACCCCGATGAATTCATCATCGGGGTTTTGTTAGTTATAAACAGGGGAAGCAGGATTCGAACCCGCATGAACGGTTTTGGAGACCGTGATACTAGCCATTGTATGATTCCCCTAGGTATCATAAACAGTGCATTTCGCACCAACGAATGAAATTATAGCATAGGGATATCCCCTTGTAAAGGGGTTTTCAGCAAAGTATAAAATAAATAGAAAATTGCTCTTAATTCTTCGGAAAGCCAATTGTTTTGAATCGTAATTACGTTATAATTTTTATATAACGTGTCATTAAATATGAAAGTGAGGCTTATATGGAAGAAAAAGCAAGAGTTAAGAAAATCCCATTTTTTAAGACCGTAACAGGAATGAACGTAATCAGTTATGTCGCACTACTTCTTTTGTTTATTCTTACAATCATCTCAGTTATCGGGCAGATGAACAACATGTCAACCACTGCCGCCGATTCATCGGAGCTCATTGAAAGTGTAATGGATGACATTCGTGTATTTGAAGTTGACATGCGCATTATCGATAATGATGGTTTTGCTATGGCAGCCATGTATGATACCATTAAAGGCCTTGGTCAGATTGAGACCAAGATTCCCGAAATGAAAACTTGCCTCACAGAGATGGAAGAATCCGTTAACGGCATGGTAGACTCCTTCACAAAAATATCAGGCTATAGCGGAGATACTGTCGGTCTCGATGCTGCTAAACAGATCCAGAGTCTTTTTGCAACATACAAAGACGAGTATACACGCGTAATAGCAGCAGGAGAAACAGGTGATGTAGACACTATCGTTTCCGTTGTATACGGCGAGGCTGCCGGAGAACTTGCAAGTCTCAAAGAACAGCTTTCCATAATGGATGAAGAAATAGTAAAGGCTCAGGCGCAGAGTAAGGCCAGAGTATCAGCAAGTCGTAACAGTGCCCTTGCCTTTGTAAATATAGTAACATTCATATATGTAGCAGCGATTGCTATATCTCTTTTCTACAACTATAGAAAAGTTGGTAAAAAAGTTAATGAGATCGCAGCTGAGATCAACACTATAATTGATGACATCAACAACGATAAGGGTGATCTTACAGTTCGTTTGCAGACAGAGACATCCTCAGAGCTTGTAAATGTAAAGAACGGTTTCAACCACTTTATTGAAACTCTGCAGGGTATTCTTAAGGAAGTTAAGGACGGTACTGTTGTTCTCACGGAATCTTCTGATAATATGACAAGGCAGATCCATCTTGCCAGTGATAATATCACAAATACATCTGCTGCCCTTGAAGAGCTTTCAGCAAGTATGCAGAATGTATCGGAGACAGCCGGCACTATCGATCAACGACTCAATGAAGTTAAGAATGCCACACAGAATATCAACTCCGGCGTAAACGAAGGTGTTTCCAAAGCCGAGGAAATCCGTAACGAAGCAGTTGACATCAAGAACGATGCTCAGACCAAGAAGGACAATACAGGTAATAAGATGGAAACCCTTTCACAGGTTCTCGAGCAGTCTGTTAAAGATAGTGAGAAGGTTGCCCAGATCAGTGAACTTACCAATGTCATCCTGGATATTGCATCCCAGACCAACCTCCTTGCTCTTAACGCATCCATTGAGGCTGCAAGGGCAGGTGAAGCAGGTAAAGGATTTGCGGTTGTTGCTGAAGAGATCAGCTCCCTTGCTGAGAACTCAAGGCAGACAGCAGGAAACATTCAGGTTATCAGTAATGAAGTTACCACAGCTGTTAAATCTCTTGCAGACAACGCTATGCACGTGCTTGATTTCATCAACTCAACCGTTCTAAGCGATTATGATTCCTTTGTTGATACAGGTGAAAAATATGAATCAACAGCGTCCTTTATCAATGACGTTCTTGATCATATCTCCGATCAGACAAGACAGCTTAATAATATCATGGCAGAGATGGCGGATGCGGTTTCTTCCATTACAGATTCCGTTCATCAGTCCTCTGAAGCAATCAACCAGTCAGCTGGAAACTCCCAGGATATTGTTGATGAGATCACAGGAATCAGTACTGCAATGGATACCAATAATGACGTAACAGACAGACTTAACACAAGTACCAAGAAGTTCGTAAATATCTGATCTCGTTATTTCTTTATAAGCCTATATAAATACAGCACACCTCTTTATCATAGTTATAAAGGGGTGTGTTTTTAATTGATAGGAATATGCCAAAATGTTATACTATCGGGGTATAAAAAGATACGGTAGAAAATTATTTTGTACCAAATATTATCCAGGAGGAAAAGAAATTGGCTCAGAATCCTATTGTTACATTCACAATGGAAAACGGCGATGTTATCAAGGCAGAGCTCTATCCCGAGATTGCCCCCAACACCGTTAATAACTTTATTTCACTTATTCAGAAAAATTTCTATGACGGACTTATTTTTCACAGAGTAATCCGCGGATTTATGCTCCAGGGCGGAGACCCGGAAGGAACAGGAATGGGCGGCCCGGGATATGGTATTAAGGGTGAGTTCTCATCTAACGGCTTTAAGAACGATCTCAAGCATACTGAGGGCGTTCTCTCTATGGCTAGATCTATGATGCCCAACTCAGCCGGATCTCAGTTCTTTATCATGCACAAGGATGCTCCTCACCTTGATGGTGACTACGCAGCATTTGGTAAGGTTACAGAAGGAATGGACATCGTAAATAAAATTGCCGAGACAGACACAGACTACAATGATCGTCCTGTAGTTAATCAGGTAATGAAGACAGTTACAGTCGAGACTTTTGGTGTAGATTATCCCGAGCCTGAAAAATACTGATTGTATAACGGGTATTGTCTTGTACAACGAATAAAAGATCCGCGGATACCGCGGATCTTTTTTTGTTCATAACATAACTTTTATGCCCTGATTCTTTATTTTACTCTATCTGCAAAAATAGAATCCTCGCAGATTTCTTCAAGAGTATTAGTGAATGAGAGAACAACTGTATTCTCATCATCAAAAGCCTTTTTAAGCTCATAATATCCGCCGCTTTTCTCAAATACTATAGTGTCCGTAGATCCACAATAGCCATATACATCAAGGTCACTTAAGAGATCGCCACCTGTAATCCATACAGTCCAGTTAGTGTCCGGAACACCATAATCACACTCAGCCGATTTCTGAACTCCTATAACAGCTCCCCTGCTTTCGTCAAACATCCACTCACCCTGAAGATCTGTAAATACATCATCAAGTGTTTTCATATTATCAAATTCCTTCTGAACGTCTGCGGGAACAGAAAAACTTTCTCCTCTTGCGTCTGCCAAATAACCTGCAACTGTATATACACGTGCATGAGTAATTTCCTCTGCTTCCGTAGCCTCAAGCATTGGTTGCATTGAGCCGCCTTTTGCATAAAATCCCGCAACTGTAGAATTCTTCTCTTTCTCGGAAATCCATGCCTTCTGCTCCTTTACGAGCTTATCCTTTGTAGATGCATCCACCTCTTCTGTGAGCCTGTTCCAAAGAGAATTAAGCTCATCATCCCATATTTTAAAGCACTCACCGGCAAAAATATTCATTTCCTGCTGGCCTGCATTGGAAGAATCCCAATTATCGCTATGCTCTTTAGCCTTTGCTTCTACCTCAGCCAGCTCATCCTGAATGCTCTTGCCTGATGTTGCATCTGCCTTTTGATCGCCGTTATTATCGGATGCCGCATCTTCTTTCTGTTCATTGGAAGTATTGGTATCAGCAGTCTCACCTGTTGATACAATAGTCTCCTGCTCTGCATTGATATCTTCGACTTTTCCGGTTTCAGTCTTAGTTTTAGACATGAATATAACAAATGCGCCGATAACAAATACGATAATAACAGTGAAAATTGCAATAATTATCGCAATTATCGAATATAAACCATTAGCCTCATTTTTTCTTTTCTTTCTACTCATCTTTTCCTCCTTCTATAAGCCTTTCTTTTCCAACAAAAAGAAGCATTGAGACTATTCTCAATGCTTCTTTGTTATAGCATCCTACTATTAAGATCAATGAAGAATTACTGCCTTGGCGTGGTAATATCCATCATCTCCACGCTCACACTCAATCTTAAGCTTAGTGTTATATACTACTACGGGACATCTTGAGAAATTTGTCTCTGAATCAAGTTTGATCTCCATGATTCCACTACTTGTCTCAAATGATATTGTATTTTCTGTAGTCTCAGATGTTACTCGTCCGGATACCACTACATTGGTATTAGCATCACAATTTGCCTTTGAAGCTCGTGAATTGGAATCGTTGACAATCTTGGATATGTGATTCCATGAATCACTTCCTCTGTAGTAATATGCGGTAATCTTCTGACCGGGAATAAGAACTCTACACTCTGTTGCATCTGTTGCCAGATCAAGAATAAAATCCATTGTACCACCGGAAGTCTTAAGTTTAAGTGTTGAAGTTGTTGTGCCCTTCTCAACTCTACCGGTTACTTCTGTTCCCTTAGCTTCAATATCAGCACTTGAGGATCCGCTTCCTGCAGGTCTTACAGAAATAGCGTGCATGTAAGCATCGCTTCCTCTTGCGCACTCAATCTCTACCTTCTGATCAAGAACAAGATATCTGATACCGCTAAGATCTGTGCTGCCGTCAACCTTGATCTCCATTGTTCCGTCTTTTGCCTTGAGGTATATCTTGGAGCTTGTAGTTCCCTTTGCTATTCTTCCTACGACAGTAGACTTCTTGTCTTTATCGACATCAGCATCTTCGGATTTGCTATCAGCCTTTAGCTTGGAGGCATGCCAATACTCATCATCACCTCTGTAGCAATCAGCGATTATCTTGTCACCCTTCATAAGGAACTTTGCTTCTGATGTATCTGTCTGTGAATCAATCTTGATCTCTACTGTTCCGCCTGAAGTAGAGAGACACAACTTCTCGGCTGTGGTATTCTCGCCAACCTTACCCGTAAATGTAATCTCGGTTGCAGCATACGCCTTTACAGGTATAGCCAGTATTCCCGTTAATACCAGCAGCATCATCAACGTTGCGCTTAAAAATGTTGATATGCCTTTTTTCATAATGTGTTCCCCTTTCAAAAACAATACAAAAATTAAACTCAAATATAATTCATCTGACAAAAATACAAAATATCCGTACTTTCATATCATATTATACATCATCTTGTGCCTAAATGCTCACTTTTTCATCAAAAAATCATATTTTTCCGCTATTTTTTGCGATTTTTTTGCCATAAAGGGTATTACATCTTCAATCCGAAGGCATCACCAACGCTTTATACTAATGCTTCCCTCTGACTCTCCCTGTCCTCCGGGACCGGGATTTGTATTGCTTCCATTGCCGGAACCACCGTTATTCTGGTCTTGTCCATTATCTGAGCCGCCGTTATTCTGATCTTCTCCGTTATCTGAGCCACCGTTGTTCTCATCGTCTCCATTATCGGAACCACCGTTGTTCTCATCATCTCCATTATCGGAGCCGCTGTTGTTCTGGTCATTACCATCATTAGATCCGTTGTTCTGATCCTGTTGCTTTTCATTCTGGTTGTTCTGATATTCGCGTTGTTCCTCACGGCGCTCTTTCATGGCGTTATCTTTGTTGTCCTGAAGCTTGTCTTTTTGCTTGTTTTCCTTGCTTCCACCGCTGCTACCGCCGCCGCTGTTATCCTGATTGTTATTATCGTTCTGATCGTTATCCTGAGACTCTTGCTGATCGGGATTCTTCAGGCGTTCTATCATCTTATCAATATCTTCTTTGAGCTGCTGAGCATCCTTATCCCTGTAATCATCGCCTTCATCTACAGCCCAACCATTCTCAAGCAGTACATCTCTCGCCTTATACAGTACAAAAAGAGCTGTATCTATCTTTTCCTGTGAATCAAGATCGTAAAAGTCTATGGTATTACAGTATGCAAGAGCAAGATTAATCCTTATCGAACATTCTCTTTTGGAATCCGGATACATTGACAGAGCCTTCTCATAATATCCAACCGCAGACTCATACTCTTTTCTCTCATAACTGACATTTCCAAGGTTGTAATACGGAACAAAGCTCTCAGGGAAATTAAGGTACAAAAGCTTGCTCTCGCTATCAACCTTATACTGAGCATCATCGTATGCTTTTACAAAGCTATGGTTGACCCAGAATCTGCCAATAAATGAAATTGCAAGTATCAATATAGGGATTGAAAACACAATCATCAATGTATACTTAAGAGGTGTTTTATTATTCATTGTCACAACCTCCCTCTTCTGATTACCATGCAAGCCTCAACAAGCATCATGGCCGCAAGCATCGCTGCAAAAATATAATAGATATCCTTGTATCTCTCAATTCCTGTCATCTCATCCTGAACGGTCTTTGCAGTTTCTTTAATATACTGAATCGATCCTTCAAGTGCCGCCTTATCACCGTTCATGTTGTTATAGCTAACACCGAGATCATCGGCTATACTCTTAAGGTTTTTCTCATCGATAATTGAACGGGCTTTCTGTCCTGTTGTGGGATCCATAATATAACCATAATGAGTTTCTCTCATTTCACCGCCGTTCTTGGTTCCGTAGCCAAGAACCATGCCTGCATCCACATAGTCTTTCAGCGCCTTATATGAGGTGTTCTCATTGCCGTTAGTAATCTCGCCGTCACTTATAAATACAACGATAGTCTTTCTGTTCTCTTTTTTGGAAGAAGAAAGAAGAAGTGCCTCCATATCTTTATATGGCAAAGACATATCACTACCCATGGCATTAGAACTGTCCGGAGGAGAAAGAGTATCTATCAAAGATCTGATATATTCAATGTCCTGCGTATATGGTGAAATCACATGCGCCTGATCATCGAAAGTAACAAGTGCAAAATTACTTCCTATCAGTTCATCCGCTATATACTTGGCATCCTTAATAACGCCGTCAATTCTGGGTGATGAACCGTTATAGTCCAGCGCCCACATACTGATTGTAGTGTCTATTACAAACAACACATCCAGATTTTTGGCAGAGAACTGATATTTATCGTCCTTTAATACAGGTCTTAGTCCCACTATAAAAGCAAGCAGATAGATCAGGACAAGCCTTAATATTGTAAATGTTTTTTCTTTTTTATCAGTATGACTCCTGCCTGCAGCGTATATTGTAACAGTAGCACACGCTGTAATTATGAGAAGCAATACCGCAATGGGTAAAACAGGTTGTACACTCATTTTTGCAACACCAATCCAGCCAGGCTAAAAAATGCAAGGCTAATCAAACAAATAATCGTAGGTACACGGGGCATATCCAGAGGCTGTCTTGCCATAACTACCTTTACCAACATTGCCTCCTGTTTCTGTATATCTTTTACAATCTCAGAGACAGGCTGATCCTTGGTCCTGACATAGAATTTTCCTCCGGTCATCTCCACCGCCTTTTTAAACTCCGATGAACACTCTTCATAGTCGTATTCTTCCGGAAGATAAAACTTATCTTCACTTGGATATATTCCAAACAGTGTCACCTTATGGCTCTTACAGGATTGAGCCGCCTCATCAAGTTCCATGATCTGAGGCATGTAATCATTGAGCTCATTGTCGGTACACATTATGATAACTCGGGTTCTGTCAGGATCTTCAATATAGGGAAAAGAGAACAATGCAGAGCCAAGACCCTCTCCTATAAGAGATGAACCCTTAAGGAAACTGTTATAGGTTGTTCCCGCATCATAATACTCAAGCTTTTCCATAATCTCTTCATATCTTGCCTCTTTATCATCAGGTATAGTGCCGTAATATCCGTATTTCAGATAATACTCTTCATAATATTCTTTCTGCAGAGCAAAATATTCACCAAGCTCATCAAGCTTCTGAAGGACATAATCATAGTCATCTGTAAGAGGCACATAAGTAATGGTGGATGTATTAAAAATACTGATACCCATTCTGTCCCCTTCAAGTCCCTGAACAACGCCCTTGAGATAATCCGTAATCTCGGAATTAAGATCATAGAGTGAATAAGAAACATCCAGACACAGCATAATATCACGCTTTTTGACTCCGCTTACAATATCATCATTCTTGTAAGGCCTCGCTGTCAAAACAAGCGCAGAAACCATACTACCTATAAGTCCCATAACAAGCAGCACTCTGAAGACTTTGTATTGCAAGGAAAGCGTCTGGTACAGCTTGGAGGAACGAATCTTAGATGTATTGGCAACGCGAACTCCATCTACGAATCCGTTTCCCTTCTTTTTATGAATATAAAATACTATGGCGATAGTGGCGACAATAACAGCGATGCCTACCGGAATCACCCACTTATACATCAGTTCCATTCTCTGATCACTCCTACTGCCGTATTACAGGAAGTGGCAAAATCTCTGCCCTCTGCTCTCTTATCTTCAGCAAACTCAGGAACGTAATACTCTTCCATAAGCTTATCAAGATGTCTGATACCCATTCCCTTTACATCATTGAGCGTACATTTCTCAACATCTATTCCGGTTGCTTCGTGTACGTAACCTCTTATCATAAGGGACAGCTTAAGATACGCCTCTCTCTTTGTAATCTTTTCTTTTTCATAATCATTCTTAAGCTTGCTGATACCGGCAATATATTTTCTTTTTATTATAAAAAGATGCTGTGGTATAGGCTTTCTGTAGCCCTCAGGCATAGGTTCTTTTACCTTAGGTGCCTTTTTCTTGTAAAAGATCTTGTATAGGCCCCAGATCAAAAGAAGAAGTGCAAGTGCCGCAAGCGCTATGCCTATTGCAAACACCCACCAGCTATATTCAAATGGTGGTCTTAATGTAACCGTAGTTTCCATGTCTGTACCTTTCAAACAAAACTATCGCAGAATCTATAATCTCACTCTGTGCTGAAACACTTACCAGTGATACCTTGCTATGCTTGGTGTTATCGGCAATGATATTGTTAACCATTTCTCTCTCTTCAAGCTCCAGCTTATGAAGCTTGTCGTTAAAAGAAAGAAATCTCTTCTCATATCTTCCAAGATCATTATCAAAAGCCGCTCCACCGGTCAACATGGCGTCTTCAATGCCGATAGCCAAAAGATCGTGATCCGTCGTGACAGCTCTCATTACATTTCCATCTATACTTGCGATTCCATCCATATCAGAAATAACAATGATTATCATCTTCTTGTGAACAGCACTTATGACATTCTTAAGAGTCTGTTCCAGGGATATCTTGCCATCGCTTTCTATATGCTTTTCATATTCGTACAATAGTGCCTCAAGGTGCTCAGGTCCTGACTTGAACATGGAAACGGACAGATTGCTTTCACCAGGATATGTAAGAGCAAAATCAGCACCGTTCCTACCTGTGATATAAGCAAGCATGCCAAAGGTCATGAGTGCAACCTCTCGCTTGGATTCTCCCTTGGGAGTATCACCCAGCATCTTGCGGCCGCAATCACAGACAAACATAACATTGTGGCGCCTGTCAGTGACATATCTTCGCACAAGAGTAGTTCCCATTCTTGAAGAAGACTTCCAGTCTATGTCGTGAACGTCATCGCCGATGTTATATTCCTTGAGGTCGTCAAATTCCATACTTCTTCCTTTATGGATAGAGTGGAAATCGCCGTCCAGAATATTTGAAGTTTTCTTGTTGGTATAAAGAGCTACTGCTCTTCTTATCCTCGATAAATACTCGTAATCAATATTCATAGTTTTTCTTTATCACGGAGTCTTTACAGAATTAACGATTCCGTCAATGACAGTTTCAACAGTAATATTATCAGCTACAGCAGAATAGTTAAGACCGATTCTGTGTCTGAGAACCTGATGTCTTACAAGCTTAACATCATCGGGTGTTACATAGGTTCTACCCTGCATAAGTGCAGCTGCCTTAGCCATTTTAAGGAAAGAAATGGAAGCACGGGGGCTTACACCGATCCTTACATATTTGCCAAGTTCAAAACCGGGAATCTGGTTAGCACGTCTGCTGGCAACAACAATACTTGAGATATACCACTTAACAGACTCATCAACATATACCTGATCCACAATATCCTGAACCTTATCAATATCCTTGATAGTAAGGACAGCAGGTGTAGTCTCGGAAATCGCACCTGTCTCTATACGGCTCAAAATCTCAACTTCCTCAGCAGCTGTAGGATATGTGATAACCTCTTTTATAAGGAATCTGTCAGTCTGAGCCTCAGAAAGCGGATAAGTTCCCTCCTGCTCAATAGGGTTCTGTGTTGCTATTACTATGAAAATATCTTCAGGCATACGATATGTCGTACCACCGATAGTAACCTGTTTTTCCTGCATGGCTTCAAGCATGGCAGACTGTGTTTTGGCGCTTGAACGGTTTACCTCATCAAGAAGTACAAAGTTAGCAAATACAGGGCCGAGCATAGTCTCAAACTTACATGTAGCCTGGTTATAAATCTGTGTTCCGATGATATCACCGGGCAAAAGATCCGGTGTACACTGTATACGTGCAAACTTACCGTCAACCGCATCGGATATAGCCTTAGCTGCAGTTGTCTTAGCAAGTCCGGGAACGGACTCAATAAGAATATGTCCATCAGCAATGATGGATGCGATAAGTGAAAACTTGAGCTGGTTCTGTCCAACTACCTTTGCCTCAAAATAGTCTGAAAGCTTCTTGATAACGTCCTGAGAATAGGCAAAATCCTCAGCTGTTATATTGTTCTGCTGATCCATATTTTTCCCTTCCTTTTTATCTGATGATGGATGCAAGGTTACGCATCATACCGGCTGCAATATCCGGTTTGTTCATGGAGTAAACATGGATATGGCTTACTCCGTTAGAAATAAGATCTATAATCTGGTCGCAAGCATATATTATGCCGGCTTCCTTCATCTTCTCGGGATTATCTGCAAATCTGTCCACCATGATCTTCATCTTCTGTGGAATTGTTGATCCTGACAAAGCTACGCTCCTTGCAACCTGTTTGGCATTAGTTATCGGCATTATTCCGGGAAGAACAGGAACTTCTATTCCTTTTTCTCTAATGCGATACAGGAACTGATAAAGAGTTGAGTTGTCAAAAAACATCTGTGTTGTAAGGAAATCACAGCCTGCTTCAACCTTCTCCTTGAGATGTAAAATATCCTCTGACTGCCTTGCGCATTCCACATGTCCCTCAGGGTAGCAGGCGCCGCCTATGCAAAAACTATCATCTACAGATTTGATATCGTAGATAAGCTGTGTAGCATGATCGTAGTCATAGCAGACACGGCCCTCCTTGGGGATATCTCCTCTAAGAGCCATGATATTCTCAATGCCCTTCTCCTTATACGTGGATATCACATTTCTAACGTCTTCCTTGGTCGAAGAAACACATGTTAGATGTGAAAGCACAGTTACTCCGTATTTATCCTGAAGATCGGCTGAGATGTTGGCAGTGTTCTTACTGGTTCCGCCGCCGGCTCCGTATGTAACACTCATAAAATCAGGCTTAAGGGCAGCTATCTCTGCAGCAGCCTTCTCAACCGCATCATATTTATCATCTGTCTTGGGAGGAAAAACCTCGAATGACAAAGTTACTTCTTTTTCTTTGATAATATCGCTTATCTTCATTTTGACTCCTTGGTACGAAATGAGGGGTAGAAGCACAAAAACTCTATTCATATTAAGAGTCAGGCTTTTACCCCCGCATTCCATAATTATACTACCAATTTATTTTTTTGTGAATGAAATGTTACACCAAAGATTAAAATTTATACGTTAATCTCCGCTGTTACACCGAGTACGTCCTTGTTGGCATCGATAATAGGGTTAACAACTTCACTAAGGAATTTCTCAACCTGATGTGCACTGCATCCAACATATTTTGCAGGATCCATTGACGCCTTGAGTTCATCGAGGGAAAGAGGGAAAGAGGGGTCCTCAGCGATGAGCTCAAGCAGGTTGTTATCCTTACCCTCGACTTTAACTGTCTTGCCGGCTTCCATGGAAAGCTCACGGATTCTTTCATGGAGCTCCTGTCTGTCTCCGCCAGCTTTAACTGCGTCCATCATGATGTTCTCAGTAGCCATGAAAGGAAGCTCAGACATAAGTCGCTTCTCAATAACCTTAGGATATACAACTAAACCATCCACTACATTAATACACAAATCAAGTATGCCATCCGTTGCAAGAAATCCTTCGGGAATTGAAATTCTTTTATTTGCTGAGTCATCAAGTGTTCTCTCAAACCACTGAGAAACCTCTGTAATAGCGGGATTCAGCGTATCTATTATCACATATCTTGCAAGTGAACAAATTCGCTCACTTCTCATGGGATTTCTCTTGTAAGCCATAGCTGATGAACCGATCTGGCTCTTCTCGAAGGGTTCCTCTACCTCTTTGAGGTGCTGAAGAAGTCTGATGTCCTGTGCCATCTTGGTTGCTGATGAAGCAATTCCTGCAAGAACATTGAGAACCTTCATGTCGATCTTACGGCTATAGGTCTGACCTGAAACCGCCATACATCCTTTGAAGCCGAGCTTTTCCGCAAGCATGGGATCGAGTTTATCAACCTTGGAAAGATCTCCGTCAAAAAGCTCAAGGAAAGAAGCCTGTGTTCCTGTTGTTCCCTTTGAACCAAGAAGCTTCATATTATCAAGTACATAATCAAGATCCTCAAGATCGATCGTAAAATCCTGAAGCCAGAGCGTTGCTCTTTTACCTACTGTTGTAGGCTGTGCAGGCTGAAAATGAGTAAATCCGAGGGTCGGCTGTGCCTTGTACTTGTCTGCAAACTTAGAAAGCTCAGCTATAACATTGATGAGCTTCTTCCTTACAAGCTTAAGTCCCTCAGTCATAATAATGATATCGGTGTTGTCACCAACGTAGCAGCTTGTTGCTCCCAGGTGGATGATACCCTTAGCCTTGGGACACTGCTGTCCGTATGCATATACATGGCTCATAACGTCATGACGGACTTCTTTCTCTCTTGCTCTTGCAACATCATAGTTGATATCTTCGCTGTGAGCTTTGAGCTCATCAATCTGTTCCTGTGTAATGTTAAGGCCAAGATCCTTCTCAATCTCTGCAAGTGCGATCCACAGTTTTCTCCATGTCTTGAACTTCATATCCTGTGAAAAGATATACTGCATCTCCTTGCTGGCATAACGTTCTGATAAGGGGCTGGTATAACGATCTGTACTCATTTTGTCCTCCAAAAAAAATAATTATATATGTTTACTTGTCATAGTCTCCGCGGATATCTTCACTTGGCGGATCGATAGGATAAGAGCCTGTAAAGCATCCCTTACAGATGCTCAGCTTACCTCCTATCATCTCTTCAAGTCTGTCCACTCCAAGATAAGCGAGGGAATCCGCTCCGATTATCTTACAGATATCATCTACGTTCCTATTATACGCAATAAGCTGTTCTCTTGCAGGAACATCGGTTCCAAAATAGCACGGCCACAGGAACGGAGGTGAAGATACTCTCATGTGAACTTCCTTGGCGCCTGCCTCTCTGAGCATCCTCACGATCCTGTCAGAGGTTGTTCCTCTTACAATTGAATCGTCGATCATGATGATCTTCTTACCTGCAACTGCGCTTTCAAGTGCATTTAATTTAACCTGCACACTTGATTCTCTGTTCTTTTGCTTGGGTTTAATAAATGTTCGGCCTATATATGAATTCTTTACAAAGGCTTGACCGTATGGAATGCCTGACTGAAGTGCATATCCAAGAGCAGCTACATTTCCCGACTCCGGCACACCTACAACCATGTCCGCGTCAACAGGTGAGTCCATTGCAAGGAATCTTCCTGCTGCTATTCGGGCATCATATACGCTTATACCGTCTATATGACTGTCCGGTCTTGCAAAATAAATATATTCAAATATGCATCTTGCATGCTTATCAGGCGGGATGCACATCGATTTATCCGATCTGATTCCAAATTCAGGAGAAATTGTAACTATCTCACCGGGTTCAACATCTCTTACAAATTTGGCTCCTATCGTATCAAGGGCACATGTCTCGGAAGCAAGAACATAGCAGTTCTCTCTTTTACCTATAACAAGAGGCTTGAAGCCGTACGGATCTCTTGCTCCTATAAGCTTTCTTGGTGACATGACAACAAGACTGTAGGCGCCCTTAATCTTGAGCATTGCCTTTGCTACCGCTTCCTCTACGGACTTGGTTGCAAGTCTCTCCCTTGCGATATGATATGCAATTACTTCTGAATCAATAGTTGTTTGAAAAATAGCACCGGTATATGACAGCTCGTGACGTAGCTCTGGTGCATTGATAAGATTACCGTTGTGCGCAAGCGCCAAGGTACCTTTAACATAGTTAAGAACAAGCGGCTGCGCATTTTCGCGCGTGCTGCTGCCTGCTGTAGAATATCTGACATGGCCGACACCGATATCGCCCTTTAGGGTATCCAGTATATCCGGTGAAAAAGCCTCATTCACAAGTCCCATGTCCTTGTGGCTTATGACCTTCCCCTTTGGTCCCTTCGTATCGCTGACAGCTATTCCGCAGCTCTCCTGCCCTCTGTGCTGCAAAGAAACAAGTCCGTAGTATATAGATCTGGAAACGTCGCCGCCGTCAAAATCATACATACCAAAAACGCCGCATTCTTCGCCAAGGTGTTTGTAATTCTCAGTCCTACCTTCGTAACTCATGGCTTACCTCAAAAAAAATAAAACAAATATAAAAAATTACCTCAAACACCGAACATTTTATCATCATCCGTTGTCTGAGGCAATCATAAGTATAGATTTTTTAATTCGCTGTATTTTTCACAAAGTATACATTCTATATTTGCTTATGCGCCCGGGTATTTATCCTCATAGCGGGATACCATGTCCAAAATTTCCTGTGCATACTCGGGATACTGACGTGCCATCTCCTCAATCTCGCTCTTGGCGTTACCTGCAACAATATCTCTGTTATACTCCATCCTTTTTCTGAGGGATTGTCTCTGTACATTGAGGCTATGCCTTATCTCGACCTCCTCGTTGTGATCAAGAAGTGCCTGGGGTTGATGAATCCAGATCTCAGGATCCCTCACCCTATAGTGCCTTAGCATATAAACAAGATCCTTCTGGTTTGAATCCAGATTTCTTCTTGCATCCTCGATCTTCTCCCTCTCTTTTCTCTCCTTAAGATATCTGTTGTACATATCACTAAGTTCGCCTGAGTTCATGACTCTGTACTTAAGGCAGAGATAATCTATAAGATTGGTATTATTTACATATCGTATCTTAACCTGGTTCTGCAGCATTATAAGCCGCGAAATAGACTTCCTTACACTCTTTTGCTCAACAAGTGCGCCGGTACTCTTCATATATAAAGAAGTTACGGACACAGCACTTAAAAGAATCGCGATCATATAGCCATAGACCACATTAAGCTTAAATGCAAACTGAAGTATCATCAAAAAGATAATGATGGCAACAAGGCACACTGCAATAACAGAAATAAGTTTCTTGGAATTTTCTATTGTATTCTCAATCTCTTCTTCCCTGTAAAGATAAGCCTCATGCTCGCTGTCCAGTCTCTTTAGATCGTTTCTGATCTTCTTCTGGAAGCTCTCGGCTTCAAGAAGTTTTTCCGCACCTTCCTTGGCCTGTTCCTTGAGCATCTCCATATGCTCAAATTCATCGTCCGTCATGCGATTCTTTCTTCGGTCAAATTTATCCTGCTGTTTCAAAGAATCCATGATCTTCTGAGCACAATCATTGATCTCAGCCCTTTGCTCCGGAGGAAGTGCATCAATCTCTTCTATATCCCTAAGGTGACTCGTAACATCATTGTACTCAAACTCAAGCGCATCAAGCTCTCTGGATGCCTCCTCCATCTGCTGAAGGCAGCTTCCTATATACTCTCTTCGCTGAACGGGATCATCCATATCCACTTCTTTTCTCGTATAGACGATGTCGTTCCAGTTCTCAAGCTCAGCTTGTGTCTCCCACTCCTCGTCTCTTTTACTGCCAAAAAGATTGTTCCAAAGTCCCATCTTTTATCCCCTCATATATAAAGCCCTAAATATTTATAATATAAAGTGCCGATCACCTTATCACAGCAGCTGTTTCTTTTACCAGGCCTCTGTAGTCTGCCTTGAGCTTCTCAGTCATCTCTCCCACCTGCGCATAGTATTCATGCATATTGCCCTCCGCCTTATAAACGGAAAGAGCTCTCATGGTAATATTGTCTCCACTTGCGCCGTATAGCTCTTCAGCAGCGTTAAGGCGCTTTTCTATTTCAAGAGAAGCCTCATAGGCGTCCTGATTCTCGGCAATATATGAAACATAATCCTTGTCGGAAAGTTCCATCCTGACAGCCATAAGGTATTGTATATAAGACTCCCTGTTGCCGCCATCCTCGTATGCCTTTATAAACATGTCTTTTGCCTTATCAAACAAAAACAATCTCGCATACATCACACCTTCGTTGTGTTCGATACCGGCTCTCATATTGCGGTCCATCTCAGGCATATTGGCAAGAAGAAACTCATACTCGCGAAAAGCCATATTGTAACGTCCGCTCTTCATAAGAAAATCTGCGCGGGCAAGCTTCTTTCTGTATATATCCATGCCTGCGTTCTCGCGAAGTATCTCCTCGGTTTTATCAATCTCTTTGCGAGTGTTGTATCCGACATAATCAAGAAGTGTTCCGACAAGAGCCGCAAGAGAACATCTCTTTGCCGCCATGCTCCTAAGCTCGTCAGCAAGCTTGACCAGAGAACACTCTTTTTCTATCCACTCAAAAAGATCCTGAACAAAACACTCTTCATCGATCAAAAAAGCATTGTGAACAAGGCAGTAGCACAGTTCTTCCACGCAAAAGACATTTCTGCCTATTTTCTCTATATGATATGGATTGTCTGCATATGTTCCAATGCACAAAATCGGCTTGTTCATCCGCTTCTTTCCTTCCGCTTCCTACAATTACAATTCTATGGCCTGCTCCCAGACTTTGCCTGTTGCAGGATATATCTCTCCAAACCCCATGTCCTGAACCTTGATGTTCACTTCATTTACAGAGCCCATGCTAACTGATAACCTAAGCCTTGTCGTACCCACAGGCCTGTTTTCAAGTCCATCCAGATAGAGCTGAACCATTCTGGGTTTCTTACCTGTAAGCGGTGTGACCTCGATATTGAGAATACCGCTCTGATCCATTATGATATCCATTCCGGTCTGAGCTTCATACCAGTTGATACCCGCGTCAAGAAGTGCACAATACACTTCTGTTCCGCATTTCAAAAGATGCATTCCAAGATTGGACTTAAGCTTATCCTCTCCCAGGAATACTATCTTATTTGCCTTCTCTCCGGGATTGATCCTCTCTCTCGCCGCGATGCTGGCGCCCTTGCTGAACATGTTGTTACCCTGGAACACACGCCTTGTGCGGCACAAAAACTCAAGAGATCTCTTGGGCCATTTCTCTCTGAATCCATCTCCCAAAAGAAATACCGTAGAAATAATCTTCTCGCTGCAAACCTTCTGCATAACTGTAAGAAACTCATCATCCAGTTTCTCGCAAAGTTTGTGATATGCAGTCACTTCCTTCGGGAACCCCGCCTCACCTATCTTAAGGTCGTCAAAAGCCTTAACATCAATGGTTGCAACAAGCGGCGTGGTATTCTGATTAATCGTCATCTCATAAACATGCAACTCGTCGAGATCGTAATCACAGGCAAGAACACTGTGATACATAAGATCATCCGGCTGGTAGAGCATATAGTTATAAAAGCTCTCTTCATGGCTCTGATAGTAGATATTATTGGTCTTAAGCTCCAGAGCTGATGTGACGGCGTTTAGCACCTGTATCATCCTGTTATCCAGAGACCTTGTTGTGAACATGATAGCGTCCACATTATCGAGAGATAATTCCATGGACAGGAGTGATAAGCTTCTTTTTACAAACAAAGTCAAAAGAGCTATCGGGTCATACTCGGCATTACCCACGACCACGGGCTTACCCTCCCTTGCGGCACTCACAAGAGAATACACCGGAATCCCGTCTCCATCCTCAATGTGACGCACAGCCTCTTTTCCGTAAAACCACTGGTTAACATCATTTCTTTTGCATAGGACGGTAGGAATATTATAAAGTTCTGATCCCGCCAGTACCGACAAAGTCTCGGGCATGTCTGCATCAGAAGCCAGAAAACTTATCTGTGAGACCTTCTCGCCCAAGTCATAGCCAAGCACAAAGCGCTTTTCATTGGAATTTCCAAAAAGCATCTTTTTATCCCTTATTCTTTATCCTTCTACGGTCTCGCCAGGAAGCGGACCAAATAATTTATTGCATAAATAATTTTTTCTGTGATACTCGGCAAGCAATTTATCAACCGTATCGTAATCCTGCAAAGTCTCACCGATCATAATGTCATTTATGAGATTATATCTGCTGGAGCCGGTCTGATTCTTGACTATATCACTCTTTTGGATGGTTCCGCTCTCTGTAAGAGCATCCTCCCCATCCTGCTTTTCTTCCGTGATGTAATACTGAAGCTGCTCGCCAAAGAATAGTACAAAGGCAGTTACATATATGCCGTCGTACATCTCCTGCATCGGAAGCTCCCTATATTCTTCATCCTCAAAAGCCGCAAGCCTGTAATGAACAGTGCACTTGGTTCCCGGAACGGTCCTGTATTCAAGCATCGTCTTATCTGCAAAAGAAGACAGATCCGGAACGATATCCGCGTACTCCTGATAAAAAGGAAAATATATACCTTTGGAAGAAAGATCTTTAATAAACATCTCCGCAATCTCAGGATTGACGCTTTCTTCAGAGCTCTTTTCCGCAGCATAGTATCTAAGATACGCCAACCTGCATATATCCTGAAGAGGTGCATTCTGAGATGCCAAAAGTTCTATACGATCAAAAATATATCTGTCAGTGACATTACCATGGACAAAGCTGTCATAGGCATTCTGTGCAAGGAAAGCCATCTCAACTTCAGAGTTTGCACCGTTTTGCACGTAAGATCTGTATATCTCGGTGCGCTCCCCGATATAGGAACCACAATAGAGCATCTGAACGATCATCTTCTCGCAGAGAGTATATGTATCTATCCCGAATGCTTCTGCAGCTTTCCAGATATCCCTCATTTCCTTGAGTGTTCCCGTAAAATATCTCACAAGGAAAGTCAGAAGCTGTTCATCGTATTTGCCATTCACAAAGGAATAATGCGCAATCTCAACCGCGTCTTCATCCGTAGGATATAGATCTCTGTCAAGGAGCCTTCCGCACATACGAAGAATTATCTTGGCATCAAGGCCGTAACAGCCATACACAAGCACCCAATCAAGCGCTCTCTCATAAAGTCCTGCCATGACCATGAGCTCAATAAGCTCATTTCTCTCCTTGGAAGACATATCTTCCGGATTGATATTTACAAGATACTCCGTGAGCTGCCTTGTAAAATCATTCTCATAATAGAATCTTATGAGATTATTTCTGATCTCATTTCTGCAGGATTTTCTGACAAGCTCAGACTCGGCAAGATCCCTGTATCTACCAACATTGTCCATATCAATGGTATATGCGTTCTTACCAAGATCACACAGGAAAAGATCCAGGTTCTCTTTGCCCTTCTGAATATAAGGAATTGCGTATCCTGCAATCTTGCCCGGAAGCATCATCTTAACATTGGTATAATTAATGCTCTTGGCATATCTGTTGTCATCATGATCAAGCAAAAGAACCGTATAATCACTTCCGTATAAAGGAACATAAGCATGACCGTTTGAAACCGGATATCTCATTTCTCTTTCGCACTTGTCATATACAACCAGAACCCCGCATATCTTGGGATCCTCAGTAGTTATCTCACAAGTATAAAGAGCTGTCAGAACCTTGGAAGCATTGGCAGCATCCACCATCTGCTTGGTTATCAGATTCTTGTAAAGATAACCAAGATCCTTACTGATCCTGCCCTTATCAAGCTGCGACATGAGGAACTTCTCTATCTGAGGAACGTAGGCATCGTAGAGCTCAGGATACTCCTCTCTTCTCTCATGGATGTATCTGTAAAGTATCGCATTCTTATCTGATTCAAGGTCGCTTTGATATGAAAAATACATCAGCACCATCTTGTTGATATCACAAGGAAGCAGTCCGTTCTCATCTGTGTAGATGGACATCATATAGTACTCATAAAGCCTTGTGATACGAAGTTCTCTCTCAACACCTTTTTGGTACCATTCAAAAGAGAACTTGCCTGTTTCACCACCCTTTATCAAAAGAGTCACGATAGCCTCAAGCACGTCATCGCCCTTTTTAATCTCGTAGCAGGCTTTAAGTATCCTAAAGAGCCTCTTGTCATAATTTCTGACTCTGGCAGACAGATACACTATCTGATCTATAAGATTAAGACTGATCATCTGTTTCTTGGCACCGTACTCAAGGATACTGAGCTCATGATCTTCAAGTCTCGTAAGTATGGAAGGAGACTCGTTGAGAAGATTCATAGCTTCGAGATACAGTACAGGGCTGGTACAGCCATACGAAAACTGCTCTCCAAGCATCACCCATTTTCTGGAATCGCTCATTGCACTGTCTTCTGCGACATACTGAAGAAGCCACGCAATACGCCAATTATCTTTGTTTCTTCTGTATATACCTTCAAGTCTGTCGGATATGTCATTGATGTAGCTATCCTCTTTGCTGCACAAAGAAGACAGATACAGATAATAGCTGTAAAGTTCATCTCCGGGAGCTTCCTCGACCTCCCTTGCAAGTTGATCAAGGATCCACTTCCCTTCATTAACTCTGCCTGCTGTTATGTAATACTGCGCAGTATATAACCTGAAAGAAAGATCCCTCTCATCCACAGCATTCATCCGGGCAATCACTTTTCCCGTTTCAGAGATCCACGCCTTGGAGGATATCTTTTTACATCTGAAATTCTCATATACCTTAATAAGCTGTACTACCAATTTTTTCTTCTCCTGATAGTCAGCTGTAGGATGCTTACCTGTCACATTAACCGATACGGTAACGGGAATCTCCATACGGGTAAATGCATTGTAAAAAACAATCTTGCCAAAGTTATTACCCTCGTGAAGCCTGTCCGTGCGAAGTCTAACCTTGACGTGACTCGTACTTCCGGTGAAATCATCTTCTGTGATCTCATATTTATCCAGCATTACAAACTCGCACTCGGGCCTTACAAAAAGCCTACTGTAACCCCATCCGTTTCTGGTTATGAGAATGCTGTTATCATGAAAAACACCGGTAAAATCAATAACAATTTCTTTCTGATCAAGAAGAAAAGCCATGGGCTGTTTCTTGTTGATGGCAATAAGAAATTCCTCAACATTCTGTTCATTTCCGGGAACTGCCGACAGCCCCCTGTAAAGGCTCTCATACTGATCCTCATTTCCTTTTATGACTTCAGAAAAGTCATCGGAATAAAAGAGATTAACCGCTTCTTCCCAATCCGTTTTTGCAAGATTTGCAAAATGAAAGAAATTCTTAATATCACCAAGGCTTGAAACTATCTGGTCGTGTCTTACTGTGACCACGAAAGGAAGGACATACTCTCCCTGATTTGAAACAATACGAAAATCGCCCTGAAGGACATCTCCGCTACTAAGCCCAACAGCGCTGAATTTATAAGAAACTTCATAAGGTGAGCCGGAAAATTCTTTCGTAAGAACTTCCATCCTGATGTCAGTAGCGCTGACAACGCCCTCCACAAGCATGTTTTCAGGTCCAAAGATTGTAAAAGAGCCCTCGGTGACTTCACCCGGACTCATTGAAAGTTCTATACGAGGAGTCGAGAAATCAAGGCTCTTTTCTTCATATTCAAATTTTCCCTGAAGTAGTCTGTCTACTATTTCTCTCACGATTCACCCCAAAATATCATAATTTATCTACCATAGTATACCATAAATTGTGTGTTGATACGACTTTGTTAACAAACAATGTTAAAACTTCACACACCGCTCCGGACCATGGCTGCTTTCTTTTTGCTGCATTTCATCGAAATTATATTTGAGCCGAGGATTGGATATGTGCTGCGCGAAGTTGTCTAAGCAGATGCACCCTAGAATTTGTAGCTATTCATGCAGCTTCGTTATACCCTCTTGTTTTTCTAAAGGTCAGATTACTTTCCTATTTGCATGCTCTCGAAAAAACTCGCAGGGCGCTCTATTATTTTTATGTCATGGTCATAAGGTGCGTAGCACCTATAACAAATAAAAGCGCGAAACCTCGAACTCATATGAGCTCGGGTGTTCGCGCTTTTACTTGTTGTAATAGTCCGCTTTGCGGACAATGACCATGACTGGTAAGTACTTCACTGCGCCCTGCTTCAAACAGTTTTCTTCGCATGCAGGAAAGTAATCTTTTGACCTTAAGAAAAACAAACGAGGTTATAAAAATCATCTGCATGAATAGCCTAAAAATTCTTAGGTGCATCTGTGAGTTTATGAAGCGCAGCACATGTTTATCCAATCCCCGGCTCAAATATAATGGTTTGAGATGAAGCAGCAAAAAGAAAGCAGCCATGGTCCGGAGCGGTGTGTGAAGTTTTATTTTTTTCTACAAATGACACAGGGACTACCCAAAGCCGGGTAGTCCCTGTGTACACATGTATTTGAAACAATTATTTGGAAGGAAAACTAATATATGTAAAGGCAAAGCGCTATTGCGCAGTTGCCGATACAACTTATTCTGACCTGAGAGCCTCAATGGGATCAAGTTTGGCTGCGCGCCTTGCGGGATAGATTCCAAAAAACAATCCTATTCCCGTTGATATGGCTACAACCACGATCATGCTTACCGGATTAACAATAAAGGAGAAGCCCACTAATGAACAGGCAATCTTTGCTGTTGAAAGTCCGAGTATTATACCTATGATGCCCCCAAGAAAAGTAAGTATGGAAGCCTCAGCGAGGAACTGCGTAAGTATAGAGCCGGTTCTTGCTCCCAGTGACTTTCTGATACCAATCTCTCTGGTTCTCTCAGTAACTGATACTGTCATAATATTCATAACACCGATTCCGCCTACAAGGAGTGAAATAGAAGCAATAAGCGTTACTACCACCGTCACCACATTAAGAATAGTATCTGCTGTTGCATCCATTCCACTGGATGATTTAATTTTAACGGCGCCATCGCCTCTTATATCAAGCACATTCTCTATAACGCTTCTAAGTTTGGAGTTAGCCTCTTCTTTGTTATCCTTGTGAAGATATGCGGTAACTTCAGTAAACAAGGCATTTACGTCTTTATTATATGCCCTTGCAACAGCTGTATATGGTACATCTCCCAGCAGCGCAGGACTATCATTCTTTGCATAATCCTTATCCCTTGATGTATCTTCTCTGATACCAACCACGGTAAATTCCACGGTCATATCAGCGTCTGAAACATCTACTGTCTCTCCAACGGCATTTTCATATCCAAAAAGATATCTGGCTGCAGTCTGCGATATTACACACACATAATTGGAATCATCAACGTCATCTTCTGTAAAATATCTTCCGTATAAGATCTTATTGTCTCCCTTTTTTGCAAGGACCTCGCTTCCTGCAGAAAAGTAAATGTCATAAGCCCTTTTCTTGCCGGTAGCAGTCCCCCACCATGATATAGAAGGAGTGATTCCATAGATACAGCTCATATCCTGCTCTATGGTCCTCATATAATCCGGAGTAAAATACTTGTCGGTTTTGGTGACATCCAGAGATGCGTTTATGGTCACAACATCAAGAGATTCCATCTGCCCACCGGCTTCTGCTCTAAGTCCGTCTCCGATTACAAGGACAGTCAGAACAGCCCATATTCCAATGATTATTCCCAGCATGGTAAGAAAAGATCTTCCCTTGTTGTTCTTTATACTAGCTATAGCGCTCTTTATATATTCTCCAACTGCACCCATTCTTTATAACCTCAATGCATCTATAGGCTTCATCTTGGCAGCCTTCCTTGCAGGATACAGCCCAAAGAAAAGACCTATCGCGACAGAAAAGAAAGCCGCACCTACAACTGTCCCAAAGGTTACTATAAGTTTAAAACCAAGCAGGGAACAGATTAAAGCTGATAAGCCAAGTCCAAGTATTATTCCGATAATTCCACCTGTCAGTGTCAAAAGAGCTGATTCAGACAGGAACTGCGCCATAATAGCACTCGTTCTTGCACCTATAGATTTTCTTATTCCAATTTCTCTTGTTCTCTCTGTGACGGATACAAGCATAATATTCATGATACCGATACCACCTACTACGAGTGATATTACAGCGACCAGTATCAAAAACTTTGATGCTGCTCCAAGTATTGTATCAAGCTCCTCTGAAACATCTGCCATACTGAACGCAGTAATGGCATCTGTGCCCCTAAGCCCATGAGCATTAGTCAGCACCTGCTGAGCCTCATCAACCTTTTTCTGCAAAACATCCTGATTCGCAAAAACAACGATCGTATAAAGCTTATCTATGTCATATCCAAAGTCATTGGCAAATGCTGTATAAGGGACCTCAAGAACAGCAAAATAATCCATTTCAGAAACAACCATGTTGTACATTTGGCTGTCAATATTATCCCTAAGTCCGACAACAGTGTATGAAGCAGTCATTCCGCCAACCGTTACTTCGATTTCCTGACCGATACAATCCTCTGTACCAAAGAGTCTGACAGCATTTTCTCTCAGCATCACACATACTCTCTGTCCGGAATCAACCTGCTGCCTGGAGAAATACTGACCTCTTACAACAGGGTCGGCTACTGCCATTTGAAAGGCCTCTGATCCTGCGTTTATATCAGCCATATATGTTCCTCTGGGACCCTTGACCTTACCCGTAACATCAAAGTTTGGAGATACACCATTCAGATCAGGTATGGTCTCTTCAAGCAAACGCATGTCATCCGGCGTAAGGAGTTCAGTAGTCTTGGTACTGTCTATCATTAACAATCCATAATTACCGGTAAGATTGTTGATCTCGCTCTTAACGAATTCGGTCATTCCGTTACCAAGTGATACTACTGCGATAACTGCAGCAATACCGATTACTATTCCAAGCATTGTCATAAAGGTACGGTAACCATTGTGCTTCATTTGGTTAATTGCACTTTTAAAATATTCTTTGACTGTTCCCATTATTGTACTTCCATAGCTACTACCGGCATTCCGTCAGTAAGTAATTCAAGATTTGAAGTGATTACCTTATCATTCTCTGAAAGTCCCTCTGTGATCTGAGCTTCCGTACTTGTTGAAATACCGATCGTTACAGGCTTTCTTACAGCCTTGCCATCCTCAAGTACATATACAAAGTCACCATCAGCATCTGTAGACACATACTCGTAAGGAAGAACTATAGTATTTTCAGCCTTCTCAGCGTGAATCTTGTTGCTTGCCTCTACTCCGAGAATGATATCACTGTCAGGATTAGTAACCTTAATTGTTGTATCTACTACAGCTACGCCATTGGCATTCTTAGCTGCAGAACCTGAAATCTTTGTGATCTCTCCTGTATAATCCTTGCCGTTTATCTTAATATCAACCTTCTGTCCAACAGCGATCTTTGGAAGGTCTGACTTAGAAATCTGTACATTAACCTGAACATCATCAAGATTAGCAAGAGTGATGGTCTTGGTTCCTGCTGCAAGTGTTGCACCCTCAACTACATCCAGTTCAGTAACAACGCCGTTGAACTCAGCCTTGATCCCGCCCTTGGCGTTCTCAATCTTAGCAATCTGATCTTCCTTGTTAATCTGTACGGATTCCATGGAAGCCTTCTGTGCAGTAGCCTGTCCGCCGTTAACCTGAGCGGCCTTGGCGCTTGTAAGATGAGCCTGTTCCTCTGCAAGAGCTGTCTTATCTCTCTGCCATGCCTGAATCTCAGGATCATTCTTTAGAGCATCCTGAACCTCGAGAATTGATTCCTGAAGTGCAAGAGACATCTGCTTATTGCTCTCTGAGACATCACTGTCGTTATTATCATTCTCTCTTCTTGTGATATACTCGTCATTTCCATCGAGCACAGCCTCTGCTGTTCCGTCAGCGATACCGTTCTGGTTTACATCAAGCATTGTCTTGTTAAGATCAGTGAGTGTCTGACTCATTCTGTTTTGCTTTTCCTGGATCTTATTATCGATGGCATCCATCTCTGCTGTGATGGCATCAAGTCTCTCATTGATCTGCTGAGCATTCATTCCCTTAGCATACTCTCTGTCTGCAGCACCTGCTCCTGAATAAAGAGCACTGTAGGAACCCTTTGCCTGCTTGATATCAAGCTGAGCTGTCTTCTCTGCAATATCGAGCTGTGCTTCATCATAGGTAAAAAGCACATCACCGCTTGAAACCTTATCGCCGACTTTAACATTAACCTGGTCAACAGGTGCTACAACATCAGCGAAATAGCTCTTTGAATCAGCACTTTCAACTGTTCCGGAAACAGAGAGAATATTCTCTATTGTTCCCTTTGATACGTCTACGGTTTCTACAGGAAGCACTGCATTCTTTGCAGCAAAGAAACCTCTTACGATAAAGAAAATTATAAGAAGCGCTACTATGCCGAGTACTATCCATTTTTTCTTGATTTTTTTCTTGGGCTTCTTATATACTTCTACTTCATCATCATCGTCTTCATCATAGATCTCAACAGTGCTTCCTGTTGTCTCTTTGATCTCGTTTTTGTCTTCTGCAGCGGGAGTTACTTTTTCATCCTTTTCTTTTAACTCCACATCTTTCTGTAAATCTTTGTTATCTGCCATTTTTTTCAACTCCCTTAATCTTCTTTGTAATCCGGATTTATAATGTCACTCTGTATCTTACCGTCAGAGATTGTAATAATTCGTTTTGCCTGTTTGGCAATACCCGGGTCATGGGTGATTATGATAACTGTTCTGCCCTCGGAATATAATCTCTTGATTATCTTTATGATTTCTTTACTTGATGCAGAATCAAGGTTACCTGTAGGCTCGTCCGCAAGCAGTATAGGCGGTGCCTGGGCAATAGCTCTTGCTATGGCAACTCTCTGCTGCTGACCACCTGACATCTCGTTGGGCCTGTGAGTTTTTCTTTTCTCAAGTCCAACACTGTTAAGTGCCGCGTTGGCAAGTCTCTCTCTTTCCTTCTTACCCACACCTCTGTAAATAAGCGGAAGCTCTACATTCTCAAGAGCTGTAAGAGACTGTATCAGATTAAATCCCTGGAAGATGAATCCAATCTCTCTGTTTCTGATATCGGACTGTTCATCATCCGTCATATGGGATACGTCTTGTCCGTGTAGGAAGTATTTACCGCTTGTAGGAGTATCAAGGCATCCCAGCATATTCATAAGCGTGGACTTACCTGAACCGGACTGACCGATAATAGCCACAAACTCTTTTTCTCCTATTGTCAGACTAACATGGTTAAGTGCCCTGACCTCGTTTTCTCCGGGATTGTATATCTTTGATACATCCTTTATTTCTACCAATTTTTTCATATCAATAGTTCCCTTTTTTGCAATGTTACGCGTAGTACGATAGCTGTACTATATTTGTCGTAGTAAACTTTACTACTCCGCTTTTCCCTTGTCAATACTCTAATTTTAAAAAAAGTATAAAATCATATGAGAATAAGTTTCCCAATACAAAAATCGCATATCAAAGCGCATCCGCTGGTTATGCACCGTTACGCCTTTATTTACTCCATACATATTATCAAAAATAAATTAGAGTTTCCTTTTGTTTAGCTTACATATCAGCCTTCTAACCTTACATTTTTGTAAGAAAAGATCCTATTATGTAAAGAGCGCTTCGTACTGCTACGAAACGCCCTATATATATCTATATTATTCTGCCATTGTTCCTTCTACCGGTTGTAACTCGTTTCCTTCAATCTTGGCTATCTTCCTGATTATCAGACGTACCAATATGAAGGATATTCCTGCCAAAACTGCACATATCGCTATTGAAACATACATTCCGGATGTATTGGCTCTTGATGCTTCCGCCGTCTGAGCAATGTCAATATTATTCGTCTTTGCCACAGTATATGCAAAAATAGAAGCTCCCATTCCAATGATATTATATACAAGATGCATGATCATTGAAGTAAATATACTTCCACTTGCCCTGTTTACAAATGCAAAAACCACACCAAGAACCCAGGCATAGCAAAACTGGTTCAGATTCATATGAAGGACACCAAACAAAAATCCCGAAAGAATCGCCGATGCTACAAAAGGAATCAGCTTGGCCAATCTGTTTTGCATAAATCCTCTCATGACTATCTCTTCGCATATAGGAGCGATAACTGCAGCCGCAAGAAGTACAAGTACTGCCGATTCCTCCATAAATGTATCCATTCCCTGTGCCAGGATATTGGGCACAAAGAGCTGTGATATCAGGTTGGCAAGCGTACTCATAGGCATTGCAACAATAGTAAGAAGAATTGCAAGAAATGCAGTACTCACCTTAATCTTCTTAAATCCAAAAGCATCAGCAACCTTTTCTTTTTTTATAAATGTGTATATCAAAGTTATCGCTACCATCGGAACATAGAGAATAACAGAACTGACAAGAAGAGATAGCTTAACCCCTGTCACTTTTATCACCTTGGAAATTCCGATCGTAATTAGTAATATCAGCACATATACAAGTATTACTCTGATAAACTCTGCTTTATCTTTTATCTTATTCAATTTTTTCTCCTCCTCGTTTTATACTGCGTTCTTAACGGGTATCTTTCTGAATGTCAACCAGTTAACTACAATCCCTACTATAACAAAAATAGAGATTATGCACCACACATAAAGACAGTTTGTTCCCGGATTAATTATACCATCCGTAAATTTTCTCACACAAATTTCTAATCCCGGAAATACTCTTACAATTCTCGGTAATGCACCAATTGCTGTAATAACAGCAACATAATAGATCCAATACGCTATTTTCCCGTAGCGTATAACATTGTTTCCGACAAGACCCTCTGTCCACATAAAAAAACCAAAACAAAGTGCACCAAGTTCAAATATCATGTTCTCATTACCTTTGCAGATAAAAAGTGCAGGCAAAGCTACTACGATCACCTCAATAAGATCAACGATACGACTTATGGCAAAAACTTCGCGTCTTGTTCCGCCAAAGCTAATCCCCCTCATAACTTCTTCCGGCAAAAGCATAACCTTTAAAAACACATTTCCAAAAAAGTATGTTACCGCCACGATTCCGCACATGGCTTTTGCGAAAAGAAGTGGCTCTTTTCCAAAATCCCCCGTAATAAGCCAAATAATAATGCTTAAGACGACGCCAAACAAAATATAAAGTAAATTAGCTATCTCTTCTGCCTTTTTAAGGCTTATTGCTTTTTGAATAAGTTTTTCCATTTTATCTCCTATAATCACGCAACCATACTCTTTTTATTAAGTCTGTAGATTACAAATTCCATGATAACAAAAAGCAGCAGCCCCGCCATTGCGATTACATACTTCGTAGCATTACCAAGAGTAAACACATGCTCTCTGTGTTCGAGCATAACCAGGCTTCCCGAGCCTACTCCCAAAACAATAATGAGAAATATATGATATACTATCCGTCCGTATTTCTTAACCGCATGTCCAACAATTATGCCTGCTGCTCCCATGAAAAGTGAAACAGCAGAGCTCATCATTATAGATTTAATCCGTTCTGGTCTGCTTGTTAGGATTGACATTAGGCTCAAAAAAATCGCATAACATACGATAAAAGTTATCTGTTTGATCAGAACACCCCAAAATATATCCTTTCTCCTTGCGCCCATGGAAAGAACCATACTGTCATACCAGCCCGGAGAATACACTGAATACATGAAGTTCATCATAATCATAAATACTGTGCCCAAAGAAAAGATCCTATAAAAAACAGATTCTACATAGTTTGTTTCCCCAAAATGGGTAAGTATCCATACAGTTCCTACAAAAGTCATTCCCAGGAGCACAGCTATAAAAAGCCTGACTCCTTGCACCAGATAATACTTTGCAGCCCTCTTAGAAAGATCGCTCATAATCACATAGCCTCCCTTCCTTCATTCGTGCACATTGCATAGAATAAATTCTGCAAAGAAACCGCTTCAACCTGTACTCCTTCAGCAAAATTCTCATCAGGCTTATCTGCAAGAACTGTAACAACCTTATTTCTTCCAAGGCTCTCGGGATGATAAACCTTAAGCCCTTCTGTGGCCTTATCAACTGCATCGGCATCACCGCTTATGCGATATGCTCTTGCAAGGAATTCTTCCGTATTCTCCTGGAACTTAATCTCACCGTTATCGATTATAATAACCCTCTCAAACAATGACGCAGCTTCTTCAATGATATGAGTGCTTATAATAAATGTCCTGCCTGTCTCACTGTATTCTTCAATAATAAGCTTGTAGAACTGTTCTCTTGCAACAACATCAAGTCCTGCTACAGGCTCATCAAGTATAGTTATTTCGGCTTTACTTGCAAGTGCAATAATAATCGTAACCGCAGACATCATTCCTTTTGAAAGCTTGCTTATCTTCTTTTTGATATCAATATTAAAAAGCTTTACAAGTTCTTTGGCATATTCTCCATCCCAATTTACATAAAAAGCTTTCGCGGCGTTTAAATAGTCTTTTACCTTAAAATTATTTGGTCCAAACATAGTTACAGGTGAAAGCTCTCTTGAATAACATATTCTGGAAAGAGACTTTTCATTTTCCCATACAGGATTACCATCCAATGTAATCTCTCCTTTTGTTGCAGGATTCTGAGCAGTAAGCACTGACAAAAGAGTTGTCTTTCCTGCTCCGTTTCTTCCTATAAGCCCATAAATCTTGCCAGTCTCTATCTCAATATTTACATTCTTAAGTACAGTTTCCTTGCCGTATTTTTTTACTATATTCTTTCCTGATAATACGCTCATATTCTCTCCTTACTCACTAAAACTCAGCCTTCCTTGCTGTCATCTATCATCTTCTTAAGTTCCTGTTTGTCTATTCCTATAAGCTTAGCCTCAGTGATTATCTTCTTAACAAATGTATCGTAGAAGTTCTTCTTCCTCTCTTCAATGATCCTGGCCTTAGCTCCCGTCTGAACGAACATACCGATACCTCTTTTCTTATAAAGGACTTCTTTATCCACCAGCATATTGATTCCCTTACCCGCAGTCGCCGGATTGATCTTGTAGAACTTGGAAAGTTCTGTAGTACTGGGAACCTGTTCTTCCTCATTAAGTATGCCGCGCAGAATCTCATCTTCTATCATCTCGCTTATCTGTAGATATATAGACCTGTCTTCACCTAGATTATCCAGCACATCACACACCTCCTTAGTTCTTTGGTTAATTACTTGTGTAATTAACCATACAACATCTCAAACCTCTTGTCAATATATGTATGTTTTATAGTAAATAAAAAGCCGGGCCCGAAAGCCCGACTTTTGATAGTTTGATATTTTTACTTCTCTCCACCGCCGTAATACTTAATAAGATTCAGGAATCCGCAATATCCTTCCTCATTGCACAGATCCAAAGGTCTTATATCGGCCTTTCCCGGTATCACTGTGCTATATCTACGGCCTTTATAGGCAAAAGAGATCGTGACAGGCGCTCCGAGATCGGATATCTTCTCGATCAGCGCGTATGTCTTCTTGTTAAAGCACACCCAGTTGCCTGTCTCAAGGGTTATTCCCTTAGAAACAAGAGCGTTAAGCCCCTCTGTATCTCCCGCTGCCATCATTGCTTCTATCTTCTTTATGTACACTTCAAGAGTATTGTTTGTAGCTGCCAGAAATGCGGCAAACTCCTCACTTGAAGTCGGGATGCTATTAACCTCTGAATTGTCCACATATGATCCGCCGGAAGAACTGTGAGTAATTGAAATCACTTCCGATGCGGCATACTCGTCCTGTGGCGTATTACCCTCGTCAATGAGAGCTTCTGAAGAAGTTATGATTGATTTCAAAATCTTAGTGGGTTGAACAGATCCATTTTTAATTTGGTTGGCTGTTGTTCCTGCAGGGTAGTATAGTATATATCCATCAGAAGAAAGGAGGGAAACATCAGGACTTACTTCTTCACCGGATGATACTTCAGAAGTATCAATGTCATACTGTACGCCATCACCTATTGCAGCACCGGAGTACTGATCATATATTCCACCGGAGACCATGACATGTGCATTATTACTTACTGTTATTCCTGTTCCGGATCCTCCATTTCCACCCCCTATTCCGGCTCCTCTATTTCCACCGGTTGCCGTTACTGTTCCTCCTTCTATAGTGATATCTCTTCCGGATTCAGCACCTCCACCGCCTATTCCGGCTCCACGATCTCCACCGGTTGCCGTTACTGTTCCTCCTTCTTTTATAGTGATATCTGTTCCGGATCCATTGTATCCACCACCTATTCCGGCTCCGTAAAATCCACCGGTTGCCGTTACTGTTCCTCCTTCTTTTATAGTGATATCTCTTCCGGATTCCTTGTATCCACCACCTATTCCGGCTCCGTAAAATCCACCGGTTGCCGTTACTGTTCCTCCTTCTTTTATAGTGATACCTGTTCCGGATCCCCATTCTCCACCACCTATTCCGGCTCCATGATCTCCACCGATTGCCGTTACTGTTCCTCCTTCTATAGTGATATCTGTTCCGGATCCACATTCTCCACCACCTATTCCGGCTCCTCTAGATTCACTGGTTGCCGTTACTGTTCCCCCTTCTATAGTGATATCTGTTCCGGATCCCCATACTCCACCGCCTATTCCGGCTCCTCCATCTCCACCGGTTGCCGTTACTGTTCCTCCTTCTATAGTGATATCTGTTCCGGATCCCATGTCTCCACCACCTATTCCGGCTCCATATCGCCCACCGGTTGCTTCCAAACTACCAGTAGCATTATTATCAGTAATAATCAAATTCCCTTCGTTTTCCTTCTGAAGACCGGCACAATTATTTCCGCTTTTAACCACATTAACTCCGTCCAGATTGATCTTTACATTACCTTCTCCGGTCGTAAGTATTGCTGGAGTATCACCATTTGATGAATCATTTATGTTAAGATTCTGTATTGTCACTTCAGCTTCCTGCCCGGCTGAAGCTTCTATCGTTAGTGTGACGCCGCTTACTTCCTGGTTATTGCTGGTTATAACCGGATCACTATCTTCTTTATCCTGCACCGCGTAATTACCTGCTTGGGTTACTGTCTGGGCAGTCTCATCCCTACTTACCGTGATGCTTCCTTCAGATATATCATAAGTATCAGCATAAGCATACAATGGCATATAACTTGCCATAAGCACTGAAAGCGTTGCCCCACCTATTATTCTTACAATTCCTGTTCTCATACTTTTTCCCTTTCGCTTTAGATGGCTGATCAAAATTTCCTGTACATTAATACAGACACACAAAAAGGGGAAATTCCTAAGTAGAATCTCTTTTTTAATAAAAAAGAAGTCGGACCCGAAAGCCCGACTTCTAAATGCTCAATTTGAATATGATCTATTTTTCTATATCTTTTATTCCTATCAAATAAACGATCACGAATCTGATAACACTTACGATCACCAGTCCCCAAGCTACTCCGTTTAAGCCAAACATTACAGCCGCGGGAATTACCATAACAGCAAAAAGAGCTGTATAAATCCCGTTGATGTAGAGCTGAAGCTTCTCTCCGGTAAACGCCAGGATAACGACCATCAGCGAACCTGAAATAAAATAAAGGAGCTGACCTAGGTTGGCAATAAGGAACAATCCTTTCGCCTCTGCATAAACATCAGGATGAAGGAGCATAACGAAAATATGCGATACGAGCGTACATACAAAAGTACCGACTACCGCTACTCCCAAGGCTGCTCCTGTTATGATCGTAAACTTCTTTTTATCAAGCTTTATCTTATAGTTGGTAAGATAGCTGATAACTATTCCGTTGATCGGAGTCGTAAGAAGAGCCACTATCTTGCCTATAACGCTTGCCGTATAGAACACGGTAACTTCTCTGTCTCCGACCGCAAGTCTTATGAGTATCCTGTCCGAATGAAGTATAAGTGCCGCAAGCAGGTTACTTGCAGATATAAGCCATAGGGATTTCATATTTACTTTAAAGCTGTCCGAAACTTTAAAATACGGACTTCTAAATATCTTTCCGCTAAAGAACGTAAACAGAAGTCCAAGGACCTCACCTATGATCAGTACCCATGCCCAGCTTCCAAAGTGCTTGTAGATAAACAGTCCTATCAGATAGCCTGCCGTTACAGCGACAAAAAACAGGAAATAATCCCTGAACCTTATGTCCATCCTGTACTGAACATCGGCGTAGTATCTGAATACCGTAACGACCATCAACAGCAGAACAAGCGCAAACATAGCGGGAGTCAGGCTGTTTGTCACATACAGCGCCACAGCGGTAACGGGAATACTGATAACTGAAACTATCAAAAGAAATATATTATAATCCCCGTTTTCCTGCGTTCTGTCCTTTTTGGCAATCATTCTGGAATAGCTTGCAGCCGTTCCGAATCCCGCACCCATAATGGATACAACGGATATCAAATAAAGAACGGTGCCAAAAGCATCCGCTCCTACGACCGATTTAATCCCGGGGTAGATAACAAGCTGCAAAGCACCGTTATATATGATCAGCGCAAGCACGCTGAACAAAAAGTCCTTGGAAAGTTTTTTAAAAAATCCAAGTGTGTTTTTATAAAAAGATGATGACATTATTCCTCACACTAACATATTATCATTTGTTATAGTCAGTCTCTTTATGCCTCTGAAGCATATTGAGCTGCATCTCAAACTCACGTCTGTTGTTTATCGCAAGAGTTGATAATATAACTCCGGCGAAAAAGCTTTGGACCGCAGACAGCATGATAAAGCAACATACGATCAAAGTAGGTATCCTGGGCACAAGATGTGTCTGCCAATACTCTGTAAGAATAGGCACAAAGAACGCAACTGAGATCAAAGCAAGGACAAGCGCAAAAAATGAGAAGAATCCAAAGGGCTTATAATCTCTGTAAAGTCTTGCTATAGTCCTAAGAACCTTGAAACCATCCGCATAGGTATTGAGCTTACTCTCTGAGCCTTCAGGTCTGTCTCTGTAATCAATGACCACGTTATCAATCTGCATGTTGTTATAAACAGCATGAATTGTCATCTCTGTCTCAATCTCAAAGCCCTTGGAAAGAACGGGGAATGTCTTAACGAACTCATAGCTGAATGCTCTAAAGCCCGTCATGATATCCCTTACGTTACAACCAAAAAGTCTGTTGATACTGCCTCTCACAAGATTGTTTCCAAAGTTATGGAAAGGTCTCTTGTTCTCCTGATAGTATGTTGAGGAAAGTCTGTCACCGACTACCATATCCGAATTGTGATTAAGTACAAGGTCAACCATCTCAGGGGCTGAATCCATGGGATAAGTATCGTCTCCGTCTACCATGACATATACAAGAGCATCAATCTCTCTGAACATACGTCTTATAACATTGCCCTTGCCCTGCATATATTCGTTTCTTACAACAGCGCCCTCAGCCTCAGCAATCTCTGCTGTTCTGTCCTTGGAATTGTTGTTGTAAACATAGATCGTAGCCTCGGGAAGCGCCGCCTTTGCGTCGCGAATAACCTTAGCTATAGTCTTCTCTTCGTTGTAGCACGGAATTAATACCGCTATCTTATCCATAGAAACCTCTTAAATAAAATGTTTTATATTATCAGCGTATCTGCCCGTAAGCATATTCGCTCATATCACTGTCAGCAGGATAAACTGCTCCGTCAATAACCTGTTCTCCGAGTGCTTCTACACCAACTCTATAATCAAAATAGTCCTGAGCACCGCAAACATACTTAGTATCGGTTGTTTTTTCGGTTTTATAAGGCTTGTATTCAGTCTCTTCAGGCGTCTTGGACCATACAGTAACTCTGTATTCTTTAGCTCCTTCAACAGGCTGCCATGTAAATTCCACCTCATGGTGATCATCTACCTGATGTGATGTACCTGCTACAACCTTGGGAGCTGCCGGTCTGTTTCCCTGTGTATTGCCATATGCAAAATCACTCCACTTGCTGTAGCGCCTGTTTGCACCTTCGCCTTTATAAGCTCTTACCTGTACTCTAAAATCAAAATAATCCTGAGAGCTTGCGACATACTTAGTCTCAACGGTATTGTAATAGTCTGTAGTCTGACCATACACCTTATAAGGCTTATAGCTTGTTTCACTGTCTTTATAGAATTTATCTTCGCCTAAGACCTCATAACCTTCGGCGCCCTCTACAGGAGCCCAGGTAAATTCTACCTCCATGGCACCCTCACCCACATGTAATACTCCGGCGTTCACCTTAGGCGTGGGAAGAAGTTCTCCGGGGGCCTCTGTTTCAGTCTTTACAGCTGTATTATTTACATTCTGAGCAGGCTTAGAAGCAGTGGTATCAGCTACCTTCGCAGGCTCAGAAAGCGTTGTATCGGTTGACTTTGTGCTAGGCTTGGAAGCAGCTTCATCAGCATTGGATATTTCCTCTGAAGCTTCTTCTGACTCTTCAGACTCTTTATCTTCATCCTCGGTCTCAAGCTCAGTTGCCTCATTAGGTTCTTCCGATGACTCCGCTGTAGAAGCTATATCCTCTATTTCATATTCCTGATCGTCAATATTGACACTTGAACTACAGCCCGGCAATATTCCCACTGCCAGACATGTAAGCAATATAAATAATCTTCTTTTCAATTTCTCTTTCCTTCCAATTATGAATCACGTTAGTTTTGTTGGTTTTACTTATCATAAGTCTGACCATAAGCAACCTTACTCCAGTCGCTGAAAGTCTTATCTTCGTCCTCTGCTCTGAAAGCTCTTACCTTAATCTGGAAATCGAAATCATCCTGAGCAGATGCTACAAACTTAGTGTCAGTGGTGATAAAGTAATCTCCATCTTTCTCAAGTTCTGTATAGCCGGGCTCATAAGGAGTATATTCCGTATCATTTTCAGCCTTACTCTGAATATCTACCTCGTATCCGTCAGCGCCTTCAACCGGAATCCACTCAAAAACTACCTCAATGGCATCCTCGCCTTCACGATCCATACCGCCCTTAACAATAGGCACAGAAAGTTCTTTCGCTTCCTCAGGAGCCTTAACCTCTACGCTCTCCTCAGAACTTGCCTTATTGGCAGCGTCATCCACAACAATTGTAGATGCTTCCTTATTCGCTTCCGCGTCTGTATTATTCTTCTTGGCACCGCAGCCTGCTAATGAGATCACAGCTACACATGTCAATGCTAAAACCAGTTTTTTATTCATTATAATTTCCTCCTTATCCTAGTATAAGCGTCTAAAGTATACCATATATTTACAAATTGTACAAAACACGCCGCTTCCAAAACATATGAAACGGAAGCGGCGCATATTTCTTATCACTAAACTGCATCAATTTAATGAATACACATAAATCCTATAAGGCGATCCGTATCCGCTGTATTCACCAACTGAATTTATTCCCAGTTCATCTGCATTTGAGATATCTATCCTTGAAAAGATATATTTACATCCCAATTCTCTTAGCGCCGTGGTATCTGCGTACAGAGTATCATCAGTAACTCCTGTCATGCTTCTGGTCGCCATAACAATAGAATCATCTGTTCCCGAATACATATAGCACCTGGCACCCCAGGTATCGTAATACATCTTAGAATTCTCTTTTCTCTCAAGAGCAGGAGCTATAACCTTGCGGAAACTCTCCTTATAGCTCTGAGGATAAAATCCAAGATATCCGTCTAAGGTATATATTCCGCTGTATTCAAGGATGGCTGGATGCATACCGTAAGCTACGCTCCACTCTCCCTCCTTGTAATCTATCTCTTTTTTGATCTCATCAAAAAGCTCCTCAGAATAGAACTCTCTGAAATTAAGAGCGTCATTTTCATTTCCGAAGATCTCAGACCTTGCGGTAAGATATGCCGTGTTGTACAGATCGTTGTATCTGACAGGGCTAAGGAGCACTACAGCTATAGCCAAAAATACCGCTGCGTATTTAAGGATTACCGGAGCCTTTATCCTATACAATACAATGAAAAACATCACGCACCATATAAAAGGATTAAAAAATATAGTTCTGTTATACTGAAATCCTTTTAGCATGGGCACGATAGTGCTAAGGAATCTGTTCACAGGTTCATAGTAATAAAGCCCGTATACAACAGCATTAAGCACGAGCATCAGCGCGCCCAGATTAAAGACATCTGTAAATATACCGTGAACATTTTTCCTGATAATATATCTGATATTCAGCCAAAAGAAATATATCACGCACACAGGCATCACAAAGAATTTATGAACATCCTCCGCATGCATCATTCCGTTTATAAATCCGTCTGCCATAAGTGGAAATATATCTTTGCCCGGCATAAATCCCGGATCCATAGTTTCTCTGATTGTTACGGTATCTGAGAACAGCATCATATCAAAAAGTCTGTACTCCATGATCACGTACCCTATTGTAAGAACAAGCAATGACGCCACAAGGCCGACCGGAATCTTTCTATCCCTGATCCATAGCCAGATTATGGCAACAAGGAGATAGCCGATAATAAAGAATCCAAAATAGGAAAAATAAGATACAAATGGATATAACAAAACAAGCAAAAGATAAATCGCGATACGCCCTGTTTCGTGGGACATATAAATCTTTCTTAACAGAAATACTATTAGCGGAATTGAAGCAAAAGATATTCCGAATGCAGGAAAGACATTGAGAACTCCGTACAAAAGTCCTGAAAGAGTTGCAATGTTCCCAGCATCTGCAATTCCTGTTACGCCATCATCTTGTCCCCTGTTTTCACGATAGTCTTTAAGAAAATCCAGGATAAGAAGTCTCATGGAAAAAACAGCAATAATGACCTTCAAAACATAACCGATAACATAAGCTGTAAAGGGCGAAAACAAAACATACAGAAGTGTATATAAAGAAAACTCACTCGGAAGCACATCCCTTGAAACACCTCCAAGAAATGGTGCAGATACCGCGTGAGAAAAAAACGTGTTTGTATTTTTGAGCATTGCAAACTGAGCAACAAAAAGATCGAGATTATCATGGACGGCGATATAGCTGTTGGTTCCTATAACGCTATAGAAAACAGCAACAGCCACAACAAACAAAGCCACTATTATCATTGAAAAATGTCTTTTTATTCCCGCCATCAAAAGTAAAACCTCATAAAAGTGATCATCACTTTATCTTGTCATCAGAATTATTCTTACTTCCAATCTTCATACGCTCGTGACCGCCAAGCTTATTGGCTGCTTCCTGATCCCCGCGAAGAATTGCATTAACGAGCTGCATACGGAAACCTGCATCAATGAAATCGCAGTGCTTACAGAAAGGATAATTCTGTCTTCCCTCAGCAATCTTCTTTCTAACCGCCTGGAACTTAGGATTGCCCCATGCTTCCTTGAGGCTGACTTTTGTAAGATCGCCAAAGTCTGTTGTCTCAAAGTTGTCACAACAGCAAAGTCCCATCTTACCGTTGGGCATGATCCACATATCAGTGAAAGGAAGAAGGCATGTCTCCTTAATAACCTTCTCTGTAGCTTTCTTATTGGGAGCACTTCCTGCTCTGTTTGTAAGAACTTCCTCAAGATATCTCATCTGAATCTGGATATCAAGGTCTTTGAACTCCTCCGGATTAGCTTTTACATAATCGTAAAGCTTCTGAATATTCTTATGGAGTTTCATCTCCATTGAATAGTTGTTAATAATGAGCTGATTGATGTATGGAGCAACCTCTTTAACCTTATCTATAGTAAGGATAAGTCCGTTGGTAGACATGAAAATAAAGCTGTCAGGAAGCTTCTCCCTGGCATATTTGTGTCTCTCAACTATCTTGGTATCAAGAAGGGGCTCATTGTTGCCATACAATGTAAGGTGTCCCTTGTATCCCCAATCAGCAAGCTGATCGATAATGCTCTTATATAAATCGTCATCAATCTTGGCAAGAGGTCTGCACTCCGCATGAACGTTGGCGGTACAGAACGCACAGGTTGAATTACATCTGTTGATGGTCTCGATGTTGACAACATTAGGCATCGGAACCTCTTCTGCATTTAAGAAATAATCACAGTAAGCCTTCTGTGATTTGCTTCTTGTAAAGAACTGAAGCTTAAGGTATGCGTTACTTGCAAGCATCGGGAAATGCTTTCTCGCAAACCAGCCAAATTTACCCATAAAACTGTTGACTCTGATAGGCATATAAAAAAATCTCCTTTTATTCTGAACTCTTTTTCTGATATAGCAAATAAGTTGCGTTAGAATCGTGCGTCACAAAATCTTCCTGAAGCACAAGCTCGTAATCATCTATTGCATCGGGAATAACATTCACGGAAAGGACAAAATCAGCCTGTCCGTTTCTTGAACAGCTCTTTTGAACTTCCAGAACCTCATCCATATTGAGAGTCTGAGTCTGGTAGTAGTAGCATATCGGCACCGTATTGGTCACAGTGTACAATCCTGCATCAAAGCCATTCTCATTGAGAATACCCGGATTCTCAATCCCGCTTTCCAAGACATAATCCCTGAACTTAAAGAGCCAGATATCATCTTCGGTAAGCTTCATTGACGGAACATTCGGTGAAATAAAGTACGATGCCACTCCTGTAATAAGAAGTGCCAGGAACACCGAAACAAATCCAAACATACTTGTCAGAGAGCCAAACTCCTCTCTGGTAAAATACTTGTAAACTCCCTCTATCACATATCCCACTCCAATAGAGCAGAACACTGCAAATCCGTTGATAGGGAAGGGGTAGTATGTTATGCTGACTCCTCCAATGAATATCACAAGGATCAGGAATATAAAGAGCATCGCTATATTGACGTACTCTATTGTCTTAAGCGGAAGCAGCACGATATCTCTTTTTATCAGTCTGTACTTATCCTCTTTTACAAGAGATGAGATAAGCGCCACCGTAAAGTATAACGCACCTGCCAAAATAGTCAAATAAACAAACTTATTATCATAAAAATGATCCGTCATTATATCGTATATCTTGTATAATCTCTCACCGATAGACATGCTCTTTGAGTACTCAAAGACATTTTTATAAAAATATACATAGAACCAGTCATCGATGGCAGAGTTGATCCCAAAATATATTAATCCCGGTATAAATGTAACCGCCATCCCGCTCAGGAAAACAAAGCAGCTTATAATAGCCTGCTTGATCGCTGCAATCCCGCTTCCAATAATATCTCCAAAGAACACCATTGCCATCCATGCAAAGAAAAATCCAAGGGAGTTGAATTTAATGTGATAGACGCATCCGGCTAAAATTCCGCCTACAAGTACTGTTCTGTAAGGCATCGTATCCGGAAAGGTATTTCTGAAATGTCTCAGTGAAAAATACATTCCCCATATTATAAACGGGAAAAGAAACTCCTCCGCACTTCCGCCCCAAAAAAAGCATCTTGCGGTGTATATACTGATCGCTGTAAAAGGCATCATGAAAAACGGAACCACTTCAGATCTTAAAAAGAGCTGAATAATGCGGAGTATCCCAACGCAGACAAAAGTCGCCGCAATAACCTCCATGATATACACTCCCAGGAAGGTTGTCGGAGAAATAAGGGATGCCAGCCCGTAAATGGTATACAGTAGGATTCCCTTCTGATCAAAAAGATCTCTATAGGGCACAAATCCCCTGAACATGCACTTTCCCATTGTAAAATAGCTATTGGCATCATCCCAAAGATTAAACCTGTACAAAAATGATGATTTTGAACATATGGTTATTACCGCAAGGGCAGTCAGAAAAGCCACAAGACATGCCGCAAAGCTGTCATTCTTTTCATCCGGTCTGTCATATTTATTTAAGTTTATATAAGAAAATACGTTCACTAAGCACCTTCAATCCGCACGCTGCAAACGGCAAATAATAAATGTAGTATCTCATGGCATAACGGGAAGACCCTTCCCAGAACTCATGAAATACTATACCCCCAAAGATCAGGATAAGCATAAGCATCTCTGAATCAGTTACTTTTTTCTTTTTAAGTGTAGTAAAAAGATATATCAAAACGCCAAGATAACACAAAGTCATAAAGACGTTCATTATCCACTTTATAATTTCAGAACCATTTCCATATACCAGACTTGTTCCGAGCGCTGTTGGTTCCTGCACATGTCTGCTGACAAGATCAAGGTTATGAGTAGAGATACAAACAGAATCCGCCCACTGAGTAAGATATTTCCTTACAAAGAACTTTCCGCCGTGAAGTGGTCTTTTGGCAAAATCAGTAAGCGTACCCTTGATATTCTCTATAGCAGCAGTCTTGGTCTTATCCGTATCATAGTCATTTTCTGAAAAAACATGATAATTGTATCCGTTGTACCATCCATCCTCAAGATCACTCTCCTGAAGTCCCATGGCTATATGTGATACAGAAGGACTCCCCTTTGGAATCTCGGCAAGTCCCGTAACCTTACAGTAGTGGGTATTCACACCCTCTTTTACCACAAAAACCGCAAGGAGCATAAATACCGCAATTACTATTTTGGAGCGAACAGCTTTCTTGGAACCGCCTATAAACAGCATCATGATCAGCGCAATAAGTGCTATCTCGCAATTGGTCTTAAGCATTATCGCAAAAGAAATGAATACTCCGGACCAAAAGCCATAGCTTATCTTATTTCTTTTTATAAAGAGTATCATCATGTACAGCGCTGCAGTCTGCGGCGCCATGCTCAATATATCGCCGTAAATATAAGTTACATAGTTATAGAAAAACAGAGCACCTGTGGAGAGCAATGCGACCATTCCACATATTTCTGCATCTTCAAAACACTCCCACGTAATCTTGTATATAAGCCAAACCGTGATGATTATGGATACAAGCTGCAAAAGATCCCACGCAAGATAATTGCCGGCTCCGAAAATATTAGTTACCCATTCACCAAAAAGCACATAACCAAGCTGAAAAGGCCAGATGTAAAGATACTCTCCCTTTGTAGTAAGAGAACTGTAATCCCCTCTTACAAAGCTCTGGATAATATCATCAAGAGTCTTGGAATCATTCACCGGTAAAGGCTTTATGAACAATATGAGCATAAGACAATACGCAGTAATAACTCCAATGGAGGCAATCGCCAGCTTTTTGTATTCCTTAAACACATTCTTCTTTTTGAGGAGCAAAAAGATCAGCAGAACAACTGCCAGGCTCAGTAAAAGAAGCGGGATATTCTCTTTTCGGTAATGAGGCCAGTCAACCTGCAGCTCTCCATCCACATCATAGTGAATGGTAGTCAGTATACTGCAGCCAAGGACCAGCGCCGCGCCTATCGAAAGACAAAACAGAATTGTCCTGTAAAAGGCATTCTTAAGCTTCACCTTTGGAACTACCTCCGTTTAGAAATCCTACAAAATCATAAACCGTAAAAATGTACGCCGCCACATAGAATATCGATACAATCTTCATATCAATAATATCTATATGGAAAAGAGTTATGGTATAAGTTGCAACCGAACACAGATTGGCAACTATAGCAGGAATGATAAGTTTCTTCCTGCACATTATGGCATAAGGCGTGAGAAGTATAAGCATGGCGTAATCATATCTCTCATGCATTCCCGGAAGGATCATAAGACATGTCCATGCAAGGAAAATGGCAAGATAAACAACGGCATTCCTATCAAGCCTTTCTTTTCTCTTATAACAAAACAAAGCCAGAATTGCCAACACCACAAACAAAGTGATCAGAGCCGGTATAGTCAGGATCTCATCGTAAGGATCAAGTCCCCAGTTGTAAATATTGGGAAAATAAGAGACCATACCATAACCTTCTGATTGAAGTTCTCCGGTCTGACCAAGATATGCAAAATACGTTGCCCTAAGCCCATGACCTGCAATAACCTCAGGAAGTCCGGCTATAAGATACACTACCGGAATCCAAAAGAATTCAAGTATTCCGATAGCTCTTTTTCCTACAGAAGGTTTTCTGCTCTCATCACTTACACGAACTGCGCCTGTAAGGAACAGTATCACAAGTAGCGGGAAAAAGATAATACTCTGAAGCTTAAAAGCAAAAGATACCGCATACCAGATAAATGCTGCTCTGTATCTCTGCCTTAAAAGTTCATACAAAGATATCATCAAAAAACACGTATAAACAGCGTCAACCTGTTTCCAAAGTGCGCCATTAAAAACCACAAAGGGCAGGAACAAGGTCATTGCCCCCACTAAAGCACTTGCCTTCTTTTTGTTTGTAAGCAAAAAGAAAATCTTATAGATAAAAAAAGCTGAGATCAGCTCACACACAAAGGGTATCATTGAAAGAGGAACCCATGGCTTAACCGGAAGCAGTGAGCAAAGAGCATATATCACATTGAAAGGTACATAATAATCACCGGGTGCATTGGCAAGACCGTTTACAATACCGTTATCTCTGTAGAACTCTACCCACTCTCTGTAATAGGAATCATAGTCAGGTGAGAGTTCTGTATTTGGAGCAAGCATAAGTCTTATGACGAACGCTGCAATTATCAATAGCCCAAGCACTATTTCAAACCGATATTTATTTACTATCTTATTCTTCATATGCCTCCCATCCAACGCCGTATATATACGACATTATTCGGGGAAATCGTATTTAATCTTGTCTTCGACGCTTATGTCCTTACCAACCTGAACTTCATTGAGAACAAGTCTTGTATCAGCAATTACAGTATGCTTCTGACCAGCTTTCAATGTTATAACGTCACCGGGTTTGATCTTAGACTTAACTCCATCGACGATAGCTGTTCCTTCTCCAAGCATAACGGTCCACACTTCATCCCTGTGCTCATGGCTGTGGTAATGAAGTCTGTGCCCGGGTAAGAGCTCAACTCTGATAACAAGGGCTCCTTCCTGAACATCCGTAACTGTAAAGCTGCCCCAGGATTTCTCAGCATATCTGATATGCTGGGTGAGCTTCTCAACATAAGGCTTGATATAACTTGACTGTGACTTATCTGCAACCAATATACCATCATTGGATGCTGCCACGATCATATCTTTAAGCCCCATAGCAATTATGGGAATATTAAGTTCGTTGACTACATTACTGTGAAGGCAGGTATCATCCATATCTACCTTACCGATGCTCTTCTCATGCATCTCTTCGGCAAATGTATTCCAGGATCCGATATCCTTCCATTCTCCGGAATATCTCACAACGCCGATAGATTTCTCATTTTCTCCGACTGCATAATCAAAGCTTATCTTCTTGCAATCACCGTAATGCTCATAAAGATCTTTGTAATCCTTGAAATCTATAAGTTCGTGTGCTCTGTTCAAAATATAGGAAAGCTTGAAAGCAAATACTCCACAGTTCCAAAGCGCGCCTTCTTCTATGTATTTCTGAGCTGTCTCGGCGTCTGGTTTTTCTTTAAAAGCTGATACTCTGCTGATCTTGTCCGAGGTTTCTGGCTGAATATATCCATACTTTTCACTTGGATAAGTAGGTACAACTCCCATAAGATTGAGATTGTACTCTCCGGAATTAACCATCTTACTAAGTTCCTTAAAGCACTCAAAATACCCAAGCTCTACGTAAGGATCAACAGGGCAGATAATAACAGGTTCATCTGCGCTTACATGAAGTTCATCACTAAGGTATGCTGCAGCAAGCGCAATCGCCGGAAATGTATCCCTTCTCATGGGTTCTACACAAACAGAGACCTTGTCTCCAAGCTGGTTGTGTATTGCAGAAACCTGAGTTTTGCTGGTAGCTATTGTAATTGTTGCATCCTTATCAACCGCCTTTATCTGGCGATAAACACGCTGAACCATTGATTCAAGTTCGTCTTTTGTTTCCGGATCATCCGGATGAAACATCTTTATAAATTGTTTGGATCTGACGTCATTAGACAAAGGCCAAAGCCTTTTTCCACTTCCGCCTGAAAGTAAAACTATATTCATTATCTGTACCTATTTCCTAATATATCTGATTATTATAACCGCCTGCTATCACGCATATTACTTAAAAGAGTTAATACACTCTATAACGCGGTCCTGTTCCTGTCTTGTCATGCCGGTGTAGATTGGAAGAGAAATAACTTCCTTGGCATATTCCTCTGTGATCGGAAGACTTCCTTCTGACATTCCAAGATATTCATATGCCTGTGCCAGATGTGGAGGAATCGGATAATGAATGATAGTCATGATACCGTTTTCCTCAAGATAATTCTTAAATCTGTCCCTCTCAGCAGCCTTATCAGCACCATCATCTGTTTTTAATCTAAGTACATACTGATGCCATACACATGTTGCGCCGGGAGCTACTGTAGGTTTGATAACCTTGGGATTATTAATCCCCGCATCATAAACAGCTGCAAGCTGCTCTCTTTCTTTGGTTATATCATCCATGTGAGTAAGCTTAACTCTAAGAAGTCCTGCCTGTAACTCATCAAGTCTTGAGTTTGCACCTACCACCATGTTGTAATAGCGCTTCTCACTTCCATAATTGCGATAGATCTTAACCAGTCTTGCAAGTTCGGGATCATCTGTGGTGATCGCTCCGGCATCACCGAAGGCACCCATATTCTTGGATGGATAGAATGAAAAGCATCCTATATCTCCAAAGCTTCCTGTCATCTTGCCATTGTAGCAAGCTCCGTGAGACTGTGCACAGTCTTCAACAAGCCTAAGATTATGTTTCTTGCAGATAGCAGTGATCTTATCCATATCTGCAGCCTGACCGTAGAGATGTACAACCAGGATTGCCTTGGTCTTATCTGTGATCTTCTCCTCTATCTTGTCAGCATCTATCTGATAATACTCATTGGGCTCAACAAATACAGGTGTGGCATCGTTAATGGTTATTCCCATTACACTGGCAATATATGTGTTGCCCTGAACGATAACCTCATCGCCCTTACCTATTCCCAGCACTCTGAAAGCAAGCCAAAGTGCATCAAGTCCGTTTGCCACTCCCACGGAATACTTTGTTCCAACGTATGAAGCAAACTCTTCTTCAAAATTCTCTACTTCTTTTCCGAGAATGTACCAACCTGAACGCAATACCTCAAGCGCCTTCTTCTCATATTCTTCCTGATATCTCTGAAATCCGCGGTCCATGCGGCCTTGCATAATCTTTTCCATAATTATCTTCCCTTAATTATTCTTTTCTTGAACATCACCTGAGCGGCGAATCTCATCGATTATGAACGGTGGACGTTTCCTTGATTCCTCAAGGGCTCTCCAGATATACTCTCCAAGAACAGACAACATGATAAACATAGCTCCAAAACCAAAGAGTACTACTGCCATAAGAGAGGCATATCCAAGTATAGGTGTTCCAATCATAACTTTTTCTCTTATAACCATGATGATACCGATAAGAGAACATAGCGCAAAGAAAAATCCCAGTGTTGCCATGCATCTGATAGGAAAATATGAAAAGCTCATCATCGAATCCACAACAAGCTTAATCTTCTTACCCAAAGTCCAGCGAGATTCTCCAACTTCTCTGTCCTTTCTGTGGAAATAGATCTTCTCTGTCTTAAATCCAACCCACATAACCTGAAGTGTAAGAGATGAGTTCTTTTCATCCATAAGTTTGAGAACTTCAATTGCTTTTCTGTCTACAAGATAGCAATCGCATCCACCCTGAGGCATATCCTTGTTGATAGTCTTTCTGACAAGCCAGTAATAGCAGCCTGCAAAAAACTTCTTGATAGGATTCTCATCTCTTGCTCCTCTGATAGCAAGGACAACCTTGTTGCCTCTCTTCCAGCTCTCGTACATATCAAGGATAAGTGTTGAATCTTCCTGAAGGTCTGCCTGCTTGGTGACAGCACAGTCACCTGTACATACGGAAAGTCCCGCAAGGAGCGCAGCATGCTCACCAAAGTTTCTTGAAAGCTTGGTTGCAACAACGTTCTTATCCTTTGCTGCGATCTTGTTGATAATCTCCCAGGAATTATCACCTGAACCGTCGTCAACAAAGACTATCTCATAGTCGCCTATCTTGCCCAGGATTTTTTCCTTCATATCTTCATATAACAATTCAAGTGTATCCGAGTTGTAATAAACCGGAATCACGATGGAAATCTTACTCATAATCTGTATCCTACTTATTCTTTATTTTCTCTGACTTCTTTGACGAATTCATCATAGTCTCTTATGTACTCTGACTCGATGTAATGTTCGCTTGCAAGGCACAAAAGAACCGAATCGGGAGAAAAATCATACATCTCCTTCCATACCATAGGTCCGAGATACAGTCCCATTCTGGGCTTATCAAGAACAACTATCTCCTTCTTCTTGCCATCATCTATAAGGACCTTACTGCTGCCACTTACATTTATAAGCACAAATTTGGTATATCTGTTGGCATGAAGTCCTCTTCTGATATCGCTGTCTGAGCCGTAAATATAAAATACTCTTCTGATGTCAAAAGGTATATCAAATCCGGATCCTTCCGCAACGACAAGGTTTCCCTTCTCATCACCAAATTCCTTAAATTCGAGAACCTTGTAGTTCTCATCGAAATCACTTTTCATTTCTTTATCCTCTCAAGAATAACTTCTTCCTTCTCATAATAATTGGCCATAGAACCATTTATCCAGTAATCATCAAACTCCGGGGTTGATATATCTTTATAGAAAAGCATCTTTGGCACATCTGTATACTCTTTAAGATTAGCGGTCTTAACAGTCTCATCCTTAAGAATACTGAGTCTTTCAAGGCTCTCTTCTTTGTATGTTGCAGCTTTTCCCGATACGATATCGTACAAAGCTGATGTTGCGGAATAATAATGCGGATTGGCCTTAGCACACATTGCTGAGCCAAACACGAGGATAAGCATACAAGTAAGTATCACTGCGGAACTCTCAGCAGAAAACTTTGATGAATCATTGGAAAAAGAAGCTCCTTTCTCCTCAACAAGATTTCTGACCCAGGCAGTGAGATAGAACACTGTCATCACCGCAAAAAATACAAACTCCATCCAGGCAAGTACTTCAAGCCTTCCCTCTGAGAAGTTTGAAACAGCATAATAAGGCGGCGTCATATTGGATGCCACCATTCCGTATGCAAACACTGTAAAGACAAAGGGGTGACGCAGTTTGTGTTTAAGGTCTGCTGCCAGTTTCCAGAATACAGGAATGAGCATTACCAAAATCGCAACTGTCTCCCATCTAGCCATCTCGTCCATTATAACATTAAAAGGCGCATATAACGATAACAGCACAGCCTTTATAGGTGTGTTTGATGTGGTATCAGCACTTCTGATAGCTATACCGGGTGCTGTAACATTAAACATAAAGCCTACTAAATTGATCACAGCAGGAATCCATATAAGCTTCATGTACTTCTTGCCTACTTCACCAAGACCTTCCACTTTGATCTTGGAAAACTTATTCATCACACTGATAAAAATAACAAGAAAAGAAATTATCGCAAGCTGAAGGGCTGTCAGATAATTAACTCCGCCCATAGGGAACGCCCAGATACAAGCCCAGATCAATTTCCTCATGCATCCTTTTTTATCCTCATCATAAATAATCCTAATGATAAGTCCAAGCCAAAAGAATGCCAAAGCGAAAGTAAACACATAGTTTACAGCTCCGCTCCACCAATAAAAACCTTGATTTCTCGCCCCTGCACTCTTAAGAAAATGGACCATAACAATAAGAGTAGTCATAGAGACAACATTTGTAAGATGTTTGTCCAGCTTAAGCGCTCTCACAAACAGTGCATTGAAAAAATAACAAACACCAAAGGTCAGCATTGAAAGAATGATGAGCGGAACAAAGTAGTAACACTGCTCACTGAACACAGCAGGACATAAACACGTAAGAAAAGCAGAAAAATAATAGCCCTCATAATTCATGTATATCCAATATGCCTTTTTAACAGCAGCAATAATTGTCCCGAAAAAATTTCCTGTAGCCACAAAATACTGATGGGGCTGAAGGGCCATAGAAAAATCATCCGCTGAAGGAAAATCATAAAAACCCAATGCCAGCATCGGGATAAGACTTATCACATATATGCATATCATCACGATACTGAGCGTCTTAAGGGATATATTCTTTTTTAATACAGGCAACTTGTAATCAAGCATATCGTTGTCCTAACCTCTTAACCGTAATATTCCTTGTACCACTTTGCAAAACTTCTAAGGCCTTCTGTAAGTGTGGTTGAAGGCTTGAAACCAAAGTCCTGCTCCAGAGCGGTAACATCTGCATAAGTTACCTCCACATCTCCCGGCTGCATGGGGACAAGTTCCTTGTGGGAATCAAAATCATAATCCTTAGGAAGAACTTCCGCGGATATAAGTTCTTGCTGTAGTATATCAACAAAATCAAGAAGGTTCACAGGATCGTTATTACCTATGTTGTAGACCTTGTACTTAACTCCGTTCTCATTTTCATCAGGAGATTTCTGCATGACATTTATGATGCCTTTGACGATATCATCAACATAAGTGAAATCTCTTTTGCAATTGCCATAATTAAAGATTTTGATCGTCTCGCCGCCAACCAGCTTATTGGTAAATCCAAAATATGCCATATCCGGTCTGCCTGCCGGTCCGTATACAGTAAAGAATCTAAGGCCCGTTGATGGAATCCCGTATAATTTGGAATATGAATGTGCCAGTAGTTCGTTGGATTTCTTGGTTGCCGCATATAGAGAAACCGGATTGTCAACCTGATCCTCTACGCTGTAAGGAATCTTCTTATTGCTGCCGTATACACTTGAGCTTGATGCGTATATGAGATGAAGAACTCCGCTGTAATCAGCATCCTTTTTGTCATATGAATGTCTACAGGCTTCAAGTATATTGTAGAATCCAATGATGTTGGACTCTATATAAGCATCGGGATTCTCAATTGAATATCTAACTCCTGCCTGTGCTGCAAGATTCACTACAACTTCAGGCTTAAAGCTGTCAAACACTTTATTTATAAGCTCTTTATCAGCGATGTTTCCTACGATCAGCTTGAATCTGCTCTCATCGCCGCCACAGATGCTGTCTATCTTCTTAAGCCTGTCTTTCTTGATACCCACATCATAATAGTCATTCATATTGTCAATTCCGACAATACTGATATCTGCATAGCTTTCAAGAAGCGCAGTCACAAGGTTGGCGCCTATAAATCCGGCGGCACCTGTTACGATTATTCTTTTACCCTTTAAATCTATATTCTTAGTAAGCAATGAATAAACCTGTTTCTTTCTATAATAATCCTAGTCTTCGCGAGAAAATCATTTAGCTCCTTTGCCAAAAAGCACCACGTAAAAGGTTTTGGCAATTATCATAAAGTCCTCTGTAAGGCTCCAGTTGTCAATATATTTAAGATCAAGCTTAACTACATCATCAAAGTCTTCAATATCACTTCTACCACTAATCTGCCAAAGCCCTGTAAGCCCCGGAGTCATTGAAAGTCTCCTTCTGTAATATCCATTGTATTTCCTAAACTCCTCAACTGTAGGCGGTCTGGTTCCTACAAGACTCATGTCACCCTTCAATATATTTAGGAACTGAGGTAGCTCATCAAGACTGGTCTTCCTTATAAATGCACCGACCTTGGTAATGCGCGGATCATTCTCCATTTTGAACATAAGCCCCTTCATCTGATTCTGAGACTCAAGCTCCTTTTTACGTTCTTCAGCATCAATGTACATGGATCTAAATTTATAGATTTTGAAACGTCTTCCATTCTTTCCAACTCTAGTCTGCGAGAAGAACACAGGTCCCGGAGAATCCAGCTTAATTGCAGGTGCTAGGAACAACGTAACAACACCTGTAAGCAAAAGTCCCACAATCCCTGCAAAAATATCAAACAATCTCTTTATAAATAAGCGTTTATAACTTGTTCTGTTCATAGAATAAGTTATAACAGAATAGTCCATAAAATCCTCAAAAGAAGTTCTTGCCTTTCCCATTCCCGGAAGTTCAAGATTGTAATGGGTTGTTATTCCCATTTCTTCAAATCCAAGAATTATATCTTTTATATTTTTCTGTGGAATATTGGGGGTATTTATAAACACCTCGTCAAACGGGGCGGTAAGAAGTCTTGAAGTGATATTATCAATTCCTTGATGAATGTGAACTCCATCTATATACCAATCATCAGAATCCTTTTTTACTTCAGCATTATTCTCGTTGTTAGAATTATCAGCCTTGTCATCTACTGATGTGGCATATGCCCTCACTATCCTATACCCCAAAAATTCTGCATTAGACGATAATTTTTTGATGGTGCTCTCCATTAAGTCCTTCTCAGCAACAACAACTACTCTTATAGCATTACTATCACTGGATATAGTCTTTCTGAAAAAGAATTTGAATAAAATCCGGGCAAAATAAGTCATGAAAACATCTATTACCACGAACCAGAAAACAAACAATCTAGAAAGTATATTAATCCACTGAATAAGGTATATTACAACTACAGATGCCACGATCATAACAGCGATAAATCTCACAACGCTTATAAACTCTCGCGCATACCCCCTTACGCAATAATCCCTATTCCAATCTGCAAAATAATTATACACAACACAAAATAGGAGAAAGACCACACACACCAAATAGTGCAATGTCTTATCTCCATAATCATTTTTCTCAGCGTATCTTATCAATGAAGCCAACATGAAAGATACAATTATACATATCATGTCAATTAGCCATAACACGTATGTTTGTAGCGTTCTAAACTTATTATTCATAGTCCGTATTATACCATAAAAGCAAAAGATTTTAGTAATTGATTATATAAAAAGCCCTCTTCTTAAATCAAAGGAAATATTTTCTTGAAGGCGTTTACTGTGTTGCCTTTTTTATCTTTGAACAGTAGATAACTGCGGCGAACACATCAATACAGTATATGTAACTGCATACAGCATAAGCAAACGCTTCGCTTTTAGTAAGCTTAGCTTCTTTGTAAGCGCTGATAGCAGCGCACATGCCCACTGTTCCGG
>JAEEXE010000059.1 GCA_016291375.1 Butyrivibrio sp.
CCCTTCACTCCATCTCCATTACAGAGACTTCTTCGCTACTATGGGTTCGGCTGACTTCTCACAGTTCGTTGTTACTAGGCTAATGAAACCTCTGTGAGACCTCCACGCTTAAGGTGCGCGCTCTTTCTCTCCATATATCCGCCACATTTACTCTGCTACTACAAAGGTGATAGTTATTAGACTTCATTGCTTTTGGCCAACTTATCTCTCGTAGCCTAGCCTCATATGTGATTTCTGTCCGTCGGACCAGAGATTTGCTTACAGCTTCCTTCAGATTCCACCTCACGACGGACACCCTCGCTGTTCAGCTATACACTTCCCACTATCTGGGCGTGTTCGGGACTTCCACCCGTTAGAGCGCGCCCATGGCGCGCAAACCAAAAAAACGGACGTACCAAAATCGCTACGTCCGCTCATAATCACACTATTCTAATACTAAAGCCGTTCAAAGCTTATCCTATGTGCTTAAGTATCTCCTCAAGATTAAGCTTCTTACCTGACTGTCTTTCGTAAATCTCATCAAATGAAAGTCCCTGGTCCTCGGGATTAAGGTCTACATCCTTAGCCTTATTCTTCCACCTGTTACCTTCAGGCAAGAAAGTATAAGCAAGATTATGCTGCTGCCACTCATAGGCCATATCCTCTTTAGTCCTGTAAGATACCATGTCTTTTCCGTGAACAGGATGCGCCCCGATAAGTGCCTCACAGATGATAGTAATATCATCATTATTGGTGATAAGATATGAATCCTTTACCTTCCAGTTATCTGTAGTATACACCGCCTGAAAATCACTTCCGTTATAGGTAAAAGAATAGTTCTTACTTGCACCGTCAACATCATGGAAGTTAATGTCGTTCACACTACTCAAAATTCCCTTCACAGAAGAATTAGAACCTGATGAATTTCTTGGATCAGAGTTACCGGTGCCCGGCTTTCCATTAGTTCCGCCTGCTTCAGCACCGTTTCCTGTCTTACCGTTTGCTTCTGCGTTCCCTGCTCCGTTTCCTGAATTTCCGTTGGCATTTCCGGAACCGCCATTAGCACTGTCTGAGCCCCCGGAATTCTTTCCATCAGAATCAGAACCCTCTGAATGTCCTGCACTCTGAGAGTCTTTTCCTTCTGAATTACTGTCATTCCCGCCATTATCAGATGCTTGCTCTTCGGAATTCTTGCCCTCTTCACCGGAAGATAAATGCTCTTCCATTTCAGACTCTATCCTAAAAACAAGTTTCTTTACCTTCTGCTTGTCATCCGCATCCAAAGACTTATAAACAATCAGACAGCACCCTATAAGGGCTGTGGAAATGATCAGAAATATCGTCAATGTTCTAAAGAACAGTCTTATTCTACTTTTTGTTTTCTTTCTCATTTTTCTACTCATAGTTTTATAATTATAAGCTCTCTGCGCAAAAAGGTCAAAATTAGCACGTTTTATGCACATAAACTCTTTGACACAGCGTCTATATTGTTGTATTTTTGAACATGTAGGAGGAAACAATATGTCAGAGACTATTACACTTACTATTCCAAGACAAAAGACTATCGCTCTCATCGCCCATGATGGCAAAAAGGGAGAGCTCATTCAGTGGTGCAAAGACAATGCACATACACTTAAAAAACATTTTCTGTGCGGAACAGGAACAACTGCCCGCATGATAACAGATGCAACAGACCTTCCTGTAAGAGGCTACAATTCAGGACCTCTTGGTGGAGACCAGCAGATAGGCGCCAAGATCGTAGAAGGAAAGATTGACTTCGTAGTATTCTTTTCCGATCCTTTGACTGCAGCCCCTCATGATCCCGATGTTAAGGCTCTCATGAGAATCGCTCAGGTTTATGATATACCTTTTGCAAACAACAAAGCGACTGCAGATTTCCTTATCCATTCAACACTTATGGATGAAGAATACGATCATGACGTTATCAACTTTAAGCAGAACATTGCCAAAAGAGCTGAGACACTTCCGACACAGTGATGCCCTGAGGCACATCTAAAATGAGCACTATTAAAGCTCCGACTGCCCGTATTAACTGAGCATTCGGAGCTTTTTGATTCAATTATGTGATTATTGCATATCTTCTATAATAGCGTATACATGCTCCAATTTTGATTCATCCAGTCTGATCAGATAATTCATAATGGAATTCATTTTCGCCGGATTCCTGTTATCGTAATCAAAAAATTCGCATGGAGTCACGCCCAAATATTCACATATATAGAAAAAAGTGGCCATGGAAGGTAATGATTTACCATTTTCTATGCCATTTATATATCCTGCATTCTGCCCCAACGAAAGACTCATATCTCTGGCAGAAACACCCTTTTGTTCTCTTAGTTTAGATAACCGCATTGCAAATTCATTGGCAAACGCGCTCTCATTAGTATTATCAGTCATACATCCCCCTTTGATAAAAGTATTGTATCTTTTAATTCGGGTATATATATCGTTTGTAATATTACATTTTTATTGCTATGCAGCTTTTAAAATGATATTGTTAAATTGATATCATTTTAAATGCTATATCATTGGGAGAATGTGTATGAATAATTACAGAGATAACATTGAAATTGACTTAAGGGATCTTTTGGCTTATATCCTAAAGCATTATAAAAGACTTATAGCATTAGTTGCTTTGGGATGTATTCTGGGATGTCTTTTCGGAGCTATAAAAAATAATATGATGACTACCCCAAAAGAAGAATCAGCAAGATCTCTTTTAACCGCCAAAGAAATATACGAGGTTAATTCTGCAGTCGAGAATTACAGATCATATTTTAATCGATATAATGAAATACTTGATTACAAGAACAATTCACTTCTGATGAAAATCGATGGATATAATACCCCCACCAGCACTTGCTCTTACCTGATAAGCGGCTATGACAAAAACAGTACTATCCCCCTAGAATCTAATTCAATTACAAACATAAACAATTCTATAGAAAAAAATATTGCAGACAATATCATTACCCTATATTCAAATGAATTGAAAAAAACCGATTCAATAGCTTCAATAAAAGAAACAATAGGAAAAGATATTGATGATAAGTATATTTCTGAACTGTATTCGATCAGTAAAAATGGATATAGTATCATGACTATCACTGCATATGGTCGCAGTAAAGAAGAAAGTGACAGCGTTTTGAAAGAACTAATGCAGATGATCGCTCAAAAAGAAGATCTCATTAAGAAAAATATTCCTCATGATATTGTTGAAGTCAGTTCATATGCCAGCAAAGAAAAATCCGGCTACATAATATCAAATCAGGACAATGTCAATAATCAGCTCAAAGACTTAAATAACTCTATGATTGCTGTAACAGCCAATTTAAGTGCCAATCAAAAGAACTATTTTAAAGAACAATTGGAAGCATCAGATATAAAATACGGCATTGAAAAAGATGAAGAAATTAAGCGTGGAATAAAACCCATTATAAAATATGGCTTATTGGGATGTATATTTGCTGTATTTGCAACATTTTTCTTTTATAGTCTTATATATGTCCTGTCTCCCACCATCAAGGTTGAAGATGACATGAAATATGCATTTCAGATTCCTGTAATTGGATCAATCAACCAAACTGATCTTGACAAAGAGTTGATCATTAGCGGGATAAACGCAGTAGCAGATACTCACTCTGCAAAAAAAATATGTCTTGTATCCACCTACTTGGATGATACTGTTGAAGCTTGCAAATCGGAAATAAGCCAAAGACTTAAGGATAAAGGCATCCAATCAACAATATGCCGAAGTATTATAAATGATTCCGAATCACTTAATAATGCTATATCTTCTGACGGAATAATTCTTATGGAAACCATACAGAAATCCAAATATGAGGATATATCCAAAGTAGCAGAAATATGCAAAAACTATAATATTCAGATGCTGGGATCAATACTGAATTATAAGTAAATCATACATCTGATCTCTACATATCTTTTTCCAGCTCTTCCATTGCAGTAGCAAATTCTGCCTGGAAGAGTTCGTTGTCTTGTGCATATTTTACGCGGGCTTCTGCGATATCATCGCCGGAAAGTACTTGTGAAGATAAGAACTTAAGATTTGATGCCGCCCTCTCGCTCTTAAGAACTATCTGCCTAAAACAGGGCCCCACCATGAGAAGCTTCATTGCTTCCTCATCAGGCAAAAAACCACTTGTGATAATTCCTAAAGTATCATAGATAGTGTCATTTGCTATGGGCCCAATTATCACATCATATTCCGCGTAGATATCGGGCTTTTGCCTCCTGTTTGCAAAGATATACTCAAACCATTCAGTATCTCTCTTAAATTCTTTGATCTTAAGGCTGCTTGTATCAAGGCTATAGCTGTTAATAATGACGTCCGCTCCGGGCTTTTCTCTCGCCCATCTGCGAGCAAAATCAAGGCTGTCGGTAGTATAAAAGCCTTGTCCGAAATCAGCGTTTTTTCTCCCATAGTGAATATCCGGATTCTCTATAATATTGAAACCTGCATGATATAAATTGATCATTACATCCTCTCCCGATACAGTAATAGCTCTAATACTATGATAATTTACATTATATCACTTTAGAAATTTATTACAATTAAATTGTTGACAATCTAATTGTAATGTGCGATTATAATCTCAACAGAAAAACAAATAGGAGGTAATTATCATGGAATATAAATTTACAGAACAGAACTTTGAGGAAGAGGTTATTAAGAGTGACACCCCCGTACTCGTTGATTTCTACGCAGACTGGTGCGGCCCTTGCAAGATGATGATGCCGATAGTTGAGAAGCTTGCCGAGACCTATGATGGCAAGATCAAGGTTGGTAAGGTTAATTCCGACGAAGAGGGTAATCTCGCAGGAAAGTACAATATCATGTCAATCCCAAGTTTCCTTATCTTTAAGAACGGTGAGGTTGTTGACAGCGCTCTCGGAGCAATGTCTATGGAGGCACTTGCCAAGAAGCTCGACGCCGTACTGTGACCGCTTTCGCGATTAAAAACACGGTCGCTACCATATTTTACCAAAAATCTAATAACAAAGTTAGGAATATTGGATTTTCGTGTGTCTATATAGATAGAATACCCCCAATATTCTTTACCACCCCAAAAGAGGTCCAATCTACCTATAATGGTTGATCAGACCTCTTTTATACTATCGTGATGTCTCGTTGACACTTTGATAAATTATTATTCTTCTGTAGAAACGCTCCCATAAGGATGCGCACCTAGGTAATCATTTGATATCTTCAACAAGTCTGTGCTTTCCGTTCGCAGACTCGTACACAAACACTTCGCAGTTTTCGGGTCTTGGGCGCCATATTATTCCACTCTTGGCGTTTTCAAGATAACCTCGAAGCGGTCTGATTATACCGCCGTGGCATACCACAAGGACATTCTCATAATCCTTAGTCTCAAGCTCTTTAAGAAAATCCGCTGTCCTTGAAACCATGCTTTTAATGGTCTCAACGCCCTTGGGTGCGGGAAATATCTCCGGAAACATCCAATAGAGCTTCATGGGAAAACCAACCTTGAAATAATTCTCGGCTTCGTACTTGCCAAATTCCGCCTCGATTATTCTTTCATCTGTTATGATCTCATCCTTGGACAAACCGCTTATGACTGAAGCTGTCGTAAGCGCTCTTATAAGAGGGCTTGCGTATACGGCGTCAAACTTTATGTCGCCAATCTTTTCCTTGGTAGCCTCAGCCTGAGCAAGTCCCGTCTCGTTAAGGGGAATATCGCTCCTACCCTGCATAAGACTTTGCTTGTTGTAATCGGTCTGACCGTGTCTTGTAATATATATCTTCATGTAAAAAATAAGTCTCCTAAATCTTTATGTCTTGCAAATCCCACGGTGATCACCTTGTTTTCTTGCTGTAATCGGGTTTTGCATTCTTAAGCTCCTCATAGAGGATCTTGTAGTTATCATATCTGACCTTGGCAATCTTCCCGCCCTCGACAGCTCTTTTTACTCCGCAATCAGGCTCTGCTATATGAGAACACCCGCCAAATCTGCACTCCGGCTCATAGTCCTCGAACTCCGGATAGTAATTCATAAGGTTGTCCGTTGTGACGTCAAACATTCCAAGCGAAGTAAATCCAGGTGTGTCCATAATGAAAGTCTGTGTATCGCCCTTAGACAGCTCTTTTACGTAAAAGAGCTCCGAATGCCGGGTCGTATTCTTGCCTCGCTCAATCTTTCTACTAAGCTCACCTATCTGCATCTGCGCATCAGGAACAAGCTTATTTAAAAGAGATGATTTTCCGACGCCACTTGGTCCGGCAAGGGTTGTGGTCTTGCCTTTTAGCAGCTCTTTTAGCTCATCCAGCCCTTTTTCCTCTTTAACACTGATAAAAAGAACTTTGTAGCCGCACTTCTCATAGGCATCGTAAAGCTCCTGCTGCTCTTCCTTGGATGCTATATCCTGCTTGTTAAAGCAGATGATAACGGGGAGATTCTGCTGCCTCATCATGATCAGGAATCTGTCCAGCAGGTTATAGTTTGGATCCGGCTTAACGATGGCAAACAAAATAACCGCCTGGTCAACATTGGCTACAGGCGGTCTTATAAGTGAGTTCTTTCTGGGCAAAATCTCGATTATATTGCCCAGCTTCTTGTCCTCATCTATTATGTCGATGCTAACCATGTCACCGACAAGAGGTTTGATATTGTCTTTTCTAAAGATGCCCTTAGCCTTACATTCATAGATATTGGTATCGTCCGTTTCTATGTAGTAAAAGCCGGCTATCCCTTTAACAATTCTACCTTTATTCAAAAAAATCAATTCTCCTGAGTAAAATTAACATTCCTTGTGACTGTTACTTCCTTAGTCTGGCCTCCCGTCTGCTCTCCGGTCTCCGGATTGGTGGCAACGGGTGTAGTTACAGTGTATCTGAAGGTTATTATACCGGTTGGAGATGTAATATCTTTTCTGTTGATCGGTGGTATAGGAAAACTTGATGTATTCACGCTGAGAATAGATGTTCCGTCAGATGTGACAAAATCTACCTGAACGGGAATACCGGGTGTGTATCCTTCACCTTCAGTAGGAGCTGCAATGTCGCCATTGAAGCTGTATTTAACATTGTTGGGGCCAATAGAAATCTCCATGTTAATGGCAGTCTCTCTGTCAACCATAGTTCCAACCGGAACGCTCTGGGCGCAAACCTTACCTACCAGATTGGGATCATCATTTTTGACTTCAACAATGGTACCTTCCTTAAGTCCTGCCTCAACCAGCATGATAACGGCTTCTTCAGAATCCCTGCCGATAATATTTGGTACGGCAACCTGATTCTCTCCCTTTGCGGAAGAAGCCTCTGTCGCAGCAGAAGCCTTATAATTGGAACCGTTACTTACGTGAAGAGTAACTGTGTCACCACTCTCCACTTTTTTACCTGCTGCAGGCTCTGTAGAAACTACAGCATCTTTTCTGGCTGTATTGTCCGCGTCCTCGGCCTTTTCAACCTTAAGACGCTTAGATTCAAGAATAGACTTTGCCTCCGCGTAGCTCTTACCTGTTACGTCGGGGACATGTAAGCCGTCTTCTCCGTCCTCGCTTACAACTGAAGAAGAGCTTGATGCAGCTGCAGAAGCTTCCTCTTCATCTCCAAACAATCCCATTCCCTTGGCAACTAGCATGATCACAATAAAACCAATGATAACTGCTGAGAAAATCGCCATTCCAATGGTTACCTTCTCTATCTTGCCAGATTCGGGATCAAAAGCGCTTCTCCTGCGCTCCCTGTCTCTCTCGTAATAATAATCATCATCGAGTTCGTCTCTGTACTCTCTCTGAGGCTTTTTCCTTCTGGGAGCATAATCGTCATAATCATCGCGGTGATCGTCATAGGCTTCTTCTCTGAGTCTCATCTGCTCAGTTTCTGACAAGCGCATGCTTCCTGTATCAGAATGACGGTCATCAATCTCCTCATGAGCAACCTTGGTAGCACCGTCCTCATCAGGATCTGTAAGATTAACAAAGTCCTTATCAGGTGTGATAAGAGATCTCTTAAGATCTGAAATAAGCTCCGCTGCAGACTGATATCTTCTATCAGGACTCTTCTGACAGCACTTGAGAACAATCTTCTCAACGCTTATAGGTATATCATCATTGTAGTCAGCAGGAGTAGGTAAATCCTCCTGAATATGCTTGATAGCAATTGCTACAGTAGTATCTCCGTTAAAAGGGACTCTTCCTGTGAGCATCTCAAAAAGTGTGATACCAAGTGAGTAGATATCACTCTTGGCATCGCTGTATCCACCTCTTGCCTGCTCAGGTGATGTGTAATGCACAGACCCCATGACATTGGAAGTTATGGTGTTACTGGTGGCAGCCTTGGCAATACCAAAGTCTGTAACCTTAACCTTACCATCCTTGGAAATCATGATATTCTGAGGCTTAATGTCTCTGTGAATGATATTGTTGTTGTGAGCTGCCTCAAGTCCCATAGCAACCTGAATTGCTATACTGACAGCCTCTTTTACGGAAAGGCGAGCTTTTTTCTCAATATACTTTTTGAGTGTAATGCCATCAACAAGCTCCATTACGATATAGTTGATGCCATCCTCATCACCAACATCATAAACGTTAACGATGTTAGGATGCATAAGTCCCGCTGTAGACTGAGCTTCTACCCTAAATTTGGATACGAAATTCTCATTCTCGGAAAACTCCTGCTTCAGAACCTTAACCGCAACAAGTCTATTTAATTTATGGTCTTTGGCTTTGTACACATCGGACATGCCGCCGGTGCCTATCTTCTCAAGCACCTCATAGCGATCACCGATCACCATCCCTATCTTAATCATTCAAGTCCTCCATCGCGCACACGTTCTTCAGCAAACGGCTCGATCAAAATAACAGCTATATTATCCTTGCCACCGTTATTGTTTGCTGCAACAACCAGCTTCTGGGCTTTTTCTATAATATCTCTCTGACCACTTACGATCATGCGGATCTCTTCGTCCTCAAGCATGTTGGTAAGTCCATCAGAGCACATGAGCACAATGTCTCCACGATTTAATTCCACAGTAAAAAAGTCGATGTCAACAGTATTCTTGGCACCGATTGCCCTGGTGATTATGTTCTTATCAAGATGCGTCCTGGCAGTCTCTCTGTCTATTCCGCCCATCCTGACCATTTCCTCAACCAGAGAATGATCTCTTGTGATCTGTGTGATTTTATCATTGATGACGTAGAGCCTACTGTCTCCGACATTGGCTACCTGAAGATACCTTCCAAGCACGGTACAGGCTACAACTGTTGTGCCCATACCAAAAAGATTGGGATCTTCCGCCGCTTTCTCACGAAGCTTGTGATTGGCGATCTTAATGGCATTCTCCAATATCTTAACAGGACTCTGCTCAAAAGACCTTTCGATTTCCTCAACCATTGTATCTACAGTGTACCTTGATGCATAATCACCGGCGTTGTGTCCGCCCATGCCGTCAGCTACTATAAATACATTGGAAAGATTTCCGATCTTACTATCGGATGAAAAGACATAGTCCTGATTCAGTTTTCTCTTTTTTCCAATATCCGTTACGGAAAAAGTCTTTAACAAAAAATCTTCCTCCCCGGGAACCAACTTTTTTCAAACAAAATAAGCAGGTGCTACTATTTCTCCTCCAAATGCCTCCTGCGAAGCTGTCCGCAGGCGCCATCAATATCCCTGCCCATTTCTCTTCTAATAGTAACATTTATTCGATTTTTTTCAAGTTTATTCTTGAATGCCAAAGCCCCCGAACGGTCTGTTGGCTTGAAACTGCGCTCTTTTATTGGATTGACGGGAATCAGATTGACAACACAATTAATTCCTTTTAACAATTGTGATAATTCTGCCGCATCTTCATCTGTATCATTAACCCCTGCAACCAGAGAATATTCAAAGGTAAGCTGCCGTCCTGTCTTGTCAAAATAGGTCTTGCAGGCACCAAGAACTTCGTTTATATCGTACTGATTGGCTATAGGCATCAGCTCTTTTCGCTTATTGTTATTGGAAGCATGAAGTGAGAGTGCCAGATTTATGGAAAGCTTCTTATCTGCCAGCTCCAAGATCTTAGGCACGATTCCGCAGGTAGATACCGTAAGGTTTCGCTGCCCAAGGTTCATACCGTGATCATCCGACAACAGCTCTATGAATTTAAGTAGATTGTCATAGTTATCAAGCGGCTCTCCGCTGCCCATGACAACGACTCGAGATATCTTTTCCCCGAGATATTCTGAAATCGAATAAATCTGGTCAAGCATCTCAGAGGGTAAAAGATTCCTCTCAACGCCGTCAATCGTAGAAGCACAGAATCTGCATCCCATGCGGCATCCAACCTGAGATGAAATGCACACGCTGTTTCCGAATCTGTACTTCATAAAAACGCTCTCTATAACGTTGCCGTCATAGAGGCCAAAAAGAAACTTCTTGGTATCGTCGATGTGAGATTCCTGAACCTGCACCACTTCAAGGCTTGTAAAGCTGCATTTATCTATGAGCTTCTCCTTGAGCGTTTTGGGGATGTTCTTCATGTCATCATAGCCTCTTGCTCTTTTAACATGCATCCAGTCATAGAGCTGCTTAGCCCTAAATGCGGGCTCGCCAAGATCCTTAATGAAGCTTGTGACTTCATCAAGGTTAAGTGATTTAATGTCTATTTTGTTGTCTTTACCTAATATATATTCATTCATAATTATATGTCTCTCGGAAGTCTTAGATTGTAATCAAAGATTCCATGTATCGCGTCCGTAATATCTATTATATCGGGATATTTCAGTCTGTCTATTTTCGAATACCCCCTAATACTCAGATCAAGAAGTGATATCTTCTCACATTGTACATACCCCTCGACCTCATCAGTTTTGATATGTATGTGTAGCGGTCCCGCTTCTCCTTTATCATAAATAGGACAGCCAATTATCTCTAAAGTCTGATTAAAGAAATCCTTACTTACAACAAGAACCGGTTTCCTGATATGTTCTATCTTAAGTATATCTCCCTGGTGCAATTCATCTTTCATTACCAAATCTCTCTTCCTACCGGCTTGCCCCAGTCAAATTCACCATCAAGATTAAGCTTACCACCATATTCAGCAGCACGCTCTTCCAATGTCTTATGTCTAAAGGGTTTAACAAGCATTATCATGCCATTAGATACCTTTACATCGAGAATATCATCTACTAAAAAACCTGCTTCCTGAAGCACTTCCTTGGGGATTCTGATTCCTTGACTGTTACCCCATGCTTTAACTTGAGCCTGCATAGATAGCACCTCCTTCATGTATATACATTGTATATCCCTCGCATGTGAAAATCAACTATTCAGATCAGTGCAAATCGCCCGAATCTGTTATCAGACCGGGCGATCATTTCTCATATAGCGTTAATCTTCATTTTTAAATCTATTATATTGTTCATCAAGGTATTTAAGCGAATCTGAAAGCTCATAGCCTCCGTTATAATAAGCCCTTTGACCCGAAACGCATTCACGGAACATATCTTCATCTGATAGATATCCAACCCGCATCATATATTCATCTCCAAGTATTATGTCAAATTTATAATAAGTACTTTCACCATTTTTAAGTTTCCATATAGCATGATAAGCAACCGGAAAATATACTTTCATGGGCTCCACAATATTCATCTTAGAGGATACTGTAGCAGAACACACAACAATATAGTGGTTTATGCGGTCATAGTTCCCATCCTCTTTCTTTTCAAGTATTTCACCTTCAAATTTCACATCCGAAACAACACTATCCGAATCCGCATAGTCTCTGGGGAAATTTTCAACTCTGCTTTTGGCATCTTCAATTAATTTTTTTCTGCTTTCTTCATCTATTTCTGATAAACTTCCAACTTCCTCCGGATCAATATATTTCTTGAAATGATCATCACCTTCACATTTAAAATCTTCTAGATTTGGTACTCCAGCAAAATAACATTCAAGCTCAGTAGAACAATCAATTGTGCCTTCTTTAAGGTACTCTAACTCTCCATCTTCTTTTTTTACATTATGAAAAGTAATTACTCTATAATGATCTACTTCGGAAATTTCATATTCATCAAGAGTTTCCTTATATATAAAACCTAATATATTTTGATATCCTTTTTTGTGATATCTAAAAAAATAACCTACATACTCCGGATCAGAAACGATTCTTGTTTCATATTGCTCTTCATCCGCAATATGAGTAGCGTTTTCATCATTACAAACATTATAGAGTTCTTTAAGATCTTCTTCTGTAAGATCCTTATAATGTTTTATAAGACTTTTATTCTCATCGGCAATATCAGGCACATCTTTGGATTTATTTTCTGACTCGGTTACATTTTTACTGTAATCATCTGACGAATCTTTAGCGGGTTTCTTCTTTAAAGAAGCACCTATTATTAACGCTAAGATAACAAGAACCGCTATTCCTATATATTTTAGCGGCACACCCTTAAAACTTTTATTCATGACAATCCTCCCTACTTTTTAAGCATCAATTAGTAACAATTTTATAACAATATTTTTTGAAAAGCAAGGAGAAATCTGCATTTTTTATGTAAAATCTCGTAAATTATCGCATTTGAATTCAGCGTCGTCAAATCAACGATTCATTCTATATTTCCGTAAATACAAGCCACAGATTAAGATCAAAGCGACAGGTATGATTCCGGTTATCGGATTCATAATCACATCATAAAAACCATGTAGCCTATATACTCCAACAGTTACAAACAAAAGCATGGGCACACATTCTTCAGTCAAATGGAGCAAGTACGCCGGCCAAAATGATCCGGTGATTCTCCTAACTTCCACAAGCAGTGGTGTCCAGAATAGCATATAAAAGATTCCGGCAAAGATGAGTCCAAGCTTAGCGCTGTTGTCTATATTAAGAAAAAACAGATAATAAGGTATATGCCAACATCCCCAAATAAGTCCAGTCACAAGATATATGGAAAGATCATTCCATCCTGTCTTTTCAAAAAAAGGAACCATATTGCCGCGCCAAGTAATCTCTTCTATAAGATTTTTGACAACAGCACCTACAATTACCGCTCCTATAAGAGATCTGTCGTAGTTATTTACTGTAATACAGCCAAAAAGAAAAGCAATTCCAATACTCAATGCTGTAATAAACGGAAAGATAAGAAGCGCTACGGCATATACCGATTTGTTCTTCAAAAAATGTGGTTTGAAACCGATAGGTTCAAAAAATCCTTTATTGCTCAATCTTATAATTATCGACAACATCAGCGGAAGCACAAGCCATATTAGCATACCAAGGGATTGTCCCTGCGGTTGCTGCGTAAGTACCGCATCAACTGCATTACCTATAAATCCCGCACCAAGTGTAAATATTGCAAACAAGAAAACTACAGTTACTTCTCTTTTTTTCATCTTTTCCCCCTAATAAGTTTCTTAGCCTTCGTGCACCATTTAAGGTACGCTTCATATGTATCAATACCAAAAGTTACGGTAAGATAGTAGTTTATATGCCCCTCTTCATCCAGCACGCTCTCAAGGTTCTCCTTATATAGCTTAAGGAGCTCCAGGTTCTCTTTTATCTGCTTCTCAAAGGCTTCAATATTGCATATGGTAACGACCTTATCTCCAGAGCCTCCAAAGTAAATCTTAAGAAGGGTCTCATACTTAAGGTCATTGCTTGCCTGCTCATCCTTGAGCCAATCAGCAAGTACCTTCCTGCCGGCAGCAGTGATGTGATACATGATTTTCTCTCTGCCGCTGCTTTTTTGGGCTTCCTTCTTTTTAACAAGACCGCTCTTTTCCATCTCATTAAGAGCGGGATATATGCTGCCAAAGCTGCCTTTCCAAAAGAAGCTGATGCTACCGTCTATACGTTTTTTTATATCATATCCTGTGAGATCTTCGTGGGAAAGGAGCCCCAGGATCACCAGGTCTATTTTTCTGTCTTTGGCCATTTTATCGCCTCCAAACAAGCTTGTAATTAAGCACTTTCTTGGGACATTCATCAACACAGGCTCCGCACTGTATGCACTCGGTGCATCTGCCGTTGCTGCCCTCAGAGACCATCCTTTTAACATCAAGCCCCATAGGACACGCCTTGTTGCATTTTCCGCAGGAAATGCAGTGCTCAGCATTAGCTTCTATATGAAGCTGCGGCAAGTGAAGCCACCTTCCAAGCGTACTTCCAATTACCATAAAGGGCGCCATCCAGCAAATGTAATGGCATGCTGCCCGGCGACCGTGAATAAGTGCCGGCGCCACAAGAATCAGTATCACTCCATAGTATACCACGTAATTATTTATGGCTGAAACCGATATGCCATGATCTG
>JAEEXE010000021.1 GCA_016291375.1 Butyrivibrio sp.
AAATCACTTTGCTTTATCTATATAAATCTGAGTGTATTCTAACTTCTCGAACTCCTCGTCATCAACTACTTCTTCGGATACACCAACTTCTTCTAACCTCTTCTTTTTCATCTTATCAAACTCATCATTGGATAGGGACTCGGTTGCAAAACATTTGTCGATAGATTCTTTAAGATTAGGAATGTCAGGATTCTCATCAATGTCTTTATCAGGATTATAGAAACCAAATGTGTGATACTTTTGGGTATCATAGCTTAATGTGTATTCGGTAACAACGTATTTTTTATCAAGTTCCTGCAGTGATGAAATTGCCTCACCGAGCCCATCTCTACGTACCGCTTCAATGTCATAAATTGGCTTTATCTCACCGGTACTATCAATAAAAGCATAAACATCATAGTACATACACGCAGCATTTCCCGGGACTCCTGAGTTTCTAACACCTCCATACTCGTTAAGATCAACATCCCAACGCTCGCCCTGACAATAGCATGCAAAAACTACCTGCAACCTACTATCAATGTCTTTTATCACCATTTTAGAATCATAAAAAGGTGTGGTGGTACAATCTATACTTAATACAAGCTCGCGATCTCCATCCATACCGCAGTCAATAAACGAATAGCTTACCGACTCAACTTTGATATTTCTCTCATGTTCCTCATCAGATGGCGCAAAAGCATCATTGATTTCCTTTACCAATTGCTCAAGTGTGACATCCTGTTTTGGTAAAAGATTAATCAATCCACCATCATTCCATGAGTATGTAGCTTTATTTGTATCCTTTATATAATTTGAAAAGCTGATCGTGCCTTTTCCTGCCAGAAATTCATCATATAGATCACCGGATTCATTCGTGGCGAACATGAATTCTCCAAGCACTTCTTCCTCGGTGTCTGTTTTATTACCGGCATCTTTAGAATCTTCGGTTTCAGCATCTTGAGATATGCCAACTTTACTCTCATCTGTTTTATCAATAGCTGACTCTTGAGCCTCTTGCCCAGTTTCTTCGACATTAGCTTTCCCCGGCTTACATGTGTGAAGAATAATAGCCACAAGCATCACTAAGATAACGGCTACTACACCAATTATTAACATTGGTTTTTTGTTAAATTTAAACTTATTCATAGAAAAATCACTTGCGTTGTCACGCATTACCCCTTCCCGTATTTATAAGCATAATTGTAAGTATATCAGCGAAGTCTAAGTCGCTCAACACCGTACATAGAAAAAGGATCGGATTTTGATCCGATCCATCTCTACGCAATTCTTAAGAACACGCTCTTTTGTCTTGGCTCCGACGTTGCTCCTACCATTAAGAACATTTGAAACCGTCGAAGGAGAAACTCCCGCAGCCTTCGCCACATCTTTAATTCCGGCCATATAATTGCCCTCTTATTACGCAGTAACCTTTTTGAAAGACTTCTTGCCCTTCTTTACCATAACGCCATCTGCAAAGTAAGCCTTGTCATATGTTGTCTTTACGTCTGTAACCTTTGCATCTGCAACAGTTACGCCGCCCTGCTCAACTGCACGTCTTGCTTCACTTCTTGTAGCGCAAAGTCCTGCTGAAACAAGAACCTGAAGGATATCTACAACACCGTCTCTAAAGTCTTCTTCCTTAAGAGCAACAGAAGGAACATTAGCCATGTCTCCGCCGCCTGCAAAAAGAGCCTTAGCAGCATCCTGAGCTTTCTGAGCTTCCTCTTTTCCGTGAACAAGTGATGTAAGCTCAAATGCAAGGATCTCTTTCTTCTCATTGACTCTTGAAGGATCCCATTTCTCCATCTCAAGGATCTCTTCGATAGGAATAAATGTAAGCATCTTGATACACTTATCAACGTCTGCATCAGATACGTTTCTCCAGTACTGGTAGAAGTCGTAAGGTGATGTCTTCTCGGGATCGAGCCATACAGCGTTTCCTGCTGTCTTACCCATCTTCTTACCCTGTGAATCCGTAAGAAGTGTTATTGTCATGGCATGAGCATCCTTACCAAGCTTTCTTCTGATAAGCTCTGTTCCGCCAAGCATGTTGCTCCACTGATCGTCTCCGCCGAACTCAAGATTACAATTGTACTTCTGGAACATGTAATAGAAATCGTATGACTGCATAATCATGTAGTTGAACTCAAGGAATGAAAGACCTTTCTCCATTCTCTGCTTGTAGCACTCTGCTCTAAGCATGTTATTAACTGAGAAGCATGCACCTACTTCACGAAGAAGTTCAACATAATTAAGGTTAAGGAGCCAATCCGCGTTGTTGACCATCATAGCCTTGCCTTCGCCAAACTCGATGAACTTTTCCATCTGCTTCTTGAAGCAAGCTGCGTTGTGATCGATGTCTTCTCTTGTAAGCATCTTACGCATATCGGTTCTTCCGGAAGGATCACCAATCATTGTTGTACCGCCGCCGATAAGCGCGATAGGCTTGTTTCCTGCCATCTGAAGTCTCTTCATAAGTGTAAGTGCCATGAAGTGACCGGCTGTAAGTGAATCGGCTGTACAGTCAAAGCCGATGTAAAATGTTGCCTTTCCTTCATTTACAAGTTCTCTGATCTTCTCTTCATCAGTTGTCTGAGCGATCAGTCCTCTTGCCTGTAACTCTTCATAAATCTTCATTTCTTTTCCTCCTGATTTTTCCGATTGCGAAGTACGCTGCACATTGGGATATGTACCAGACAAGAAAGCACCTCACCAAGAGCTCTACGCAAAAAGTCCTCCGCAACCATTACTGATTGCGAAGGACGAATAATTCGTGTTACCACCTTCATTCACACGTGACTCGCGCCACATGCCTCAGCAAGTACGATCTCAATACAAAGACGATACTCTTCCGATATAACGGTCAGTCCCGTCAGAGCCTACCAGATCTATAACCCTTCTGCTCTGCAGCTCACGGAGGTATTCATCATCGCCCTTAACTTACGCCTCTCACCACCCGGCAATTCTCTGTTGTCAGCTTGCGATTCTTACTTATTCCGGTCACAGCTTTTAAAACTATATCTATTCACAGATTTTAGATAAAAAAATGTCTTATGTCAAGCTGGTGATTTAGTATTTACACATATCAATACCCTTTTCGACTTCTAACCAATTCAACAGCCTCTTCCTCTGTTATCTCATGTATATCGGTATCTTTATTGACAAATTTTTTGATCAGATCCGGATTTTCAATCCAGTCTCCATTCATATCAAGATACTCCACTTTTAGTCCGGTTTTTCTTAAACCGCCATCTCCATTATTAAACCTATAATACTTATGCTGTATCCTATTCTCCTGAGCTCTTTTACTTGGAGTATCATTTGCTATATTTTTTAAGGCCCTTGCAGCAACATAATCAGCTAATTTGTATTTGGATAATGCTCCTGCAATGATCAACACTATAAGAATCGGAATAAAAATTAATGACTCCTCATCCTTAACCCCATTGGCTGAATACAACAAAATCATAACAAAAGACATAATCCCCACATACATAGCCATAGCACCGATGGCGCTTAAAAATGTTGCAAAACCGCTTACCTTATACCTCTTATATCTTATCCACATAAATTTTCCCTCCAACAATATTTATTATGTATAAAAACTGATCACATACTTTATTCACTTTTGCTATCTTTTAATGACTTTCGTAAAGCCCTAAGCGCAATATAGTCAGGTAATTTAGACCAAAGAAGTCCTCCTACTATAAATGAAGCAATGCATATGGGAACTAAAATAAATCTTTTTTCATCCATTAAACCTGCTTGTGAAATTACCACGATGAAAGGTGTAAGGCAGAATGTAACAATATCCAATAAAAGCGCTCCAATAAAACTTATAAATGTTGCCAATTTACTTTCTTCATACTTCTTTACAGGCCAACCATAACGACACCCCATTCCATCGCTCCTATATCTCCAAAATTGTGTCTGTATTATAACATAACGATTTACAGCCTGGATCATATTTTTTAATAAGAAAACAACCCATTCTATATAATATACAACTACATAGAATAGGTTGTTGCATTAAAAACTAAAATATAGAAAACTTTAGAAAGAATTCTTCCGTGAAGAATTACTGAAATGGCATTACTACAAAATATTGAGCCATCATCCTTCCAGCTGATGGAATACAATGCAGTTAGGTCTGGGAATAGGAAGTGCAGGTCCGTTCATTACGAGGGTTCCGGCCTTCATATCTACATGGAAGAATGTCATAGTGTCTGACTCATGGTTAAGAGAAACAAGGTGCTTATTATCCGGGAAAAGAGCTGCATCCTTGGGATACTCTCCTGCTACAGGAAGCTGGATAAGCTTAGTAAGAAGACCTGTTTCCTTATCAACCTTGTATACAATAACATTGTTCTCACCTGCTGTAGAGCTTACCAGGTAGTTGTAATCCTCAGAGAAAGTAAGGGCGCTGCTTGCAACACCGAGAGAATCAGATTCATCTGAATTGGTAACTGACTGAATCTTGTTAAAATCAGGATCTCCGTTGTTGTCAACATACTCATATACATCAATTCCGCACTTCTGCTCAAGGCATACATACAAGAACTTACCATCCTTGGAGAACTGCATATGTCTGGGTGAAGACTCCTGATCGCAGTGGATAACGTCAACCTCTTTGATCTTACCCGTTTCAAGATCAAGCTTATATACATTAACTCTATCCATACCAAGATCTGCAGCAAGAAGATACTGATTATCCTTAGAAACCTTGATACACTGAACGTGAGGCACATGGTTTCTTCCGGCGGCTGTTCCAAGACCCTTGTGATATCTCTCATCTGTTATCTCGCCGATACTACCGTCCTTATTGAGTTTAAGGATAGTAACCTTACCATCATGATATCCGGCTGTAATAAGATATTTATCAGTCTGATCCATATTTAAATAGCATCCACGCATTCCGTTAATAGATGCCTCATTGAGGAATTTAAGACTTCCGTCCTTCTCAATGTGATAAGCCTCAACACCCTCATCGGTAATGGAATACAGTGTTTTCTTGTTGTGAGAGATTCCTATATAAGATGAATTGGTGATCTCAACCTTCTGCTTCTCGGTGAGTCTACCCTTCTTAAGATCTACATCATAAATTCTGATACCATACTTAGAACCAAGTCCTGATGTGTAACTTGATACGTATGCAACATACTTTTTGTTAGTAGCCATTGTTAATATATGCCTCCCTAAGCAATTTATAAAAACCTTATCTAATCCCCATTTTATCACATATAAAGTAAACTTCAAACAAAAAACACCCGAAAATGCTTACACTCTCATGCTTAATGAAAGGAAACATTTTCAGGTGTTTTACATTTTAATATCACTGCCAGTTCTTGTACTGACCATTTACGCAAACGCCCAAATAACCATTGGCGATCATTACTTTCTTGTCAGATTCTGAAATGACAGGTGTAGAATCAGATGAAGAAGTTACATCAAAGTATTTTCCGTTGTTATCTACGATTCCCTTAAGTCCCAGATCCGCCATCTGACCATTGCCGCCTTTAAGTGAAAAAGAAGCCATTCCAACGCCGTCCTTATTATAAAGCATAGCAACTTTAGCACTACTCTTAGCTACGCTTCCGGTTTTACCTTTGGCAAGTGGCGCTGCAATATTCTCAGCTGTCTTTTTTATGTTCTGAACATAAATCTCAACGCAGTCATGAGTATCTGTTGACTGAACCTCAGGATCATCAACATAGAAGTGGAAAAAAACATTTCCAACCTGCTCATCAGCTCCGATGTGGAAGATTACATCCTGAGTTCCGCTCTTAAATGAACATTCAAGATAAGTTCCGCTACTTGTATGAGGACCAATATGATATGTGTAATCATAATTGGCTCTCATGTGCATCTTCCTGGTCTCTCCCGCATTAATAGATATTACAGTATCCTGAAAATCAAAATACATAGGAATATCACTATAAGCGTAAGCTTTTTCAGGAAAAACACATGCAGAAAGCATTAAAGCCATCAATCCTGCGGTAACAATCCTTTTTATAATCCTATTCATATTCGTGCCTCCTATAAGAAAATAAATATTATAAATATTTAATTACCAGGTCATTTCCGGATGCTGTAACTTCAGCTTCCGCTCCCATTACAACGGGAAGCATGGGATTAACGTGACCAATGTCTGCATCCATGATTATCGGAGCACCTATAGGTTCAAGAACATCTGTAACAGCGTTAAATCTGTTAACCCCCATGAAGTCTTCGTCAAAATACGCACCGGGACGTCCGATAATAAAGCCCTTGGCGTCATCAAACCATCCTGCTTCTCTCATATTCCAAAGAGTTCTCCTGTAGCTCATGGGATTAAGCTCGCAGTTTTCAAGAACCCAGATAATATCTTTATGCTCTTTCTTAAACTCTTTTACCCTATCAAATCTTGTTCCGACCATATTTGCAAGAACATCAAGGCACCCTCCAAGAAGTACGCCCTTTGCAGTAACAGTGTCTTCCTCAGCAATCTTCTTAGCCTTATTGCCATCACATTTATATAAAGTCAGAACTTTCTTTTCATTTAATTCAAAGCGATAATCCCTAAAGAGTTTATATCTTTCCTCAGGATCCATCTCTTCAAGAGGCACCTTTCCTTCCTCATCGAGATTACCTTCATCTTCAGGCTTTTCAATGTCTTTTACAAACATATCATATCCGGAAAAGACATTCTTGGTACCTTCAAGTATAGCAAATGCATCCTTTTCTGTATCTTCCCATACTTTGGAATATGATCCCATGCAAGGCCCATAGATACCCTGAACTCCGGTTATTGTAACAAGGGGAAAGATAAAATTGGTATTATCGGAATAACCGACAAACCACTTAGGCTTAGCGCTCTTAAGGTCCTCAAAATCAACATTGGTAATGGTCTCATTCATGAGTTCGCCGCCACCGGCGGATATTATGGCATCTATATCATCTCGTTTGTAAAATTCAACAAGTTCCGCAGCAGCAACTTTAGGATCTGTACTGATGCCGATACCATCCCCGAGCCTTGCGGTCTTACCCTCTATTACGTTATAACCCCTGTCTCTTATTTTATCTATAGCTACATCTATCATGTAACAATACGGCTCAGTCGCACATCCAAAGGAAGGAGCTGTAACGCCTATAGTAGAACCTTTTCCAATAGATTCGGGTCTTTTAATCATTCTTTTCCTCATCATGCTTGTACATATCAGCAAGCTTAGAATATTTATTTCTGTACAATCTATTCATCTTGATGCAATCAATCAATGAAAGATAATGGCACTCTCCATGTCGAAGCGCTGCAAGATAAGCAATACAACCTTTATCAAGGACGATTGAAGCGTCAACTGCATCGTCATGAGTAACGCCAAGGCAATAAGCCCCGTCATTAAGAGCAAATACGGCATTCACATTCTTCTTGATATTATGATAATTCCAGCCATCCTTGCCGTGTTCGTTACTTGGAACCTTTACACTGTAGCCGATAAGCTGTGCAAAATCATATAAAAGAGGTCTCATTTGCGTAGCTGTCCTGGAAACAGTAACAACTGCTTCTGACTTATTATGAATGATGTATCTCACATCGGGACGCTTAGCATAAATCTGCTTATGGATTTCCTTAACTCTATTAGGTGTATCGTGAATATCGTAGACAATATGACCGTTCTCAAGGTGGCTGTTATAGCCTTCCTCAACACCGTGATGCATATCAGTCTTACATACATCGATAAGGAAGTTATTGCAGGAAATCTCCATTTTCTCAGCAACATAAACAGCTTCTTTGGAATCTTTACCGATACACAGAGCTCCATGATTGGCCATGATAATTCCGGGAGCATCGCTATATTTTTTCAAAGTCTCCTTAACGTTTTCCGCAAGCTTATCCGTCCAGGGAAGAGCAAAAGGAGCGCAAGGAATCACAAGATCCTCATCGTCAAAGTATGTATATATCTTCTTCTGTCCAAGAGCACCACAGGCTGATGCATAAACCTGATGTGTATGAATGATAAATCCCGCATCTTTCCTTACTTTATAAGCAGCCGCATGAACAGCGGTCTCACTAGAAGGAGCATAATCTCCCTTACAGGAAAGGTTTGAGATCTTAACTTCACATATCATGTCAGGGGTAAGATCCTCGTATCTGATACCTGTAGGTGTGATCAAAAAATGATCCTCATCAATCCTACAACTGATGTTTCCCCATGTACGCACGAGAAGTCCAACCTCATGGAGTTCTCGCGAAACCATGATAATATTCTTCTTAGCTTCCAATAACTCAGTCTCGTTTGTTATCATCCCCTGATCTGCCCTTCTCCCACAATTTGATATTTGTATGATGTAAGCTCCTTAAGTCCCATAGGACCTCTTGCATGGAGCTTCTGAGTGCTGATACCAATCTCCGCACCAAATCCAAATTCAAAACCATCGGTAAATCTGGTCGATGCATTTACATAGACGCAGGCTGCATCTACTCTGTCAAGGAACTTCTGAGCAACCTCTTTGTCCTCGGTAATAACAGACTCAGAATGTCCTGTATTGTACTTGTTGATATGAGCAATAGCTTCGTCAACGTCCTTAACTGTCTTAACAGAGATAATGTAGTCAAGGTACTCTTTACCAAAATCCTCTTCTGTAGCTGCCTTGGCTGAGCCCATAACTGCGGCGCTTTCCTTATCACCCCTTATCTCAACATTGTGTTCCTTCATAGCCTTTTCAAACCTCGGAAGGAACTCATCCTTGATATCTTCGTGAACCACTAGGGATTCTGCTGCATTACATACACCGATCCTCTGTGTCTTGGCATTTATAATAATAGGAATTGCCTTATCAAGGTCCGCAGCCTTATCAACGTAGATATGGCAGTTACCGGTTCCCGTCTCAATAACAGGAATAGTAGAATTCTCAACAACCGCTCTTATAAGTCCTGCACTTCCTCTTGGAATGAGCACATCTACATAACCGTTCATCTGCATGAACTTAGTAGTAACGCTTCTATCAGTATCTTCTATAAGCTGAATAGCATCCGCATTGATGCCCTCGTCAGAAAGAGCTTCTCTCATAGCATTTGCAATTGCGATATTGGAATTGATGGCATCACTTCCGCCCTTTAAGATAACAGCGTTACCGGCTTTAAATGTAAGCGCAAAGGCATCTGCTGTAACATTGGGACGAGCTTCGTAGATGATACCTATAACGCCCATAGGTACTCGTACCTTCTTAATCTCAAGACCATTTGGTCTGGTAAATGATTCTGTTACTTCTCCAACAGGGTCTGGAAGAGCAGCAACCTCTCTAAGTCCGTCAGCCATCGCCTTGATTCTCTTCTCATCAAGCATAAGTCTGTCAAGAAGACCCTGATGCATACCATTCTTAACACCGTTCTCACAGTCAAGCTTATTGGCGTTAATAATATCGAAAGCCTTGGCTTCAAGCTTGTTTGCAACTGCGATCAGTGCTTTATTCTTCTTATCAGTGCAAAGATTCTGTATCTCATACTTTACTTCTTTTGCACGTTTACAAATTTCAATAAGTTCCATGTGGTGCTCCTGTTTTTTCTGAATTTAATAAATCTTCAATACATTATAGCTGAAAATCATTCACAAATCACGTCTTTTACGGGAATATCATGAATTTCCGATGGGATTTCTTCCATAATCTGAAAATTATAAGCTAGTGCTATAGTAAATACCCCCGGATTATCCGAAAGGAATCTATCGTAGAATCCGCCTTTATAGCCTATCCTATTGCCGTTTTTATCAAATGCTACTCCCGGGACAATCACAAGAGTTTTCTCACAGCATTCATAAATTTCAGAATCTTCCGAAATTAACGGCTCCCTTATGCCATAATATCCGGCTTCAAGTTCTGCCGTATCATATATTCTCACAAACTTCATTTGTCCGCGCCTTATATCAGTAACTTTTGGGCAAAAGACCTTTTTACCAAGGCTAAGTGCATCCAAAATGATTTCATCCGTTATAACTTCGCTCTTCATTGAAGCATAAACAAGAATATTGTCGCTATTTAGGTACTCATCCATTTCTATAAGTTTTTCAAAAATAGCTCTGCTTTTTTGTTTAACAGCTTCGGGAGATAATAAATCTCTTTTGGCCAAAATCTCTTTTCTTAATATATCCTTAGCTGATGACGTACTATCAATCTCCATTCGTAATCCCCTCTAAGTATTGAATCACATATAAATGTCCTAACCTTCAAATGCGGCAGCGATAAGCTCAGCTGTCTTCATTCCGTCCATTGCAGCTGACATGATACCACCGGCGTATCCTGCACCTTCTCCGCATGGATAAAGCCCCTTTACATTAACGGATACTCCGTCAGCGCCTCTGCATATCCTTACAGGAGAAGATGTCCTCGATTCAACACCCGAAACAAGGGCTCCGTCGCCATTGTAACCTTTTATCATCTTACCGAACTTCTCCATGCCTTCGATGAAGTCCTTATTAAGCTCATCCGGAAGAATAGTATGTACATCCGCAAAGCTATACTCACCCTTCATACACGGAAGGTTAGTCTTATCACCTGAATCTGGTGCATTACCTGTATTTCCAAGAACAGCTCTTTTGAAATCACCGTAATATTCCACAGGAATCTTGCCATTTCCAACCTGATATGCTTTCTCTTCAAGCCTTCTTTGGAACTCAACTCCCGAAAGAACTCCGTCTCCACCAAAGTCTTTTGGCGAAACCGTCATAATAATAGCTGAATTGGCATTTCTTGAATCTCTTGCGCTGTAACTCATTCCGTTAACAGCAAGCCGCCCCTTTTCTGAGGACGCATTAACTACATAACCTCCGGGACACATGCAAAATGAATAAACGCCTCTCCCCTGCTCAGTGTTCATAACAAGCTTATATGGCGCAGCCGGAAGCGTCTTGGGATCGGATACTCCGTACTGCGATAAGTTAATAAGGCTCTGGGGATGCTCTACTCTAAATCCGACTGCAAAAGGCTTTGGCTCCATATTTATCTTCTTACTATCAAGCATATAGAAAGTATCTCTGGCGCTATGACCGATAGCAAGAACAGCGCAGGAACAGTCTATTGTCTTATCTCCGATTTTCACAGCGGTTAACTCTTTATTATCATCAAGTACAAGTTCATCGACCTGTGATTCAAACATGAACTCGCCGCCCTTAGAGATTATCTCCATGCGCATATTTTTGATCACTTTACACAGAATATCCGTACCGATATGCGGCTTAGCTTCATACATGATCGCTTCATCAGCGCCGTGTTTAACAAAGATAGAAAGAGCTTTTCTGCCCCTTCCGTCTTTATCCTTGACCATTGTATTTAATTTGCCGTCAGAAAATGTACCGGCGCCGCCTTCACCAAACTGAACATTGGTGCGCTCATCCAGCTCTTTGCCATCCCAAAAGCTCTGAACTATCTCCATTCTCTTATCTACGTCTGCTCCTCTTTCAATTACAAGAGGCTTGTAACCGGCATCCGCAAGCATATACGCGCAGAAAAGACCTGCAGGTCCCGCACCTATAACAACGATCCTGCCACGGTTTATATCAAGTTTATCTGTAACCTTGGAAAAAGAGGATCTGACAGAATTCTCAAAATCATAAGGCGCATTACTTACAACAGATACGTTTCTGTCCTTGCACCTTTTTACTGTTTTTTCTTCTGCGCCTGCCTTAAGAGAAACATCGATCATGTAAATATCGTAGATTTCGGGTTTTTTCCTTGCATCTATGGAATGCCTTATAATCTCAAGGCTGTTTATATCATTCTTAGAGATCTTTAAAATCTTAGAAGCCTTTTGACTAAGAACATCAAAAAGCTCCTCCTTTGATCTTATTGTGTTAAGGTCGTTATATATTTTAATCTGATTAATTCGGATCATCTTAATTCCTCTGGTTTTCCTGCAGCAAAATTACCTGCTATAAAGCCTGACATCCAGGCAAACTGAAGGTTATACCCGCCGCACCTTCCGTCTACATCAAGAAGCTCTCCGATAACATATATCCCGGGATCACCAACATAAGAGAAATCATCATTAACATCTCCAATGCTGATGCCTCCTGTTGTAACCTGAGACTGAAGGTAGCCGTTGCTGTCCGCGATATTAAACTTTATCTTACGATAATTATCAAGAATGCAGCTTAACATGCTGTCTGAGATATTGCTTGTCTTCATGGTATGTGACAGCTTCATGCGCTTAAGGATCATATCATTTATGTGGCTGTTTCCAAAACCTGACAGAAATTCTGAGATACTGCGATTGTCTCTAAGCTTAAGCATCTCTTCTTTTAATCTGTCAAAAGACTTATCATCATAATCCGCAAATAGATCAAGAAGGGCATACACAGGCTTTTTTTCCGAAACAAGTTTGATAATATCCCTACTTGCCTGCATAACCGGAATTCCTGATATACCTGTTGATAACAGCTGAATTTCACCCTTTTCGGATGTAAGAAGTTCTTCGCCAAGATAAAAAGATATCTCTCCCCTGCATCTTACTCCTGCATCAGGCATGATATCATCTTCAGAAGTCTTAAATCCAACAAGAGCCGGATAGGTATCTTTAACCTTCATTCCAAGTTTCTTGCAGATATAATATCCATCACCTGTGGACATTGTTGTCTTGGCACCTGAAAGAGATCCTGTTGCAATGATAACCTTGTGACATCTGTATTCAGTACCTGATGCCTTTACAATATATTCATAGCCGTCGACTCCATCTATATGCTCAATGCTTTTAAGCTGGCTGTTATAAACTATTTCTACTCCAAGTCTCTTTAGTTCGTTTTCAAATGCATTTACAACGCTAATAGCTTGCTCGGAAACAGGATAAACATATCCATCCTCAGTCATAGTTATGATTCCAAGAGATCTGAAAAAATCCATGGTATCTATAGGTCCAAACTGTCCCAGCCATTTATCCATACGACTCTTAGATGAGGCATTATAGAAAGAGCCGTCAATCTTAAGGTTAGTTAGATTACATCTGCCGTTTCCCGTCATTGACAGCTTTTTGCCAAGCACATTATTCTTTTCAATAACAGTTACAAGAGCGCCGCTCCTTGCAGCACAGACAGCGGCACATAAGCCGGCCGCGCCACCTCCTGCAACAATTATCCTCTTCTTATCACTCATTAGTTATCTCCATCAAAGCCTCCAAGGATATTGTACAATCCGCTAAAGACTTTGCCGAAAGGAATAGTTCTAAGATCATGTGGTGAAAGAATCTTAAGCACAACCAAAGTAGCAATATAAACTGCATAAAACAACAACAGACATATAGCTATTGTCAGAATATCTCCAATAAGATTAACAAGTCCCATGCTCACAAAAAATACCAGGAGTCCTGCTACTGCGCTGCATGCAAGTGGAAGAAGTATTGCTCTTACATAATCAAGCCTTGTTCTGAACATCTTCTTGAACATAAGAAGACACAGAATATCATATACAAGCACAGATACAACAGTTGCAATAACAGTTCCATACATTCCCATATTGAGGATCATCTCAAAAACAACAGTCAGTCCTATATGGAAAAGCCATGAAACAGTAATGTTTGTAACTATAAGAATTGTCTTACCCATCTGGCTGAGCATCCAGGAAGTAAATACAGCAATAGGAACAAGGAATATCATTACAGCCCCAATCCTTAAAAGAGCATCACTAAGCTCATTACTCTTTCCAAAAAACGCTACCTCAATGGGAGAAGCAAGTGTAAATACAAATATAACAACAGGAATTACAAGCAAAAGAAATTTCCGTACAAATGATGCATATCTATCCCTTGCTCCGTCAAACTCATCATGAGCCGCCCTTGCCATTATCCTGTTCCAGGACTTAATGAAGGGAATGCATATCAAAACCGACAAAAGAACAACCAAAGTCACAACTCTTCCCGCATATATGCCAAAGTTAAGTATAACGTCTTCTTCAGAACCGATACGCCTTTGATGAACAATATAGAATATCTGATCAAACAACATCATGACTCCGGGAGTAGCATACAGGAAAATGATAGGTCTTAGGCTGCTAAGAACATCATTATTGCTGTCAAGATATCTTGGCGCTCCGCTCTTAACAATATCATCAAGCTCATGTCTTCTAAGATAAAAACTGATACCTATCTGCAAAAATCCCGCAATGGAAGCTATAAGTATTCCTACCATCATACCGGTAGATCCATATACAGCGCTAAACTCGGAAATATGAAAAAGAGCATTGACCTTAAGCCCGTATCCATGCAGAACGATTGTAAGTATGATACCGGCAACAAAGGCTACTACAGCGATAATAAGGTCGGATATAGCTATTGGCTTGGTGTATCCAATACCCTGTAGATACCCCCTGATAACTCCCTGAACAGACAGAAACAAAATACTTACTGCCGCAAGAAGTCCCTGGAATATACCTCTATTGGAACCAAAAACATATTTAGCGCCAAATATGCTCACAAGAACAAGAAGAACTGCCGCAACAATTCCTGATACAATAAAGATTCTCATTGCACTGTGCATATTCTTCTGTGCATTTACAAACTGAGAACGTCTTGCTCTAACTCTTACCATGACCCAGACAGCCTTTTGAACCGCAAGTACAAATACAGCATAAAAAGTATAAAAAAGTGCCATGGGACCCGCCGCAAAACCTGTTCCCTTATCACCAAAAATCCTAATTGCAAAAATATTAAAAAGCATCATGACTACGACAGCCATATAAACTGCAGCTGTCAATATGTCAGGTCGTATTCTATTATCTTCAGAATAATTTTTCATACAAGTACTCCAAATGCCTCAAATTATGTCTCTTGTAATTCCAAGTTTATTAAGAACATCGCTCTGCTTCTGTTCCATTACAGCAGCCTCATCTTCCTCCATGTGGTCGTAGCCGCATAGATGTAGCATACTGTGCGCTACCAGAAAAGCAAACTCGCGCTTAAGGCTATGACCATATTCAGAAGCCTGTTCGCGAACTCTTTTTTCATTGATAACAATATCACCGAACATGATGCAATCCGTGTCCGGATTATAGAGATCAACTCTCTGCTCACCATCTATAACGGAGAAATCACCGGGTTCATCATAGGATACATTCGGAAAAGAAAGAACGTCCGTAGGCCTGTCTATTCCTCTAAATTCCCTGTTCATCTCCTGTATGCCCTTATCATCTGTAATGGTAAGACTTATCTCAACTTCGTAGTTACAGCCCTCTTCCTCTAAAACCTTCTTGGAAACAGTTCTTGCAACTTCTTCTATATCAAAATCAAACTCAGCCCCAACTTCATTTTCAACGTAAAAAGTCATAGTAGAGCTTCTCCTTCTTGAGTATCTTTCTTATTCCGTCAAATTCCCTGAATGTAACATCAAAGTCCTTAAGCTGTCCTTCACCTATCTTCTTATCAAGAACCGAATCAATTAGCTGATCATAATCAATCTTTATATCTTTGTCCTTCTTGATAAGATACATGATGGAAGCGATAACTGTCTCACTTAACATAACCGCAAGTGATTCCTTGGACTTAACACTTCCCTTGGAAGACTCAGTGTATTCATGAAGAAGTTCAACTGCTTCAGTAGGGAAATTATTATCTTCGTAGATCTGCTTAACCTCTTCCCACTTAAGCTTACCTTCAGTGGCTCCAATTCTATGATAATACGAACAGGTCTTGACAGCTCTTGCATTAAATCCAAGCCCCAGAGCAATTCTCTCTGCAAGGTACGCTGTATGGATTGCCCTGTAATACTCATCCTTATCTTTTTCTTTAAGCTCCACCAGAAGATGAAACTCAGGATCATTGATCTCCATATACATATCGTTTGATTTTCTGATGACGTATACGCCAAAAAGATTAAGGAACAAAAGCAATATAATAAGATTGAGCATCAGATTAAGTGCAGGAAGCACAAACAAGTTAAAGCTAAGAGTTCTGTTAAGGAAAAGAACGTTAAAAGCCACCAAAAGTACAGCCTGCATAAAGAGCGATACAAAGGTCGGAAGACCTATGGAACTGTTTTCCTTAAGGTCTCTGAACATCGCAATGGCAACTATGCCTGCAAGCACGTACATAAACAGCTCGCTGTATCCACCGCTTTCTTCGAGCATAACAGACAAAGAAACGAATACAACGCCTGTAGCAAGTCCGATCTCGCAGTTAGATAAAAGCGATAGCATAACAAAAACAGCCAGATATGGCCAGAACTGATTTGGAACAAGTGACAATACAAGCGAAAGCACAAGGCCCACAAAATACACTATAACAAAGCGATCACGTCTATCATAGTTATCATACATAAAGCCTTCTCTTCCCCTTGCGGAAGCATCAAGCAGCATAAAGATAACAGTTCCGGACATCATCAGCGAAACTATAGTGTTCCTTATGATAGCTTCTATGCTTTTATCTGTAAGATATGAAAATACCAATACCAAAAGGCCGGTAAGAGAGAACATAACGGAATATAACAGTTTGATTCTCTTAGCCGATGAATTCTCATTTGCCATTCTTTGATCGTCTCTCCATCTTCTGTATGTCTTTCCTGGTCTTCTTATTAGCCGCTTTCTTCTCAAAATCTTCGTAGGCTTTGACAATTTTCTGTACAAGAGGATGTCGTACTACGTCGCTGCTTGTAAGCTTACAAAAAGCAATATCGTCTATTTCCTTTAATACGCTCTGGGCAACATCAAGTCCGCTCCTTACATCAGCAGAAAGATCTTTCTGGGTTTCATCTCCTGTGATGATCACCTTAGAGCCAAAGCCGATTCTGGTCAGGAACATCTTCATCTGCGCAGGAGTGGTATTCTGAGCCTCGTCAAGGATAATAAAAGCATTATCCAGAGTACGTCCTCTCATATAAGCTAGAGGTGCAACCTCAATAAGACCTTTTTCCATATTCTTGATAAAATTCTCTGTACCCATTATCTGATAAAGCGCATCGTACAGAGGTCTAAGATAAGGATCAACCTTACTCTGTAGGTCACCCGGAAGAAAGCCCAGCTTCTCTCCTGCTTCTATTGCAGGTCTTGTGAGAATGATCCTGCTAACTTCTTCTCTCTGAAATGCAGTTATTGCCATTGCCATGGCAAGGTAAGTCTTACCGGTTCCCGCAGGTCCTATACCGAATACGATCATCTTATTTCTGATGGCATCGATATATTTCTTTTGACCAAGAGTCTTTGGTTTAATGGGTTTTCCTGAAATTGTATGGCAGATAACATCCCTGTCTATATCCGCCAGAATATTGGTGCTGTCAGCCTCGGGTATATTGGCAGTTTCCTTGTCATTCTTAAGAAGTATGGCATAGTCAACACTCTGCTCAGCAATATCTGAGCCTCTTCTTGAAAGCTGTACAAGCTCCCTTATAATCTCTGAAGCCTTCTGCGCGCCTTCTTTGTCACCAATAATATGAAGTTCACCGTTTCGATCTATTATCTCAACGTGAAGACCGTCTTCAATCTTCCTGATATAGCTGTCGTTACCGCCAAAAATATTGCGCTCATCCTCTGCTGTGAGCGCCAGGCGAAGTTCTGTAATCTCACTCATTTATGGTATGGTTCTCCACTTATAATTTTGTAGCCTCTATATATCTGTTCCAATAGAACAACTCTCATCATCTGATGAGGAAAAGTCATATCCGAAAAACTGATCTGTGAATCGGCTCTTCTAAGCACTTCATCACTAAGCCCCAAAGAACCACCTATCACAAATTGAATGCGACTTATTCCGTTAACTCCGCAGTCTTTAATGAAATCTGAAAAAGACTCAGAGCTGTGCTTTTTGCCTTTTATGGCAAGAGCGCACACATGGGCTTTATCATCTATATTCTTAAGTATCCTCTCTCCCTCTTTTTGCTTGATCATAGCCTCTATGGCAGGAGGAGCATTGTCTGGAGTCTTCTCATCAGACACCTCTATAATATTCAGTTTACAATACCTTGATAACCTCTTGGAATATTCAGCTATTGCGTCATTCCAGTATTTTTCTTTGATCTTACCAACACAGATTATATCTACCGCGCTCAATTATCACTCCTTTGGCATAATGGCTTCGCCACCTGAAATAATGCCGCTTACGCCGTTGTTATCAAGTCCTTTTTCCTTCATGTAAATATGAGTATCCTCGTCACCTTTAAGAGAAAGCGTAGGGATCTTGCCATTTTCATCATTAGAAGCATGCGCAGGTCGATTGATCTTACCTTCTGTACAATTTGCAAACCACTCCTGTGTCTTGCCTTCATCATCAACAGTAATGATATACATGTCACCGTCATATAAGGAGTTCTTGAAATTGCCTATAGCATTCTGAAGATAGATGTCATACTTATTCATATGATCACTATCGTAGTCGTAGTGTTCCTGTCCCTTTCCGTTTGGAACATCATCTTCCCAGCTACCCGTATAAGTATGCTCAGTAACTATATAGTTGGCATATTGAGGATAAAAAGCGATCCAGGAGCCTTCACCTGATCTCTTGCCCTCGACAAAATCGCCAAAGTAATATTGATCACCTGCGTAAACAGCCAGTCCCTTACCGTTTGGTCTATCCTTATCGTCCTTCTCACCGTAATAATAGAAGTCTTTAGTGTCCTTAAGAGAATAAGACATCGCCTCAAAGCGCTCAAGGTGAGCAAGATCTCTTACTGCGTCAACATTACCGTCAGCCCAGTAATCATGCATCTCTTTAAGCTGAGAATCCCTGTCATACTTAACCTTCTTATAATTGTCCTTAAGCACGGGAGCCTCTGTTTTATAGAAGCTATTACCGGATACAGTATTAACAGGCTTCTTATCTTTATCATTCTGGGATGATGCAACCAAAGAACTGTTATCAGATGCGTCTATAGAACCATTTTCAGCTGCATTCTGAGAAGATGCAGCATCTGAAGCATCGGTAGACACCAGATCATCCGATGCACTACTGTTGGCATATTCAATAATACCACTTGCAAGAAGTTCGTCCTCTTTGACTTTATCAACTTTTTTGCCTGACAGAGCCAAATACGCAATGAGTATTAGTAAAATTACGGCTACAACACCTGCCGTTATCGCAATTCTAATTTTTTCTTTATTATCCATGTCTCTTTCCCCTTTTTTCATACCTTCCGGATCTATAGATCAGGAAGTCATACTCCATCGCTCATTATACCATAATTCGCTGCTATTAAATATACGAAAATAGGACCCATAACGGGTCCTATTAATATTATTAAAATAAAAGAAATGTTCAAGATTAGCAAATAGGGTGAATCCATCCCTCGGGAGCCTCAACAGTTCCCATCTGGATACCTGTAAGTGTGTCGTAAAGCTTCTTGATAACAGGTCCCATCTCTTCCATACCGCTTGCAAAGCAGATTTCCTTGCCATGGTCATTGATCTTACCAACAGGGCTGATAACAGCAGCTGTTCCGCAAAGACCCATCTCAACAAAGTTCTCAACCTCTGAAAGCTTAACAGGTCTCTCCTCAACCTTAAGACCAAGGATATCTCTTGCAACCTGCACAAGTGATCTTCTTGTGATTGAAGGAAGAATTGAATCTGTATGTGACTGAGGAACAACAAGACCACCCTCTTTAGTAACAAAGATAATGTTAGCTCCGCCTGTCTCCTCGATATATGTTCTGCTCTCAGCATCAAGGTATACGTTCTCAGCAAATCCCTCTTCATGAGCTGTTACGATAGCATGAAGACTCATTGCATAGTTAAGACCAGCCTTGATGTTACCTGTTCCGTGAGGTGCTGCTCTGTCAAAATCACTGATCTTAACAACGATAGGCTTAGCACCGCCCTTGAAGTAAGGGCCTACGGGTGTAACAAAGATTCTGAACTGATATTCATCTGCAGGCTTAACACCGATAACGTTGCCTGTAGCGAACATAACAGGTCTGATATAAAGAGTTGCACCGCTTCCAAAAGGTGGAACCCAATCAGTATTGGCCTTAACAACCTCTTCTACAGCCTTGATAAATCTATCTTCCGGGAAAGCAGGCATCTCAAGTCTCTTGGCTGAATCAACCATTCTCTTTGCGTTGAGATCAGGTCTGAAGGTAACAATCTTACCATCCTCTGTATCATAAGCCTTAAGTCCCTCAAAACACTCCTGTGCGTAATGAAGAACACCTGCATCCTCACTAAGAACAATGGTGTTGTCAGATGTGATCTCACCATCGTCCCATTTGCCGTCTTTATAGTTGGAGACAAATCTCTTATCAGCAACCATATAACCAAATCCAATATTTGCCCAATCTAAATTCTTCTTGCTCATCTTTCCATCTCCTTAGCAAACTTTAGCACGTCAAAACACTAATGTATAAATTATAACCCTTTATTTTTGTGCGTCAAGTAAGCATTTTATTATTTTTCTTCTGATTTCGGTTCTTCCTTCTTATCAGCGTTTTTCTCTTTGGTCTTAAGATTGAATATCTTCTTAAAGGTTGAAGAATCAGTCTTTACATTAAACTTAGTATTATTCTTGTCGCTAAGAGGCTTGAACTCCTTATCTTCTATATAAGCCAGGTCATAATAATCCTTGGTGTTTGTACTAAGACCTTTTTTCTCAAGTAAAATATTGGTGATCCTGGAAACCAGTGCATACAGTACAGCAAAAATAGGAACTCCTATAAGCCATCCGACAATTCCCCAAAGTCCTCCGAATAAAGTAATGGAGAAGATAACCCAGAAGCTTGAAAGGCCTGTGGAATTACCGATGATCCTAGGTCCTAAAATATTGCCGTCAAACTGCTGGAGTACGATTACGAATACCAGGAATATAAGCGCCTTAACAGGGTCAATGAGAACCAGTAAAAGAGCGCCTGCGATACCTCCGATGTAGGGTCCAAAGAAAGGAATAATATTGGTAAGACCTACAATAACAGATATCAGCACAGGGTAATTGATCTTAAGTATAAGGCAGCCCAAATAACAGATAAAACCTATAATAAGTGAATCTACAAGTTTTCCGCCCACAAAAGCCTGGAAGGTATTTTTGACAAATCTAAAACCTCCGACCACTTCATTTGCAAATTCTTCTCTGAACACAGCATACGCAAGCTTCTTTCCGCTTGTTGAAAAGCGCTCTTTTGACAAAAGCACATATATGGCAACAATGAGACCTACCACTATGTCGAAGATCACTCCCACAATAGAGAAAAGACTCTGTGATGCCACCTTAACAATAGTATTGACGCTGGGCATCATAGGAAGCAGCTGTTTATATAGAAATTCACTCAAGTTCTCATAATAAGTATCAAGCTGAGAGTCTATGATCTTCTGAAGATCCGGTCTGTTTGCCAGAAATGCATTGGAATACTCATTGATATTGTGAATATACATAGGGAGATTATATACAATCTCTCTTATACTCTGTATCAATTGAGGAATGATAATCCTGAACAGACCGTATACAATTATGAAGAAGATGATCATAGTCAGCAATACGGATATATTTCTTACCTGTTTTCTCTTCTTTTTGTCTGCGGTACTTGCCCTTGATACATCAAAGCCTCTCTTTTTGTATATTGGCGCAAGTATCTTCTCTTCAATGAACTCCAAAAGCGGGATCAGGACAAAGGCAATGACAATTCCGATGACGATTCCGGAAAGGGAATTCACTATTGTCGAAAAAGTTTTACCAAGAGTCTTTCCGTGGAATAAAAGATAATACACAAGCATAAGACTAATGCAAAGCCAAAAAATCGTAATAGCCCATGTCACTTGATTTTTCTCAGGTTTCATCTTCATAAGCTTATTCTCCAAACATTGTAATTGCTGTTATCAGTCCTTCATTCCTTCAAGAACGTAAACGAGACTGTCAAGATAATCCTCGTCTATATCTTCTATCTTACCACCATCACATAATCCCGCAATCTTAGGATCAAGGGGAAGTCTTCCAAGAACATCGATTCCCTTTGACGCTGCATAAGAATCAAGGCCGCTCTCTCCGAATATATTTATCATCTCTCCGCAATGAGGACAGCTCATATAACTCATATTCTCAACAATTCCAAGTACAGGAACCTTCATCATCTCAGCCATATTAACAGCCTTTTCGACGATCATATTTACAAGCTCCTGAGGAGTAGATACAACGATAATACCGTCAACGGGAAGTGACTGGAACACTGTAAGAGGAACATCTCCTGTTCCGGGAGGCATATCAACGAACATATAATCAACATCGCCCCAGTTAACATCTGACCAGAACTGTTTAACTATGCCGGCTATAACCGGACCTCTCCAGATTACAGGATCGGTCTCATTGTCCATAAGCATATTAAGAGACATTACCTTGATATCGTTTTTGGAGTGAGCAGGCAAAAGACCTGTTTCATCAGCTTCCTTAGCCTGTCCGATGCCAAACATCTTGGGAATTGAAGGTCCTGTGATATCAGCATCCATGATGGCGCATTTGTAGCCTTTTTTACTCATATAAACAGCAGAAAGGCCTGTGACAAGGCTCTTACCAACGCCGCCCTTTCCGCTGACAATTCCAATGACCTTCTTAATATGTGAATGTTCTGAAGGCTTAACCTTAAAGTTATCCTCCATCTGTTTCTTGAAATCTTCGGGTGTCTTATGTCCGTTTGCCATAATAATTTTTTGTCTCCTTGTACTTATTTAGAACGCAAAAGGAGTGTCCTTCGCCCAATAAGCCAAAAGACACATTCCTTAGCATATTATTCTCAGCGCTTGTATGAATACTCTGAAACTTCCATATCCTCTTCATCGCCGATATATGATTCAATTATAAATCTGGGTCTGTTCTTGGTCTCAAGATATATCTTGCCGATATATTCGCCTATAATGCCGATTGACAGCATTGTAAGACCTCCAATAAACCAAACCGACAATACGATGGTTGTCCATCCGGGATTGGTCTGGCCCGTAAAGTATCTTACAAGTGAATATATAAATACCAGTACGGTAGCAATCAGAATGAACATCGCAAGTGATGTGATCATCTTAATAGGCTTCGTACTAAGACTTGTAATACCCTCAACAGCAAAGCTTAGCATCTTCTTAAGGGGATATTTACTCTCACCGGCAAATCTCTCAGCTCTCTCATAATAAACCACATCCTGATTAAGTCCGATCATAGGTACTATTCCCCTAAGGAACAGATTAACCTCTCCAAACTCAGCAAGAGCCATAAGAGCACGTCTACTCATAAGCCTGTAGTCAGCGTGATTATAAACCGTATGAGCGCCCATAGAATTGATAAGCTTATAAAAGCCTTCAGCTGTGTACTTCTTAAAGAACGTATCTGTGGCACGCTTAGACCTTACGCCGTATACGATATCAGCACCATCGTTGAACTTATCAACCATAGCATCGATGGCATTTATGTCATCCTGAAGATCGGCGTCCATGGAAATCGCCATATCACACAGATCCTTAGCAGTCATAAGACCGGCAAGCAGTGCATTCTGATGTCCCATGTTTTTGGACAGATTAATCCCCTGAAAAAGAGGATTTTCTTCATGAAGTTTTTTTATCATGCTGAATGTATTGTCTTTAGATCCGTCATTAACAAGCAAGATCCTGCTATCAGCATCTATCTTCCCTGCTGCAATAAGACTTTCAAACTTTTCCTTAAGCCTCTTGGAAGTTTCGGGAAGAACCTCCTGCTCGTTGTAACAAGGGATAACACAGAATAATCTGCCCATTACTTATCCTCCGATGAGTTGATGTAATTAATGAGTCCTTCAGAATCAATGATCTTCTGCATGAAAGGAGGGAATGCCTGACCTTTAAAAGTCTTACCCGTAGTCTCATCAGTGATCAAACCTGAATCAAAATCAATGCTGACAACATCTCCGTTTGATATAGCGTCAGCGGCTTCTTCACATTCAATAATAGGAAGACCGATGTTGATGGAATTCCTGTAGAAAATTCTGGCAAAGCTCTTGGCGATAACACAGGAAACACCTGCAGCCTTAATAGAAATAGGTGCATGCTCTCTAGATGAGCCACAGCCAAAATTCTTCTCAGCAACTATTATATCGCCCTGTTTAACCTTTTTGGTAAAATCCTTGTCAATATCTTCCATGCAATGCTTTGCAAGCTCTTCTCCTGTTGTGCTGTTGAGATATCTTGCAGGGATGATAACATCCGTATCCACATTGTCACCATATTTAAAAACTGTACCTTTAGCAGCTTTCATAACACATTCTCCTTATATTCTATCATCTGGTTGATTATAATCCGATCTCTGAAGGCTGAGAAATCTTACCTGTAATAGCACTTGCTGCGGCAACAGCAGGTGAAGCAAGATAAATCTCTGAGTCGATGGCACCCATTCTACCTACAAAGTTTCTGTTTGTGGTAGAAACGCACTTCTCACCTGAAGCAAGAACGCCCATGTAACCACCAAGACAAGGACCGCAAGTAGGAGTAGAGATAATAGCTCCGGCCTCAACGAAGGTCTTAACAAGCCCCTCTTCCATTGCCTTTAAGAAAATATTCTGTGTTGCGGGAATTACAATACATCTGATTCCCTCAGCAACATGATGGCCCTTGATAACTTCAGCAGCGCATCTAAGGTCGTCCAATCTACCGTTAGTACATGATCCGATTACAACCTGATCGATCTTGATATCATCAATCTCATCAACAACATGAGTATTCTCAGGAAGATGAGGGAATGAAACGGTTGACTTAAGTGTGCTCAGATCGATGGTATATTCCTCATCATAAACCGCATCCTCATCTGCTTCAAAAACTGTATACTTCTTGCCGGGAGCATGCTCATCAAGATACTTGATAGTAAGCTCATCAACAGGGAAAATACCGTTCTTGCCGCCTGCTTCAATAGCCATGTTCGCAATAGTAAATCTATCATCCATGGAAAGGTTCTTGATTCCCTCTCCAACAAATTCCATTGACTTATAGAGTGCTCCGTCAACACCGATCATACCGATGATATGAAGGATTACATCCTTACCGCTAACCCACTTTGAAGGCTTGCCTATAATATTGAACTTGATAGCTGAAGGAACCTTGAACCATCCCTTACCTGTAGCCATACCTGCAGCCATATCCGTAGATCCGATACCTGTGGAGAAAGCACCGAGAGCTCCGTAAGTACATGTATGTGAATCAGCTCCAATAATAAGATCTCCAGGAACAGTAAGTCCCTGCTCAGGTAAAAGAGCATGTTCAATACCCATCTTACCAACTTCAAAATAATTGGTTATCTCGTTCTTTCTTGCAAATTCACGAACACACTTACAGTTCTCAGCTGACTTAATGTCCTTATTGGGAACAAAGTGATCGGGTACCAAAGCTATCTTATCCTTATCAAAAACTCCCTTTGTAGTAAACTTGCTCATCTCATTGATGGCAACGGGACTTGTAATATCATTGCCAAGTACAAGATCCAGATTTGCCTCGATAAGCTGTCCTGCCTCTACCTTATCAAGTCCGGCATGAGCAGCCAAAATCTTCTGGCTCATTGTCATTCCACTCATAGTCTGTCTCCTTCATATCTATAGTTAATATAAATCAAAAATATACTACTAAATATAACATAACATTTTCACAGAAAACACATAACAAATTTAATCATTTTTTCTTGATGTTTTTTAATGTGATGATGAAATATCCTGCTAAAATAACAATACCTGCGATGCTGAGAATAAGGCCCGCCTTAAATCCTTCCGGAACATATGTCACCTGTATATCATGAACACCGGCAGAAACAGGGATTGCCATAAGTCCATAATCAGCCTTTATAAGCTCAGTATCCTCACCGTCAACCTTACATCTAAAGCCCTCTGTACAAGGAACAGAGAAAAATACAAGTGTATCATCCTTAAGGGCTGAAGTCTTGGCTGTAAAGCCGTGGGTATCGTAGTTAAACTCTGTACAAGAGGTCTGTGCTCTCTTCTTACACTCATCCTCAAAGTCCACGTAGGAAAGAGAATCTTCTACGAGATCTTCAGATGTAAGTTCATTCATAGCGATGCTGTCACCGTATTTGAGTGCATCATCATCAGAAATGATAAGAACTCTTGATAGATCGTAGTCATGATCGGCAGCATTTAAATCTTCCCACTCAGATTCAGTAATGTAATTATCAAAGGTAAATCCCATAGGGATAAAATTCTTATTTACAAAAATATCAAAACCGTTATCAGTCTCAAGATACTCATAACCATCAGTACCTTCATCATTATAGAAAAGTCTGTTTTTACTGATAACACCGTTTTCCATATAGTACTTGGCAGAAAGAATAGCTCTTGCACCGCACCTGTTAACGGGTATTGTAGTCTCTACCGTTCTCTTAATAGCTGCAGACCCATACAGGAAATCAAAGATCTCTGAAGGCACTGTACTAAGGAAACAGTGGATTGAAGGAATACCCCAAGCCATATCATAGTTGGTTGAAGTACTGTCAACTTCTCCTCTGCAAAAATCAGTCATATCAACAGAGACTTTATTAAAGAGCATCTGTTCCTGCCACATCTTCTTACCTCTGTCAGTAATGATGGAGCTGCCGTTCTTGATAGGAACAAAGGTTGCCAGAATACAGCTGGCGATAACAGTACCAAGAACTATGCGGTCTCTCCAGGACACACGTCTTCCGGTAATCTCTTTTTCCCTCTTAAATTTCTTGGGAACGACAAATACAAGCATGAGTAAAACAAAGCACAGAATCGCTGTTCCCATGACATCTCTGTAGAATATCTCCACATTCTCAGTCATGCTAAAGAATACTGTAACTCCGTCATCATTCCTTGCAGGAAGGAAATGCACAAGCACAAAGAACAGGAACAATATTACAGTAACAATAGTTCCCTTCTTGAGCTGAATAGATTTACCTCTTTCTGCTACCTGCGCCGTCATAAGGCACATGATAAGGATAGGCATATAAAACCATCTGGCATAATATGCACTGTTAAACATGGAAAACGCAGCATTAAACACAGGAATAGCTGCTATTATCGCACATGCTACAATGAGAGTCTTCTCCCAGTTTTTCTTTTTCCTGTTAAGTAAAAAGAATGCTATTACGCCTGAAATACCAAAAAGAGGTATATAGGCAGCAAGTGATGCATTCTTAACCGTACCTGTGTAGAAAAGAGTGCCCTTTCCAATGATATCAGGCAACATGGAAAGGCTCTTAACGATATCCCAGAGAAGTTTCTCACTTGGATAAACGAGCATGTCATATCCAAGCACGAAGTTATTAAGTCTGGTATTGCCCTTAAGTCCTGCAAAAGCCTGTAACAGGAAAAGAGCAGCGACCATGATGCCAACAGTTCCTGCAAGAACAGCTCTAAGGAGCATAACAAGGGTTGTCTTGATCTTATTATTAAAGGCATATCTTACAAAGAAGTATATTCCCATAAACACTACCTGTCCGAAGAAGAAATAGTAGTTTACTACGGACATAAGTGCTGTCATAAATGCAAATCTGATAAAAGGAATTCCGGAAAGCTTAAGCTTAACTTCATCACTTCCGTCATCCACCTTCATAAGCTCCTCAAACGCATAGAGGAAAAGCGGGAAGAAAGCTACTGCTTCCGTAAAATGGTTAAATACTATATTGCAGGCATTAAAACCGGAAAAAGCATAGAGATAAGCACCTATCATCGCATAGGTGTACTTATGAACATATCTTCTGATATAGACGTATGCGCAAGCAGCCGCTGTTGCATACTTAAGAGCCATTAGAAATGGCATCATATAAGGAATTGCGCTCTCAGGGAAAAGTGTGGTGATCCAAAAGAAGGGACTTCCCATGAGATAAAAAGCAAAGTCTCCAAGCATAGTACCGCCAAGGTCGATATTCCAGTTCCATAACAGTGCTCCGCTTCTGACCGCTCTGTGTGCGACTAAATAAAACGGAACCTGCTGAACGTTGTAATCACCGTAATAAAAGAATGGCAAGCCTCTACTTATAAAGATAGGCAAAACCGCCATGATATACATTAGAAAAGAACTAAGAAAAACGACAAGTGTAACATACCATCCCTTGGTAACTTCTCTATTAGAATCTGCGTATTCTAGATTTAAATTATTATCAGATCTCAAAACAATTCCCCTTATAGCATAAATACAAAATAAAAGAGCATCATTGATTCAATGACACTCTTTTAATATTAGTCTAATTAACAAAGTTTTTCAACGTAAACCTTGATAGAATTAGTTGTTGATGAGCTTATCAGACTCATTGTTCCAGCTGTAAAGCTTTCTGATCTCCTCACCGATCTTCTCAGCGGGATGCTCAGAAGCAAGCTTTCTCATAGCCTTGAAGTGAACCTGTCCACCTGCCTCTGACATATCAAGAAGGAATTCCTTAGCGAAGCTTCCGTCCTGGATGTCCTTAAGGATCTGCTTCATAGCCTTCTTAGTCTCAGGTGTGATAACCTTAGGTCCTGTGATGTAATCACCATACTCAGCTGTGTTAGAGATTGAATATCTCATTCCTGCAAAACCTGACTGATAGATAAGGTCTACGATGAGCTTCATCTCGTGGATACACTCAAAGTAAGCATTTCTGGGATCATATCCTGCCTCAACAAGAGTCTCGAAACCGCACTGCATAAGTGCGCAAACACCACCGCAAAGAACAGCCTGCTCACCGAAGAGGTCAGTCTCTGTCTCTGTTCTGAAGTTAGTCTCAAGAAGACCGGCTCTTGCTCCACCGATACCGGCACCATAAGCAAGTGCAAGATCAAGTGCCTTTCCTGTAGCATCCTGCTCTACAGCTACAAGACAAGGTGTTCCCTTACCAGCCTGGTACTCAGAACGAACTGTGTGACCGGGAGCCTTGGGAGCGATCATAGCAACGTCTACATCCTTAGGAGCCTTGATAAGTCCGAAGTGAACGTTGAAACCGTGTGCAAACATAAGCATGTTGCCGGGCTGAAGGTTGGGCTCGATATCCTCTTTGTACATCTTAGCCTGCTTCTCATCATTGATAAGGATCATGATGATATCAGCCATCTTAGCAGCCTCAGCTGTATTGTAAACCTTAAGTCCCTGAGCCTCAGCCTTAGCCTTGCTCTTGGAACCCTCGTAAAGTCCTATAATAACATTGCAGCCTGAATCCTTAAGGTTAAGGGCATGTGCATGTCCCTGTGAGCCATAGCCGATAATCGCAATTGTCTTACCCTCAAGTAAAGATAAGTTGCAATCTTCCTGATAAAAAATACGTGCATCCTGTGACATCTGTTTTTTCCTCCATTTTTTCCTTTAGATAGATTTATATATTTGAATAATTTAAAGGCGATTATCAATCGTCCAGATAGATAACGTTGTCTGTTCCTCTCTCAAGTCCGGCAATACCGGTTCTTGCAAGCTCAAGGATCTCATAACCCTCAAGGAGCTTAAGGAAAGCGTCTATCTTGGACTGACTACCTGTGATCTCGATGATGAGCGAATCAATGCTCACATCTACAATGTTTCCTCTAAATACATTGGCTGTGGCCAAAATACTCTGTCTCTGATCTGCCTGTGCTCTTACCTTGACCATTGCAAGCTCTCTGTATACGCTGTCTGCAGGCTCAAGTTCATGGATATCTCTAACATCCACAAGCTTGGCAACCTGTTTCTCAATCTGATCAAGGATCACATCATCTCCCGCAGCCACGATGGTAATACGTGTGAATCTGGCATCTGCCGTAACTCCTGCGGTAATACTCTCAATATTATATCCCCTTCTGGAAAACAGTCCTGATATTCTTGAAAGAACACCCGGATTGTTATCTACAAGAAGCTGAAAAACTTTTTTCTGCATTATTGGCTCCCATACAACAATTGATTCTTTTACACTTTAATCTTTTAACCAATTAAATCAGATTATATCACTGCTCTTTGCACTTCGTCAATGCTACTGTTCCTGTGCGTGCAATTTCAACAATGCTCACACTTTTAAGCATTTCTATAAAGAGTTCTATCCTCTCGGAAGTGTCGCAGATCTGAATTACCATGAGATTTTTAGACATATCTACTATGGATGCCTTCATGATCTCACAGTTCTCCATGATATCTCTTCTGTTCTCTTTGTTGTATTTGACCTTAATGAGCATAAGTTCTCTGTTGATACTCATACTCTCCTTAAAGGTCTTGACCTTGATCACATCGATCTTCTTGTTGAGCTGCTTCTCAATCTGTTCGATAGTGCGCTCATCTCCCGAAGACACGATAGTCATACAAGATACACTCTTGTCTGCGGTCTCACCCACAACAAGGGATTCAATATTGAAATTTCTTCTTGAAAATAGTCCCGATACCTTAGAGAGCACGCCGGCTCTGTTCTCTACCAAGACTGAATAAATTCTTCTCATCACAGTCCTCCCCTATTATTTGGTAAGCGCCTTGGGATCAACAATAACTTCCATAAGCGCAGATGAATCCTCTGAAAGGAAAGCCTTAAGTTCCTTCTCAAGATCGCTGTTTCCGTCAACCTTGGCATAATCCATGCCATAAGCCGCAGCGATAAGAGAAAGCTCCGGATCTCCCTTAAGCTCTACCATTGAATAGTTGTCATTATAAGCGTAATGCTGATGCTCTCTAACCATTCCAAGGTAGCCGTTCTTTATGACAACAACCTTGACTGCCACGCCGTACTGTCTCATGGTGGCAAGTTCCATCATAGACATCTGGAAAGCGCCATCTCCCATAACAGCAACAATCTGCTTCTTGGGATTGGCAAGCTTGGCACCGAGGGCCGCAGGAATAGAATAACCCATTGTACCCATACCGCCTGATGTTATGAATCTGCCATTTTTAACTATATGATAAGCGCAGGACCACATCTGATTCTGTCCTACATCCGCAACATAGACTGCATCGTTCTTCATAGCTTCCGAAAGCTTGGTGATAAACTCCTTAGGCTGAACGTACTTGCTCTTCTTAACTGTCTTTTTTGCCTTCAAAAGAGCTGTCTCTTTATATTCTCTTATTGTATTTATCCACTCTGTGTGATCGTCAGCATGATCGTCCTGTTCAAGGAAGTCCTGAAAGATATGCTTGATATCACCAACAAGAGGGATAGTCGGTCCGACATTCTTACCAATCTCAGCAGGGTCAACATCTATGTGGACCATAACCTTGTTCTCTGTAATAAGATCAGGTCTGTTCACTGCTCTGTCCGCAACTCTGGCTCCTACCATAAGAAGGAGGTCTGACTCATTCATTGCTTTGTTGGCATAAGACTGTCCGTTGTTACCCACCATACCAAAGTACAAAGGATGATCTGTAGGCATAACTCCGATACCCATCATTGTGGAAACAACAGGAACATTATTAAGCTCAGCAAACTGTCTAAGTTCCTTGGTGGCGTTACTAAGATGAACGCCGCCGCCCACACAGATAATAGGTTTCTTGGCCTTCTCAACTTCTTTTATAACCTTCTTGATCTGAACCATGTTGCCTTTAACAGTAGGTTTGTAGGTTCTCATGGAAATTGTCTCCGGATAAACGAACTTGCCGGGGAACTCTGCATTCTGAATATCAAAGGGAATATCAATAAGAACAGGTCCCTTACGTCCTGTGCTTGCAATATAAAAAGCTTCCTTAAATATCCTGGGGATATCGGCAACATCTCTTACAAGATAGCTATACTTAACGAAAGACTCAACAGCACCTGTAATATCAGCTTCCTGGAAAACATCGCTTCCTATCATATCGCTGTTAACCTGTCCTGTAATAGCAACAAGAGGAATACTGTCAGCGTAAGCTGTTGCAATTCCTGTTATAAGATTGGTGGCACCGGGGCCCGATGTGACGGCACACACTCCGGTCTTACCGCTTATACGTGCATATCCGCTGGCACAATGAGCAGCATTCTGCTCAGTCCTTATAAGAACGCTCTTGATATTGGTATCAAGGATCTTGTTCCAAAAAGGATCAATAGCCACTCCGGAATAACCAAATACGTATTCGGTCTTCTCTTTTTCAAGGCACTTAACTATCGCCTCAGCTCCAATCATAACTTTCCTCCTAAAGAAAAATCTATCTTAATTATAATAATCCTATTATCAATAACGAAATCAACAAGCTTGATTCTAAATTACTATCAATCAATGCTGAGAATCTGCTTTACCAATCTCACGGCGTCAGCCGCATCTGACGAATAGCCGTCTGCACCAATCTCATCCGCATAGTCCGGTGTGACCACGGCTCCTCCTATAATGATCTTAGCATCAAGGTGCTCGTCTTTAGCAAGATCCACTACATTTTTCATCTCTTTCATGGTAGTGGTCATAAGAGCAGAAAGAGCTATGATACTTGCATTATTCTCTTTTGCCGCCTTAACTATCTCTTCCTTAGGTACATCCTTGCCTAGATCGATGACCCTAAATCCATAGTTTTTGAGCATAAGAGCCACAAGGTTCTTGCCGATATCATGAATATCTCCGTGAACCGTTGCAATAACGATTGCCGGAAGCTCTGTACCTGTATCTGCGCTGTCTTTAAGAAGTGGCTCAAGATATCCTATAGACATCTTCATAGCTTCCGCTCCTGCAATAAGCTGAGGAAGGAAGAATTTACCTTTATCAAAAAGATCGCCGACTTCGTTAATAGCAGGCATAAGAACCGTATCTAAGATAACTCTTGGCTCAATACCCATACTAACGGCTTTTTCCGTATCTTTAACTATATTTCTCTTTGATCCATTAAGGACATCTTTTTTTATTATACCAAGAATATCCCCATCAGAGGCAGTGTCCTTTTTAACCTCTTTTACCCCGGAATCACCCTGTGCGTTATTAATCTCATACCTTTGCATTCTCTGAATGTATCTAAGATCGGCGCCCTCTTTATTCCTTAGAAGGTCTGATGCAAAAGCAGCATTAACCAGCATTTCCTGAGACGGATTGGCAATAGCCATGGTAAGACCGTTCTGAATTGCCATGGTAAGAAATGCAGTATTTACATTGCTTCTCTGAGGAAGTCCGAATGAAATATTAGAAAGTCCGCAGATTGTGGCAAATCCGTTTTCATGGCAATATCCTATTGTATCAAGAGTATTTAGAGCAGCCTTGGGATCAGCACCTACTGTAGCCACAAGACCATCAACAACAATATCTTCTTTTATCATGCCCATATCAAAAGCCATCTGAGAAAGCTTATTGATATTGTCTATCTTCTCCTGCGATGACTTAGGCAGGCCTTCCGGATTAAGAGGCAAAAGAATAAACATCGCGCCGTATTTCTTTGCAAGAGGAAGGAAAACCTCTGCCTTACCTTTTTCAAGGGATATGGAATTCATAAGTGCTCTTCCGGGATAACGCCTAAGAGCTGCTTCCATAACTTCTGCGCTACTTGAGTCAATACAAAGAGGAAGGTCTGTAATAGATATTACTTCTTCCATAACTGTGAGCATCATGCTCTTTTCATCAATACCGCTCATACCAACGTTGATATCAAGGATAGAAGCTCCGTCCTCTTCCTGGCTCTGGGCAAAATCCATGACCATCTCAAGGTTACCCTCTCTAAGCTGAGCCTGAAGTTTTTTCTTACCGGTCGGATTGATCCTCTCACCGACTATCATAAAGAGATCGTCCATACCAAAAGAAAGTGCACTTCTCTCAGATGAAAGATATCTCTTTCCCTTAATTTTTCTCTGAATATGGTTACCTTCAGCATCTACTATCGTGCTCGGTTTAACATCTCCGTATCTGTTCTTAATACCTCTGATGAAATCAGGCGTAGAACCGCAGCATCCACCAAGAACACAGGCGCCTACATTAACAAGACGCTCCATCTCTCTTACAAAAGTATCGCAGTCCATATCATAGGTGGTATTACCTTCATCATCAACAGAAGGAAGACCTGCATTGGGCTTTGCAATAATAGGAATATTAGTTACTTCTGCCATACTGCGGATTATCTCTTCCATCTTGTCGGGACCTGTTGAACAGTTGGCTCCAACAGCGCATGCCCCAAGTGCTTCCAAGGTAATGGCACTTGCTGCAGCATCTGAACCAAATAAGGTCCTTCCATCGGCTTCAAATGTAAGTGTCACCATGACAGCAAGATCAGATACCTCCTTAGCAGCAATAAGCGCAGCTCTGCACTCCTGAAGGCTCATCATCGTCTCCACAACAAGAAGATCGCAGCCGGCTTCTTCCAATATCTTAATCTGTTCCTTATATACATCTACAAGCTCTTCAAAATCAAGGTCTCCGATAGGCTTAAGCTGCTTACCTGTCATTGTAAGGTCTCCGGCAACCAGAGCCTTCCCTTCTACCGCCTCCTTAGAGAGCTGAACAAGCTCTGTATTGATCCTGACTATATCTTTATCAAGTCCGTAATCTGCAAGCTTTATCCTATTTCCTGTAAAAGTAGGTGCATATACAATGTCAGAGCCTGCATTTGCATAACTGCGCTGAAGTTCCTTCATTACTTCCTTGTGCTCAAGAATCCACGCCTCAGGACAGACTCCAACAGGCATACCTGCCTTTATCAGGTTAGAACCGGTGGCTCCATCCAGGAATATTATCCTATCTTCACAAAATTTCAAAAACTCTTCTCTGTTCATTGCATATTTTCCTTTTTACTAAATAAAGATGGTACAAAATAAAAGATGATCAAACATACTAAAGCAACCAGGAACGGTTTAAGCCACATAGACGGATAAGGGATCACCTCATCGTAGGAAAGCCTATCTATAATGGCTATTACAAGTACGTGATAATAATAAATCCTTGCAGAACTTCTTTTACCAATATCATATAGGTATCTGCCCGCATATACTCTGCATTCAGACAAAAGAAATATACCTATCACCATAATAAGTGAACCTATGTAGACTTCTTTTTTGCCAAATATAAAAGTTTCAACTATAGAAAAAAAGATGCCAAGGACTATCATTAAGATAAAAGAAATCCTGTGCTTTGTCATCTCATCTATATATGAATCGCCGTATTTAAGCTTCTTTTTTCTAAAAATATCAGATAACAGTATTCCCAAAAGCACAAAGGGAAGTCCCACAAAAAGCCAGTTTCTCATAACATACCACGTTGTGATGCTGATGTTAAGAGGTCTTATTGGATAAAATGTTTGTAGCGCCTCTCCAAAATACAACAAAACAAGCAGTATTCCTATAAGTGCCTTATACCATTTCCTCAAAACAAAAGCAAAAACATAGATAAGTCCGATGGCATAAATAAGAGCAAACAAAAACCACATGTGGTCAAAGACAAATACTGAATCGTATACGTAAGTTCCTGAATTAAAAAAGATAAACAAAAGTCCTTCTTTTAATGAATACTTGGAAACAAGCCATTCTTTTATGGAATCTCCAAGATAAATATGTATCAAAAGAGAATATATAAAATAAACCACATAAACTATGGCTGTTATCTTCAGTATCTTTCTAAGATAAGCACCGCTTCGCACGCGTATCTGCTTTGCTACATCGTCACCGTCTCTTAGAAGAAATCTTCCGGACAGAGTAAAGAAAAAAGGCACAGCCATTCTGCATACAGCATCCATGGCCATTCCAAAATTACCCGGAAATCTGGTGTGTATCAGGATAACGAGCATACATGCTATGAAACTTATTAGATACAAAAATCTGTTTTCTTTCATCGGCAGAGTCATTCCCTAATTTAATCAGAAAATAAGCACTGATATTACTCAGTGCCTGAATCTACGGTTGATAATTGAAATGCATCTTCTGTTGTAACGGAAACTCCTTCTCCGGAAGGAACCTCTCCGTGCAGAACCTGCAGAATTACCATAGCTCTGTTGTTGGCTCTTTCATAGTACTGGGATGCCAGTTCCTCGTTAGACTCATCAAACTCGCCATCGTAAGCCAGATGATAACATTCGGCAGCTTTCTGCATATATTCTGCTGCTTCCAAGGAAATATCGGTAATACCCGAAAATGAAGGCGGCACCTCAAGCTGTCCCATCTTCTGATACGCTTCATTCATCTGGTCTATATAGCCAAGAAGTTCTTCCTTGGAACCTTCCGACTCAGGATCTATAGCGTTTATAGAACCATCAAGAGTTTCAAGTGTATCATAAAACTCGGACATACCGGTCTTATAAGCTTCAAGAGCTTCATCTTTCTTGCCACAACCGGTGCCAATAAGGATTAATGCCAAAAGAATTCCCAAACAAATACTTTTTTTGCCAAATAAATTATTCAAAATCTCACTCCATCAATTACTCACTATACTTTGAAGCCGCTTTAAGTCTTGTAAGAGCTCTTGCAAGTCCTGCCTGAGATTTTCTGAATTCCTTGATGGACTGCTTATGCTGCAAATGCTCCATAGCAAATTCATACGCTTCTCTGGCTCTCTGCTTGTCGATATCTTCAGGTCTTTCAACGGTATTAACAAGTACTATACACCTATTATTAGCGACCTGTACAGACCCTAAACTTACAACTCCGTACAACCACTCGCCACCGGGCTTCTTGATCTTGATAACACCATCAGAAAGAGCAAGTATCATCTCCTCGTGATTAGCAAGAAGAGCAAGCTCTCCGTCAGCACAGGGAAGGATTATCTCCTCCGCCCTGTCATCATAAAATATTCCGTTTACAGATATGACCCTAAGTCCAAAGGTCGGGGCTTTTTCACCATTCATATATTACGCCTCTATCTGCTTAGCCTTTTCGATAACTTCTTCTATAGAACCAACGTTAAAGAACGCTGCCTCCGGATATTCATCCATCTCTCCGTCGATGATAGCCTTAAATCCTCTGATGGTCTCTTTAAGAGGAACAAACTTACCTTCTATTCCGGTAAACTGTTCAGCAACATGGAATGGCTGAGAAAGGAATCTTTGTATCTTTCTGGCTCTGTAGACAGTCTGCTTATCCTCATCGCTAAGCTCTTCCATACCGAGGATAGCAATGATATCCTGAAGTTCCTTGTATTTCTGAAGGATCTCCTGAACATTAATAGCTGTCTCGTAATGCTCTTTACCAACAATGTCCTCTTCAAGAATACGGCTTGATGACTCAAGAGGATCTACAGCGGGATAGATACCCTGCTCAACAATCTTACGTGAAAGAACTGTTGTAGCATCAAGGTGTGCAAAGGTTGTTGCAGGAGCGGGATCCGTAAGGTCGTCCGCAGGCACGTATACAGCCTGTACGGAAGTAACGGAACCAAATCTTGTTGATGTGATCCTCTCCTGAAGAGCACCAAGATCCGTAGCAAGTGTAGGCTGATAACCTACCGCTGAAGGCATTCTTCCAAGAAGTGAAGAAACCTCAGAACCTGCCTGAACAAAACGGAAAATATTATCGATGAACAAAAGCACGTCCTGATGCTTAACATCTCTAAAGTACTCAGCCATGGTAAGTCCGGTCTCCGCAACTCTCATACGAGCTCCGGGCGGCTCGTTCATCTGACCGAAAACCAAAGCTGTTTTATCAATAACTCCGGACTCAGTCATTTCAAGCCAAAGGTCGTTACCTTCTCTTGATCTCTCACCAACACCTGTGAAAATTGAATATCCACCGTGCTCTGTAGCTATATTCTGTATAAGCTCCTGAATAAGTACTGTCTTACCTACACCGGCGCCTCCGAAAAGTCCGATCTTACCACCCTTTGCATAGGGAGCAAGTAAGTCGATAACCTTAATACCCGTTTCAAGTATCTCTACAACAGGGCTCTGATCCACGAAATTAGGAGCTTCTCTGTGAATCTCCCACTTCTCGGAACAATTAACCTCGCCCTTCTTGTCTATGGCGTCTCCCATAACATTGAAAAGTCTGCCAAGAACACCTTCTCCAACAGGAACGCTTATCGGACCACCTGAAGGAATAACTTCCATGTCCTTGCACAGCCCTTCACTTGGAGATAACATGATACATCTTGCCACATTATCACCAATATGCTGTGAAACCTCCATTACGCGCTTTTGGTCTTCAACGTAAACATAAAGCGCATCGCTTATATATGGAAGATCGTTGTCCTCAAATCTTACGTCAACGACCGGTCCCATAACCTGAATTATCTTACCGTTTTTCAAAATGAATAACCTCGATTCGATATTTGTTAGGATTTAGCCTTTTTCTCTTTGGCTTCCTTAACCTCTTTGGCACGCTTAAGCGCCTTTGCTCCACTGACAACCTCAGTTATCTCCTGAGTTATCATTGCCTGTCTCTGCCTATTGTAAGTCCTCTGAAGATCCATTATCATCTTCTCGGCATTCTTATTGGCAGAGTCCATAGCCATCATACGGGCACTCTGCACACTGCAAAACGCCTCTACAAGCGCTCCGTATATAAATCCCGTAATATAATTGGGAACTATATTATCCAAAATAGCTGAAGGACTTGGTTCCATAATGAATTCCTCAAGAAGAGTTCCGGTAGGAACTTTCTCTTTTCTGATATCCGTAATGATATCAAGGGGAAGAAGCTTTTCAAACCTCGTCTCAGTCTTACTGCCGTGAACCGTAGTATAGATGATATAAAACTCATCAACCTGTCTTGTGTAATAATACTCAAGAATCTCAGCGGCAATCTTCCTTGCTCTGTGAAGAGTAGGATTCTGAGAAGTAAAAATAAATGACTCCTCAATCTTCATATCCTTGGATGCAAAATGAAATCTGCCCACTTCACCGATAACAAATAGTTTCCATCTGTCACCGTCATTACGAATATGTTCCTCGGCAAGCTTAATAACATTGTGATTATAAGACCCTGCAAGGCCCTTATCATCCGTAAAGACAATATAACCACGCCTTCTCTCCTCTTCGGGAATTTCAAGCCTGGTCTCCAAAAAGATATTCTCAACTCCCTCAGGGAGATGGCGAACAATTCTGGATATCATAGCCTGTGTGGAAAAGAAGAAAGGCTCAGTATCAGTAAGCATCTTCCTAGCTCTTCGAAGCTTGGTGGAAGATATCAGATACATCGCATTTGTAATTTTCCTGGTATCGTTAACGCTTTCTATACGATCCCTTATTTCTTTAATAGTTGCCACTTGCTATTTCTTCCTTAAGCTTTTTGTTCTCCGCATCGTTAAATGCATCTACGGCATCAAGGATTCTCTTTTTAAGAATATCCGAAAGGTCCTTGCTGGTCCTAAGCTCGTCGCAAATATCACCCTGTTCGGTGTTAAAGAAAGCAAGAAGCTTCTCTTTGTATTCGCGAACACTCTTTACAGGAACCATATCAAGTCTTCCTGCACCAACAGCCACAAGAATAATAACCTGCTCATGCATAGCAAGAGGATGCTCCAATGGCTGCTTAAGAAGTTCCATAAGAACATTGCCGTGAGCAAGCTGTTTCTTGGTGGTCTCATCAAGATCTGAGCTAAACTGCGTAAATACGGCCATCTCTCTATACTGGGCAAGATCAACTCTGATGCTGCCGGCAGCTTTTTTCATAGCTTTGGTCTGAGCCGCAGAACCCACACGGGACACGGAAAGACCAACATTGACAGCAGGCCTCATTCCTTCAAAGAACAGATCGCTTTCAAGGAAAATCTGTCCATCAGTGATGGAGATAACGTTTGTGGGGATGTATGAAGATACATCTCCCGCCTGTGTCTCTATAATAGGAAGCGCCGTGATGGAGCCTCCTCCTAGTTCTGAAGAGAGTTTACTTGATCTCTCCAAAAGTCTTGAATGCAAATAGAATACATCTCCCGGATAAGCCTCACGTCCGGGTGATCTCTCAAGAAGAAGCGACAGCGCTCTATAGGCTACTGCGTGCTTGGAAAGATCGTCGTATACAATAAGTACATCCTTGCCCTGATTCATAAAGTACTCAGCAAGAGCAGTTCCGGAATAAGGTGCAATATACTGAAGAGGAGCCATGTCAGAAGCTGTAGAGCTTACAACAATGGAATAATCCATAGCTTCAGTCTTTTTCAAAGTCTGAACTATCTTGGCTACAGTAGAAGCCTTCTGACCTATAGCAACATAGATACAGATAACGTCCTTGCCCTTCTGATTGATAATGGTATCAAGAGCAATAGAGGTCTTACCGGTCTGCCTGTCTCCGATGATAAGCTCTCTCTGTCCTCTTCCAATAGGAAACATGGTATCAATTGAAAGAATACCGGTCTCCATAGGTTCACATACGGATTGTCTCTCAACAATGCCGGGTGCAGGCTCTTCTACAGCCCTGTAACCGGATTCCTTGATATCTCCAAGACCATCGATCGGAGCTCCAAGAGCATCGATAACTCTTCCGATGAAAGCTTCACCAACAGGAATGCCTGCTTCCTTGTAAGTTCTTACGGCACGTGTGCCCTGTCTTATAGAAGTATCATTACCAAAAAGAATACATCCGATATGATCCTCTCTGATATCCTGAGCCATGCCCTTGGTACCACCTTCAAACTCGATGATCTCACCATAAAAAGCATGCTCGATACCGTCAATATTGGCTATACCGTCACCCACCCAGGTTACGGTTCCAACTTCTCTATCCTCAATTGCAAGGTCAAATTTCTCAACCTTGTTACTGAGCATAGATATGATCTTACCGGCTTCTCTTTCTCCGGTCTTACGACTAATATTATTAAGTTCAGCACGAAGCTGTCGTGCTCTTCCCGCATCAGACCAGTCATATTCAAAGTTCATGCATGAAACTATGAAACCGCCGCCGATGGAAGGGTCGCATATAAGCTCTACGTCAATGTCGGGCACATCAAACTTCTTGCAAAGAACATCCTTGATCTTATCAAACTGCTCTCCGCTAGGAGCTGTGTCCGCATATCTGAGCTTAGCTTTTAAAACATCACTCATTATTTACACCAGCTTCAATTATAAATTTGTCATAGAGTTTCTTGTCGTCTTCGCTGCTATGTTTTGTTGCTGCGATCTTGGAAGCTGCATCAATGACCATATCGGTAAGCTGAGCTGCATAAACTTCTTTTGCACGCTCATTCTCGACCTCGGCATTGTGTCTTGCCTCTGTTATTATCTGCTCGCCCTTCTTCTTGGCATCACCGATAATACGCTCATACTCTTCATAGCCCTGCTTCTTAATATCCGCGAGAATATTCTCTTTTTCCACATCTATTGAAGCAATCTTATCCTCGTATTCCTTTTTGGTAGAAAGAGCTTGTCTCTCAGCTTCATCAGCTTCTGAAGTAGCCTGATCCACCTCTTCCATTCTTTTTACAAGAATAGCGTCAACTCTTCCAAAAAGAAATTTCTTAGCAACAAAAAACAACAGTAAAAGATTAAAGATAGTACACCCAACACTTAAAAGACTAATATTTAACACGTCTATACCCTCGTATCAAAATTTTTATAAAGGATCATGAGAAAAGAATGATCATAATAGCTACAACGAAACCATAAATAGCTGTAGCCTCTGCAAGTGCACAACCAAGAAGAAGAAGCTTCATGATCTTACCGTCTGCCTCGGGCTGTCTTGCTACAGCATCTGTTGCCTTTGCAGTTGCAAGGCCGATACCTATTCCTGCTCCGATTCCTGTGAATGCAGCTATAGCTGCACCGATTGCTGTTAAATTCATGTTTAAATCCTCCTTAGAGCCAAATATCTTATTCGACTGCTTCTTTTATATATAATGATGTCAAAAATACAAATACGTATGCCTGTATCGCTCCATCAAATATATCAAAATATACACTAAGTAACGCCGGGAAAATAATCGGAACCACATGCTTGATAAGCTCCATGATAACCGTAGCTCCCAGAATATTACCAAATAGTCGCATACAAAGTGACAAAGGTCTTATAGCCAGCTCCAGTATATTCATAGGTGCTATGACCGGCATGGGTTCTGCAAATCCCTTGAACCACTTCCCAAGACCCTTCTTACGAAGTCCGGCACCTTCAACCAAAATAATACTCATAAGAGAAAGACCGGCTGTAACCGTAAGGTCCATCGTAGGAGGAGTAACGCCAAATAAACCAACCATATTGGAAGCCGCTATGAATATTAAAACGACAGCCATATAATCCTGATATCTGACTCCTTCATCACCAAGCATACCGCCTGTAACGCCTCTTATCCACATAACAAAGCTCTCAACAGCCGCTTGTCTCTTGCTGATATTATGCACTTTAAAATCACGGGTAAGAAATAAAATCAGAAGAAATAGAATGCCTATAACTATCCATGTGATAACAACAGATTTGTAGATATCAAAAAGTCCGTTTCCGTATGGAATATGAATAAAGGCTTTATCTTCTTTGAGAAGTTCGTTTAAAAGTTCTTTCATAGCCTACTCCTATCCTTTACAAACTATTCTATATTATAGAAAAAATGCGTAAGTTGTGCAATGCTTTTCACTTATTCTCCATATATATACGAATATTCAGATAATTAAAAAAGAGCCTTATACATCTTTTCAAATTTCTTACCGATTGTCAGTGAAATACTAAAAAACGCGGCGGTTTAAATATGAAAAACCGCCGCGTTTTAAAAGTATTTAATCAATAAATTTTTACAATATTTCTATTCCGTCCTTTTGTGGATTGGCTTTAACGATCATCTTGTCATAAGTCTTTCTGTCATTTTCAATCCTAAGAACAATGCCGTCAATGACAAATATGGTTCCGGCGTAAGCAGTTTCAGTAATAACAGCCTGAGCCGCGCTACCCTTGTCAAGTTCAGCCTGTAACCTGGCTTTTTTGGCCGTAAGCTCTTTTATCTTAGCTTCCTTCATACCAACAGCAGCATTTATCTTAATCTTCCACTGCATCTTCTGTCTGTCCATAGCTCCGGCTTCCTGAAGCTTAAGACTCTCAGTCTGGAGAGTTCGAAGATCCTCTTCCTCTCTGCTTATCATCTTAGAAATATTATTGTACTCAGTAAGAAGCGAACCGTTAACGCCAAGATTAATTATGGTCTTTGCTCCCGATCTGTTACCGACAGATGCAGTCTCAATTCCTTCAAGACTGTGACAGGTTCCGCCGTATATGATACCAACACGACCATAAGTCTTTATAAGGCCTGTGGCATTTATCTTACAGTTGATAAAATAGTTACCTGAAATATTCTTACCGGTAATGGTAACGCCTTCAAAGAATTTGGCGGATATGTCTCCTTTGGCAGTTATGGAACCACGTATAGGACAAGTAGCACCGCCCTTGATAATTACATTGCCGCCACTTACGATCTCACTACTTTCCATATGACCGCCGATTATGATATCGCCTGTAGCCTTAATATCGCTACTTGAATGAACATCACCGGTTACATATACAACGCCATCATAGTTGATCTTCTTGTCTGTTACCTTTACTTCCGGAAGGACCATAACCTTCTGAATATTGATAATGCCATCAACCATGCTGATAGCGCCGGAATACTTGGCAACATAAGTCACTCTGTCATTAAGGATCATGAATCCCTCACCCTTAAGGATAGGGATTTCTTTACCGTTTCTGGCTTTTAGCGCTTCTCCAAATACGTTATATCCATCCTCGCCCTTGGTGGCTCTGTGATAAAAAGCAAGCTTATCACCGACGCGGACCTGCTTAAGAGGATCCATATTGGAAAGATCCGCAGTACCGTCTTTTAATATAATAGGTTCATTGTTGGACTCGGTATCAAAGAAAAACTCATAATAGCCGTCCACTCCGTCAACAGGTCCTTTACCTGTTGCAACGACATAGCTTTCATTAGGCTTAAGACGCCTTAACATTCTTGCTATGCCTTCTTTATCAATTCCCATTCTGATACGGCACTTAAGAAGGAAATTAAATATAAGCTCCTCTGTATATTCTGCGCCATCGGTACGAAGCGGCAGCTTTAACATACAGAGCATATCGTCTGCAGAAAAAGATATATAGTCATCCCTATGAGCAATCATATAGCTAAGAAGAGCCGAACTGTCACTTACGCCTTCGGTTCTGTCAAGAGCAGCCGGGCTTTCTGTCTCAATTCTCTTATCCGCAACTGTAAATTCACCCTTTTCAAGCTTCTCTCGGATGCGCCTCATATCGGTAGCAGTATACATCATAGTAGTATACTTGCTGATATCAACGCCTTCTTCGATACCTATCCTGATCTCGCGCATCTGATCAGCCTGATAAAGAGGCTTTGCATACGGCGTAACATCTATCTGGTGTTCAAGACCTATTCTAAGCTCATACATCTGCATCCACCCATAGGAAGCATCAGCGTACTGACCAACATCAACGCCGCTTTCAAGGCCGAGCCTTATCTCTTTAATGGCATCGCCTCTCATATCTCCGGTAATATGGCGGTCTATATCTATGCCTTCCTTAAGGCATATCCTGATCTGTTCAAGCTGTTCAGCATCAAAGTTGTCCTTAATATACCTGCTGATATCAACACCATCAACGTGAGCCAAGTGAAGCTGCTCAAGTATACTTGCATTATACTTATTGATATCTGTACCGCTAAATACGAGCCCATCTTCTGCGCTCTTACGAACAGCTCTCATCTTCATATAGGGAATGGAAGGAGAAGCATAATGAGAAATATCAATTCCAGCCTCCAAGCCTTTCCTGATCTCTCTCATCTGTCTACTGTCATAAGACGGATCCTGATAAAAGATAATGGGAACATCATGGTCCTTGGAAAGCCCAATACGTATCTCTCTCATCTGGTCCCCAAGATATTCAGGTTTTGCATAAGCTGTAACATCTACCCCGGAAGCTAAGCCCTGTCTGATCTGAGACAATTGCTGCAAGTCAAATCCCTGCTCTCTGTATGAAGACATATCAATACCCTGAGACATCTCAAGACGCAGTTCTTCCATCTCCGTCCAAGGCATATCAGGGTTCAAATATTTGTTAATATCAACTTTTTCCAATAAGCCCTTTCTGATCTCTGCAAGCTGAAGGGCATTAAAACCAAGAGCCTTAAGTTTATCAACATCGGCTCCTGCATTTGCACACAACTCTAATTCTCTCTCATAGGCGTTCTTATTAAAAGATTCAAGTCCGGCATAACTATTTAATTCATTCACAAGTTCATCATCCTGCACTGTCATAAATTTTATGCCCTCATAAGAAATATTCAGAAAACTTCCTAATATATATTAATTTTACCATCAATATGTACTTTGCTCAATAAAAGTAAGAAATGAATATTTTTTAAAAAAAATATAAAAAGATGTTGATTTTTATTTCATAATTTGTTACTATCATATTAACCAATTGTTAATCACTCAATTTTTAGCGGGGACAAATGTATGAAAAACAAAGAAGAAGAAAGAAACTGGGGAATATTTTTTGTTGGGATCTGTGCTTTTATCGTAATTAACTTTTTGACAATGGCACATTTTAACAACGCTTTGTACGATGAAACCGAAGCTACTGCCTTCGACTATGTCAGCGAATTTAATTTGGATGATTCAGGTGATTATGATGATTACGAAGAGATCACTCCAAACGCTGGATTTTCAAGTTTTTTGGCTGACATCGATTATTAAAACGTTCTCTTGGGGAAGAGAACAACAAAAGGAAAGAACAACATAAAAGGGAAGACGCTTCTAAAGGGAAAGAGTCTTGTAAAAGGAAAGAGCTTTTAAAAAGTCTATAAAAGGAAAGACGTTTATAAAAGGAAGGATGTATTAAAATGAAAAAAGAATTGTTAGCAGGAATTATTGCTGCAGCTACTGCTCTATCAGTAATGGGCTGCGCTGATGATACAGGCCTTGATAGTACTGCATCAGCGGCCTCTTCAATTGAATATGATACAGAAACCAAGAAAAGCGACGCGGCATCAGATGCTTCTATCGAGCAGAGTACCAGCGTTTCTGTACCCGAAGCTTCCGGTGCTTCAGCTTCCGGTGCTTCAGCTACCACCGCTTCTGCTGATGCTTCTAACGCGGTTTCTACAGAGGCTTCTACTACAGATTCAAAAGTTACGGCTGATGATCCGGCTTATAAATTAGGAAGGTTAACAGAAAACACTTATACAAATGAATTCCTTAACCTAAAGCTCAATATTCCTGAGCACCTTTGGAACGCCGATGAAGAGTATCTTGCGAAATACAATAACATTCCTACAGCCGAGGGTTCTTATACGGAGGCTAAAGGTTATGAAATTATGGAATCTGGCGAGGCTTTAATAGCCGCGTACTCTTCTATCGATATGGATTCATTTGAAGTTGTCATAATAAAAGATGAAAGTGGTGCGCCTGCTGATTTCGAACTTAAGGGAATGTATGAATCAGAAGCAATAAATGCACCACAAGAGCTTAAAGAACAAGGATATGAAAATGCCACTACAGAAATGAGAAAAATTACTTTCTTAGGTGAGGAAACCGATGTTCTTACAGTAACCTGCCCCATGGGAAACGAAAAATACACAGCTAATTATTTGTATTACATGAAAAATGGCTACATGTACTGCTTTGAGCTTTCCGGTTTTAGTGATTTCATCTCATATTTTGAGAATGCTACCTCTTTGAAATAAAATTACACAAACAAACTAAAACATGATACATTAGTAAAGGCGCTTATATATAAAACTAGGAAAGAGGGAAAACTATGAAATCCACAAAGAAAATTATTGTATCAGTTTTAGCTTTATCTATGCTTTTTAGTATGCCCGTATATGCACACGGAAAATCTCACCATCACCACCATAATCATAAAGCTTACAATATTGCAGCAACAGATGGCGCTTCTACAGATAGCTCCGTAATCGAGGATGCTGCTGCAGAAGTTTCTTCTGTTGATGAGGCTGTTGCAGAAACTTCAACAGATGTTGCAGCTACAGATGCCAGCACTGAGACTGTAATTGAAGAAGCTATCGATAATAACTTCAGCATCGGCGAAGTTAAAGGAAATGTTTATGAAAATTCTTTCTTCAACGTTAAGGTCGAAGCACCCGAGGATTTTAAGTTTAATGAAGAAGGTATCATGACACTTGTCGACAACTATTCAACAAGTCCCGTTGCAAAAGAGATTACTAAGAGAGTTATTGAAGTAATCCTCTCAGCGGATTATCCTGTACAGCTTCTTAATGCAAATAACAACTTTGATTCTTCAATGGATATTCACGTTGGTTATGTTGCCGACAACACTGACGATTATCTCAACGAAAAAGCTCTTATCGAGTCTAAGCTTGATTCTATCGTAAAAATGTTTGAGTATAACGGATTAACTGATGTAAAGACATCTGTTGGTACTACTACTTTCCTTGGCGAGGAGCACCCTTGCATGGATGTTACAGGAACCATCGAAGGCGTTAATTACAACCACAAATACGTTTGCATTCCTAAGGACGGATATGTTCTTGTAATCGGATTCGGCGGATTTGAGCAAAAGGATTTCGCTCCTATCGCAAACGCTACTAAGCTTAACTAATCTATTTTAAAAAAATCATAAAATAATATATAAGTGCCGGAAATAAAGACCTGTGGAGCCACTAATCTCCTACAGGTCTTTTTACAAGATTGTACTGATTCATGAGTAAGATTTGTGTTATCCGAAAAGTGCTGCTCTCGTCCGAGAACAGCATTTTTTCAGATATACACAAAATTACTCTTTGAATCAATCTCCCTCTATAATAGCTAAGATTAAAATTCCAACTATAACTAAGAACAAAAAGAAATACTGTTTGGCTTTTAACTTCTCTTTTAAAACAAGTCGAGATAATATCAACGAAACCACACATACGGATGATATTATCGGTGCGGCGATAGCGCCGTTTCCACTCATGGCATAGACGTATGTGAATTGACCTGCAGTCTCACATACAGCTGCAAGTATCTTATCTCTCTGCGTAGGCAGTTCAAATTTAACTCCCTTTACAAGCATAAAGATCATTAAAATAACCGCTACGATAAAGAAAGAAAGCTCATAAGAAGTATTTGCAACCTCTTCTATAGTCTCTTCAGATACGCCAATAAGAGGGCTGGTCTCCATTTCAAGGAAATAGATATCCAGAAAGCTTCCAAGAGCATCTATCGTTGCGTAGCAAAACGGCATCGCAAATGCAATAATAGCCATCTTCTTACCAATCTTCTTTTTCCTGTCTGTATCTCCGGTATTATCAAGAAAGCCAATTCCAAGGATACCGATAACTATGATGATTATGGCAATGACCGATCCTCTTGATATGGTCTCGCCAAGGAAAACAACACACATAAGTGAGCACAAGGCTCCTGATGTGTTCTCAATAGGATCTGAAATGGACTCTTCCAGGAATCTCATTCCAAAGAATGAAAATGCCATAGAAACAATATAGCAAAGTGATACAGGAAGATATCTGATTAGATTTATGGGATCGTAACTAATATCTTTGGTAATAAGTGAAAAAAGCGCATGTATTCCCATTACAACGCCGACGCACACACATATCTTAAGATGCGCGTACTTCTCGTTCTCTCTCGCTCCCTTTTTATAAAAGAGCTCTGCAAGACCCCAGATAAAGGTCGTTGCAAGTGCAAAAAATAACCACATATAGATTTTTCCTCTCCAATAATACTTAAATTTCTATATGAGTATAACATAAAAAAGAATCCGCTCAAATGAGCGGATCCTTCTGTATCATAATAGTCTTAAAAACTATTAGTTCTTCTTTGTGCTGTTGTAAACTTTCTTAGCCTCTTCAATTCCGGCCTTAAGTCCTGCAAGTCCTGCCTTAGCAACCTCAGCTGAAGTCTCAGCAAGCTCCTTAGCAAGAGCCTCTGCCTTCTTAGCAGCCTCGTTAAGCTTCTCCTTAGTCTCATCATCTACAAAAGACTTGCTTTCAGAAGCCTTGCTTGCCTTGTCAGCGATTGCAGCCTGTGCAGCAGCGAGTCTTGCAACAGGTACACGGAAAGGTGAGCAAGATACATAGTCAAGGCCGATCTTGTGGCAGAACTCAACTGATGAAGGATCACCACCGTGCTCACCACAGATACCAACGTGAAGACTAGGATTAACGGGCTTACCAAGCTTAAGAGACATCTCCATAAGCTTACCAACACCAGTCTGATCAAGCTTAGCAAAAGGATCATTCTCGAAGATCTTTGTATCATAGTAAGCATTGAGGAACTTACCAGCATCATCACGAGAGAATCCGAATGTCATCTGTGTAAGGTCGTTAGTACCGAAGCAGAAGAAATCAGCTTCCTTAGCGATCTCGTCAGCTGTAAGAGCAGCTCTGGGGATCTCGATCATAGTACCAACTTCGTACTCAAGCTTAGCGCCTGCAGCAGCGATTTCAGCGTCAGCTGTCTCAACTACTACCTTCTTAACGTACTTAAGCTCCTTAACTTCACATACAAGAGGAATCATGATCTCAGGCTTAACGTTCCAATCAGCGTGTGCCTTCTGAACTTCAAGGGCAGCACGGATAACAGCCTTAGTCTGCATCTTGGCAATTTCAGGATATGTAACTGCAAGACGGCATCCTCTGTGACCCATCATAGGGTTGAACTCGTGAAGAGAATTGATGATAGCCTTGATCTCATCTACGCTCTTATTCTTTGCATCAGCAAGCTTCTTGATCTCGTCCTCTGTTGTAGGAACGAACTCGTGAAGCGGGGGATCGAGGAATCTGATTGTAACAGGGCAACCCTCAAGAGCCTCATAAAGAGCCTTGAAGTCATTCTGCTGATAAGGAAGAATCTTATCAAGTGCAGCTTCTCTCTCCTCTACTGTATCTGAACAGATCATCTCACGGAATGCAGCGATTCTGTCTTCCTCGAAGAACATGTGCTCTGTACGGCAAAGACCGATACCCTCAGCACCAAGCTCTCTAGCCTTCTTAGCATCAGCAGGTGTATCAGCGTTTGTACGAACCTTGAGTCTTCTGAACTCATCAGCCCATGCCATGATACGTCCGAACTCGCCGGCGATCTGAGCATCAACTGTTGCGATCTGTCCCTCGTAGATGTTACCTGTTGTACCATCGATTGAAATGAAGTCTCCCTCGTGGAACTCTTTTCCGCCAAGTGTGAACTTCTTGTTCTCTTCGTCCATGTTGATGTCGCCACAACCTGATACGCAGCACTCACCCATACCACGTGCAACTACGGCAGCGTGTGATGTCATACCACCACGAACTGTAAGGATACCCTGAGCAGCCTTCATACCTGTGATATCCTCAGGTGAAGTCTCAAGACGAACAAGAACAACCTTCTCGCCTCTCTCAGCCCACTCTACAGCGTCATCAGCTGTGAATACAACCTTACCGCAAGCAGCTCCGGGTGAAGCACCAAGACCTTTTCCGATAGGTGTTGCAGCCTTAAGAGCAGCAGCATCAAACTGAGGGTGAAGAAGTGTATCAAGGTTACGAGGATCGATCATTGCTACAGCTTCTTCAGGAGTCTTGTGTCCCTCATCAACGAGGTCGCAAGCGATCTTAAGAGCAGCAGGAGCTGTTCTCTTACCGTTACGGCACTGAAGCATATAGAGCTTCTTGTTCTCTACAGTGAACTCCATATCCTGCATGTCATGGTAGTGGTTCTCAAGAGTGTCACATACCTTGATGAACTCAGCATATGCCTCAGGGAACTCCTTCTCCATCTGAGCGATAGGCATAGGTGTACGAACACCTGCAACTACGTCCTCACCCTGTGCATTGATAAGGAACTCACCCATAAGTTTATTCTCACCGGTAGCAGGGTCACGAGTAAATGCAACACCAGTACCTGATTCATTGTTAAGGTTACCGAATACCATAGGCATTACGTTAACGGCTGTTCCCCATGAATAAGGGATATCGTTATCACGACGATATACGTTGGCACGAGGGTTATCCCATGAACGGAATACAGCCTCGATAGCAAGCTTAAGCTGCTCTACAGGATCTGAAGGGAAGTCTTTACCAAGCTGGTTCTTGTACTCAGCCTTGAACTGCTCTGCAAGCTCCTTAAGATCAGCTGCTGTAAGGTCAACGTCAAACTTAACACCCTTCTTCTCTTTCATCTGGTCGATAAGCTGCTCGAAGTACTTCTTACCAACCTCCATAACTACGTCAGAGAACATCTGGATGAAACGACGATATGAATCATATACGAAACGCTCGA
>JAEEXE010000060.1 GCA_016291375.1 Butyrivibrio sp.
GATCCGGGATTGGTAAGAGGTCCAAGGATATTAAATACTGTTCTAAATCCAAGTTCTTTTCTGATAGGTCCTACATACTTCATTGATGTATGATACTTCTGAGCAAAGAAGAAACACATTCCGGCTTCCTTAAGAAGCTCCACGCACTTATCGGGATCCTGCTGGATGTTTACGCCAAGAGCCTCAAGACAGTCCGCTGTTCCTGACTTGGAGGAAGCTGCTCTGTTTCCGTGCTTTGCAACCTTCATGCCTCCTGCAGCCGCAACAATGGCTGATGTTGTGGAGATATTGAAGCTGTGTGCATTATCTCCGCCTGTTCCAACAATCTCAAACACATCCATTCCTGTTTGAACCTGTGTTGCGTGCTCTCTCATAGCCGCTGCGCAGCCTGCGATCTCTTCAGTAGTCTCAGCTCTTGCGCTCTTGGTAGAAAGAGCTGACAAAAAAGCTGCATTCTGAGTGGGAGTTGTCTCACCTCCCATGATCTCATTCATTACAGCATAGGCTTCATCATAAGTTAAGTCTTCTTTGTTTACGATCTTTACTATTGCTTCTTTAATCATGTTATTGTTCTCCTTTGTAAAAGTCCTTTCAGGCTCCTTTAATAAAGCTTCTTAGCATATTTTTACCATCCAAAGTCATGATAGATTCAGGATGAAACTGTACTCCGTAAATCGGATATTCCTTGTGCTGTACCGCCATTATCTCGCCGTCATCGGTAACTGCAGTAACCTTAAGACAATCAGGCATTGTGTTCGCATCCGCCGCAAGTGAGTGGTACCTTGCAACCTTGGCTTCCTTCGGACAGTTCTTAAAAATAAGGCTGTCGTTATCAAATTTAACCAACGACTGTTTGCCGTGCATCAGCTCTTTTGCATAAGTTATCACCGCTCCGTATGCCATGCAGATTGCCTGATGACCAAGGCACACACCTAAAGTCGGGATTTCTTTTCCAAGTGTCTTTGCTACTTCCACGGTAATCCCCGCATCCTCAGGTCTGCCGGGTCCGGGCGAAAGGATAATCCTGTCGGGCTTAAGTGCTCTGATCTCATCTATTGTCATCTCGTCATTTCTGATAACTTTGATGTCAGGATCTATCTCTCCGACATATTGAAAGAGGTTATAAGAAAAGCTGTCGTAGTTATCAATAAGTAATATCATTCTTCCACCTCCTGTGCCATCTCCAGGGCTTTAAGAGAAGCTTTTGCTTTATTTAAGCACTCCTCATATTCCTTGTGAGGATCTGAATCAGCAACGATTCCTGCGCCGCTCCTTACAAATACTCTGCCGTTTTTCTTGTAAGCAAGTCTTATGGCAATGCAGGTGTCCATGTTGCCTGCAAAATCAATATATCCGATGGCTCCACCGTATATGCCTCTCTTGTTGTTCTCAAGTTCTCCTATGAGCTTACAAGCCTTGATCTTGGGTGCTCCCGAAAGAGTTCCCGCAGGAAGAATGGCATCTATTGCGTCGAATGCATCCTTATCCTCTTTGATCCTGCCTCTTACTGTTGATCCGATGTGCATTACATGTGAGAATCTGAGTATATCGTGTAAGCTCTCAACTTCCACGGAACCAAATTTGCTTACCCTTCCGATATCGTTCCTTCCAAGATCTACGAGCATGTTGTGCTCAGCAAGCTCTTTTTCATCCTGCAGAAGTTCTTCTTCAAGTGCTTTATCTTCTTCCGGTGTCTTACCTCTTGGTCTTGTACCTGCAAGCGGGAAGGTGTGAAGCACTCCGTCCTCAAGCTTTACAAGTGTCTCAGGGGATGCTCCCGCAACCTCTACATCCGTTCCCGCAAAATAGAACATGTACGGTGAAGGATTGATGGTCCTAAACATGCGATAAGCATTTAAAAGGCTTCCCTCATAAGGAGCTGAAAGTCTGTTGGAAAGAACTATCTGGAAGATATCTCCTTCTTTGATGTGACTCTTTCCTTTCTCAACCATCTCACAATACTCTTTCTCAGAGAAAAGAGCTGTAACCTCTCCTGTAAGCCGTCCTCTGTCATTCTTTTTCTTTTCACCCTTTTCTATAAGAAGACGCATCTGCCTAAGCTCCGTAACCGCTCTATTGTAGCCGCTCTCTCCGTCTGCTGCCTTCATGTTTACGATAAGGATTATCTTTTGCTTAACGTTGTCAAAAGCAATTACCTTATCAAAGAGCATAAGGTCGATATCCTTAAAGGCATCGGAATCTTCTACGGGAGTCCTTGCTGTAGGTTCACAGTATCCAAAGTAATCAAATGCGAAATATCCAACAAGTCCGCCTGTAAAAGAAGGAAGATGATCAAATCTGGGGCTTCTGTGTTCAGCCATAATCTCGCGAAGATACTTAGCAGGCTTATCAGTATGTATTGTCTTACCGCCTATCTGCATCTCACCGTCTTTGCAGGTGATCTCAAGCTTGGGGTCGTAACCAAGGAATGTATATCTTCCCCAAGTCTCATCCGCCTGTGCCGATTCAAGCATGTAGCAGTGATCGGATACGTTCTTAAGTTTTCTCATGGTCTCGATCGGAGTGATGAAGTCCGATAAGATTTCCATGCTGACAGGGATCACATCATATTTCTGTGAGTCTGCCAGTTTTTTTGCTTCTTCAAGTGCCGGTGTGATGTTCATGGGTTTGTTCCTTTCCTTGTTCTTTTATGCTATGCGTGATATAGAGATCATGTGCTCAGAACACTTTTATCACACAAAAAAGTCCTTGATAGATTCATCGAATCTATCAAGGACGAATAATCTAATTTATATCCGCGGTGCCACCTTGATTTCATGGGTTACCATGCGCTTTGCGAGATACCAACATATCTCCGGCAACTTACGTATGCCTCACGTTGCAGAATACTGGGCGATCTGTATTGTAATAAAGAGGATGTTCCGCTATCGCTCCTTGCGCTTGCCGGAACAAAATCCGCTCACGGAAATCATCGACTTCCTACCTCGCTTTTCACTGCACCCTCAGCGGTCCATTTGACAACTTGTTTCATGCTCGCTTCTCACCATCACGAACTCTCTGTGTTGGCATCATTGCCGTTATCTCCGCTTCAACGGTTTAATTATTTTATTAAACAGATACTATACCAAAGTAAAGTACATGTCAAGATTTTTTCTGCATAAATATTCAGATGAATACCCTGCCCGGAACCCGATTATAGAGTTATTATCCTGCCAAACTCAAGTCCTGCAGTATCACGTGATGCTATAACAAGAGATCCCGATCCCATCTTATCTCTAACATAAGAAACAGCTTTTGCGCGTTCTCCATCTGATAAGCCCTCAAAAGGCTCATCCATAATAAGTACGTCACTTGGGATGCAACATGCCCTGACTATGCACACAAGGCGCCGCTCTACGGGTGTAAGCATCTTTACCGGTATATCAACTCTATCCTCAGGAAGGAGTTTACATAGCTCCTCTCTAACGGTCTGCTTGAACACTTTTTTACTTACCAGTGCGCAATTGGTCACAGCAGAGAAGCTATCACACAGTCTATCCTCCTGGAATACAACACCTGCATTTATGTACGGATATTTGTAGTCACCAAGAAGTGTTACTTTCCCTGTATCGGGAGTTTCAAGATCCAGGATGATCCGAAGAAGAGTGGTCTTTCCACATCCGTTTTCTCCCGTAATTATATAACTGTGCTCATCCTCTATATTGAGGCTGAAATTATTAAGAACTGCCTGTCCGTTATATGATTTCGATATATCTTTTACCTCAATTATCATCTGTCACCTCTGCGTAAAAAAGATAATAATTCAGGGATGTAGATATATCTTATTACTCTGCTCTTGGGTATTCTATACACCTTTGCCATCTCCAAAAGCTGTCTTAGCTTAACTGACATAAATATCTCCTTATTTAATACAAAAGTTTTTATACTATAACCACCAAAACAACTGTAGGAATTCTTAATCAGCGTCGCCTTTCCCTTTTTCTCCACACTGCCTTCCGCTGCATTTGAAATACTAAACGTCATGCTAAGATCAATTACATCACCCTTATCCTCAGCCTCAAAATCCAGTAACTCTGCATAAGAAAAACCACTTGAAGCTTCATCAATTGCAACTTGATCCTCTTTTTTTAGCGACTTAAATTCTATAAGATTACCCGAAAAAGAATACTGTATATATTCAACCTGATCCTTACTTATGGTCGATTTATCATCATCACTGATACTATTAAGATAATCAAATCCAAACCATGAGCTTTGGCAAAAATTGTGTATAAATCCCTGCTCCCACTCTTCATCAATACTTCTGCTATTATCATAATCACTATAATAAATAGCGCAATTTTCAAGCAACGCTCTAAGGTCATCATCCATATTAAAATTCTCAGGATATTGATATTCACTTATTTCCAAATCAGTGATCAACTGATTTATATCTCTTTCGCCATTAATATTTGAAGCCGTATCCTCTGAAACCAACACAAATTCTTGGTCTTTATATTCGTACTTAACCTCAACATGCTGGTCATATCCGTGGCTGTATGTTCCGGTAATAACTTTTTCGTTATTATCGATCACATAATTAGGGATTTCCTCAAATGATTTTTTATATATGAATTTGCCATCTTCATATACGTATGCGCAAGAGACGGAAACTCCACCTGAACCTTGATTGCCCAGTGAAATAACAATATCTTCATGTCCATCAAAATTTACATCTATATATTCAGCCTTGAAATCACACGCTTCAAATACGTACCTATCGCTATCCATCGGAGCAGATTTTGAAGGATAATCTACTGCCAATGAAATCACGTCTCCATTTTCCTTAGTAAAAAAAAAGTCCTCTAAATGCGAGTATTCAAGCGCATTCTCCTCGGAACGGCCAACAGATACATGATAGAGCTTTTTCCCCTCATCAACCCACTCTGCGTATTCAATCTGTTTTTCTTCATCAAGATGCATGATCTTCGCTATTTCCGCATCTATATCAGCATCTTCACATTCTATCCGGGTTTCTTTTCCCGTATTTGTTTTGGGGTCAGCACATCCAGCTAGGCATGTACAAACGCCCGTCATAACTAGCATTGTTATAATCTCTGTCTTCAAATTAATCACCATATTCCTCGCAGATCCAGCTTAGAAGCTATTCCGTCATAGTCTCTCATTTAACAAACAGCTCTGATCATCATTTTGTATAAAGAAACTCAAAATTCTCTTTTGTACCGTAGAAAACATTCATATCAATAAATCTTTCTTTTCCCTTATAACCTTTTAGAATATGACGATTAGAATATTGCCATAATATCCAACTGACATCTTCGGGCACCTTGGAATAAACACTTCTGTACCATATTTTGCAATCGTCGAAATCCTGATTTATTATGGTCTTATAGGTGTCCGCACTGACATAAATTATAGGTTTAATCTCATATTCTTTCTCAAGAAGATCCACCAAAGTTCTCAGCTCTGTCCTGACCTTAGAAACATCAATATCATCTTTTGTTCTGAAGCCACCGTAATATTCCACATCTATAACAAACGGAAGCATCTTAATGTCTTTGGGAACAGTAGATACTATGTTATTTGCCTGCGCTTCTCCCGATGATTCAAAACTAAAGAAGTGATATGCTCCGACATACAAATCTGTTTTCACGGCATTATCAATGTTAGTCTCAAAATATGGATCAACATAGGAAGAGCCTTCCGTTGCCTTAATATAAGCAAAATCTATATTCTGCCTACTTAGAACATTCCAATCAATTACTCCTTGATATGAAGATACATCAACACCTCTTATGGGATATTTTTGTTTACTTGGATTATTAATATGAATCACCCCGTTGTATAATGCTGCAGAAAATACACATATTAATACTATAAAAAAACACAAGATGAATTTGATATACTTGAATTTTACTGGCAACTCACTCATTATCTTCCTCAATTACCTCTATACTCCACAAAAGAATCGTAATACTGTTTTACAGATTCCAACTTATTTACAGTAGATCACAATTCATATTACACATCATAACATTTTAAATCAACAAAAAAGCTTGCGGAAACTAATGATTTCCGCAAGCTTTACGCTTCTGATCCAAATCTCTGACCAATCAATCTTTCATAAAAGTTCTTACAATACCTGTTACTGCTCCAAAGAGTACTGCTGCAACAGGCCAGATTATCCATGTGATATCCCATCTCATTGTGATGAAGCTCCATCCAAGGAATGCTGCTACTATAACAGGCCAATAGATTGATGCAATCTTGCCAACTGCCTTGGAAACCTTCTTACCTTCTGTAGTGTACTCGCCTTCCTGAAGAAGTTTCTTGTAGGATTCCATTATGCTTCCGGTTCTGATAAGGATATTAACACCAATTGCGATTATGATAAGAAGAACAGCTACTGACAAAGTTACAACATAGTCTGCGTTTTCAGGGTTAGAGAAAAGAGCTGACGCAATAACAGGAATTACTCCAACGATACATAAGATAACACCTGTTGCTGTAAGGACAGAGTTCTTATGCTCGAATCTGGTCATTTTCTCTCTTACCATACCGTCAACGCCATACGCTGTCTCTATTTTTTCCTCTTCTAGGTATTTGAACTTATCGAGGTCTTTTCCGTTTGTAATAAATATGAATACTGCCAATGCCACCATGACAAGAAGTGTTGTAACACCTATCACCGTTGCCACCGCATCAGACACAATTCCTGTAGAAGTAAGCCCTGCAAGTATCAAAAGAATAACAGGTGATGCGATACACAATGAAACACCAAATGCCATCTTAGGTGAAGTTCTCTTAACAACATCAAGGAATGTATTGGCTTCTTCCATGCTTACATTTCTAAGTTCTTCTTTGGTAGAAACGGTATCCTGTACTATTACATTTGTCGGAATCTCTTCGATCTCATCCTTTAATAAGTAGTCTGTAGATACTCCAAAGATCTCTGCCATCTTGAGCACTCTGTTAAGATCGGGCGTTGCCTGCATGCTTTCCCATTTTGATACAGACTGTCTTGAAACATCAAGCTTATCTGCAAGTTCCTCCTGTGACCATCCAAGTTTCTTTCTTTCATTGATAATCTTGTCCGCAAGTATCATTTTATTTTCCTCCGATTTTGAATTTTTAATTTTCGAGTCGATCTTATTCTTGTTTTCGAACTCGATGCGTTTTTGTTTTTTGGATGATCTTAGCTTACAAAAAAGGTCGGTTGCACACTACAAACTGTGCTTTGAAGTTTGTCAACCTGCGGTTGCAACCGCATAACCACGGGCTTTGCAGGATTATCATTTCATAATCATATTACTACAATTAGTAGTCAAATGTAATACGTTGTTTACCTGTATCAACCGTTATCTTTACTCCAATATGACATTCACGATAGCTCAAGCACCATGCATACCTGATCAATATACGTTCCGTCTTTTAGCTTACAAGCCTTTGGAAGTCTTCCGTATTCTTTAAATCCCATCTTTTTATAAAGAGCAATTGCCCTCTTATTATCAGCAAATACACCAAGTTCCATCTGCTCAAATCCCATCTCCTTGGCCTCTTCTATTACCTTTTTCATCATAATGGTACCAAGTCCCGAGTCACAGTATTCCTGAATGATCCCTATGCCAAAATCGCATCTGTGTCTCATCTTGATAAAATCAAAATCGAGAGAAATATGGCTATTAGCAACTATCCTATCGCCATCAAAAACTGTCAGGAATATTCCGCGCTCATTATTAAGCATATCGCTTATGATCTTTTTCTCAAATTCAAGATCATCCTTGACTTCTTCAGGATATCTCAGCATAAAGTTAGTTTCGGAAGCGATAATCTTCATAAAATCAATCATTTGCTGCGCATCCTTCTCCTGCGCGCTTCCAAACGTTACCTTTCTGCCATCCCTAAGGGTTATCTCTTCTTTCTTATATTTCATAATCGCTCCTCCTACCATGATCATATACAGAAAGACCTCAGCAAAACAGCATGTTTGGTGAGGTCTTAAAATATTAAATCACAGTATAGTCGGCAGTTAATAGCATGTCAACCCTTTTTCTTCTCTATATTAGAAACTACAAGAGCACAAGATGCGTCTCCCGTGATATTAACAACAGTTCTACCCATATCAAAGATTCTGTCTATACCTGCAACAAGTGCAATACCATCAACCGGAAGCCCAACAGATGTAAGCACCATGGCAAGCATTACCATACCTGCTCCCGGAACGCCTGCCGTTCCTATAGATGCAAGTGTTGCTGTGAGGACTATAGTGATCATCTGTGAAAAAGTCAGCTGAACGCCATAGCATGAAGCGATAAATATAGCGCACACACCCTGATAGATTGCTGTTCCATCCATATTTATCGTTGCTCCAAGAGGAAGAACAAAGGAAGTAATCTCCTTGTCAGCTCCCATTTTCTCGCAGCCTTTCATGTTAATTGGAAGAGTTCCCACACTGGATGCGCTGGAAAAAGCAAAGATCATGGCGGGAAGCTGTCCCTTAAAGAACTTAAGTGGACTCATGCCGCCCATAGTTCCTACAGCTGTGGAATAAACTATTACCATATGCAAAATATAGCAGATATAAGCTGTCAAAAGAACCATGGCAAGTGATCCAAGTATCATACTTCCGTTGGTAGCAACAACAGGGCAGATAAGGCAAAAAACACCGATAGGTGACAGCTTTAAGATCATCTCCATGCATTTCATAAAAACTGCGTTAAAAGAGTTGATTCCTTTTACCGCAGGTGCAGCCTCTTCTCCCACAAGGATTATGGCAAAACCGATAAGTATGGCCATAACAATAACCTGTAGCATTGTAGCTTCAGAAAGGGGCATTATAAAGTTTGACGGGAATATATTGATGATAGTATCCATAAACGGCGCACTGCTTGTGGCTTCATAGGTAAGTTCCGAGGTCTGAAGTACCGGAAAAAAGTTCTTAAAGATATTTCCGCCCACAAGACCTATAACTATAGCTACAGCCGTTGTGCACAGATAATATATAACTGTTTTGATTCCTATTGATCCGACTTTTCTTATGTCCTGCATTGAAATGACACCTGCCATTATAGAAAACAGGACTATAGGAACAACTATAAACTTAACCAGATTGAGGAATATCGTACCGAACGGCTTGATATAATTCTCGGCAAAATCAGCGTGACTCTGTAACAAAAGTCCCGCTATGATTCCCAGAACAAGAGCGATAAAGATCTGAATTGCAAGTGGTAGTTTTTTGTGCATACCGTAACCCTCCCTAAATGTGTGATGTCTCAAACTGCTACTGCAAACTATATGAAATTACCCCATACGAAAATTATAAATGAAAAGAAAAGAGCACACAATCTAATTTGATCATGTGCCCTGTAAACTATACATTTAATAATCATATCTGCGAATCTCGCAGTTTTTTATTCCAAAAAGCGAGAATTCTTCATTATCCATCTCGCGGAAGTAAGATTCCACGATTCTTGCGATGCCGTTGTGGGCCACAAGTATGTAGGTCTTGTCATCCTTACTGATATCATCAAGGAGATTGTAGATTCTCTGTGCAAGCTGCATCATGGATTCGCCGGTGCCGAATCTGCTAGCCATGTGTTTCTTGGCTTCATGAAATTCAAGCCCATCTCGCGGTGTCGATTCATATCTTCCGAAATTTTGCTCGATAAGTCTTTGCTCAATCCTATAAGGGATTCCTGTAACTTCTGAGATATGTGCCGCTGTATCTTTGGCCCTAACTAGTGGCGATGTAAGAATCTCATCAGCTTTAATTCCTTCTTCTATGATCTTCTTTCCCGTCTCGATTGCCTGTTCATGGCCAAGCGGCGTAAGTTCTATGTCAGTGGCCCCGCATATCTTGTTTTCAACATTCCAAACAGTCTGTCCGTGCCTGATAAAATAAAAATGTCCCATTAATTCAATTCATTCCTTTATACAAATATCTAAACGCATACTTTTCAGCTGCGATCAACTGCCTTTTCCAGAATCTCTCTGACCTCGTTCTCACTCCTAAGACTTAGTACTTTTTCAGCAAGCTCATCGGCATCCTTCTTGCTCCATCCTGCGATAGCCGCTCTGGTCCTGAGCACATCTGCCGGATTTACGCTGTATTCTTCAAGGCCAAAAGAAATAAGAAGGGGCAAAAGTAAGCTATCCGAAGCCGCTTCTCCGCACATAGCAACGGGTATACCGGCTTTTTTGCCACTCTCAATAATATTCTTTATACTGCGAAGGACCGAGGGTTGCAGTGCAGAATAAAGATAAGAAACATCGCCGTTTCCTCTGTCAACGCTCATAGTATACTGTATCAGGTCGTTGGTACCTATGGAAAAAAAGTCGGCTTCCTCCGCCAATATATCTGCAATAAGTGCAGCAGACGGCGTTTCTATCATACATCCGATCTCAACATTTTTTTCAAAGGATACCTTCTCATTCTCAAGCTCTTTAGAGATTTCTTTTACAAGTCCCCGTACTTCCTGTAACTCGTCAATGCATGTCACAAAGGGCACCATTATCTTGACTTTGCCAAAAGCCCCCGCCCGCATGATCGCGCGAAGCTGTGTCCTGAAACTATCTTTATTGCCAAGGCTGTAGCGAACTCCTCTAAAGCCCAGAAACGGATTACTTTCTTTTTTTAGATTAAGATATGGAATTTCCTTATCTCCGCCGATATCCATGGTCCTTATGATAACAGGCCTGCCCTTCATGGTGGCAACTGCTTCCTTGTAGGCAACAAACTGCTCTTCCTCAGAAGGCATGTGGTTGTTCTCCATGAATAAAAATTCCGACCTGAAAAGACCTATTCCTTCAGATCCATGTTCATAGGCTCTCACGGCCTCATCGGGACTTCCTATATTGCCGTATACCCTGCATTTTATACCGTCTGCAGTGATAGTTTCCTTATCTATGTATGTTGCAAGAAGCTCTTCCTTTCGGATGTACTCCTCTTTTTTATCAACATATTCATAATATGTGGCATCATCGGGTTTTAAGTGCACCAAACCTTTGGAACCATCCACTATGACGGTATCCTTGTCCTTTGCCACATCTGTAATTCCTTTGATTCCAAGAACAGCCGGTATCTCCAAAGCTCTTGCAAGTATCAGCGAATGGGACGTTATACCGCCCTCTTCGGTTATGATCCCCACAACATTCTCTCTTTTTATGCGGGATGTAACGGAAAGAGTAAGCTCTTTTACCACAAGTACTGTGCCCTGAGGAACATTCTCCACATCAACTTCTTTGACTCCGATGAGAGTCTTTAATAGTCCGGTCTTGATATCCTTGATATCTGCAGCTCTCTGGCTCATAAGATCATCGTCCATATCCCGGAACATCTTGATAAAACCATCAAGTACGGCTTCTGTGGCAGCTTCAGCACTAAAACCTTCATCTATTTTTTTGACAATGGGCTTTATAAGCTCGGGATCTGACAGCATAAGAAGATGACCATCCAGAATCTGAGATTCACTTGATCCTATGCGGCTTCTCACGGTATCTGATGCTTCTTTTATCTTTTTCTTAAGATCTGAACGTGCTTCATCCAGTCTCTTTTTCTCAGAGACAGCATCGCCAACTATTACTGCGTCGTATGTAAGTTCCTGCTCAGTTACTACACAGACGTTTCCTATTCCGATGCCGCCAGATGCGGCGATTCCCTTATACATATCCATACCCCTAATTTAAAGTAATTATGTGAATAGCCAGCGAAACGGCTAATGATCACAGCTTGCCATAAATCTTCTCTATCATCTCCCTGTCTGCAAGATCATCGGAAAAAGCTGTTGCCGATCCTGCTGCAACTCCCAATTTAAGAGCCTCTTCAAATAATCCGTCGTTCAAAAAACCGGCGATAAAGCCTGCTACCATGGAATCCCCGGCCCCCACCGAGTTCTTGACCTTTCCACTTGGGCATTTCCGCCTGTAGAGCTCATCTCTCTCAGTAACAAGCAGCGCGCCATCGCCGCCCATTGACACTAGAACGTTTCTAGCTCCCATATCTTTAAGCTTTCGTGCAAGTTTCTCTATCTCTTCATCCGTTTTTGCGGTCTCATCAAATATCTCGCAAAGCTCATCTATATTGGGCTTTATAAGGAAGGGTCTGTGCTTAAGTGCCTTTAATAATAGATCCTTAGTGGCATCAACCACAACTTCCACACCCTTGTCATCCACAAGACTCATAATATTCTCATATACATCATCCGGAAGTGATGATGGAATGCTTCCCGCAAGGATAAGTATATCTCCATCCGTTAGCTCTTTTATCTTATTATACAGGTTTTCAAGTGAATCCCGGGGAATACATGGTCCCTGAGCGTTAATCTCAGTTTCTTTTGCCCCTTTGATCTTGACGTTGATCCTGGACATTCCTTCCGGAAGCCTTATAAAATCAGCCTTTATTCCTCTTTCTTCAACGCTCTTTGCTATTGCCTCTCCGGTAAATCCGGCAACAAAGCCAAGGGCGCAGCTGTCATGCCCAAGATTCTTAAGAACGGAGGATACATTGATGCCTTTTCCTCCAAAATAGCACTCCTCACCGTCGGTTCTGTTGGTCATGCCGGGAGCAAGCTCTTTCCCCATATGAACCACATAATCAATGGCAGGATTAAATGTAACTGTATATATCATGGTGTTCTCCAAGTCTGTGTGTCTAAGTCATAAGCGGCACAAAATCCTGACATCTGAAGTGAAGATCAGAATAATCTTGCGCCCACTATATAATGATAGTCCGTCAGGACAAAAAGGTCAAAGATTAGGGACAAAATACGTCAAGTTATTTTTATCTAAAAAAAGAATAAAGCTTTAGGGATATATCGTATAGATACCTTTACAAGAAAGCCAAAAATAAACTAAAATATATATGATAATGCGGATTTCGTATATCATTCAATATTATGATAATAACTTTTGTCATGGAGAATTCGTATATCACATAAAGACTAAGGAGGCATGTACTGTGGAAGATATTATACTTAGCAGTGATCATATTGATACAATAGGCGAGATAGCCAATATCAGCATGGGCAATTCTGCCACAACATTAAGTCTCATGGTAAACAAAAAAGTTGATATTACTACTCCCAACGTAAAAGTTATCAAGAGAAGCGAAGCACTTGATGACTATGAAAATACATGCATTTTTGTCCAGATTCATTATGTAAAGGGACTTGAGGGCAACAATGTCTTTATCCTGAAAGAGCATGATGTAAAGGTCATGTGCGACCTTATGATGGGCGGAGACGGCACCAATACTTCCGGTGATATTACAGAGCTGCATCTTTCGGCGGCTTCGGAAGCCATGAATCAGATGATGGGCACCAGTGCCACATCTTTATCTTCCATGCTTGGAGTTCCCACAGATATCAGTACTCCCGTAGTTAATCAGATTGATGTGGACAGTATAAAAGTTTTTGAAAAAATGTTTGATACTACTTACGATAAATTTGTTAAAATAGCATTTAGGATGACAATCGCAGATCTTATTGATTCGGTTATGGTCCAGCTCTATCCTGTGCAGTTTGCGCTGGATATGTGCGAAAAATTCATGAATAAAGGAAAATAATACTTACAGATGAACAAACAGGAAACACTGGAGATCAAAAAGCAGTTCACTCCCGACAGGTGCACAATTGATCACATCTGCGGCTGCTATGTAGATCATGACAAGAACAAATTATTTACTTTCAGAAAGGCTTTCGGACAGCTTCCGGAAGAAGAGATGTTCAAGTATCTGGACATCTTCCAGCACACTTTATCAGGTACATTTGGAAAGAATCTTATCAGTCTTGAGTTCCCACTTGACCAAGAACAGCCCGGAGGTACTCAGGACTTTCTTTTGACTCTTCGTAATTCACAGCTCAAGGACGACGAGCTTGTGGATGAGTGCTACGACAAGATCATTGCCAATTATATCAACGGAGAAAATTACTATATCATTCTCGTTCACGCTGTCTATGACATTCCCGGCGTAACATCGGACGGTATCGAGATGGAGGATGCTTCCGAGAAGGT
>JAEEXE010000022.1 GCA_016291375.1 Butyrivibrio sp.
GACTTCACTCCTGCCAAACCCAGTCATACTGCATACCATAAGTAGGTACCCTCCCTTATTTTTGGGCATAATAATACACAAGTTATTATAATATATCGCATTTTTCAGGTCAATGTCAATTGCCTCTGAGCTGGCGCCACATCTTGGTTTACTTTGACAAAACAATTCCTCCTGCGTTAGTGTATAACATATCACTGCACTAATTAAGTAGTACAGCGGCACAATAAATTAAACGCTTATATTATAAGAAATATCAGAAGGCAAAAATGGAAAGAGGGATTATTTCATATATCCGCATTCACTCTTCTGTGGGCCGTCCATGCCGGATTCGTAGTGCGCCCTGAATTCCATGTTTATATCCCGGATTTCCTTCTTGCCATCGATATAGTCCTGATACATTTCCGCAAGACCGGACATACATCCATCGCAGGATCCGCTGATATTCCCGATAGATTCGGCCACTATTCTCTCCCGCTCCTCACGAGTTGTGTCTTTTATCAATATAGAATCCACAATAATCTCCTTAATTGTTGTATTTCATTCCTGCCGCAATAAGCATACCAAGTCCAACGATGAAACCGATCACAAAACATATAAAACTCTTTACAGAATCCGTTGCGCCAAGTATCACTGCGGATATAAGAATACTTATTCCGATTATAAAAACTCCGAGTCCGGATAATTTGCAAAAAGCCTTCTTATCTTCCTCTGAGACTTTCTCTACGAGATAAGAGTGAATCATATCAATTCTTTCTTTTATCCAGATCATATATCCTAAGTACGTAAATATCAGACCTATAGCTCCCATCAATAAAACTGCAATAATATCACCCTTCAAACTATTTTCCTCATTTACAAAATCAAAACTCATCTCTATGGTTTTCAAAAAAATCAAAATACGTTCGCACTCCGTCAAGCTCCGTCCACCGTTTGATATCTACAGGACATTCGTCCAGGTCATAGATACGCGCACCCTTAAGGGCAAGCAAAAACGGCGAATGTGTCGCGATTATAAACTGGCAACCAAAGAACCTGGCGGAATTCTGAATAAACTCAAGAAGCTCAATCTGCCTCTCCGGTGAAAGAGAATTCTCAGGCTCATCCAGCAGATATAGTCCGTTATCCTTGATCTTCTCAGAGAAATACTGAAGAGCACTCTCTCCGTTACTGTGCGTAATGACATTACTTCCGATTGCCTCCCGAACGTACCTTGACTGCGTCTTGGAACGGGCGGCCACTACTTTTTTAAGCTCCTCATAATCATCAAGGGACCTCATGCGGAACCTGGCATTCTTATTTTCGATCCACTCTTCGAACACCTGCTCTCTCTGCTTTCAGCTTCTCCGCCATGATATTCAAAGCAGTACTCTTCCCCGAGCCGTTGTTTCCATATAGGATTGTAATCTCGGAAAAAGACAATGATGAAAGCTGATTGTTTGCAAACACGCCAAAGGGATAAAAGGAGCTATAGCAATTTCGTTCTATGTAGTTTACATACTGTTCTTCCGCCTCCACTCCGGGAAAGCGAAAAGAATCAATGTATATCATCCAATATCCTCTTACTTCATAATCTTTTTTATCATGGCTTCGTCTGTTTCCGGTAATATCTTCTTAAAATGCTTAAGCACCCTCTCATAGGATTCTTCCGGGGAGCGCTTGTATACGTCGTTCCTAAACTTCTTTCCAAAGAACTTTTCAGGCGTAGAATACTCAGCAATGCCCCAGCCATACTCATTTCCAAACTTATCTGTCGCATATTGAAAATCGCTTACAATGATATAACACTGCTTCTGAAGCCTTGTTATCATTGTATCATAACCTTTCTTGCCGCCCTTGCCGTAATCGCCCATTTTCTTGAAGGTTTTGGATAAAATAGGTGCGTTGGCATCGAGAAGCTCAAAGAGTTCCTTGTCATGATACGAAGCCAGTCCATCATCGTATCTGGCATCAAAGTCATAGCCGTCCCTTCGAAAATTTGCAAAATCAGGAAACCACTTGGAACTGATGTACATAGCTTTTCCTTTGAGGAACTTACCATAGGCACACTTAAGGTCATTGATGACAGGTCCCTTCCATTCCCATGCGGGCCAAAAACCTTCATCCGCGTCATAGTACCAGCAGCCGGGACCAATGTGTTCTTCCAAAGAAAAGCCCTCAATTTCATTTTCAAAAAACGGAACGAATCCCACTTCATCTATAAGCGTCTTTAATTCGTCCATAGATTCGATAACAAAATCGTCTGCAAATGTCCTCATTTCATACTCCACTATGTATAGAACTCCGCAACGTGAGCTGCACAGCTATTGCTAGCCATTTAGTTCATCAACCACTGATATCGGTTTTATTGTCATTTCCACCCATGCAGGTATCAGGCTACTCTTAATGGCATTTCGTACAGACCTGATATTGGACCATGCCGAGCAATAAAAAGGCACCTTGCCACGATTCACTATTTCCATTGCAAGCCTTGAAGTAACTGCGCTTGCGATACCTTTCCTCCGATACTCGGGAAGTACATCCACACCGATCTGCCACATCTCATCAGCATCTGCAGAGCATCCGGACAGGCCTATAAGTTTGTCGCCGTCATAGGCTCCCACAGCAAGCACATCAAGATGCTTCCTGGGAGTATACAGTGCATTGGACCATTCCGGCTGATACAGATCTGCAAAGTCAACAGGCTCCAATACCCTCATTTCATATTCGCAGGAAAGAGCCGTCAACTTATTCATATCAGGAAGATAATACTCTGCCATAAAGCACACAGTATATCCCAAAGGCTCTATACGCTGATTGAGCCAGTATATAGAAGGCGTCTCAAAGCAGTGATAAAACTCAAACTTATCTATGTACTCCTTCAGAACCTCTGAAAGCTCATCTGTTGCTGCTACAACAAGGTTACTTCCATAGGAAATGAAGTTGCCACCGATAGGAAGCTTATAATACTTCTTGGCATGCTCTCCCAGCTTAAGCGGAACGAGCTTATTCTCATTAGAAAGAAAAGCCTCCGGATCACAGCTCATATCCATGGCAGACTGCGCCATTGAAATCCGAAACACTTCTTCATTAGTCATCTCTTAACCTTTCAGATCGCAAATACGATCAGTGCGCCGATAGCAACACCCATCGTATTTAAAATAAGATTGTCTATATCCGTATGCCTTCCGTAGCAGATGAGCCAAACAATACCAACCGGAATAAACATTGCGATATTTCTATTATAAACAGATCACAACACCTTACTTAAAAATTCTTGAAGTCTTGGATGCTGCGGTTTTTCAAATATATCTTCAGGAGTGCCCTGTTCAAGAAGCTTACCGTCTGCCATAAAGAGGATCTTATTACCAACCTCACGGGCAAATCCCATCTCATGAGTGACAACGACCATTGTCATGCCTTCAGATGCAAGCTGCTTCATAACATCAAGCACTTCTCCAACCATCTCGGGATCAAGAGCTGAAGTAGGCTCATCAAAAAGCATAACCTCGGGCTCCATCATAAGAGCACGCACTATTGCTATACGCTGCTTCTGTCCGCCGGATAGCTGGATAGGATATGCATCCGCTCTATCTTCAAGGCCAACTCTTTTAAGAAGCTCAAGAGCCTTCTTCTTGGCATCCTCCACAGGTACTTTTTTAACCTTAACCGGTGCGATTATCATGTTCTCCATGATAGTCTTGTGAGGGAAAAGATTGAAATGCTGGAAGACCATTCCCATCTTTTGCCTATGAAGATCAATGTTAACCTTGACCCATTTACCATTTTCATCTTTATATTTCTTCTTGGTAATATCAATGTCGTTAAAAATAATAGCTCCGCCCGTGGGCTCCTCAAGAAGGTTGAGAGACCTAAGGAAGGTTGACTTTCCGCTTCCTGAAGGACCGATGATAACAACAACATCTCCCTTGTCTATCTCGGCAGTTACGCCGTCGAGTGCCTTGATGGCGCCGAAGTTATAATGTTTTTCCAGATCAGTGACCTGAATGATCTTATCTCTTGTCTCCACGGCTCATCCTCCTCTCAAAATGTGCTATGAGCTTGCTTGTGGGGAAGCACAGGCAAAAATAGATTGCTGTAGCCACAAGTAAAGGCTCTATAATTATAAATGTTGCTCCGCGAACCGCGTTAACAGCAGACATGATATCCTGTACACCGATCGTATATGTGATCGCAGACTCCTTGATGATGACAACGAACTCATTGGCAATTGCCGGAAGGATATTCTTGATAGCCTGTGGCAGAATAATATATCTCATATTCTGGAACCAGCTCATACCAAGACTTCTTGCAGCCTCTGTCTGCCCACCGTCGATCGACTGGATACCCGATCTCATAATCTCACAAAGATAAGCTCCAGAATTCATTCCAAGAGCAACAACGCCGGGAAAGAATCTCTCAAACTTAATAAATCCGAAGAAAGTAAAGCTCGGAAGTTTAAAAAGAGCTCCAAACACACCATAATAGATGATCGCAACCTGAACAATAACAGGCGTTGACCTTAGAATCTCAACATAAGCTGTCGCAAGAAATGCCAAAGGATTGAACTTCCCTATCGTAACTCCGACTCCCTTCTCCCTCTGGTGGCCATCTTTATCAAGTCCAAGAAATGCCAGCGGGTAGAAATTGGACATCCTCATTGCAGATAAAATGATTGCAAGGATAAAACCGATAGCCACTGTGCAGATTGACAGCATCACTGTCACAACAATCCCCTGAACAAAAAGCTCACCATAAGGTGCAATCCTTCCGAAATTCTCAATTTGTACAAAATTATCCATAAGTATATCTCCAACAAAATCAAACGACATAAGAAGCATTGAAGCTACATAGCCTCAATGCTTCCATATAATCATAACCTATAATGATCGCTCATACAAAGTAAAAAGATTATTTCCCCTCAAGAAGTCCTTCGTATATCTCTCCTGAAGCCTTTTCATTGGCAACCTTAATGAATTCATCCATTGTTCCGTCAGAAAGAGCTTTATTAATGGCTTCATTTACACCCTTTAAAAGTGCTTCATTTCCTTTACTTACACCAACCGCAGAACCTTCTGCTCCCTCATAAGGAACATCAAGAGCAATACAAAGATCCGGATAGTTCTTGGCATAGCTCTCCGCAACGGGAGTCTCAATATATGCTCCGTCCAATTTACCGGAAATAACCTCGGCAACTATGTCTGTAACCTTTGAAAGCTGGATAATATCAGCTTGAGAACTGTATGTCTGCGCCAGATCAACCTGAATAGATCCTGTCTGGGCACCGATCTCAAGGTTTGAATTGTTGGTATCATCAAGATTCTTGAACTTATCTTTTTTATCCTTGGTTGTTACAAAAGACTGACCTCCCACATAGTAAAGCTCTGAGAAATCCATAATAGCCTCACGCTTGGGATCGGGTGAAAGTCCCGAAATACCTAGATCAACAGCCTTAGTCTGAACCTCCATAAGAACACCGTCAAAGTCAACAGGAACAATTTCAAGTTCAAGTCCCAGGTAATCAGCAATATAACCGGCAAGTGCAATATCAAAACCTGCAAGCTCAGATTTGCCCTGATCATCTATCGCATAAAACTCATAGGGCGCAAAATCCGGTGATGTAGCAACCGTAAGCTTACCGGGCGTAACAGTACTTATCTTATCGCCCTGCTCTGAAGCATCAGTTGTCTGCTCTGATCCGTTTACTTCACTCTGGGAGTTATCTTTTGATGCTCCACAGGCAATAAGTCCAAATGTCATTGTAGCTATCATAATAGCCGCAACAATCTTATTTTTCATAATATTTCCTCCTGCAAAAAACAAATACATGTATGTCCAAATCGAATGATAATATGTTTTTTTTCGTTTTGCAACATAAGGTGTACATTGTTCAGCAATAATTCACATCTACATCAAAGACAGGTAGAATAAGCCTTTAACGCGCCTTCTTCTCTTATGGTCTTAAGGTTATCTGTAACAGCCATGGTAAGACCCTCTATCTCATTAAGGTCCCTATCCCACATCTGTGTATTTCCAAGAACTGCTTTTACAAGTTCTTCTTCAGATGAATCCTTATGTTCATAGAAGAACTCAAGTGCCCATCTGTCATCACTTACAACATAAGTATTTCCTGCAGGTCTCTTACATACAAGTCCCTTATCATTAAGCTCCTGTATATCACTTGAATAAAAGGCAATATACGCTGCAAGCGACATTGTAAGACAAACAGGAAGTTTTCCGTTCTTTTCAATATAAGAAAGGAATGAGGGCATATTTCTTGCCTTCCACTTACTGGTAGAGTTAAGAGATATGGACATAAGCTCATGATTAACAAAAGGATTGTTGAACCTGTCCTTAACCGCAGCGGCAAATTCGTTAAGATCCTTCTCATCAAGATGATCTGTAAGTGTGGGGATCACCTCCTCACCAAGCATCTTGTTCATAAATCCGGCAATGATCTCATTGTTCATACAATCGCGAACAATATCCTCTCCGGCAAGATAAGCGCCCAGAACAAAGCCTGTATGAGCTCCGTTAAGAATTCTGACCTTGCGATGCTTATAAGGCATAACATCGGGAACAACATGAACATTTACCCCTGCCTTCTTGAAAGGAAGTCTGTCCTCAAGACTCTTGGGGCCTTCAATGATCCATACTCCAAAGATCTCGCCAACATCAATAAGCTCATCGTGATATCCGTTTACTTTTTCCAGTTCTTCCACTTCCTTGGGATCGCGTATTCTTCCGGGAACAATCCTATCTACAAGAGTTGAACAAAAGATATTGCTTTCGTTAACCCAGGTCTTAAACTCATCGCCAAGATTCCAGAGATCGATATATTGATTTACGCACTTTAAAAGCTCTTTTCCGTTATTATCTATAAGCTCACAGGAAAGAACAACTACGCCGCCTTTGCCGGCTTTGAATCTTGCAAAAAGAACCTGTGTAAGCTTTCCGGGAAAACTAGCGGCAGGAATATCATCAAACTTGCAGGAAGGATCAAAAGCAATTCCTGCTTCTGTTGTGTTGGAAACGATGATATCAAGATCATCACTGACTGCAATATCAAGCATCTTATCGTAGTCTTTCCTGTCATAGGGATTAAGACAGCAATCAACTGCAGAGATAATGCGCTTTTGATCTATCTTACTTCCGTTTTCGCTTCCTCTTAAATAAAGAGTGTATAGCCCCTGCTGTTTATTTATAAGCTCTGTGAGTCCCTGTGAAATAGGCTGAACAAGAGCAACTTTTCCGTTAAAACCTGCCTTTTCATTGGCTATATCGAGAAAATAGTCCACAAAAGCCCTTAAAAAGTTACCTTCTCCAAACTGAAGGACCTTTACGGGCGCGTCCTTAAGTACATATCCGTCATATCCAGTTTTGTCCAAAATACCGTAATTTAATTGATCCATTATCAAGCCTCCCAAAATGTAACTATTTACATTCAGACAGAATGAATTTTCTGCCTATTAATAGTTATATCAAAGTATGTAAGCGTTTACAATAATTAATCATGAACATTTTATGTATTTTATTAAAAAACTATAAATTCATGCCGAAATATGATATAAATATCCTAAGGGGTGTCTGGTAATAGGAGGTTGTAATATGTCTGAAGTTAATAACGACTACACAATGCTTTCACAGGCTGAAATTGATAGACTTATACAGAAAATTAACGAAGAGAAAAGCAAAGAAACAAAAGAACACACAGCATAAAAAGAATGTCAGATGACATTCTTTTTTTCAAATATCAAGAACTATGGTCACAGGCCCGTCATTAACAGATGTGACTTTCATATCCGCTCCAAACTCTCCTGTTCCGACTTCAAATCCTCTATCCCTGCATTCCTTTACAACAAGCTCATACAAAGGCTTTGAGACATCAGGTCTTGCAGCCTCAGTAAATCCGGGTCTTCTGGATGAACAATCCGCATAAAGTGTGAACTGACTCACAATAAGAAGCTTTGCTCCCGCATCCTTGGGATTAATATTCATCTTTCCGTTTTCATCTTCAAATATCCTAAGCCCGCAGATCTTATCAGCCATCTTTTTGGCTTTTTCTTCCGTATCGGAAACGTGTACTCCAAGAAGTACCAAAAAGCCCTTATCAATCTCTGCAACTCTATTACCGTCTATATCAACAGATGCAGACAATACTCTGGTCAAAACTGCTCTCATGTTAATTCCGCCTTCCGTGTTTTTCTAGATTATATCATATTACTAAAAGGATAACTCACAGCTCTGCATGCGCCGGTAGCTTACAGAATATGAAAGTTCCTGCGAATTTCCCATTATGTAAAAAAGCCTTGGCACTCCGCATATGGCGAAATGTCAAGGCTCTCACCTTTAATGTTCTTATTTTGCCGATAAGAAATTCTTGATGCCCTTGGGTTCAAGAGGCTGGTGTCCATACATAAAGCAACGATTCTCTGCGTTGACCTTTACTGCAGTTCTCGCAAGCTTCTCAAGCCCCTTTGCCAATAACTTCTTTTCTCTCTTCATTTCTACGACCTCCTTCTATTACAATTCTTCGCATTTAATAGCTACGGTACGGGAACAGCTGATCTCAAGATTACCGTTCTTCACACGCATCTCATCAATCATCCCCTTGGTGGACGCCCCTGACTGCATAATAATCTTGTAACTCAACCTATATAAACTCCCCATTCCGTACGTACGAACTTCCTGTAACTCTGCTTTTGTCGTATATTTTGCCAGAATATCATCAAAAATTCCCTCAAAATCCAATCCCTCGGGAATTGTGATCTTCAAAAGCTTTTCATTGTCACCAATGTGCAAGCTGTTAAGTATCACGCTCACAAGCGATAGGATCGCAACAAATATCACGGCAATACCAATGTATCCCATTCCTGTAGCAAGTCCCGTTGCCATCGCAAGAAAAATACTTGTTATCTCTTTTCCGGCACCCGGTGCAGAACGGAACTTAACCAGAGAAAACGCTCCGGCAACTGCCACTCCGACTCCGAGATTTCCGTTTACCAGCATGATAATAATCTGTACTATCGCAGGTAAAAGAGATAATGTAATAAAAAAGCTCTTAGTATAGCTGTTCTTAAGCGTATACATAAATGCTATAAAAATACCTATCGCAATCGATGCAATAGTAGAAACCAGGAATGTCACCCCCGTAACCATTCCGTTAGTCAAGATGGAACCAAATATATAGTCTGCTGTCATTTTTTTATTCCTTCTGTCTTTTTTATAGTATTGCCGATATTCAGTTTTTATACGGCGGCGCTCATAGCTAAGAATCTAGCCTCATTGCCGCTCTTGTAATCGATATAACCTCTTCCATACTTTGAGAAAGAAGTCTTTCGGATATTTAGCTCATCCAAAATCCTTGCTAGCTCTACAGACATAGCACCCGCAATCTTAAGTTCCATAAGATGCTGGCCCGGTAAAAGAATGTCTTTTCCAACATTCCCCTCTTTTAACGAAAGCTTGTCTGTTCTCCATCTGATGTTAGTATCAAATGTGATCCGAAGATCCGGATCATTAATCCCCTCCATTGCGATCCTGTCATAAGAGATCGCCATCGCAGGCACCATTTCCCCATAGTGCTTCATCATATAATCAATCTCATTGGAAATCTGAGATTTTTGTTTTAGCTCTTTTCCTTTTATAAGATAGTCAACCGCCTCCGCATAAGGCATTGAGATTCTTCTTTTGTAGACAACCCCTTTATACTTTTTCTTGATCTCAATAAAAGCATTAGTGTCATCATCGGCTACGCCATATGAACGCAATCTGAGTTTTTCCTTGTAGATTGGCTTATCTAGAGATTTCTCAATAAGAGAAAAATCCGGTGTATCGAAGTAAATATTCAAGATGGAAGTTTTCCCATAACTGTCCACCCTTGCCATACCTTCAAGGCGTTTTCGCAGCGCTACATATTGCATATCATCCAAAAGATATTTGACCTCTATCCTTTCGAAGACATCTTTGTAACCCGCCATATGTACCTCCTTCGCTCGAGCTAAACCCAATTATAAAACTTTTCGGAGGGCATATTTTTCACTTGTCAAAAATACGGGCTTTTATGTCAAATTTACTGAATACCATACAATATCGCTACAACCGTGAAATTCTCTATATCATCCTTGATCATCACTTCACCGTCGTAGTATTTAACAGCTTTTTTTACAGAAGAAAGACCTATTCCATGATTTTCCTTATCTTCCTTGGTGGTAAAGAATGCTCCGTCGCTTCCTCTGCGTTTTTCGCTTATGCAACTGTTCTTGATGCAGATATGAAGCACACCTTTTTCATAAGTGATATCTACTTTGATATATCTTTTTCCGGGTTCAACCTTATAGCATGCTTCAAGAGCATTCTCCAGGAGATTACCAAGAATGATAACAAGATGGTCACTTCTAAAAGAAAGGTTTGCAGGCACAAATACCGTGGCATCATAATCTATTCCGTTTTCCTTGGCAACTTTATACTTGTGATTAACAAGAGAATCTACGATAATGTTGCCGCTTCTGGATATCTCCTCTGCATCAACATTTATGCCATCCTTAAGAAGCCTTTCTATATAGTCGCAGGCTTCCTTGTTATGACCCTGCTTGATCATCTCAAACAATCCCGTCAGATGATTCTTCATATCATGCCTTGTTCTTCTGATCTCTGAGTAAAAATTCTCCTGATCACTGGCTTGTACAGAACAAAGCTCAAGCTGCTTACAATACAGCCTGTTCTCGGATTTGAGCTCCGCATCCAGACTTATCCTGTCATACACCTCAAAAATAATATAATTCATAAGCAGCAAAAAACTTCCCGAAACCAAAGCAAATGTGGCATAGTCATGTTGCTTGGAGGCTATCAAAAATATCCAGTTCATGAGCAACACGCTGGCGATTGGAATCATAAGGATTATGGAATATATTTTGGTTGGTATATCGCTGTGCTTTCTTTCTCTGGTTGTCTTCTGAACAAGGATCTCCATGATAAGGAACAGGGCTACAGCCATGTATCCGCCGGTTTTGTAGCTTATCTCGCTATCAATTCCCGTAAAAGTCATTATCATAATACCGGCGATCTCCAAAAGCACGCATATGGTACATACGATAATGGCAAAAAAAGCACTCCTCTTAATAGGAACATCTCTCTCAACCACACCAATCACAAATATGATCAGAATATTGGTTCCAAGCATCACCCATGGATTAATTGAAGACGTATATCTGTTAGAAAATATCTGAAAGATAAAAAAGCATGCCCATCCTATTCTTCCTGCAATCACATGCTCATTTCTCTTTCCAAGAAAAAGCGTCATAAATTTCTGTATTGTCAAAACATAAATAAAAGGAACAGAAATCTCCGCTAAAAGCGTAAATTTATCTGCCATTTCCCCATCACCTCTAATTTATTATCTAATTATCTCATATACCTACATTAAATCATCTGTTAGCTCCATAATGCAACACGTGTTTTCAAATAAATGTCAAAATGTGCTATACTACGAAGTAAGATACAGAAAACGTTTAAGTATCTAAATCACACATACCCATCCTACATTTTGACCATTACATGTTGATAGCTTGAAGGAGATAGGATATGTTAAGAATTGCAATATGCGACGATGACGTAAAACTGGCCGGATGGCTTGAATCACAGGCCAATACCGAATGTCTGAATAACGGTGTTAGAGCCGATATCGATATTTTCTACGACGGACTTCCTCTTGTAAAAAGTTTTGAAGAAGGCAAAAGCTACGATATCATCTTTCTTGATATCGAGATGGAAAATATGGACGGGATCTCTACTGCGCGTAACATCAGAAAATTCAGTAAAGATGTAATCCTTATCTACATTTCCGGATACGACAATTATCTAAAGGAACTGTTTGAAGTTGAACCGTTCCGCTTCCTCTCCAAACCCGTCAACGTAGATAAATTCAAAGTATATTTTAATCAGGCCCTTGAAAAGATCGGTGAAAACGAAGGGTTTTTTCAGTATATCTATAAAAGAGAACTCATAAAAGTCCCCTTCAAAAACATTGTATATTTTGAAAGCGTAAGCAGGCTCGTTCACATTCATTTAAACGACGGGTCAGTTAGGCAATTCTACGGCAAAATAAGTGACATTGAGAAAAGCATGGAAAATGATCGTTTCATCTTCCTAAGGATTCATCAGTCTTTCCTTATCAACTACAAATACGTAAAGCGAATAAGCTACTCCTATGTGATCATGCATTTGGGAAACGAAGAAGTTGAACTTAAGATAAGTGAGAAAAAGCAAAAAGAAATCCGTGATAAAGTATGCAGTATCACGGAGCAAAAGAGCTGTTTCTGATTATTCAAAAAGAAAAAAAGTCACCGATATTGGAGTAACGATGGAATTCATCGCAAAGAAACTAACTGATTATATATTGGAAAAAAACGTAATAGAAAAAGAAAACTACGATATCTACAAATTCGGTTTTGTATATTTTTTCGAGACAGCCTTCAGCTTTATAAGTGCTATGATAATAGCTTTTTTCATGCATGGAATACCTGAAGCACTGTTCTTCTCTTTCTTTTTCCTAATGACAAGATCCTATACAGGCGGCCTTCACCTCAAAACTTTCAAAGGCTGCTATATATTCTCATGCCTGTTATTAATAATATGCCTTCTTATCACAAATAATCTGAAAGCTTCAACGGCTTTATCTGTTTGTGTTTATATGATTGCACTTCTGACTATCATAATAGTCGGTCCCGTTGATCATCCCAATAAGACAGTGGATGAAGCTGATAACAAGCGGTTTATACTTAAGTCCTATGTTATTCTCGGAATCAGCGTAGTCACAGCTATCATCCTTGTTATCACAAAGAGCCGTCACTACCTGTTTCTTGAAGCTGTGACCTTTGCCGCCATAGCTATAACAGGAATTCTCGGGAAGCTATATAACCGTTACACCGGCGTATAAAGAGACAATCTCTCTGTGATCTCATCTCTAAACCTATCTGCCACTTCCGTTGGCGATAAGATCTTAATACCGCTTCCAAGAGCAAATATCCAACCAAAAAACTGATCGCTTACGGCAACATCAACTATAGTTTCGCTATACCCCTTTTCTTTGCTGCTTCTGATCGGTATATCCTTACCAAATCTGTCCAGTAAAATACCAACCATTTCATTCCTAAACATAAGCTTTACGCTTGTCTTCTCTCCGCCAAACATCCCGAAATTCATTCGTGAATAATCAGCCATGTTAAGAGAAGCAAAAGCTTCTTTGCCCTCTCTCATATCTTCAAGATGTACGATCTTTCTCATCTTATCTACTCTATAGTGCTTTATCTTCTGAGCTTCAGAGTCAAATCCGATAAGATAATAATTCTCATCATCAAAAGTAAGTGCCCAGGGGCTTATCTCATACAAACCTTCTTTTCTGGGAACCATCTTCTTTTCCAGATTCCACTGAAGGTATTCAAATCGTATCTTCTTATTGTGGGCAATGGCATTGTGGATCTCATCCACCACATAATAGATACTCTCATTCATGGTTTTGATCCTGCCTTGAACCACAACCTGCCTTCTAAGCTGGGTAGCCTCATACTCACTGCCAAGGGCTGTTACCTTTTTGATAAGCTCGGAAGATTTCTTTTCCGTAATAAACTTGGAAGACTGTATGGAATCAACCAACAGCTTGAGCTCAGCAAGCTCAAAATGCTTAGATCCCACATGATAATAATAATTTCTTCCTTCCTGCTCTCCGATCACATCAATACCAAGGACTCTGAGAGCTTCCATATCGTCATAAAGACTCTTCCTGTCCGCGGTTACTCCGTAGACCTCAAGATGCTTACGGATCTGCGGCATAGTAAGAAAATGCTCATCATCAGTTTTTTCAACCATTATCTTGGCCAGGTAATACAGCTTAAGCTTTTGATTTGCCCCCTTTGGCATAACACCCTCCGGATTCTTTTATGAATCAATAATCAATTATCTCTCTGACAAGATCCATGTCATCACCGCAATACTTTTCATAAACATCACTCATTGCGTCTCTGAATTTCTTCTTCTCTTCTGCAGTTAGAGCTGTAACTAAAGTGCCGCTCTCAATGGCTTTTTTCTTGGACCTTTCTTCTCTTTGTATCCAAAGCTGTCTCTCATAAAGCGCTGATTCTTCTGCGCATTCTTTGATGATCTCTTTGTCTGAATCGGATAACATATTCCAGACTGCCTCGGAACAGATCTGCATCTCCGGGACTCTCACATGCTCATCTATAGTATAGTACTTAGCCACCTTGTAATGATTCATAGATTCGTAAGAGGGCCAGTTATTCTCAGCTGCGTCAACTATTCCCTGTTCCAGAGCAGAGTATACATCAGAATAAACTATCTCAACGGGATTGGCTCCAAGAGCTGAGATCATATCTGCCATCATAGTTGATTCCTGAACTCTTATATTCATTCCTTCGCAGTCCTCAACCGAAGTTATGGGTTTATCTGAACTGTAGAAATTTCTTGCGCCGGCATCATACCAAGACAATCCCACGAGGTCATAATTCCCGGCTTTTTCAAGGAACTGATCTCCAATATCGCCCTCAAGAACTCTCCACATATGAGCCGAATCATCATACAGATATGGTAAAAGAAGTACATTCATCTCCGGAATTCTCTCAGCAAGCTGTGATACGGAAACTCTGGCAAAAGCAACTCCGCCGTACTTCATCTGATTGATGACCGAGCTTTCACTTCCAAGTTCTGCTCCGTATTTTATCTGGATCTTAATCCGACCGTCTGTCCTCTCATATACAAGATCAGCAAATTTCTTCCCCCCAAGAGTTGTAGGGTAATTCTCAGTCTGGTTCTCTGCATAAAGAAGAACAAACTCCGGAGCCTTCTCTGAAGATTTTTTGTTGTCCAAATAGTACATCAAGATAGCGACAATCGCTGCGGCAAGCAGGATAACCGACGCTATGATCCATCTCTTTTTCATGAACCTATAACTCCGTTTCTGTAATCACTGGGTGTCATCCCGGTCATTCTCTTAAACACTCTTGCAAAATAATTGGCATCACGATATCCCGCTTCAGAACTAATGTCCTTAATATTGATAGCGGGATTTGCAAGAAACTCTTTTGCCTTACCAATCCTAAGTTCATTAAGATATACAATAAAGCTCTTTCCAAAATTCTGCTTAAAAAGTTTGCAGAAATAAACATCTGAATATCCAAGAACTCCTGCAACATCCTGGAGTGAAATATCTTCCTTGTAATGCTCGTCTATGTAATTCTTGGCCTGTCTTACAATAACGCTTGACTTGTTGTGATCCGGTTCTTCTTCATCTATATCAAAAACAGTGGATGAACCTGCAGACTCCTTGACCCTGGCTTCTTCCATGTTCTTGTCTGCTATACTAAACGCTTCTTCAAAGGCGCTTATAAGGTCCTCATCGGATCCGGGCTTAAGAAGATAGTCAAGCGCCTTAACTTCTATAGCCTTCTTGGCATAGCTGAATTCATCAAAAGCAGTAAGGAAGATAATACTGCAATTCTGATCAATCCCCCTTATCTCTTCAGCCGCCTCTAATCCGCTCTTTCCGGGCATAGCAATGTCCAAAAGAGCTATCTGGCAGTTGTTGTTCTTAAACTCTTTAACTGCCTCCACTCCGTTTTCTGCCAAAAATATCTCTACCTGATCCGGGAAAAATCCGTTGATTTTCTTAGAAATAACCTGTCTTTCTATAGGTTCATCATCTGCTATAAGTACTCTGTACATTAGTTATTCTCCTCGGTAAAGTTAGTATCGCCGGCAAGATACGGGATCTTAATGGTAATAGTGGTCCCCTCACCTTCCCTGCTGTCAATGGTCATATCTGCGCCATCATACATGGCTTTAATTCTTCTGTAAATGTTGCCCACTCCTATTCCAAGAGTGTTGTTTTCTTTACCTTCCAAGGATTCATGAAGCTTACTAAGTGTCTCGGCGTCCATGCCTTTTCCGGTGTCTTTTATTGCTATAAATAGCTGATCATCTTTCTTGGAAACATCAACCGATACGGTTCCTCCCTCAACTTTAGGAGAGATACCGTGAATGATGCTGTTCTCAATAATAGGCTGCAATGTGAAAGTAGGAACCATAACATTGTCAGCATCCACATCACAATTAACTATATATTTAACTCTGTCTCCGAACCTCATCTTCTGAAGATACATATAATCTTCCGAAACCTTAAGTTCCTGCGATAAAAGAACCTCTTTGGCCTGGTTCTTCAAATTATATCTAAACAGGGATGAAAGAGCTTTGATCATCTGCTCAGTAGTCCCTGCCCCCTCAAGGTTGGCCATTCCACCTATAACATTAAGGGTATTAAATAGAAAATGCGGATTGATCTGATTCTTAAGAAGTTCCAGATTCATTGCATCAAGCTGTTTCTCCGCTTCAAGCGTTTCAACCTCCTGGGCATGAAGCTTATCAAGAGCTTCTCTTCGCTCTTCAAGGGCTTCTATATATTCACCCGTTGCATATTTCATCTTGTTAAAAGCAGTAACCAGTTCACCCAGCTCATCCTCGTTATCAGCTTTGACATCATCAATAAAAAAGTCGTTTGCGGCAATTCTTCTTGAAGCATTGGCAAGCTTAAGCACAGGTTCTGTTATTGCCTTGTTCATCATACGTGAAATCTCAAGGACAACGGAAAAGAGCAAGATACTCATTGTAATAGCCACAAGAGGTACTGCAAACACTGTGGGAATAAGCTCTCTATACTTGGCGTTGCCGTCCTTAAGCGTAAGATCAACAAACCTCTGAGCATAGTTCCTAAGATAATCCTGCATGTTATAAACCGCATAGAGTTTGCTTACATAATCATGTCTCTCAAGATTGCCGTCAATAATCTCATCCCTGTATGAGCGATAGCTGTCATAGCAGGTTTTCAGAGAAAAGAGCTGCGCATATCTGTTCTCACCAAGACGATTGTAATCCAAAGGAATCGCATTAATTGCCTTTTCAGTCTGGTTAAAAGATACAGTTAATGCCGTTCTGTTCTCAAGAGAATTATTATTTATAAAATCGTTAAAACAATCCTTCTCCCTATCGAGAACTGCCACTATCTCTCCACCTTTTGAATTGTCTTCCATGATGTCATTTACATCTATGACAAAAAGCCTGATCAGAACAGCATCAAAGACTATCGCGATCAAGATTGTAAGAAAGACGCTTCCCGTGAAAAGCATTATCTTATTTTTTATTGTGATCTTTTTCCAAAAGGATTTTATTTTTCTCATAATTTCAAAAGAAGGCAGCGTATAGTTACTATTAAAGTATTATAGCGCTGCCTTCACTAAATTTCTATTTTTCTTTTTATTTGCGAAGTTTTTTACACAAGAATTCGTAAAACTCTTCTTTTTCATCTCCAAGGATCCTATTGGTGAGCATGTAGCCATGTCTTGCGTCAGACATAACAATTATCATATTAGTCTGCTTAATCGCATTGGAGATCTTGTTCCATGTGATATCTTCGTGTTTGCCTTCACTATCAACATGAACGCCGTGATCATCAAACATAAGCTCTACTCTACCCGGAAGATCCTCGAGCTGCTTAACGCTTCTTCCGTAAATTGCGAGAGGTTGGATAACGGGAAAAAGCAAGCAACCTATGAGCATGAGGGATCTTAATAATCCATTGGTCTCGGGCCAAAACCTAAAGGTTAACATTATCATCGCAACAGTAAATACCACATTGATCACTCCTATAAATGAGCGGTAAGTGCGAAGCATAGATATGAACCAGAGATCCTTTGGTTTAACATCCGATATATATCTGTATTCCATACAAAAATCCTTTTATTTTGCAAACAGGTTAGGTATAAACATGCTGATCTCAGGAATAAATGTGAGAAGAAGCAATACAATAATCATGCAAAGATAGAAAGGAAGTGTAGCCTTAACAACTCTCTCCATCTTAACCTTACCTACAGCGGAACCGATAAAGAGTACTGCTCCAACGGGAGGAGTAAGAAGTCCGATACCGCAGTTAAGAATAAGCATGATACCAAACTGAATTGGATTGATTCCGATTGACTGTGCAATAGGAAGAAGGATAGGTGTAGCTATCAGGATGATAGGCGCCATATCCATGATACATCCAAGTACAAGAAGTATCAGGTTAAGAAGAAGTGCTATCAAAATAGGATTACGTGTAAATCCTACAATTGCATTAGCAGCAAGATCCGGCACATGAAGCTTAGTAAGGCAGAATCCAAAGATACTTGATGTTGAGATAAGGATAAGTACGATCGAAAGTGTATCAACGCACTGCTCAAGTGTCTTCCATACACCCTTAAGGTCAAGTCCCTTATAAATAAATACACTGACGATAAGTGAGTAGATAACTGCAATAGCTGCTGACTCTGTAGCTGTGAATACACCGCCTACAACGCCAACTACAACGATGATGATCGCTGCAAGTGCCCAAAGTGATGTAGCAAACTGCTTAGCAAATGCTTTAATGCTGAACTTATCTCCCTTGGGGTAATGTCTCTTCTTAGAGATAATATATGAACCAACCATGAGGGAAATAGCAAGAAGTGCTCCGGGAAGATAACCTGCAAGGAAAAGGCTTCCTACAGAAATACCACCGGCACTCATAGCATAAATAACCATGTTGTGGCTGGGAGGAACAAGAAGTCCCTCACATGATGATGTGATAGTAACTGCTGTTGAAAAATCATCATCATATCCCTGCTCAACCATCATAGGGATAAGAATTGTTCCAAGTGATGCAGTATCAGCTGCTGCTGATCCTGAAATACCACCAAAGAAATATGATGCAACGATGTTAACCATCGCCATACCGCCGGTCATCCAACCAACACAGGAATTTGCAAGGGCAATGAGCTTCTCTGATATTCCGCCGCTACCCATGATACATCCCATTGTGATAAAGAACGGTACTGCCATCAAACTAAATGAACTGATACCCTTAACCATCTGCTGACAAATGGTATTAAGGGGAAGTCCCTGATACATCAAACAAAACATTGAAGATAATGCTACTGCATATGCAATCTGAAATCTCAGCATAATCATTACAAGAAAGCTCACAAGCAATATTGCAATAGCTGTTCCATTTACTGCCATTACTTATTCTCCTCCTTTAATACTATGCTCTTAATATGATTGTAAAGTGACTCAAGCTCGAATACGAGCATTGCTACTCCTGCAACAGGAATAGGGAAATATAACCAGAATCTTGAAAGGAAAGGCATACTTACATATGTACCCTTGCTTCCGATTGTCTTAGCATAGTTCCATCCTACAACGATCATAACAATTGCAAGGGCAAGAACACATAAGTCATTCAATATATCCAGTGCCTTTACAACTTTCTTTGGTATATAAACATCAAGTGCTGTCATGCGGATATGAGCGCCACGTCTTATAGCAAGAGCGGCTGATAATACAGCCATGTAAGCCATGAGTGTGAGAACCACCTCTTCACTCCACGCGGGATCGGGAATAAAAGAAATATATCTTCCTGCAACACTCATGCTGGTGATCAGGATATCCGCAATAAGTAAAATCTTGCAGATAAAGAGCATAACCTTATATGTTGCATCATATACCGGTTTGATCTTATCAACCTGTTTAAAAAAGCCTTCCATAAAATTCCTCTTTTCTTAGCACAAGGCACAGAAGTAACCTTTCTGTGCCTTGCAAATGATTACTAAATTCTAATACTGATCGACAATCAGCTAATTACTGCATATCAACGATCTGCTTATAAAGATCTTCCTGACCCTTAATGTTCTCGTCGATAACTTTCTTAACAGCTTCCTGCCAAGGAGTAACATCATCAACTTCTACGATGTTAACACCCTCGTTCTTAAGCTCATCAAGAACTTCCTTCTCCTTCTGCTCGGAGATTGAACGGTTGTACTCAGATGCAGCCTTACCAGCGTCCATAAGGATCTGCTGCTGATCAGCTGAAAGCTTATTCCAAGCTTCATCTGTGATAACTACCTGGATAGCACCAAGTGTATGTCCGTCAAGGATCATGTTAGGAGCAACCTCAGGGAATGCATTAGCCTTGTAGTTAGCGATAGGCTGCTCAGCGCCATCAACAGTTCCCTGCTGAAGAGCTGAATAAAGCTCACCGAAAGCAACAACTGTAGGAGATGCACCAAGTCCCTCAGCAAGACCATTCATGATAGGGTCGTTAGAAACACGAAGCTTCATGCCCTTGAATGAATCGATACCTGTAACAGGCTCTTTTGTGAAGAAATGACGGAAACCTTCCTCACCGTAGAAAAGTCCTCTGATTCCGCTACCTTTTTCTGAGGGCTCAAGAAGGAATTCCTGAGCAAGATCAGATGTCGCGAAATTCCAGAAATGATCACGGCTTACGAATGTGTAAGGAAGTGAAAGAAGCATTGACTTCTCTCCGCCGTAAGGTGTAAGAGCGAAAGCAGAAATTCTTGACATATCAATTGTTCCGCCACCGCCAAGCATTGTGTCAAGTACGTCGTTCTCTGATCCAAGAACACCACTTGCCTGAAGATCGATGATGATAGAATTGTTTGATCTAGCCTCAACTTCTTCCTTGAACTTCTGGTCTGTCATACCAACGATGGTATCAAGAGGGTTAACCTCTGCCATAACAAGTGTGATTGCATCAGCTGCAGGCTGTGTTGCTGTTGCATCAGCTGCAGTTGCATCAGCTGCAGATGCATCTGTTGCGGGTGCAGCAGGAGCTGCAGGTGCTGCAGGTGCTTCAGGAGCAGAAACGCCACAAGCTGTCATTGAAACAACAGTAGCTACTGCCAATAATGTCGAAATTATCTTTTTCTTCATATTAACCTCCCTATAAAAAGAATAAAAAATGACATTGTCTCTTCGACAATGTCATTATAGGTTATATAGTGATCATAAAAAATCGGATATTTTTAAGATTACTAGCACATTATTAATTTTGCACTTAAAATATTGTCTTTTTTTATATGAATGAAATGATTTGAATCAATATTCACATAAATTTAATCAGCCAAGATCAGTTGCAGTAAATGTAGGATCAGGATTGGATAAGCCGTCTGTTAAAGGCTCATTCTGTATAATGATGTCAGGGTTACTGTCAAAAAGCTCTTCCGTAACAGCGGTTGAATCAACTACTGTTGTCTGCACATTATTATCTGCGGATGCCTGTGTGTTGTTCTCACTTACAGTCTGTGTGTACTGAGGCTGTGTATTATTCTGAACAGGTGCCTGCGCATTGTACTGAGGCTGCGCACCATTCTGTACCGGGTTGTATCCGTTTTGTGCCTGTGTATATGGCTGCTGTGCATTTACGAAAGGCTGCTGTGCGTTTGCATAAGGCTGCTGTGCGTTTGCATAAGGCTGCTGCGCATTTGCATAAGGCTGCTGTGCGTTTGCGTAAGGCTGCTGCGCATTTGCAAAAGGCTGTGCCTGCATACCCTGTGCTGCCCCCTGCATAGCCATAGCCTGCTGGAAAGCCTGAACCTGCGCAGGATTAGCTTCCTGCATAGCCTGCATGTTTCTGATGTTGATGGCTTCCTGAGCAGTTACACCGGGAATAAGGGGTGTATCTGTCTTGGACATAAGCTTTACTAACTTGATTGCACGAACAACCATGAAAATCTCAAGACCGATAAATGCAAGAAGTGCAAGTTCCAGATTAGCCATCAGACAAAAATCATAGAAGCCGTGGATAGCAACCGGAATCCAAAATGCCTTGCGAAGGTTAACCTTCATAGCTTCCATATTGCCTCTAAGCTCATTACCCTTGGCAATTCCGTAATAAACACCCATGAATACACCAAAGATACAATGTCCGGGAACTGAAAGAATAGCTCTCATAACTGCTACTGAAAATCCGCCATCAAAAACATATAAGATATTTTCAAGTGTGGCAAAACCAAGTGAAGCACAAACTGAATATACAATACCGTCAAAAGAGAAATTGAATTCTTTGTTTTTCCATGTACTAAGCTTTAAGGCCAGGAACTTACCACCCTCTTCAGCAACACCTACGACAAAGAATGTCATAAGGAAAATATAGATGAGGTTGGTATTGTCGCCTCTAAACGCCAGATCCAGAGCACCTGTGCCTATAGTTTCAAGTATCACAGCGGAGATTGTAGATACAACTCCAAGGAAGAAAACAAGTGCCATCAATCCAAAAGGCTCTTTTTCTACGTTATCTGCTTTGTAAATTACATAAAGAAGAACTGCGGCAGGAAGTACTGCCATGAATGCTAATACTGTCATTTAAATATCCCCTTCTCTTTTTTTCATACATTTTATAGGTGCAATGTTAATATATCTGTAAAAAAATGTCAAGATAAAAGATACGTTTTTTCAAAAGGAAAAAGAGCCATTGGCATAGATTTATTTGCCAACAGCTCTTATTTTCTATTACTTTAGTAAAATTGTCCAATGTATCAGGCTTCTGTCAGATTTCTTCTACATAATTAACAAATTCCTGAGCATTTAATATGTCTATTATTTCTTTGTGTGAACGCCTTCTGTCAAAATCAATGTCAACAATTATGGCTGCATCCGATGACTGGAGAGTCTTTTCTTTACTCTTGGTCATACTGCTGATCTTACATTTCTCATCCGAAAGAACCTGAATAAGCTTGTTAACGCCCTTCGCCTTATTAACCTCAACATAAACGCTCATATACTTGCTGTTATCTTCTACTCTCTGACTTAAGTGAAGCAGGATAACATTAGCGATCATAACAAGCGCAAAGCAGATGATACCTATTATAAGGTATCCACCACCGATAGCCATTCCCATACAGGAAGTAACCCACAGAGAAGCTGCCGTTGTAAGGCCTTTGATCTGCTGTCTTCCTGTTACCAGGATTGTTCCGGCACCAAGGAAACCGATACCACTCACAACACCTGCAGGTATACGGCTAACGTCCGCGTTAAGATCAGGCATCTGAGCTAGATAGATATTGAGAGCAGTAGCAACTGCCGATCCAAGACTTACAAGCGCAAAGGTCTTAATACCCGCACTATGTCTTTTGACAATTCTCTCCCATCCTATAAGGCTTCCAAAAAACGTTGCGATTATAAGTCTGATACCAACTGCAATGTCATTGGAACTTTCCAAAAACTCCAAAACTGTCCTTGCTCCATCCATTGTAAAATTCTCCGTTCAATATAATTATGATTTACAGTGCATAGAGAGTGTTGTCCTCAAAGTTTAGGAATACCTCATCTCCTACATTGTAGATTTTCTTATTCTTGGGATTGTACTCCTGAATCTTAAGAAGAGTATCCCCGACAAGAATATGGTAGTCCTGATAAGCTCCCATAAAGCATGAATATTTAACGCTTCCTTTGATCACTCCGTTATCTCCAAGTATAGCACCTTCCGGACGTAAAACAACATCACATTCTGCTCCTACTGCCAGACTACCTGTTGCGCAGCTTATGTCAGAACCTGCGATCTCAACCTTATCCTGGGCTTTAACTTTCCCCTTAAGGAAGTTTGCTTCACCGATGAAATCAGCAACAAACTTGTTGTTAGGATAGTAATAAGCCTCCTGAGGAGTAGATATCTGCTCTACATTACCGCGGTTCATAATAATGACCTTATCGGAAATAGCCATAGCCTCACTCTGATCGTGTGTTACGTATATAGCTGTAATTCCGGCTTCCTGCTGGATTCTTCTTATCTCTGTACGCATGGACACTCTAAGCTTTGCATCAAGGTTAGATAAAGGCTCATCGAAAAGAAGTACACCGGGTTCTATTACAAGAGCTCTTGCAAGAGCAACTCTCTGCTGCTGTCCACCGGAAAGCTGGTTGGTCATACGATTTTCCATGCCTTCAAGTCCTACAAGTCCGAGGATATCGGTGACCTTGCGCTTAATAGTCTCCTTGTCCATTTTGCGAAGCTTAAGACCATAAGCTACGTTATCAAAAATATTGTAGTGAGGAAGGAGTGCATAGCTCTGGAATACCATAGCTGTGTCTCTCTTATTGGGAGTAAGCGCATTTATAGGCTCATTTCCAAGATATATCTCACCTTCGTCCGGGCTCTCAAAGCCTGCTATCATACGAAGCGTTGTTGTCTTACCGCATCCTGAAGGTCCAAGAAGAGTTACGAAGCTTCCGGGTTCGATCTCAAGATGAGCATCCTTTACCGCATAAAAATCTTTTCCTGTTTTTGGATCTTTATAAATTTTTGAAATGTGTTCAAGGCGAACACCTTTTTTCTCTTTAGCCATTTTTTACACCTCTTTCGTTAATCGTTTGTCTGTACTCTGCGGCTGGTTCCAAAGTATTTCATAAGCAGATTCATGATAAGCACCGCACCGTAGGTTATGAGAATAAGAATTGACGCAAATGCGCAGGCAATTCCGTATGCACCCTTCTCAGCAAACTCATTGATCTGTACTGTAATGAGCAGATACGAAGGTGTAACCAAAAGGATGATTGCACTGATTGCTGTGATACTACGTACAAATGAGGTAACGAAACCACTAAGGAAGCTGTCCTTGATAAGAGGAAGTGTCACCGTCATAAATACCTTAAAGCTGTCAGCGCCCATATCATAAGCGGATTCCTCGATGCTCTTATCAATCTGGCGAAGAGCTGAGATACCGCTTCTGGTACCTGTAGGAAGGCTTCGAACAATGAAGACGATAACCAGGATTGCACCTGTTCCGTACAAGCCCTGAAGGATTCCGCTTCCAAAAAGTCCTCCGGAGAAGCCTCTGATATATCCGATACCGAGAACTGTTCCGGGAACCGCCATGGCAAGCATGGAAACCGCTTCAATAAATCCTTTTGCCTTAAACTTTCTCTTTACTACAAGATAAGAAATTATCATGGACAAAAGAGCTGTAATAGGCGCAGATATAAGTGACAAAATGAAACTGTCCTTAAACGCCTTAAATCCCTTGTACTTCTTAAATACCTGTCCGAACCACTTAAATGTAAGATGGAAATCGTAGCCCCAGGTACGGAACATTGCTCCGAAAGGAACACAGATGTACATAAGGATAACAAATATAGCAAGCGCACTGCACAGAATGGTAAGAGGAATCGTAACACTCTTATCAGTAATGAGCATACGCTCTCTTGATGCTTTTCCTGAAAGAGTTGCTGTACTCTTAGCCTCAAGATAATACTTCTGAACAACAAACATAAGAAGTGTGATTCCAAGAAGAACTACAGCCATTGCTGCTGCGCCCTGCTTGTCATAAGCTCCTGTTATCTGAAGATAGATAGTTGTTGCAAGAGTATCGTATGATCCACCGATGATCATGGGGTTTGCAAAGTCAGCAATAGATTCAATGAAAGTTACAAGAAATGCATTTCCAAGTCCCGGAAGTATAAGGGGCAGTGTAACCGTATTGAACACCTTAAATCTTGACGCTCCCATGTCTCTTGCAGCTTCTTCCAAAGAAGGATCTATATTCTTAAGAAGACCTTTGAGCATCATATAGCAGACAGGGAAAAAGGTAAGTGTCTGAACAATAGCAATTCCCCAGAATCCGTATACGCTGTTGTCATATATTTTCAAAAGGAAACGAGTGATGATACCTGCTTTACCAAAAAGCATGATCATCGATAATGAAAGAACAAATGGTGGTGACACAACAGGAAGCATGGATACGACTCTGAAAAGTCCCTCCATGAATCTTGTGCGAAGCTTTACATACACCTCAACATAAGCAAACAAAAGACCTATGAGAGCTGATGCTATACCTACAAGAAAACCTACCTTTAGTGTATTTGTAATAGCTCGTCTAAAGTTTGGAAGCGCAAGAACACGCTTAAATGTATCGAGAGTAAAGCCTGTCTCTGAAACAAAGCTGTCCACCAGCAAGATTGCGAGCGGATATAAGATAAATACAGTCAAAAAAACAATCAAAAGCGCAATGGTGGTCACCATAATGGGATCCGCCATGAGCTTCTTCCTGTCAAGGCTGGCACTTTGACTTTTTGCCATTATTTATGTCCTCCTTGTAAAAATACTACAGAATATATGTGGGGCGGATTATAGCCAAACCCGCCCCACATTAGCATTCAATGATTATTCAGTCTGGAAACGATCGTCTGCAGCACTTCCGAGTGCATTCATAACTTCCTCGATGTACTTAGGAGTATTCTCCTTAGCATCGTCAAAGTCATACTTCATAACGTTCTCGGGATCAAGACCGAACTGAGCTGCTACTTCAGGCTGCTTAGCGTTATCGAGTACAAGGAACTGATAAGAACCGTTCTCTGCTGCAAGCTCTACGCACTCAGGGCTAAGAGCATACTCGATCCAAAGCTTAGCTGCGTTGGGATGTTTGCATCCCTTGAAGATTGCTGTTGCACCAACTTCGAATGATGTTCCTGTTGAAGGAATGATAAGTCCGATGTTGCCGTAACCGTTATCAACGATCTGTGTGATTCCATCATGGAGGAATCCGATGCCGACAATACACTCACCTGTTCCAACGTTCTTAGAAGGACCTGAACCTGACTTTGTATAAACTTCAATGTTCTTATCAAGATCTACAAGATACTTGATACCTTCGTCATGACCATACTTCTGGATCATTGTGTTGATAACAAGCTTAGCTGTTCCGGCTGTATTGTAGTTTGAAAGCCAGATGAGACCTTTGTACTCAGGCTTAAGAAGATCCTGCCAGTCCTCAGGCTTATCAATATTCATACGCTGAAGCTCATCCATGTTAACCATAAATCCAAGGATTCCCTTGTAGATACCGTACCAGTAACCGTCCTTATCGCGATATGTATCGCTTATAAGATGGCTTGCATTCTGTGCTTCATATGCTTCAAGAAGGCCCTCACCTGCAGCTACGTTGTAAGGATCGGTTGTGCCACCAAACCAAACATCACCTGAAGGATTGCCATTCTCCTCTTCTATCTTACTCTGAACCTCACCGGTTGAAAGACGCTGATATGTAACCTTTACTCCATAGAGCTCCTGGAAGTGTTCACAAGCAGCTGCTAAATACTCTTCCTCACAAGAACCGTAGACAACAAGCTCACCCTCAGCCTTAGCTGCTTCAATAAGCTCATCGAGGTTTGCAGCATCTCCTGCATCCTCTGCCCCCGCATTTTCCTGTGCCGCATCAGCAGGTGCCTCAGTCTTTGCCTCCTCCTTAGGAGCTGCTTCAGGTGCAGCGGGAGCTGAATTAACACCACATCCAACAACACCGATAGCCATGAGTCCGGCCAATACCATTGCTAATCTCTTTTTCATTATCCTTCTCCTTTCATCAAATACAATTTGATAATACTATTCTAGAAAAAAGAAAGATCTGAAAATACCTATATTTCTGTTTAGTTATCCGAATTTCTGAACTAAGGGTTGGGGGTGCCTTAGTTCAGAAATTCAGATGGAGCTACATCTGTGTAGCGTTTAAAGACGGAGCTAAAGTGCTTGTAGTCGGTAAAACCGGTTAGGTCGGAAACCTCGTATACTTTGTATTTGCCGGATTCAAGGAGCTTGATGGCTTGCTGTACGCGGTACTTGTTGAGAAAATCCAGGTAACTGGTACCGGTAGCCTCTTTGAATTTGCGGGAAAGATAGCTGCTCGAAACGCCGAGCTGTTCTGAAAACAGATCTATACTTATCTTGTCTGCGTAGTGCTCCTTGGTGGCATCAAGAACGTACTTAACGTAGTCGTTGTCTTTATCCTGTTTGATGTAAACAGTATCAAAGTCCATAGCAGATTTACTTCTCTTGGTAAATTCTTCGTATTGATGCTCCTTCTCTATCTCAGATATTATCTTCTCAACATCTTTTTTTAGCTCATCTTCCGATGCAGGCTTCATAAGATATGCTGAGACATCAAGGTCTATTGCTGCCTTGGCGTATTCAAAGTCCGCATAGCTTGTAAGGATGATGCTTTTAAAATCGCCAATACCCGCCTTCTTGGCTTCTCGTATCATCTCGATACCGTCCATCACAGGCATCATGATATCTGCAAGAACAATGTCGGGCTCAAGCTCTCTGATCTTTTCAAGACCTTCTTTTCCGTTGCAGGCTTCTCCTGCGATGGTACAGCCCATGCCAACCCAGTCCATGGTATATGCAATTCCTTTTCTGATGATATCCTCATCTTCAACAATAAGTACTCTGTACATAACAAAACCTCTTTTTACTCACTTATATGCTTAGGAATAGTGAGCCTTACAAGTGTTCCCTCATCTTTCTTACTTGAGATATCAAGTCCGTAATCTCCGGTATACATAAGGCTTATCCTGCGATGAATATTGTAAAGGCCATAATGAGAAGATGTATTTGTATCCTCTCTAAGATTCCTTCTGATCTCTTCAAGAAGCTCTTCGTCTATGCCCGCGCCGTCATCCTCACAGATAAAAATAAGCTTCTCCTGCATCTGATAGCCTCTTATAGCAACTGTAAGCTTTTCCTGCCCGTTAAAACCGTATTTGACAGCATTTTCAAGAAGCGGCTGTATCAAAAGCTTGGGAATAAGGCAGTCCATTATATCCTCAGAGACATCTATGGTATAAGCAAAACGCTTATTAAATCTTATCTGAAGGATGTTGAGATAATACTGAAGGTGGTCAAGGTCCTCTTTTACCGTAACTTCTTCCCTTACCTCTTTTATGCTGTATCTTAAAAGTCCCGACAAAGACACGATCATCTTATCTGCGCTTGTTGCATCGATCTTGGCCATAAATCTTATGTTATCAAGCGTATTAAAGATAAAGTGCGGATTGAACTGGCTTTCCAGCTGCTTGACCTGAGAAAAAGCAACGTTCTCCGCAAGCTCTTTATTCCTTCCGATCTGCCTTTTAAGACCCTCAAGCATTTCGTTGAAGTCATCGCCTATTATCTGGAATTCCTTGCTGCTGCTAATATCAAGCTTTACATCAAGTTTACCCTTCTGTACTTCTTCAAAGGCATCCTCTATCTTCTTGATATCCCTGGTGTACTTAGCAGAGCTGACAGCCGTGCTCTTGAAGGTAATAAGCGCAATGGCAATAAATATAACCGCGATAACGGCTATAATAAGCCATATCAGATGAACACTTCTGTTGACATCATTTACCGTATAGACCACAAGCCCTCTTTGAAGAGCCGTTCTGTACGAATAATAAAGGTTCCCGTCAAGCTTTAAAAAGCCCACGGAAGAACTGATAGTATCATTTATCTGCCCAAATTCATCCTGTAGTCTTCCCGTATTTGCACTATAAACCCAGCCATGCTTGTCTGTGATAAGTATGTATCTGTTCTGGCTGCTTATAACGCCGTTCATTACATCCTTTGGAATAATATATACAACTGCGGCCTGAAGCCTTCCATCCTCATATATCCCCTTTGCCACACACAGATTTCCGCCATAGAGCGTTATCCTGGTCTGACCTTTATAGGCGTTTATAACATTCCAGACACCCCAGTTTGCATATTCTTTTTTTGTAAGAAATGCAGGTACAAGATCCTTACTTGTAAAAAGAGCTTTCATGGAAGGTGACATCACAATAAGATTGCCGATATCACCGAATTCTGAAGTATCTTCATAAAGGATTCTAAAAATATCGTTTCTCGAAATATTGAACTTATCTCTTTTAATGCCTGATGATATCTTATCCACCATCTTACAGTAGACGTCCAGTTTATCTGTTATCTCGGCACTTACCTGTTTGTTTTCCTGTTCGTTTGAAGATGCCATGAAGGTAATCCACGAAAAGGCAAATATTATTAAAACCGCCATGGATACGGCAGCAACAGGAACTATGGAAAATCTTATGAATGTTCTTCTGATATTTTCCTGAAAGGAGCGCACTTCTTTAGCCATCTCTGCCCTCCTTGTTAATCCTGTCAAACTCCTCTATCCACTTATCTTTTTCGGAAATGACCTTATTTCTGTCAACGGGAAGATTATTCATCTTATACCTAGGAACAACAAGGCTTGAGGATTCAACGTCTTTTCTGACCGATCTTCTTCCCAGATCACTTGCCATATACTGCTGCGCATCTTTGGATGTCATAAAATCAGCAAACTTCTTGGCGTTTTCTATTCTGTCCGAATCTTTGGAAATATAGATCCCATCAGGAGTCGATACTACACCTTCCTTCATGTAGACGATGCTTACGTGTTTATCACTCTTAAGCATTGTAACTGCCGCCTCTTCAAAAGTAAGTCCCACAGCATATTTGCCGTTGGCAACTCCCTGATAGACAAGAGATGAACTATCAAGAAGTTCTCCGTCAAGCTGCTGTGTAAACTTCTTAACGTAGCCCCAGCCTTCATCGGGATTACCGTTTCCCATGGCATACAGCATATTTACAAGGTGTTCAAAAGATGAAGATGATCTCCCGGGATCAGCAAATGCAATCTTACCCTTAAGAACCGGGTTTAACAGATCTGCATATCCCGTTATCTCAATATCTCCTATAAGGTCGTTATTGACCATAAGGACACTGGGCACATCGGAAAAACACGTGACCGAACTGCCCTCATTTTTGAACACATCCATATATTCAGCTTTATTGGGAGTTTCATACTGATAGAAATTATCCAAATAGGGACCGACCGACAGAACTGATCCTCCCCACATGATATCCACGTCCTTGCGATTAACTATGCTGTCTATGGCAACAGAAGTTCCGCAGCTACGTAGTTCTACTGAAATATCAGTCTCATTTTCAAATTCGTGAATAAGAGGAATCATAAATTCTATCGGATGAGGGGATACTACAACGAGTTTTTCCTCCTCTTCAACAGCATAGCTTCTTCCTCTCCAATCAATATATATCACAAGCGCGGCCACCAGAATAACACATAGCGCCGCAATACCCCACTTTTTCATACTTTAGTCCCTTACACACAAGCCTCTTATCCATGCCTTAGGAGCTCTACAAATTGTTCCTTGGTAAGCGGAACGGAAAAATAGCTTCCAAAAATATAGTCGGCATAAATATCCTCTATCATATCATAGTATTCCGAAGTTTCTACCCCGGTAATAAGAACCTTTTTACCAAGCTCTTTTATCATGCTTGCTTTCTTTCCAAGAGTGATACGACCTTGGGACATTCCCATCTTATCAACGAAGGATTTCATATTGAGGATGACACCATCAAATCTTGGGATATTATCATCCTTGTCATCAAGATAGCTTATGCGGTAGTCCCCGAGAAATACTCTTATATCGCTCTTCTTAAGCTCTTTTAACGCATAAGCAGCTTTTTCACTGTATGAATCAAAAATATTCTGGCTGATATCAACGGCAACGCCCGTGACATCAATATTGTACTTGGTAACAAGTCTTGTTATCGCATCTGTCATCTCTTCGTTGAGTACCTTCTGAGACAGGGCATGTATGAGCATGAGGTCAAAAGAGCCTGATACAGCCTCTTCAAATTCTCCGTCAAGGAAGTCAAAGATATCCTCAAGCATCATCTTCTGCATAACTTCCTCAAGATTATATTTCTCTGCCACTCCAATAAGCTCTTCAAAAGATACTTCGCCAAGCTCCTCATCATCCAGTGAGATAAGCGCTTCCGCGCCCTTTAGCTTACTTCTGTCCTTGGAATAGATAGGTTTGTATTTAACCTTGAAATGCCTGTTATTGATGCCTTTTACTATCGCTTTTTCTACATCGATTCTTCTCTTTACTTCATCAAGATCGTGCCACATATATATGCTGCCGTAGTCGTTATCTCCAATTGTCGATTCTCCAAGAAGCATGATATCTTCTGTACTTGAGAACATATCGGGAGAACTTACGCACAGTATCACAGGATTAATATATATCTCCTGCTTCTTTACCTTAAAGCTCTTATCAAATCTCGTCTTTATATCGAAAATAAGCTTCTTTACCGCCTTTTCATTGGCCTTGGGGCAGATAATATAAAAGCATGATATCTCATCTGTGTAAACGTCAAACTTCTCAGCCGCGCTAAAAAGATATTTGGCAATCTCATGCTTTACAAGCTCAAAACAGTCATATCCAACAATAGACTGATACACTTCAACATTTTCAATTCGGATACAGACAACATGAAATTCTTTTTTCAGAGCAATATTTTTCTCAAGATCCGTCATAAGAGCATTTCTGTTAAAAAGACCTGTGATAGAATCCGTTCTGTCATCATCTTTTTCCAAAATGATCATAATGCCCGTAAGGCCTACTGCTTCACACAAAAGCTCACAGTTATATGCCGGAGACATCATCTGCACTATAATTCCAACCACCGCCAGTATAAGGAAATATACAAGAGATATCTTTTTGAGCCTATCTATGCTTCCCCAATACAAAGCAAGAGTCACAACGCACAGAGCAAAATACAGAGCGCTTATAACATAAGCAACGTATACAAGTGGTCCTCTGTGGAAAATAAGGTCTGCATTGGAATAGAATGTTATCTTGGTAAAAGGATTGGTGAAAACAAGTGCCTCAAGTATGACAACAGGTGCTCCGATGACATAGTGAAGCTTCTTGGCAATAAGATGATAGATGCCGCAAACTCTGACAATGTAATAATAAAATATGGGCATCATAAGAAAATGCGTTGAATAATATATGTACTTTGGAAAATAGCAGAATGTGATCCTGATAAAATAAGGAGCGTTTGAATAATAAGCAATTGTTGAAACCATGCCGGTTATGGAATCGATAAAAGTAATAATTAAGAGCGCAAGAAGTAGACGGTTCCTATCATTCTTTTTCTTCCTGATAACAACCATACACAAAATACTTGTTAAACTGACCACCAGGGAAGCTATGACAAAATTAAGGCTTCCGATCAAATTTCCTTCAAGCATGCTACATTCCTTTTATCCAAACAGCTCTTCATAATAAATTACGCCGTCTTTATCTACGTTAACTCCGCTGCCGTGAGCTTTAAACAGCTTATCAAGATCAGATATGCCATCTCCTGTTCCGGCTTGAATGATTCTGGCATTTAGTGTCACTATCCTGCCTCTGTATGTCCAGAATTCTTTAAATCTTGAGAATATCTCTCCTGCCGCCTTCTTGGTTTTCTTCTCAGATGTCTCGGGACAGACCACGAAAAAGCTGTTAACTCCTACCCTATACACATCATACTTTTCGTTGATGGATTTAAGATATTTAACCACCTCCATAAGTATCTTTTCATAATCCGCATAGGTAAGAAGTCTTCTTAGAATCTCTTCGTTTAGTATATCTATAAAGATCACATTAAAGGGCCTTTTGTATTTAAAGTAAATGCTCATATCATTTATAAGAGCATTCCTGTTATATGCCTTAGTTGTGTAATCCCTTCTGTCATCGTCGTTTTCAAGGATGAGCATCATTCCCATTGTGCCTATGGCATCACACAAAAGTTCGCAGCTGATATTGCTAAAGATCATCTGTATAAGAGTGCCTATAAGAACAAGAACATAGAAATAGATAACCGCTATTCTCTCCAGCTTATTAAGCATATCCCAGTAAAGGAAGACAAAGACAGCAGATAAAATGAAATAAAGACCGCCTATTGCATAAACCACATAGACGCCCCACTGTCTTGAATATACAAGATTGTTATCAATGGAATAAATAAGATGGAACCATGGATTTGTAAGGATCATCAGTTCCGAAATTATAAAGGGCAAATGAACAGCTACAGATTTAAACCCTCTTATCTTGTGTTCAATGCCGCATTTTAGCATGGTATATCTGGCAATTATCGGAGCAATGGCAAAATGAGTGGCAAAATATAGCATCTCATTAAGATTGCGAAGAAATAACGCGGTCTCATGTGCCATATCATAACCGCGTATAATTTCGCCATAGATATTAGAAAAAGCATCTATGGCGAGAATAATGATCAATGAATTGAAAATTCTGTTTCTGAGCTTTAATCTGCTGGGTATTATCAGCTTATAGATAATGCAGGTCACACTGACAATGAGCGCCGACAGGTTAAAAGCAATTACCCCAAAAGTCTGATCGTTGATCATACCGCCACCCCATGAAGCGTTAATCACCCTACCGGAATAAGATCTCTGTACCACCTAAGTGCCGTAAGATATGCCTCATAAACTTTTTTCATATCCATATTTCCAAGGATCATCAGTCTTGAAACCTCTGTCCAATCTGCGTCCTCATAACTCTTGATAAAATTAAGAACAGGAGCAAGTTCGCCCTTGCCCTCAAGAAGCGCGCTTCTGACGTTCTTGGGAACCACTACCATATCAAGGGCTTCTTCCATTGTCTTCTCAAGCATAATATCAATCGCAGAGAAAAGACCCATGAGGAACAGCTCAGGACCCTGCATAGCCATTTCAAAGGTTTCCGCAAGATTCTCAGCAAACTTAGCTCTTATCATAACAAGCCTTGTGATCTCAGAAGGTTTGTCGGCACAAAGCTCTTTGGTAACTGCCGTATTGATCCATCTCTTAAGTTCTTTCTGACCAAGCATGGCAGCTGCATGTCTTATGGATGTAATCTCGGAATTAAGAGCCATTCTGTTTACTATCTCAAGAAGTGAGATAACAAGAGCCGGGTCTTTTCCGATAACATCAGCCGCATCGGTAAGATCGTAGTCCGGTGCGTTTACAACATTAAGAAGTTCTATGTAATTAACTTTTAAGGGACTTACCTTTTTCTCTGAATGTTTGATAGGCATTCTAAAAAAGCTGCCTTCATAAAGATCATATCCGCCGTCCCTTGTGAGAGCCTCATAATCTTCCTGAGAATCCACATTGACAGCGCACAGCTTAATTTTGGGATATACTTTACTAAAATAGATCTTTGCCTTGGATATATCTATCTTGGTGTGGTTAAGCAAGATATAATCGCAAAGATTAAGAATCTCTTTGTAAGGCTCAAAGCTAGAGATAGGAAGCTTTCTGATCGCAAGCTTATAGCCCTGTTGCTTTAATTCTTTTACCCTTTTTACATAATTCTCTTCAGGTAAAATAGTGTTGTCCATAAGAAGAACAACCTTATTGGCAGGAACGGTACACTGAAGTGAAATTTCAGCAAACAAAGAAAACTGATTTATCGGAACAAAAACTTCTTTTCCGCCTGAAAGAGTGCCAACGCCCATGTTGCTGACTACTTCAAGCTCATGAACGGTACCGGCACCGTCAAATCTCGCTCCACCCTCCATCTCGGGGTTCAAAAAGTGGTTATCCTTTCGAGCAAAAACAGAGTAAGCACAGACTGACATTTTCTCGTCAAACAAAGGAATCAACGTTGCAAGCATTAATTTCTCCTTTCTCGTTTACACAAGATAAATTACCACTTACTATTATTTTACCCCATTATTGTCTTTTAACCAAGAATTTTTATATTATTTCGTTATTTTTCATACGTGGTTCTATCAATAATAAACTTAGGTCTTCCCTTAACTTCCTCATAAATTTTGGAAATATAAAAGCCTATCACCCCAAGTCCAAACATGATAGCTGAACTGGTCAGACACTGAAGGATGATGACCGTTGTAAATCCTTCCTTGGCTGTACCCGTAAAGTATCTGACAAGAGCCTCAATGATCGAATAAAGGCCAAGTGCAAATACCAACACGCCCAGGAAAGTTACCACCTGCAGAGGAGCTGATGTAAATGAAGAGATATTGGTGATGGCATATTTTATAAGAGCTCTGGTGCTCCACTTGGAAGTTCCCGCCTCCCTCTCTCTTACGTCGTACTCAACCTCGGCAGACTTAAAACCGATCCATGAAGAAAGGGCTCTGAAAAATGCATTCTTCTCATTCATATTTAGAAGAACATTTACAGCCTTTCTGTCAAGGAGCTTAAAGTCGGAAGCCCTGGACATATCAAAGCCCAATGCATCAGACATGATATTGTAAAAGCTTCTGGCTGCAAACCTGTGTAAGCCGCTCTCCTTGCCTCTACTTGATTTAACACCTTCAACGATCTCATACCCCTGTTCCCACAGCCTGTACATATCTACTATTTTTTCCGGAGGATGCTGAAGATCACAGTCAATTACAACGACGCAGTCTCCCTTTGCTTCATAAAGGCCTGCAAATATAGCAGATTCCTTTCCGAAATTTCTTGAAAAGCAGACACCTTTAACTCGTGAATTGGCCGCTGCCTCGCTCTCTATAACATTCCAGGTATTGTCCTTGGAACCATCGTTAATAAAAAGAAGTTCATGATCGATCCCTGCCTCTTGCAAGATCTCATCTATGGTCTTAGAGGTCTTGGGTATCATCTCCTCTTCATTGTATGCAGGTATAACTACAGAAAGCACTGTATTTTCCTCCGTTTTCAGTGGGTATTATATCTGTGGCTCATTATACCACAAAAAATGCAAGAAAAACTACAAATAATACCATAACAATGCTGGTTTAAGGTGATACAATGTGATAAAATTTTGCTATATAAAATTGAATACACTTTATTCTAATTTTCTTTTCACGAAAGGAATAATAATTATGAATGCTGAGCAATATCGCAGAGCCAACAAGAGTAGTTTTATCGTATGCATGATAGTCCTTGCCTGCGGACTACTTCTTACTGTTTTTTCTATTTTCCAAAACGGTCCCAGTGTTGGACGAATCTCTATTATAGCCGCTACTGTGATCTCAGCGGTTATGGTTATTGTCGGCAACACTAAATTCAACACAGTCAAAGCCGGATCCATTATCATTATGGGCGGTGCGACAATCTTTTATCTGGTATTTCTTATCGCCGAAGACAATATCATCCACTTTGCATACGGAATCCCGATTCTGATCTGCAGCATCATATATCTTAATGTCAAGCTGTGTAAGGTCGGAATATCAGCTATCGGTTTTTCTTATCTGATTCTTGTAATAAAGACCTATATAACCACAGGAACTCTGGATTCAAACTTACTTCCCGTATTTTTAACTTTGGTACTGGCTTCAGTTGCTTCTCTTTCAACTGTAAGTCTCCTTACAAAATTCAACGAGGAAAATAACTTTGTTATAAGCTCAAATGCTGAAAAGACTCTTGCTGCCGGTAACAATATGGCCGAGATTGCAAATACGATCACAGATCTTTTTAATTCTTCTCAGGAAGATCTTATGAGTCTTCAGAATATTATAGAATCACAGCATTCAGGAATGCAGGATATTGCATCCAGCATGGAAAGCACTGCTCAGTCCATTACCAAGCAGGCTGAAAAAGTTCAGCAGATCCAGGAACAGACAGATTCAACCGAGCATCACAGAATTGAGATGTCGGCTGCATCAGACAGCACGCAGGCGGCAATTACCGAAGGTGTCAGAGTTATAGAAGACCTTAAGATAAAGTCTGAGGACGTATCCAAGGCAAGCAAGATTACTGTTGATGCGACACAGGCAGTTATGAATAAGGTTGAAGAAGTTCAAAAAATTGTAGGAACAATTATGTCAATATCAACCCAGACCAATCTCCTTGCTCTAAATGCAAGCATTGAGGCTGCAAGAGCCGGAGAAGCAGGTAAAGGCTTTGCTGTCGTTGCCAACAACGTACGTGAACTTGCCGCTGAGACCAACACAGCTTCCACTGAGATTACCGGAATCATCAACGAACTTAACGAGGATGTTCAGAAAGCAATCGCAAGTATTGATGATACCGTAAATACAGTAGGTGAGCAAAATGACATGATCGAGTCCGTGGGCGAAAGCTTTAACAGCATCAACGAAAACGTATCACAAATGCTAAGCCGTTTTGCACAGATCGCTGAAGGCATGAAGGCCATCGCTGAATCAACCACCGAGATAAACGACAGCATCTCCAATCTCTCTGCAACCAGCGAAGAAGTCGCTTCTCTTTCCAATGAAGGAGCTCAGTCTTCAGATATTGCCGTCGAAAAGTTTGAAGCTTTTAAAGCGATACTGCTCAATATCTTCCAGGAGGCCAATAAACTCCGGGATATGCAGACAGACTAAAAAAACAATCCGGGGCATTGGGTATTCTAATTTTACCCAATGCTCTTTTTTTGTCCTGTTTTATATCCTGATTTTATTCCCAAAATTATTAATCGAAATATCGTTTATAAAATTTTCATAATTATTGACACAAAAAGGTTAACTTTTCTCCTATTTTTACGATATAATAATAGGTAACAGATAAATACAGCGATGTAATTATCTGACTATTTACGGAAGGAGGAAAATCGTGTATGACAGCTACATACGATATCAAAACAGAAGTCATGGACTGCATCAGAAAGGATTTTGATAATGAATATTATCCCGATCCCGAGAGAGTAGCTCGTGTAACCGGTTTACCGTTGGGAATTGTCTTTGATATGCTCATTGAGCTAAAGCATCAGGGCTGCCTTGGCAAGCATTGATACTTTCATTGACACTTTCACAAAATAAAATAGATGGAGATCACAATGGAAGAACTGGAATCTTAAAGATCCTATGCTCGTGAAAGCATAGGATCTTTTTTATAGCATTTCGACTGATTCATGAGAGAAGTCGGCTCTTCCTTCTTCGTAGAGTTTGTGGACGAATTCAATGGCTCTGCGGCCGGATTCTTCGATCGGTACGTTAACGCTGTAGATATACTCTATTCTGTCTCCGCTTGTAAGCACAAAATTAACCTGAGTTCCACTTATCTGGCCGTCTCCGACATCCATAGGCTTAACTTCTACCGAACTTACTTCTTTGACTATTCCTTCACCAAAAAGTACTCTCATAGCGTTACCCTCCTTAAGCTTTGTGTATCAATATTTTATCACCAAATATTTGTAATTGCGATACCCTTTGGACTATCGCGCGAAGTATGCTATACTAATACGTGTGTTAATAAAATCGTAATATGTTATAGGAGATTTCCGTATATGAATATATGTAAAAAAATAGGTTCTATTGCCCTTATGTTGACTATAAGTACTGCTGCGCTCATGGGATGCACTTCTGCTGATAAGACAAGCGCACAGGAGACGGTAACTGCATTTCTTGACATAGTCAAGAGCGGTACCAATGAGAATATCGAACAGTATGCCACCGAGGAAGTAACCAGCGGCGAATTCGTAAAAACCTTTGATAGTGAATATCTGATAGAACAGCTAAAAAACAGTTTTGAAACTGCTGAAATTGATTCAGAGACAAATGACAAACTTAACGTTTTTTACGATAGAATATCAGGAATGGTAAGCAGTTATGAGATCACTAAGGTTTCGATAGAAAAAAAGAATACCGCTACAGCCATAGTTAAGATCAATACGGAATTTCCTGTAAACATCTTTGGCAGCGAAGAAACATCAAACAGAGTTAAGGAAGCTGCAGAAAAGTATCATCAGGAACATGACAAAGAGATTTCCAAGCTGTATGAAGAAGTTGGCGAGGAAGAAGCTCAAGCTCAGTTGTATCCCGTAAGAGTTAAAATCGCACTTGATACCTACTCACAAATTATTGATGAATCAAAACCCGAAACCTATGCAATAGTTCTTTCATTGGAGAAAAATACAGAGACAGATTCATGGTATGTAACCGGCATCGATTCATTCGACAGTTCTGTAAACGGAAAAACAGAAACTGCCACAGATACAGCCGTTTCAGTTGATGCCACAGATACAGATGCTTCAGTTGACGCCACAGATACAGATGCTTCAGTAGAAGGGGATTCTGAACAGTAAACGCTTATAACGCCTTTATAATACAAAGAGGACTTGGTCAAAAAAGCCAAGTCCTCTTTTTCTGGGGAAAAAAGTATGTCAAACAATCGGATTATTTCTAATACTATCAAGCCGCCATAGCATCTTTTTTATCAAGGTGCTTTTTGAGTATCAAATATCCAAGGTACACACCTGCTACAGAAAGCGCAAATACAACTACTGTTGCGATAACTCCCATTGCACCGGATGTATATTTGATCATCTCATCCATAGCCTCAGGAGTCTGTCCTCTTGAAATCCACTCTTCTCTGTAGCTTTCAAGGAAGAACCAGCAGGGAATAAAAACTCCGCATGCCTGTCCAACATGGAAAAAGCCAGATGCCAAAGCAACTTTAAGTACTGATGGCTTTGTCTCTCTTGAAGCAATGAAATCTGCAATGAGCGCACCGATCATTGATGTGATGATCCAAGGAATATATCCTGCTCCCATAATCGCGCACAATAACATCAAAATCGCCTGCATTATCATGAACTGTCCGAATCTGGCAACCTTTCTGGAAACAAAGTACATAACTGTTCCGGTTATAAGCGCGCAGATTCCCGGGCTGATTGCATGTCCAAAAGCCCCAAACACCATGGAAAGTGATCCGCATATCATATAGAGCACAAAATAAAGCGCTGAAAGAAGTGCGACCATAACCACGTCCTTAATCTTGATTTTTTTCATTACACCTATCCTCCTGCATTTTAATAAATATATGATTCAATTTGGACAAAGTATTTTCATCCAAATAAAAATCCTCCGCTATTTTCCCGTCTTCCAGATACACAATTCGATCAGCTATATGTCTGATGAATTCATAATCATGTGAAATGACCAGTATTCCCGCCTTTTCTTTTAACTTAAGTATTTCTTCGGAAACACTTTTCATAGAATAAATATCAAGACCGCTGGTAGGTTCATCAAAAATGATCACATCCCTGTCGCAGAGCATTGCCATAGCAATCTGAAGCCTTTGCTTCTGTCCTCCGCTAAGAGCAAAAGGATGCTTGTGCCTGTAAGGAAGAAGCCCCAGATAATCAAGACACTCTTTTATTTCCTTTATGTCATCCTTCACGAGACTAAGTTCATTTATTACTGAGGTTCCAAAGAGCTGATAATCAGGATCTTGCATGATAAAAAACGGCACATCCTTAATATCAACCTTCCCCGACTCCGGTTTAATACTCTCGCACATAGCCTTTGCAAGAGTGGTCTTCCCTGCTCCGTTATTACCGACTAGGACAGCAATCTCGCCTTTATTTAGCTTAAGATTTATGTCATGAAGAATGTTCTTGTAGCTGACATTCTCAAGCTTTGCCACAACCTCACTCTTTATTTCGCTGTGTGCAAAAGGAATATCAAGTTTGAAAATATCAAAGCTTCTGGTGTCATAAGCCCCGTTTTTGAACTCTTCTTCGCTGTCACAGACCTTGAGCTTCCCATGATCCATGAAAAGAACTTTATCTATGATCCCATTCAGATAATAAAATCTGTGATCTGCAACGATGATAGAATAGCCCTCTTCCTTGAGCTTTTGTATTATCTTCCCAAGCTTCATCGCATTGCCATAGTCTAGATTGGCAGATGGTTCATCAAACAAAAGAACCTTCTGCTTCATTGAAACAGAACAGGCAAGAGCGATCATCTGCCTCTCTCCGCTTGATAACGTATAAATATCTCTATCAAGAAGCTCTGAAAGCCCAAATTCTTCTTTTAACTCATCAATTCTTTTTACCATCTCAGCCTTACTGTATCCGTAATTTTCCAGAGGAAATACTATCTCGGCTGTTGTATTGTCAGTAAAAAACTGTGATCTGGGATTTTGAAAGACAGATCCTATGCTCTTATTTAGCTTGTGCATCTTAAGCTCTGAATATTTATCTCCCGTAAATAACAGATCTCCCGACAGCTCACCATCTGTGACAAAAGGAATAAGTCCGTTTAAACATTTCAAAAGAGTGGATTTACCGCTTCCGCTGTTCCCTGTAAGAAGAACCACGCTTCCTTCCTCAACATTGAAGCTAACATCATAAATACCTTCTGTGGATTCCTCATATTTAAAATTCAAATTATCAGCTGTAATAACATTCAGCGCCATATAAATCCTCCGATCAAACCTACTGCAAATACTGTAAGAATAGAAATATCCAGCGCTGTGACCTTCTCCTCATAAAAAGAAGTTCTTTTAACCGGAGCATCTATCCCCTTAACAAGGCCTGCCGCTGTGACCTCTTCAGCAAGAGCCGCGCATCTAAAGAGCTGCGGCACGATAAAATACTGAAAGCTCTTGATCGGTCTTTTCCAAGTGAATTTAATGCCTCTAAGCCTCATGGACTCAAGGATATAACCAAATTCCCTCTTAAAAGTCGGTATGTACTTAAGGGTAATGGTAACGGCTACCACCAGGATTCTTGGAACATGCAATGTCTCAAGTGATGAAAGAAGCTGCGCCGAATTATACTTGGTAATAAGGATGGAAGCCAGAGCCAGACAAGGAACTGCTTGAACCAAGACTATTAAGAAAAGTCCGACAAATTTAAGCCCCTCAACATTGATAGAAAAATAATATCCAAAGAACATCAATGCATAGACAATCCAAAGAGCTAATATCCTCTTAAATCTACCCATTAGAACCAGTAAACACGTAGCAAAGGAAACAAGATATATCTGAAGATATCTGCCACTTATAAAAATATACATTGTCGGTGCAATGATATTGATAAGAATAATTACGATTGGATTTATCTTTAACGCTTTCACTTCTACTATTGTCTCTCTTCCTGATTATTGTTAGCATAAACTAACATCAAACAAAAGAATAATTCACTCCTCCACAAAAGTAAAGACAATAAATAAGCGTTTAATGATATCTTTTCTCATTAAACGCTTGCATATTATATAGTTAAAACTTTAATTTACTATATTTCTGGGATTGCCTTCCATGAATGCCAGGACATTCTTTTTGACTTCAGATAAGCATCTCTTTCTTGCTTCTGTGCTGCCCCAGGCCATGTGCGGGGTAACGAAGAGCTTACCACTGTCCTGAATATCAAGAAGAGGTGAATTCTTGGCCATAGGCTCAGGGTTAAGAACATCGAGGCCGGCAGCCTTTATCTTGCCCTCTTTGAGAGCATCTGCAAGATCCTTCTCATTAACTACGGCTCCTCTGGCAACATTTATAAGAATTGCTGTCTCCTTCATCTTGTCAAAGGCGTCTTTATTAAAGAGTTCCCTGGTCCTGTCTGTAAGAGGACAATGAATTGATATCACATCACTCCTTGAAAGAAGTTCATCAAATTCCACACGCTCATAATCCGTGCATGTGCTCTTTCCCGAAGCTGAATAAAATATAACATTGGCGCCAAACGCCATGGCGATCTGGGCCACTTTTCTTCCGATATTACCCATTCCAACGATTCCGTAGGTCATACCTTCAAGCTCGTTAAACGGAATATCAAGGCAGCAAAAATGAGGCTGGTTGGCATATCCGCCGCTCTTTACAAACTCATCATAGTGTCTGCAATTCTCCATCAAATAAAAAAGTAATGCAAAAGTATGCTGTGCTACTGAAGCCGTGGAATAATTGACCACATTTGCAACCTTAACACCATGCCTGTTGCAGGCATCTATATTGGCATTATCAAAGCCCGTTGCAAATTCGCATATAAGCTTAAGATCCGGCGCGGCGTCCAGAATAACATCTGAGATGGCACTCTTATTGATCATAAGTACTTCCGCACCTTTAAGCCTTTCTGCTGCATTTTCATCCGTGATCTTATCGGGATAATAAGTTACCTCCCCAAGGTCGTCATAAATACTGTAATCCATGTCTGAACCGACGCTGTCTATATCTGCTACTACTACTTTCATCTTGTCCTTACTGCTTTCATCTGTTTTTTGTTGTCATACATCTCGCGGTCTGCTCTCTTAAGCACAGAATACGCAGTCTCGTCAATGTTGTCATCATAGATTGCCACACCGACTGCAGCTGATATTCTCTCCCAGGGCTGCAACTGCTTATCGCTCTGAAGTTTTTCCATACTGTCCTTCATCTTGGCTATAAGCATATCCCTGTGCTCAAAATCTCTGTTTTCAAGAAGAACCACAAACTCATCTCCGCCGATACGAAATACCGGTGAATGTTCAAAAGTGTCGCATATGAGCTTACACATATTCTTGATATAAAGGTCTCCGCACTCATGACCAAAGGTATCATTGATACGCTTAAGGTAATTAATATCAACCATTATCATACCAAATCTGGCTGTCTGAGTAATAATATCAGAATTAAGCCTTACTTCAGTCTTGTCATAAGCCGCTTTGTTCTTAACGCCTGTAAGCGCATCTCTAAGAGCAAAATCATTAACCTTGGTCATCTCAAGGGCCATATTGTCAATCTTATTGGCAGAAACAATGATCTCTTCCACATAGCTCTGCATATCCTTGGACATACTGACTATTGTATCCGATAAGGACTCAAGCTCATCTCCTGTGTGAACACCAGGATCGTCAAGCACAAGCAAAGAAGGATCTTTTTGAAGATGACTTCTCTTGGCAAATTCAGAAGCGCTCTGCTCAATCTTCTGAAGAGGATCGATAACTCTTCTTTGAAGCCAGATAACCATGATAGCCGCAAATATAATAGCAAGTATAAGAGCAAAAAGAGCTATGACCATAACATACTCTTTTAACATGGTGCTGAGAACTTCAAGGCTTACACCTGTAGTCAGCATTGCCACGGGAGTTCCGTCAGCTTTTCTGATTATAGCCTCTGCTCCGTACTCATCACCGAAATCACTCTTCTCAACCTTATATTCGGGCTCAATCATATTCTCCATCTTATCATAGAGTTTGGGCAGATCTTCCGGGTTAAAAAACTGTCCGATCATGTCGCCCAGATAAGGAATGGGAATACCTTCTTTAAGTCCCTCTCCATTCTTTTCTTCCTCTGTAAGAGCAGATACAACCTGCATGATATCATATTTGCCATCAACTATAACAGGCTTTGAGATTACGATATAGTCAAGCTCATCCCATTTGCGCTCCTGCTCAAGGAACACAACCATCTCATCAAACTTCTCGGATCTTTCTACCTTCTGAATGCACTGTTCAAGATCCTCGGCATCTATTCTGTCCAAGGTTATCTCAACTACATCCCTAAGCCTTCTGGTGTACATTTCCATCATGCTGGTCCTGAATATATAAAAGCTTACAGCACTCAAAACCAGACACAGGAAAACTATAATCATCATGCATACCAAGATAATGTGGAACTTAAGCGAATTCTCATAATTTTTCTTCATCACTTTTCCCTCATAAGATTATGTGAATAAAAACTATAATTACTCTACTGAATTGATAAGTCCAAATATTTCTTCTTTAATCTGCTTATTTGTTAAAAGAGCATTCTCTCTACTGTTTCTGTTTGAATAGAAATAAAACTTGATCTTGGGCTCTGTTCCGCTTGGTCTTATTGCAAACCAGGAACCGTTATCAAGGAATATCCTGATGGCATTCTGAGGAGGTATATCTTCATATCCGTTAATATAGTCGATAACCTTCTCTGTCTTTGCCCCCGCAACCTCTGTGGGAATATTCTCTCTAAACCACTTCATCATGCGCTGTATTCTCTGCGCACCGGGAATACCCTCAAGTACAATATTGGGTTCATCCTCTGCAAAAAATCCGTATTTGGCGTAGATTTCCTGAAGTACATCCCAAAGGGTCTTGCCCTGTTTTCTGTAATAAGCGGCTGCCTCAGCAACAAGCATGCCTGCAGAAATACCGTCTTTATCACGGATATCTTCGCATACTGCATATCCAACAGACTCCTCATATCCAAACAGATATGTGTATCCGTTTTCATGCAGATACGGAATCTTGCCACAGATATTCTTAAATCCTGTAAGTGTCTCAAACATCTCAACACCATAAGCGCTTGCCATGATAGTTGAAAGTGTTGATGTAACTATGGACTTAACCATAGCGCCCTTTGCAGGAAGTGTACCAGCGGATTTATGTCCTTCAAGCACATAATTTACAAGAAGATATCCTGTCTGGTTTCCGTTAAGCGGAATATAATTACCGTTGTCGTCACGTATCTCTATAGCAAATCTGTCTGCATCAGGATCTGTAGCCATCAAGAGCTCAGCTCCAAATTCTCTTCCGTACTGTTCACTTAGCTTAAATGCCTTAGGATCCTCCGGATTGGGATATCCTACCGTTGTAAAATCAGGATCGGGGTTTTCCTGCTCCGGAACTATCTTCCAATTAGTAAAGCCCCTATCTGTGAGCATCTGCCTGAAAGGTATGGATCCGCAGCCATTAAGTGGTGTATAAACAAGCGGGATCGTAAGATCAAGCTCATCACCTTCATGAATAGCCATACCCTCAATCTTATCAAGGTATTCTCTGTCATACTCTGCAGAAAGAACCACGATCTTACCTGCCTTAACTCCTTCATCAAAATCAGAAGTCTTTATACCTGTCCAGATATCAACCTTATTGATCTCTTCTGTCATGCCATCCGCAACATCAGATGAAACCTGACATCCGTCGTCCCAATATGCCTTATAACCATTGTATTCTCTTGGGTTATGAGAAGCTGTAATGTTAATTCCGGATGTAGTTCCAAGTCTTCTTATCATGAACGCAAGCTCAGGTGTAGGGCGAAGATCCGGGAAGGTATATACCTTGATCCCGTTCGCTGCAAATATCCCTGCCGCATACATAGAAAACTCTTTTGAAAAATGTCTTGGATCATGAGCTATAACAATACCCTTGTCCATAGCTTCCTGTCCCTTGGATACAATGTAAGCCGCAACACCCTGAGAAGCCTTTCCTACTGTAAGGAAATTCATTCTATTGGTTCCAGCGCCCACTTTACCGCGAAGTCCCGCGGTTCCAAATGACAGATCCTGATAAAATCTATCCTCTATTTCCTTCTCATCTCCCTTTATCGAAAGGAGTTCTGCCTTTAAAGGATCATTATCCCCTAATTTTTCAAGCCATTCGTTGTACCTTGAAATATAGTCCATATTCCGTCCTCTCTTTTCCGTAGTATTAAATCCAATATTTCAATTTCTAATATCAACTTTTCATAAAATTATAGTACGAAATAACATAATACTATTTTACCATTTTTCCGCACATAATTCATCTTTTACCAAGCTGCCAAAAGACAACCGCGCTGCATGCCGCAACATTAAGAGAATCCACCCCATGACTCATGGGAATCTTAACGCAGTAGTCGCTATCCTCTATGGTCTCAGGAAGTAGTCCATACCCTTCAGAGCCAAGAAGAATCGCAAGTTTATCCTCTTTATTAAGCTCATTGTCTCCAAGGTCAGCAGTATCATTTCTAAGAGCAAGAGAAACTGTCTTAAAGCCGTATTCTTTGAGGTTCTTTATTGGCACGCCCTCAGGAATATATGTCCATGGGATTCCAAATATCGTACCCATGGAAACTCTTGCTGCTCTCCTGTAAAGCGGATCAGCGCATCCCGAAGATAAAAGAACCGCATCCATGGAAAGAGCCGCCGCATTCCTTACTATAGCTCCCACATTGGTGGGATTGGTAACATTCTCAAGAACTGCGATCCTGTGAGCGCCTTTGCATATATCTTCTACCTTAGGAAAAGTTTTTCTCTTCATGGCACATAAAAGCCCTCTTGTGAGGTTATAACCCGTGATTGTCTTAAGAGCATCTGTGCTTGAGACATATACAGGAATCTCTCCTTCTGCATCCTCAAGCCTTTTCAAAAGATCTTTTCCTTCCCGTTCAAGCTGATCAGCCTCTATAAGAACCGAATATGGCTCATAACCTCCATCCATGGCTCTGTCTATAACTTTGGCAGTCTCAGCAATAAAAAGTCCAAGATCAGGCTCATTGATATGTACTAGCTGATTCTCAGACAGCTCATGATATATCTTGAGCTCCTCACAGTTAAGATCACTTACATCAATCAGTCTATATCCCATTTTCCAAACCTTACCTCGCCGGGATCAGCACCATGCTCACCAAGCATTTTCTCCATCCATATCATGTCATACCATTTACCAAACTTATAGCCGCTGTCATGGAATATGCCTACCATTTTGTAGCCCATTTTCTCATGGAATCTGCAGCTGTCATTGGTCAGATTATCATCAGTCCTGTCACCGTCAAGATAGGCAATGCAGGCGTTTACATTTAGTATCCCCATCTCTTTAAGAGATTTTTCAAGGGTTTCATATAGTGCCCTTCCTACGCCGCTTCTCTTGTGATCTTCTCTTACATATACCGTGGACTCAACAGACCAATCATAGGCCTTTCTTCCCTTAAAGGCTGTGGCATAGGCATAACCCACGATCTCACCATTCTCTACAGCCTTTATATACGGGTAACGGGCTGATATATCCCTGATACGCCCTGTAAACTCCGAAAGAGACGGAACCTCATACTCAAAAGAAATAGCTGTTTTCTCCACATAGGGTGCATATATGCCAAGGATTTCTTCGGCATCATCTAATGTCACTTTCTCAATAGTCATGTTGTTTTATCCGAATACCTTTCTGCTCATTTCATCCGCAAGCTCTTTAATTGTTCCGTCCTTAAAGGGGCTCTTTAAGCCTACGACAGCAAGCTCATTCTCATAGAAGTCCTTGGCGGATAACTTACAAAGCTCAAGATAATGCTTCCAAGCCTCCTTGAAATCCTTATCCATCCAAACTTTAAACTGCATAGCGACAACGCTCGCAAGAACATAATCAATGTAATAAAAAGGATTCCAGAAAATATGTCCCTGTCTCTGCCAATAACCACCTCCGTCAAAGAACGGATCACCATCGAAATCAAGCCAAGGTCTGTAGGTCTTTTCCAACTCTTTCCATGCGTTCTTTCTATCAAGAGGCGTCATATCCGGATTGTCGTAAACGATATGCTGGAATTCATCAACCATACATCCGTACGGAATAAATGTAATGGCATCAGCCATATGCATCTTGCGATAATCACCCGCTCTGTCACCAAAGAACTTATCCATCCAGCCGTAAGTAAAGTACTCCATGGACATAGAGTGGATCTCAGCAGTCTCCATGGTAATATCGTTTTTCTCAAGAATTTCTTCATCTCTCGTGATATAACCTTGGAAAGCGTGTCCGCATTCATGTGTGATAACATCAACATCGCCGCTTGTTCCGTTAAAATTAGCGAAAATAATAGGAGCCTTGTACTTTGGAATAAACTCCATATATCCGCCCTGCTTCTTGGTCTTTCTTCCGAGTACATCAAATAGTTCGCTCTTCATCATAAAATCAAAAAACTCTTTGGTCTCGGGTGAAAGCTCAGAATACATCTCCTGTCCGGACTTAAGTATCTCTTCGGGAGTTCCGATCGGTGCGGGATTTCCGTTTTTAAAATACATATCGTCATCGTAGTATTTAAGCTCATCTACGCCGATCATCTTTCTTCTTTCTTCCTGAATCGCTGTAACAAAAGGAACAAAAGATTCTTTGACCTGCTTTCTGAAGTTCTCAACCTCGGCTCTTCTGTATGAATTTCTGTTCATACGGTTATAGCCAAGTTCAACATAAGAATCATAGCCAAGCTCCTTAGCCTGCTCTGTTCTGTTTTTTACAAGTTTATCGAATATACCATCGATCTCATCTGTAACTGACAAAAAGAAATCAGATAATGCCTTCCACGCCCTCTTTCTTACATCTCTGTCATTGGATATAAGGAACTTTCTGAGAAGGGAAATATTGTAGATCTCACCGTCAAAAGGAATCTTGGCGGAAGCGATTATCTTGTCATACTTGGCGATAAGTGCATTTTCTTCCTGCATAAGAGGAAGTATCTTATCGTTAATAGACTTGTTTGCAAGCTCCATATTCTTAAATGCGACCTTACTTATCTTTTCCTCAAGATAAGCTCTGTAAGGTGACTCATATACCACCTTGAGGTAATCGTTTTGAAGCTGTGCAACAAGAGGAGAAATCTCGTCGATATAATCCTTTTCCTTATCATAAAATTCATTGGAAGTATCAATGTCATAGCGGAATCTTCCAATAATAAAATTGGATAATATCTCACTTCTCATCTCATAGTACTTCTTATGGAGTTCAAACTGCTCTTCTCCGCTTTTAGCATTCTTGCTGTCTGCAATGAGCTTTTCAAAAAAGGCTTTGATCTTGTCCATATCAAGACGTTCATATGGGAATTCAGAAAACTTCATATTTATTAAATCCTACTTTCATTTTCATTTGTCCCACTATTATAGCACCAATATGATAAAGAAAAAATTATGAGAGTATTAATTCTTGAATATCCCATTATTCAAAAGGAATTTCCCATAATATAAGAAAAGAGGAGCGCCTGCGAACAGGCACTCCTTCATAATACACCCCTAATAAGTTTTTAACCCTCTCTAGAAAAAGATCAGTTCTTTGCAAAAAGCTTTCCGCCACGCTTTGAAACTACGTCAAAGATAACGGCTGCAAGAAGAACGAGACCTTTAACCACCTTCTGCATGTTGGCATCGACACCCATAAGTGACATACCAAGGTTAATAACACCCATAAGAAC
>JAEEXE010000061.1 GCA_016291375.1 Butyrivibrio sp.
CCCAAGGCAGATACCGTGGAGATTGAGATTATCGATGCATCTACCGAAGGTATCGGCTTTACAACCGATAAGCAGCTTATGATCGGCGCCAATTATGAGGCGAATCTTACGCTGTGGACCAAAGAAACAGTGCATGTCTTCATCCAGATTGTCCGTGCATGGAAAGAGGGCGATACTTACTGCTACGGCGGTATGTTCATCGGTATGCCCGAGGATGTCAAGATGCACATCGGAGTCTACGGAACCGTAGAGGATGCGCTTTCCGAGCAGGAAGAATAATTTAATATGAGTGTTTATGAGGCTTTCCCTTGCACTGATGCCCGGGAAAGCCTTTTTTACGCCCTTCTTAGGTCGCTTCATTTGAATAATGACAATCATTATGGTAAGCTAGAAAGGTGTGAAAAAAACGACTATTGGAGGCACTGAAATGGATAATACTTTTAAGAAACGACTGACAACTTTTATTGCCGTAGCCTTTGGCGTGACATTTTTTATGTATTTAATCATGTTCTTTGGGCTTAGAGCCGGTAAAGATCTTTCGGTATTTCCCAATGCACAGATGATGTTCCCTGCATGCGGAGTTATACTTGGATTTCTTCTTTTTGGAGATAAGGAGAAAAAGATTCCCAAGGCTGGGTTTATAGTAGTGCTTATCACAGCGCTTGCTATGATAGGAATGTCTATTGCTTCATTGATCGTACCGGTTACTACGATCGAGACACAGGCCGGATCTGTTACAAATATAGATTTGTACAGCCAGTATGTGTTAATGGCAGGAAGCCTTATAGCTTATATCCTTTTTTGGGCATGTGGTAAGGAAAAAAGAAAAAATGTGGGCCTTTCCAGAAACAAAATAGGTATGAGTGCCCTTTTGGTATTTTTGTTTGTGGTTTTATTTATAGTAAGATTGTTGATCTCGGCATACCTTGGTAAGTTTGTATCACCTGACGCAGCCGGTGATCTTCAGGAAGTGATCGGTGCACTTACCAATCCACAGACTTATATCAGCGCTCTTTCCATACTGTTAATTTTCCCGCTTAGTTTTTTGGCGTTCTGGGGAGAAGAGTATGGATGGAGATATTATTTACAGCCTATTCTTCAGAATAAGTTCGGACTTAGACTCGGCGTATTGATACTTGGTGTTGTATGGGGATTGTGGCATTTCGGTCTCGATTTTATGTTCTATACAACCACATCAGGCCCTGTGTATTTGCTCATGCAGGTCATTACATGTATCGGACTTGGAATATTCTTTGGATATGTATTTATGAAGACGAAGAATATATGGGCCATAGCCTTAATGCATTTCATAAACAACAATTACATAGTGGTATTTTCGGGTGGCAACTCAGACGCGATCAAGGATCAGACGGTAACACTTTCTCAGGTGCCGGTTCATCTTATTAGCTTCCTTGTGCTGATTGTATTCATCCTTGCACCTATATATAACTCAAAAAAGAATGAGGAGAACGCATAATAACTATAGAAAAAGAGCTTAGCCAAGATAATAATCTTGAGCTAGGCTCTTTTTAAAACGCACAATAAGCGACGATATATAGATAATTATATTCGGTCTAAGAAGGTATAGCAATTATGGCAAACCTGCTATAGTATCTGATCTTTGCTTTTTCTCCTAAAATTAGTTATAATTTAGGAGAAAAAAGTTTAGGGTTAGGAGAAAAGAAATGAGATTATTCAACTATAACAAGTACAAAAATAATAGTTGGGACAATGAGATTACTAATTATCTTTCGCTTATACATGAGTATAAGGGAAAGCAGGAATTATATCTAAAGCAGAAGCCTGTTGAACTTGAAAAGTTAATAGAAGTTGCGAAAGTACAATCAGTAGAATCATCAAACAGAATTGAAGGCATAGTTACTACTGCTACAAGAATCGGACAAATTGTGAATGCAAAGACATCGCCTCGAAATCGTGATGAGTGCGAGATTGCAGGCTATCGCGATGTGCTTAATACCATTCATGAAAGTAATGAATTCATTCCTATTCGAGGGAACATCATTCTTCAGCTTCATCGTGATCTTATGCAATATACAGATACAGGTAGCGGAGGAAAGTATAAAATTACTCAGAATTATCTGAAAGAAACGTTACCTGATGGGAGAGAGTTTATAAGATTTACACCTGTTGCACCTTATGAAACGGAAGCTTGTATTGATTCTATCTGTGAAAACTACAACATGATTATAAATGAGCATATTGTTGATCCGCTTCTCATAATCCCTATTTTTTTACATGATTTTCTATGTATTCATCCGTTCAATGATGGTAACGGAAGAATGAGCAGACTGCTCACTTTGCTTATGTTGTATCGCTCCGGCTATAATGTCGGAAAATATATAAGTCTTGAAAAGTATATAGAAAAGACAAAAAACAATTATTATGATGCTTTGGAAATGGCATCGCAGAATTGGCATGACGGTACGGAAGATCCGACTGTTTTTATAAAATACATGTTGGGGGTAATTCTTGCCTGCTATAGAGAGTTTGAGAACAGAGTTGAGATTATAGGAGATACTGTTGTAGTTGAAGAAACTCCTACCGGTAGAAAATATTCTGTTCAAAAAAAGAGTGGCGCAAAGGATATTGTTAGGGCGGCAATTGACAGTAGAATAGGTAAGTTTACTAAGAGAGAGATAGCAAGTATTTGCCCAAGCATAAGCGAAAAATCTGTAGAAGCGGGGCTAAAAGTGCTTGTTGAGTCAGGATATATTGAGAAACATGGAAATGGACGGAGTACTTTTTATACCAGAACAATGTAATCTTTCTCCTAAAACAAAAACTTTCTCCTAAATTTTATATATTTTTAGGAGAAAGCTTTTATATATTAATCTAATTTTCCGCGTCAACTCTTTTAGCAATTACAACAAGTCTGTGAGTAGCTATATAAATAGGAGTGCATGTATAAAGGGTTAGCTGCTCGTCATCTGTCGGATCCAAGATCTCGACATCTTCGGGATTAACGACCTTGATCTCGGTCACCTTGTATTCATAGGTGTCATCCCTTGTATCTACAAAGATCTCATCACCAACCTCAACTTCATCAAGTCTGTTGAAGTATTTACCAAAGTTATAATTGCGGTGTCCTGCGATCACGCAGTTTCCGATTTCTCCGGGAGAAGCGGTATCAGGTTCGTGACCAAGGGAAGCGGAGAGGGCACTTTTATTTGTGCCCTCTTTAACCGGCTCCTTGGAATCAATCTTGGGAATTCTTACGACATATAGAATGTCGTCTGTTCCAAATAAAGTGTCATCGCCATCTTCCAGTGATACGGTCTTAAGTCCATCCTCCGACAATCCTTCGGCTTCGGGAATGGGCTGTGCCTCATAGAAAGATGCGAGAGCGCTTTCTTTTTCTCGCGCCTGTATTACGTTTATTGATATTGAGGCGATTATCAGAAACAGTCCAAATACCAGTAATACCGCGCCTGTAATTCTTAAAAACAATTTCATCTTCTTTTCCTGTTATGAGCTTTCTTAGGATTTATCACCAAAAGAACCGTTCCGATTATTACGGCGACTCCTCCGATGATGTAGGATACGAGAGTACCTACAAATCCGCCTGTCTTGGCAAGCTTAGCGCCTGCTACGGCTTTTTTTCTGGCTCCCAATACTTCGCCGTTAGGTCCTATAATGTATTCATAATTAGGATCTCCGCCTTCGATGGTCGCTCCGTCTACAACCTCATAGCCTTTTGCTTTGATTTCTTCATCGCTAAGGAGAAGATCATCATATTCTGAGGGAGCTTTAACAATTATCTTGGGCTTGTTGCCGTTGTTGGCGTTGGCGTTTGCGGCATTTTTGTTAGCGGCAGCGTTCGTATTTGCATTGGTGTTGGCAGCTGCATTATTGGCGTTTGAATCGTTATTGCCGTTTCCGCCGTTGTTGTCGTGGTGATCATCGCTGCTGTGGTGCTTGCTGTCTGATGATCCGCCTGAGCCATTGTTGTCCGAACCGTTTGAAGGATCGCCCGATCCGTAGTCGGAATTATTGCCGTCCTTGTTATCACTGTTGTTGCCTGAGTTGTTGCTGCCCGAATTGTTTCCGTTTTTATTATCGTCTTTATTTTCGTCGTCGTTTCCGGGATTCGGTACATCCGGCTCGGGTTCCTTTTTCTTGTTGGTAAAGTTAAGATTTACACGTCCTTTATTTGTGTTAAATTCATATGGCTCTTCATTGAGCTCATATCCGTCGGGAGCTTTAATCTCTTTTACAATATATTCTTTACCTTTCGGAAGACCGACTTTTCCGCTTCCATTTTCTCCTGTTGTGAGCTGTGCAACTTCTTCTTGAGTAGCCTTATCTATGATCGAGAATACGGCTCCTTTGAGAAGAACAGAAGAGTCTTCGTCATCGGCCTTTGTTATTGTAAGTGATGCTTTACCGGTTGAGCTTCCTGAGCTGAATTTAGCATTGCTAAGATCGATATTTGATTTGAATTCAGCATCTATACCGGAATCCAAAAGTTCAGCACTGTTGGAGTAATCTCCGCCTGCAACCTTAGGAAGATCGGGAGTAGCTATATATTTAAGTACATAGCTGGTCTTTCCGGTATTCTTGGGAAGAGTAACTTCCAACTGCGTTGTTCCGTTGGAATTGGTCTTAACATCTGTTTTATAGCCTGTTGCTTCTTCACCATCGGAAAGATCGCCGGTAGCAGGATTTATGTTGGCGACGTACAGTTTTACCGAGCTTTCCTCGAGGTCGAGGTTTGCTCCGAGTATATCTCTGACTTTACAGCCATCGCGAAGATTCTGCTTGGAAGCATTGACTAAAATTGTATATCCGGCCTGAGTCTTATCATTGATAACGTCGCCTTTTTTGTTGAACATTGAGTTCTTGATCTCGCGTTTTGCATCTTTTGACTCAATAGTAGTTGTAGGATAATCCTCGGTTTCGATTGATGCATTGTTGGCGATGCTGATACTTGAACTTGTAATATTATCAAGGTATTTTTCGTCTTTAACTCTTGCGGTGAATGTGATTGTTTTCATTGAATCGGCTTCGCCGGCAACAGTATTTTCGGGATATACGGTAAGAAGACCGTTATTGTATGTATAGCACGGTCTTGTTGGGTTATCATCTGAACCCTTAGGTATTTCCACGCCGTTCATCATGATTGGCTTGTCTGTCGCAATAATAAGTTCAAGACCGCTTTCTGTAAGTCCGTCTTTTACACTTATCTTGGACATTGCCATCTTATTTTTGTTGGCAACAATTTCGTACTGGAACTCATGAGTCTCGTAGTTGTAATTTCCTACGATTCTTTTTGTAAGGACTTCACTTTTACATGTCTTTTCGATTTCGTCACTTACGTTTTTCATTTCATAGGAGTTCATGACAACTTTATTTTTGTATTTTTGCTCTTTATTTCCTGAATAGAACTCTTTTTCTGATTCCAAAAGTTCAGTGACTACATCAAATTCCAATGTTTTTTCTTTGATGTCATTGCCGAGAGTTATAAGGTATTCACTATATTCATCGGTACCTTCAATAAATTTACCGGGAACACCCGCATACTTGTCGGATATATCATAGGGTTCACCGTCAAGCTTGGCATTAGTGATTTCTACAAGCTTCTGACCGGCTCCGATTTCTTCAGTGATCTTGACATCTGTGAGAGGCTGTTTACTGGTGTTAGCTTTAATGGTCCAAGTAATCTTATGGTTTGCGGCATCATAGCTTGTAAGATTTTTTACAATACCGGGTTTAGCGGTGAGACCGTCTTTTCCTTTGATCTTACCGATGGATTCATGATGCTCTTCGTCACCATATTCGAACCATGTTTCATTGTTGGGAGCGGAAGAGTGGTTCTGCTGTAAATAGGTATCATAATTTTTAAGTAAAGACTTATATGTTACTACATAACTGCTTTCACCGGACAGAGTTCCGAGATCAACAGAGAAATCATACGGTAAATTCTGGAACTGTGAATTGCCTGCTGAAGTGTTTACGCTGACATCGCTTGTGATATCTTCGCCGCCTTTTGAAACGGTTATGGAATCTGGAATGAGACTCATGTCTGTCTTTGAATCCATAGTGAATTTATCGTACAGAACAAAGTTATCAAAGTCATATCCCTTATTGCCTAATGTTATTTCCCAGGTGATGATCGCATCTTTGTTATCATCGGTTCTCTGGATATCCTTGAAATTCTTCTTAAGAGTATATTTATCTTTGAGCGGAGGATCTACAGGGCCCGGGTCAGGTTCAGGCTCCTCCTGATTTTCTTTGATGTCGAATTTAAAAGGAGTTTCAAAGCCCGGAAGCTTCATCTCAATCTCTTTTTTGTCTCCGACTTTATCGCCGTCGAGCTTACATGAGATTCCGAATACTATCTCACTTAGATCCGAGTATTCATCATTAGTGACCTCGAGCAAAATGTTACCGTCATCATCAAGAGTAACCACGCCGAGCGGATCGTCAAGGTCTTTGATGCTAATTGATATGTCATGTGGATATTCTGTCAGTATTTTTGGGAAGTTGGGGAGGATGATCTTATCCCCTTTTTTGATGTAATGATCCGGGTTTACTTCAGGATCTTTTTCGTCATCCGTATAGTTTAGAAATAGAGGTTGAAAAAGTGTGTAAGTTAATTCGAACTGATCGCCCAAGGAGATAACATCTCCGCTTGAGATAGGTTCCCCTTCTTTGTAGAGTTCAACCTTCTCTACAATGTCTTTGACTTCCCCTTCGCCTTCTTCTGCATATGCACTGATCGGAAGTGAGAGGATTCCGAGGCATAGGAAGAGGCATAAAAATAGCGCTTTTAAAGTTTTTTTCATACTTCCCTCCGAAATATAAATTATTACATATTAAATGTAGCAATGAGGTATTGTGAAACAGTGAAGAATCTGTGTTTATTCTGTGTTTATTTTGTTACAAAGCGCATGGTTTGGCACTTTCACGAGACTGCATTTACGGAAATGCACTATTTTATGCTTATATGGCTATTAAGTCTTATTCTTGCTTTGGAAGTTTATTTTATATACAATGGTTTCATGACTTGAATACTAAAGAGGTGAATCTAATGAAGATAACAGTAGTGGGTACGGGGTATGTTGGATTATCAATTTCCGTGCTTTTATCACAATATAATGACGTTACTGCGGTGGACATTCTTTCTGAAAAAGTTGATATGATCAACAAGAGACAGTCGCCCATCGTAGATAAAGAGATTGAGGAGTATCTTCAAAAAGATTCTTTGAGACTGCGCGCTACTACAGATGCTATCAGCGCTTATGAAGATGCAGAGTTTGTGATAGTTTCTACGCCGACCAATTACGATGAGAAACTCAATTACTTTGATACATCCTCTGTCAGAAGCGTGGTGGAGCAGGTTAGAAAGGTCAATCCCGATGCTTTTATAGTGATCAAATCCACTATTCCTGTTGGTTATACTTCAGATCTTTTGGATGAATATGAGACCGATCATATTCTCTTTTCTCCTGAGTTCTTAAGAGAGGGAAGAGCGCTGTATGATAACCTCTATCCTTCCAGGATCATTATCGGTTATGATACGGATTCCAAAGAGGCGGAAGAGATGTCACATGTTTTTGCCGACCTCTTAAAGCAGGGAGCTATTAAAAATGATATCCCCACATTGTATATGAATACTACAGAAGCAGAATCCGTTAAGCTATTTGCAAATACATATCTTGCTCTTAGGGTTTCTTTTTTCAATGAGCTTGATACCTATGCGGAAGTAAGAGGACTTAACACCAAGAATATTATTGACGGCGTTTGCCTTGATCCCAGAATAGGTGATTTCTACAACAATCCTTCCTTTGGATACGGTGGATATTGTTTGCCAAAGGATACCAAGCAGCTTCTTGCCAATTATGAGGATGTACCGAATAATCTTATTACTGCCATTGTTGAGGCAAATAGGACAAGAAAGGACTTCATAGCTGACAGAATATGGGCCCTTCATCCTAAGAAGGTAGGTGTATACAGACTTACCATGAAGACCGGCTCTGACAACTTCAGACAGTCCGCTATTCAGGGTATTATGAAGAGAATAAAATCAAGAGGAATAGAGTGCGTGGTTTATGAACCTGCGCTCAAGGAAGACAGCTTCTTTAATTCCAAGGTTGTAAGAGATCTTAATGAGTTCAAAAAAGAGTGTGACTTTATCATTGCAAACAGGATCACACCGGAGCTTTCCGATGTGCTGGATAAAGTTTATACAAGAGATCTTTTTGGAAACGAGTAAATACAGATAATTAAAAATAAAAGGTCAAAAGCTTTTGCTTTTGGCCCTTTTATAATTGATGAGATATTTAATCAAGCTGTTCTTTTATGAAATCCTTAGCCTCTTTTCCATCTGTAAATGAGACTGCTTTTTTAAAGGGATTGGATCTGTAATTGGATAGATCTTCAACGTATCCGATGGCTAGTTTGCAATCATTCAAACCGTAGATATAAGATTCGGTGCTGTTATTTTGCAGTATTATATTTTTTTGCGGTACATATTCATATTTGTCTTTTTGGTGATGCCAATTCATAAATTGATATACATAACCGTCCTTGAAGGTGCATACGGAGAAATTGTTTCCGCCTTCACCAGTATCCATGAGGAGTTCAGGTATGTCATCGTTGTTAATGTTGATAAGATCATATCTATTTGTTCCGGCAGACATTGTTTCATAAAATCCTATGATGGCTTTATAGCCTTCTTTATAAGAACTAAATTCTCCGTTTATCTGTCCCTTTGAATAGTAATCGCAGACATCATCTACAGTAAATCCCTTATTAAGATATTGTGTTGCGTCAGTGATCGGAGGATATGAAATAAAACAGGTACCCTCGGAATCATAGCTTGAATCGTAACTTGATGACTCACCAACAAAGAGCCAGGACATTTCGTTTGAATCTTTTGTACCGGTAAAGAGAAGATCGGTGTATCCGTCAAAGTTAACGTCAGAAGCTTTGAAGCCGGTTATTGTATCCGGAGTGTTTTCATCATCGTGAGAAAATAAAGTACCCAAGCCGCTTTCGTGGCTGTAATAGGAATAATCAATATCGAATGCTCTGTCCTCGGGGAGAAGGATGGTGCATGTATCATCACTTTCGTTAACATCAAATGTGATAGCGTATTCTTTGGGAATATCTCTTGACCAATCCAAAGATACTGATTTATTTATGTCTGCTTCAATATCAATACTTTCATAGGAAGTATGATCGGTTTCAGGGTCTTCGTCCGAAGCGGATTCGGAAGCTGAAGCGGATTCGGATGAAGAAGCTATCGAAGCTTGCGATTTAGGATTTTTATCCTGCGATATTTCATGCTTGGCAAAAAGATACCCGGAGGCGAAAATGATCACGCCTCCGAGCATAATAAGAAATGAAGCGATCGGAATAATAATTCCCAATCGCTTTTTGTTAAGACTTGTGTTTGACAATTTAAATTATCCTCCTGTCCTTTGATAAGCGTTTTATGATTATAAATTCCCCAATTTATAATAACGATCTAAGATCGCTGAAAAATGTGGGATATGAGATATCCACGCATTTATCGTCTGCAATTATTGTTTCGCCATCTGCGCCGAGGGCCGCGATAGCAAAGCTCATCGCAAGTCTGTGGTCGCTGTGAGAATCAATCTCGGCACCTGTAAGAGGCTTTCCGCCGCGGATGATCATTCCGTCGTCGGTTGCCGTAACGTCACATCCCATCGCGTTTAAGTTATCTACAACCGAGTCGATTCGATTGGATTCTTTTACCTTGAGCTCCGCTGCATCTTTGATGATCGTTGTGCAATCGGCTGTAGCTGCAAGAACAGCTACGACGGGAAGCTCATCAATCATTGTCGGGATATCCGCGCCGCCGATAACGAATTCTTTGTTATCATCGCCATGGAGCTTGCTGTATTTAACAAGGATGTCGGCGCGCTTTTCGCTTGAATCATCTTCGTTTAAAAGAGTGATATCGGCGCCCATGCGCTTTAAGACATTTATGATGCCGGCTCTTGTCTCATTGACTCCGACGTTCTTGATAAGAAGCTCGGAGCCGGGAACCATAAGCGCTGCCGCGATAAAGAAAGCAGCGGAAGATATGTCGCCCGGAACGTTTATGTCTATTGCTTTGAGCGGCTGTCCGGGATTAAGGACAGCTGCGGCTTTGCCGTCTTCGTATGTTTCATTGTGAATATCCGCACCGAAAGCTTTAAGCATGATCTCGGTGTGGTTTCTTGAAAGAGCGGGCTCTATAACTGTTGTCGCAGAATCTGCGTAGAGGCCTGCGAGTATTATCGCTGATTTAACCTGTGCGGAAGCAACGGGGCTGTTGTAAGTGATTCCGTGGAGCTTCTTTCCGCCTGTGATATGGAGAGGCGCGCAGTCATTGTCTTTTACTGAAACTATATCGGCGCCCATTTCGGATAAGGGTGTGATGACTCTTTTCATCGGACGCTTTTCTATCGAAGCATCACCTGTGATATCTGTGTCAAAAGACTGAGCGGAGAGTATTCCGGAGATCAGTCTTGTAGTCGTTCCGCTGTTGCCGGTATAAAGAAGTGAATCCGGTGCAGTCAGACCGTTTATACCTTTACCGTGAACATATATCGTCGGAACTCCGGTCATATGATTGTTCTTTTTCTCAATCTCGATCCCAAGCTTTCTGAAGCAATCAATCGTCGAGAGGCAGTCTGCGCTCTCAAGGAAGCCGGTGATCGTTGTGGTTCCTTCGGCAAGAGCACCGAACATGATGCTTCTGTGAGAAATGGATTTATCTCCGGGAACCGTTATTTTGCCTTTTATCGGTGATGTAGCTTTGCTAAGTGATATCATCTTTTTTCCTCAGGTGATTTATTTCTTGTATACGTTGTAGCCCTTGTCTGCGAGTATCTCGATGGATCTTTCCAAGCTTGCGTTATCGTGAAGTTCGATCTTAAGCGTTCCGCGCTCATACTCTCTGTTGTGAACGATGCCGATGTTCTTGATGTTGATCTTGTTCTCGGAAAGAAGGAGAGCAACGCTTGCAAGGCGACCGGGCTGATCGTCAATCTCAACATTTATGCTGTGAACCTTCTGTATAGGACCGCTTGAAGTCTCAATGAAGGACTCTCTGTATTCTCTTGCGGATGAAAAGAAATCAAATATCTTATCAGTCTCTTTTTCGTCGATGGCAAGCTTGATCTCATACAATGAATCAATGTATTTGCCAAGGAGCTCTGAGATGTTGTCTGCGTTGGTAGTGCAGATCTGTTGCCACATAACGGGTGAAGATGAGGAGATACGCGTGATGTCCTTGAATCCGCCCGCGGCGATGGTCTTCATGAGCTGATCTTCCGAATCGTTGTCTTTTACCAGGTTGACGAGTGAAGCGGAGATGACGTGCGGAACGTGGCTTATTGCCGCTGTGATGTAGTCGTGTCTGTTGTGGTCGACTACAAGCGGGATCGCGCCGATCATCTTGACGAGATCATAATATTTATCAAGTCTTTCTTTTTCCGTAGACTCTGTTGTTGTGAGGATGTAATAAGCGTTTTCCAAAAGAGATGACTTGGAGTTGCCAAAGCCGATTCTCTCGGTACCTGCCATCGGGTGTCCGCCGATGAACTGGGATTCAAGCGAAAGCTCTTTTATCTTCTCATGGATCCCTGTCTTGACGCTGCCGATATCCGTGAGCGTCGTCTTCTTATCAAGGAAGGGCAAGAGCTTGTCGATGTTGTCGTTGTTGCACTCGACGGGTGCGCAAAGGAAGATGTAGTCGCAGTCCGAAAATTCTTGACCGATCTCGTAAAGGGGCAGGTCTACAATCTTTTGCTCATATGCCTTGTCTACGGTCTCCTTGTGAGGAGTGTAGGCTATGATGCGTGATGTTGGCTGCTTTTCTTTTATTGCGCGGGCTATCGAGCCGCCTATAAGTCCAAGGCCTATAAAGCCGTAAGTCTCATTATTCATGTAAAAAAATCTCCTGTTTATGCGCAAAAATGCGTCTGGGGGGTTAAAAAATATTATGAACAACACTATAACACTTTAATGTACGAAAATCAAATATACAGCCATGGGGGTTTGCGGGCACGGTGTTGTGCAAAATCACCTATAACTCTTGTTTTGGTACAGTATCTTTAGTAAAATATCATTATAAGTTTTTGGGGGACTTGTATCATATCTCATACATATTACCCAAAATGAAGCGACTGGAGGACAAGATATGAACGTTTACACAACAGACAAGATCAGAAACGTTGTACTGCTTGGGCACGGTGGTGCCGGCAAGACAAGCTTGGCTGAATCAATGGCTTATCTTGCAGGTATTACATCTAGGATCGGTAAAGTGGAAGATGGAAACACTCTCAGCGATTTTGATAAGGAAGAGCAGAAGAGACATATTTCTATCAGCACATCAACAATTCCCATGGAATGGGATGGACACAAGATCAATGTCCTGGATACTCCCGGTTTCTTTGATTTTGTCGGTGAAGTAGAGGAGGCTATAAGCGTTGCCGACGCGGCGATCATCGTAGTTTCCGGCAAGGCAGGAATAGAGGTAGGTACAGAAAAAGCGTGGGAGCTTTGCGAGAAGTATAAGATTCCCCGCATGATATTCGTAGCAGATATGGATATCGATGATGTTTCATACAGACAGGTCGTACAGGATATGACCGATAAGTATGGAAAAAAGATCGCGCCTTTCAATTTACCTATTCGTGAGAACGAGAAGTTCGTCGGATACGTAAATGTTATTCAGGAGAAGGGCTTTAGATGGCAGGGTAAGGAAGTTGTTGAGTGCGACGTTCCCGAGTACAACCAGGCCAACCTTAAGATCTGCCGTGACACTCTTTTAGAGGCTGTTGCAGAGACATCCGAAGAGTTCATGGACAGATATTTTAACGGAGACACTTTCTCTGAATCGGAGATAAGAGCGGCTGTCCGCACCAACGTATGTGACGGCAGCATCGTTCCCATCGAGATGGGTTCAAGTACTCTTTGTCAGGGTATTTACACTCTTATGGATGATATCGTTAAGTATATGCCAAGTCCCGAGAATCGTAAGATGGCGGGCATCAACACCAATACCAACGAGATCTTCGAAGCTGACTTTGATTTCTCAAAACCCAAAACAGCTTTTGTATTTAAGACAATGATCGATCCTTTCATCGGTAAATATTCACTTATCAAGGTTAGATCCGGTATCCTTAAGCCCGACGACGTAATGTTCGTTGCCGGAAAAGATACTGAGGTTAAGATCGGTAAGCTGTATATCCTTCAGGGCAATAAGACAAGCGAAGTTCCCGAGCTCCACGCAGGAGATCTTGGTGCACTTCAAAAGCTTGACGTAGCAACAGGTGATACACTTTCAACCAAGGCTAATCCTGTTCAGTATGCTAAGATGGATATTTCACAGCCTTATACGGTTATGAGATACCATGCTCAGAACAAGCAGGATATCGATAAGATCGCACAGTCACTTGCCAAGATCGCGGCTGAGGATCAGACAATCAGGGTTGTAAACGACGCTGAGAACAGACAGACTCTTCTGTATGGTATGGGTGATATGCACCTTGATGTTGTTAAGAGTAAGCTTGAGAATATCTATAAGGTAAATATCGATCTTACCAAACCTAAGGTTGCATTTAGAGAGACTATCAGAAAGAATTCCGATGTGGAATACAAATATAAGAAGCAGACAGGTGGTCATGGCCAGTACGGACACGTTAAGATGCGCTTTGCTCCTTC
>JAEEXE010000062.1 GCA_016291375.1 Butyrivibrio sp.
CTTCTTCGCTATCGATTTCAATGGCAGTGCTCAGTCGATTTTCAGGATCGCTAATAAATCCATAGTAGTACGGATTTCCGTTCTTATCATAGTCCTTTACAGCAAATTCCATATGAACAAGAAACAGTTCATCGGGACGATCATCATAAACGGTATACGACACTATTTCATCCGGCTTGCAAGAATACAGCATTCCCTCTCCAACTGCCAGAGGGCATTCTCTTCCTCCGTAAAAATAATAGCCTGCAATATTCCGGACAACATTTCCGTCCTTGGCAAATACAACATAATGCGAACACGGCGGATCACTATCCTTATTATCATCCGTATAAACATAGTCAGTTACGATCAAAAGCTTTTTATCATATCCATGTAATTTTATATATGCATACCCATTTCCCTTGGTAAGATATGATATCACTTCATCATAGCTTTTAAATTCGTCTTTTTTCTCAAACATCTTCAGAAAGCCCGAATCCTCGGAATCCGTCTCTTCTTCATAAGCATCCTCTGTATCAGAAATATCCTCTGTGGCATAAGTATCTTCTACTGCAGTCGTGCCTTCAGTTCCGCATGCAGTCAGCAAAAAAAGCGACAAACATGCCGAAATAACAAATTTTTTTCTCATTTAATTATCCTCTTCCTTTTATCAAAGTAATCTCTCTGAATTCCCCATAATAATAAAGAGTCTCTTGCGACTCTTCGCGCCCGAGCAGAATTGCGAAGCACAATAAAAATGCATGGCAGCCGAAACCACCATGCACCGTATTATACCATATCAGATAAATATTAAGCGGATTCCTTCATGTTGTCCGCGTCCTGTGAATCTTCAAATCTTCTGAGCACATTCGCAAGAATCGCTCCGGAAATGTTGTGCCATACGGAGAAGATCGCACCGGGAACAGTTGCCATTGCAAGATCAGGGAAAGCTGTTGTAGCAAGAGATGTAGCAAGGCCTGAGTTCTGCATACCGATCTCTACAGAAAGAGCTTTCTTCTTGGCAACAGGAAGCTTTAAAATAACTCCAAGTACATAACCGAGCACGTATCCAAGTAAGTTGTGAAGTATTACAACTACGAATACAATAGCGCCTGTCTCAAGGATTCTCTCAGAGTTGTGTGAAACAACCGCAGCAACTATAAGTGTGATCGCAACAACTGATACCACGGGAAGTATTGTGACAACTGTCTCTGTATACTTTCCGAAGAAATGGTTGATTATAAGTCCAAGAGCTATCGGCACGATAACCACCTTGATTATAGACAGGAACATGCTCTTAACATCAACGCTTACACTTGTTCTTAGAAGCATGTAAGTAATTGCAGGTGTAAGGAATGGTGCAAGAAGTGTATTAACACTTGTCATTCCAACAGAAAGAGCTACATCACCCTTACTAAGGTATGTGATAACGTTACTTGCTGTTCCTCCGGGACATGTTCCAACAAGGATAACTCCGGCAAGAAGGCCAACCTCAAGACCGAAGATCTTACCAAGTGCAAATGCCAAAAGAGGCATGATGGTAAACTGTGCAATAGCACCGATCAGGATCTCTTTGGGTCTTTTAAACACAAGAGCAAAGTCAACAGGCTTAAGTGTAAGTCCCATACCGAACATAACCAGCATCAAAAGATAGTTGATCCAGCCTGTCTGAATCCACAAACAGCTCCCGGGGACAAACAGCGCAAGCGCCGCAACCACAAGTACAATGACAGCCATGTACTTTCCTACAAAATCACTTACTTTTTTCATACTACTGATACCTCCAAAAATTTTATTGTTGCCCCTCTTATTATCTATAAATGGACCTTCGCTTCCCCCGGATCCAAAAATATTCGATCACTCAACAACAGTAAAATTTATAACCTCAGCTGCAAAATAGTTATCCCAAAGAGCCTTGTACTCGGCTTCTCCTCCGGTAAAATCCTCCGTAACTTCAAAGCTGTTGGTCTCTCTTGTAAATCCGCCGTATGTAGCTTTTCCGTCAGAATCATACTCTTCATACACATCATCTTTGTACATAAGTCCATATCCGTCAGGATTAAAGAACTGAACCTCATAAGAGTGCGGATTACAGGAATAAAGAAGTCCGTCCGCAACAGCAAGCGGATATGCCGTTCCTGCTGTGGCTACCCATCCCGCGCTTCTGACAGTATCTCCATCCTTGATATAAACTGCCGCCTGAATACTTGCCTTAGTCTTAGGATCGTTCTCATAAACGTAATCCGTTACGAGAAGAACATCTCCTTCATAGCCCTTAACCTTGATATATGCATATCCCTGATCCTTTTCAAGGTAAGAGATAACTTCATCGTAGCTCTCAAAAGTTTCCTTTCCCGCTTTTGCCTGAACAAAATCTTCCAGCATTACATCTTCTTCCGGAGCCATCATATCAGCAACTGCCGCTATATCAAATCCATCAAGATCCTTCGCAACAGTAGAAAGACTATATGCAATGCCTATCTCAGTATCATACCAGGTACAAAGATCTGCAGACTCATCACCAACATATCTGTAAAACTTGGCAGACATATTTCCGTCATACCATCCAATATGACCTTCCTCAGTATTGGTCCACTCGTAGTTCATTCCGGAGATATCCTTGTTCTCGTCTACGCCGTACTGCGTTCTGGCTGTAAACTCCTTGCCATCAAGCTCAAAACTTGCCTGTATCAATGGACTGTCACTGCCTTCTTCCTTCAGCATGCTCCAGGCAACATTAGTTGCTCCCTGCGGAATGACAAAAAGTCTAACCGTATTCTTCATTGCCTCATCCTGTGAGATATCCTCCCATGGATTTGCAAGCTGCTGCCCATCATCGCCACTGTTTTCCGCTGAAGCTACGGAACTTTCCTGTACGCTCACGGATGTTGAACCGTTATCGGTAGTTACACTCCCGGGAACTGCACATCCTGTGACAGTAAATAATGTCGTCATTATCAAAAGAGCTATCGCTCTATTAGCACTTTTTCTTCTCATTTATCTTTTCCCTTTCCTAAAAAACTACCTTTCCTCATTGTACTCTTTTTCACAGTATTTGGCTATCGAGCAGATCCACTTCTACAAGGTCCCGCACAAATCGAGTAGGCTGACTCCTACTCGATTCTGCGCACAGACATTCCGCACTTCGTGCTCCATGTCCTTACGACCGGCAAATGAATTTGTATGCAAGCATCCATTCGCTTGCCGGTCTTGTGCTACAAAAAAGTCCGAACACTCGGCAAAAAGTGTTCGGACCACATGAGCATGATCAGCTTATTGCATATCATATCAATAACAGATTAAAGCCATTCAAAATGAATATCCTCAAGTCCTGAGTAGATTTTATCAGTAATGCGGGAGAATTCTCTCTCTGTAAGTTTACGCTCAACAGGATCAGATGTATTGGAATCTCTAAAAGATCCTTTAAACGTTGACTTTCTGTTCTTGTTTATCTCCTGAATAAAATCCTTGTTCTCAAGCGCTTTTCCATCAGCTGAGATAAAATATGACTCAAGAGTATGATGAGTATTTGCATAAACAGCACCATCATATATTGCCAAAGGATCAGATGATCCACCGCTGCAAAGTGTACCTGCGCACACTACCTTATCTCCGGGCTTGGTATAGAATGTAGCGCAAGAAGCTCCTATATATTCATTATCATTATCATCATACAGAGTAGAGGGTCCGGTTAAAAACTCCTCATCACGGCGTGATACTAAAAGCACCTCATAACCGGAAAGATTGATCTTCGCATAAGCACATTTAGCACTCTTATCCTTCTTAAGATCAGCTATCAAAGCATCAAAGCTGTCGTAATCGGTAACAGTGCCAACCTCTCCTCTTTCCTGACTGACCGAAAGACTTGACTCAGTCTCCTCCATGGGCTGCTCAATAACTTCTGTCTCAACTTCTCCTGTGTCAGCACCTGTTCCCTCTGCGCTTCCGCAAGCAGTCAATGCAAGCATCCCCGCTGCCATGACACCTGTAAGTAACATCATTGTTTTTTTCTTCATTTTGTTTCTCCTTTCCTTTTACGCCCTATAACCGTCAAAGAAAAGTCAAAACACACACGACTTGATTATTGTACCATTATCTGTACCGCATCGTCTAGGTTTGGCGGGCTTCTCCGGTCTACACTTCCTCGCAGATATAGATCTTTTTACTTCTCATCCAATTAAGCGCCTCTTTCTCATCTGCAAATGTCCTACCTGCAGCTGCGCTAAAAGCTTCAAGGTCTGTAATCTTACCCATGATAACAGGATTTTCCGGAAGAACTTCGCCCATGTCAAGGCTCCTAAGCTCCTCTTCCTTCTTCATCCTGCGGATATAATCCTCATCCCACATGCAATAGATATCGTAATTACTCCTGACTTCATCAAAGCTCTTGCATCTATCCAAGGCAAAGTCGCAAATCTTCTCAAAACCCATCCAGGAATATATCGCTTCATCAACAGGCATCAGATATACAAATGGCACCTGCTCTTTTCTTAGAATCTCAAAAGTCTTCTCAAACACCCGCGCCATCTGCCCTTTTCTGCGCCAGTCTGCCCTGGTCGCAACCGCAACGATATAATAGCTCTTAACAACCGCGCCGCTTAGATTTATGCAATACGGATTAAGGTGAAGCATAGACACTACTTCACCTTGTTCCTTACTCACTATTATTCTGTTATCCAGACACTTATCGCTGTAGTAGTAATCCACAAATACCTTCGGATCGTCAAAAGAATCCTCGTACAGCCTGCGTGTTCCGGCTTTATCCGCACACTCTTTTACCATATCTTGTCCTTATGCTCCATCAGCAAATTTATGAGCGCTTCTGGATCACCTTGTACTTTCTTGCATATCCTATCGGATTGTAGCTCTCCTTGGCCTGTCTAAGGCCTTCGATTCCCAGATCATCTTCCCTGTTAACAAGAACAGCTTCCTCAAAGGAATGCAAAAGAAACTGCTGATTTATCACCTGATAGATTCCCGGAATATCTGAGTTTCCTTTCTCTATACTGATAACCGCCATCTTCTCTCTGGTGTTGTACGAACCGATTGAAAAAGCCTCAAGGTTTTCATCAATAAAAATGCCGCCTATCCTAAAAGTCACCTTATCGCAATTGCGTAGGACTTCCAGAAGACCGTTCTTTTCATACAAAAGAGTGTCCCTACTGTCGACGCCCTCTTCAAGCTTTTTTTCAAACCACTTCTTCATAAATTCCTCAAGGAAATATTCATCAACGCAGCACATGATCTTGTATTCCCATCTGCCCTCATACTCCTTCATGAATTTATTTATAAGATTTCTCTTTTTCTGGAACTTCTTACCTGCAAGGGTTCTTAGCTCCTCAGCATCGTACAGATAGTCCTTAAGATCAAACTCCTCTTCAACAATAAACTCCGGATTCTCCATAAGGTCAAGTGCCTTGATAGCTTCTTCATCAGCAAGATTGATCCTAAGAGGCTGCCCCAGCTCCTTGTTAAAATAATCCCTTAACATGCCAAAGTACTTAGGAAGCTCTTCTTCCGTACAAAAAGGCATGGCAGCAAAATACCCCTCCTCATCTTTCATCAGGGTTAATGCTGCCTTATCTTCAAGATAAATCTTCACATTATACATATCTTTCCAGATATAAGTATCAAGAACTGTGCTGTCACAGGTCTTATTGTCCCTAAGTGCATATATTCCGGAAAGCTTCGCTGCCTCGTCAAAAGAGGGTTCTCTAAAAATAAGTTTATCATTCATAATATTGCTCCATATTGGAAAGCTCTCTGTCGAGCCCTGCAAAAAACTCCGATATGTGTCTTCCATCCACAAGAGCATGATTAACGAAGACAACAACGGGAATAGTGATCTTGTCTTTCTCTACGACCTGACCATCCTCAAGTGCAAGATACTTCTCAACCTTGTACTTGCCCCAATTAATATTGGGCACAGAGAAATCAGAACTCGGGAACGGCATTGTCGCTCCGGTAAAATTCTGCCAGGGAACACAAGAAGTAAATAAAAAGCTCATCTTGTCACCCTCCTCATGAAGGTGATCGTCATGAAGTGCCTTGTCCTGCATGATCTTTGCTTCCGCAAGGTAATCATTCAAGGGCTGATCGGCATTAACCATACAATACCTGTATGTTCCATCCGGTAAAGCCACTGTATATGAGGGATTGCAGAAATCATACTCAATTATCCCATCACCTTTTATACGCTGCCTAAACTGAGGAACGCTGTTGGCTGCCCTGCTCACCGCATATTGGAAACAGTGAAAAAGAGGGTATCCGGCTTTTTTGAGCTTCTTAAACCAGTCGGTAATATCCACCTGTACCGTCATAGTAACAAAGGGATACTGCATAGTCTTAAAATATTCGAAATGCTCTTTTCTTGGATATGATCCCATATCAATATTCTTGTAATTCATGTTGCCACCATAATTCACTTTCATAAATTGAACGCACACTGCGCTGTCTATTCTTAATTGTACATACCAAAATGCAGTACCGTCAAATAAGTGGAGGCGCCCCGAAGGGCGCCTCATGAATTATCATTCTTTAATTTCAAATTCTATTACTTCCGAATCGCTGAATTTATTTAAGAGCTTGTAAAAATCCGCTTCTGTACCTTTAAACTTAGTTTCAGGGCTGTCCAAATCCTCTGCCCTCACAGTTCCGGAACATGTATTCTTGGTTCCATCATCTATGGCAACACAATCTTTACGAACAAGCTTATCCCCGTCATCAGACACAAGATAAGTCTCGTAAGATGTGGTAGTTCCCGCAAAAAGAATGCCATCATTTAACCTGAAACAAAACGTGTCTCCGCCCATATTCAGAGCTCCGATACATTTAACAGGCATTCCCTTCCTTCTGGTATAGAAATGCGCTTGATATGCAGCCGTATTTCCATAGTAATCACAAGGACCTTCATCAGTGATCATAAGAACTTCTCCATCGTATCCTTTGAGACGAATGCATGCATAAGCCGTACCCGTATCAAGGGAATCGATCAGATCATCAAGAGTCTTAAAGTTCACACTTCGCCCTACCTGATCATCAAGGACCATTGTTGTTTCATTTCTCTCCATAGGCTGTACAAACTCTTCGATCTCGATTACCGAATCCGCAGCCGACAGGACGTCCCCACATCCTGTCAACGCGAGCATCGATGCGGTTAGGAGACCGGCAATTATCTGTACTCCTCGTCTCTTCATTGATACTCCTTTCCTTTTATAAGCGTTAAAATGTAAAAGATATAAATCTCTTTTACGTAACAAAATCATAACATATATTAACAATTCTGTCTAGTATTAATTTAAAAAAAGTAAAAAAATAGCTCAGATGCACTATATAAGCAGCATCTGAGCTTAATAATTTATGCTTTTTATTTCACTATAATTTCAACAGTTTTTGCAGCATCACGTCCGCGATCTATATACTCATAATATTCCTCTTGGGTGAAATCACGTTCAGCGGGCTTATCAGTGTTCCTGTTTTTGGTATATCCCCAATAAACAGTTTTACCATTGACCTCTTCATCTTGGATGAAGTCCTTATGTAGCAACTCGCTTCCGTCAGATGACAAGAAGTATGTCTCATAAGTATGATTTGTAAAAATGTAAATAATACCATCCTTACCCATAGAGAAATAGTGTCCGTTTGAATGAGTTTTAAGAGAGCCTGCACAGATAACCTTCCCGTTAGAATTCTTAGTATAAAATGTCACATAAGAGGTTGCCTGCTTTCCGTCAGGATACGCCACACCGCCGCGGTCGGGATAGGCCTCATCAGAAGGTGCTACAGCAAGCGCTTTGCCATTATAGCCATTTACATTAACATACTTGTATCCCCAGCCCTCATCAAGAGAATCTACTATTTCTTCAAGACTCTTATACTTTGTGACAGTTCCGATCTCGCCTGCATTGCCGCTATCTGACAATCCGCTTCCACGTCCCTCGTTCTTCTCTAATTTGTATTCATAAACATTTACAGTAGATGTTAATCCCAATCCCTGAACACCCACAAATCCTGCAATTGCAAGTACTCCTGCAGACGCAAGACCTGCGATCATCATAATCTTATTGTTTCTCATTTTCTTTTCTCCCTTTCCTTAATTAAACTTTGTGAATTTGATTGGTTGGACATTACTTGTATTTGGCTCAAGCGCATTAAACTCAGCTTCTGTCATATCTTTTTCCAATTTTTTATCTGTGATATTATCTCTAAAATAGCCCCATGCTCTATTTGTAGCATAATTCATCTCTGCATAATCCTTATGCATAAGTTCTGTTCCATTAGTATTCAAAAGATATGTCTCATATGAGTGTTGCCTATTAGCATACAAAACACCATTCGAAGTTGACAAAAAGCTAGATGTTTGTCCGGTATTAAGCTTTCCCGCAAAAACAACCTGTTTTCCTGTAGGATTAGTATAAAAAGATGCACTACCACTTTCATTAGTAGAGATGACTTTGTCTGAAATCAACAGAATATCATCATCGTACCCGGCAAGTCTGATATACGCATATCCATAGGTTTTCCCGTCGTTTTTCTTTCTGTAATATCTCTCTACCTCGTCAAAGGTCTTAAAGTCTGTCACAGTTCCAAGCTCAGGAGATCCTGATAGGCTGGACTCTGTCTCCTCCATATCCTGCTCTACGGTCTCTACCGCCTCAGTCTCCGCTCCGCCTTCTGCTGTCTGAGCGCTTCCGCATCCTGTAAGAACAAGCATTCCTACTGCTACAATTCCCACAAGTACTTGTACTCTTCTTTTTCTCATTGTTTTTCCTCTCCTTTTATTGTATATGCGCGAAAAGAAGGCCCGAGTGCTTTATAAAAGCACCCGCGCCTTTTTTCTTTGTGATTAATTAAGGGGTTCAAATATGATAAGAGGTATACTTGATTCCTTGCTTGTAATGTCAGCATACTCAAGAGAACTTATACTACGCTCAACCTTAGGCACATCAACAGTATCTCTGAAATATCCCCAGCATTTGGGATTTCCATTGGAACCGTCATTGTCTGTTTCAGCATAATCTTTGTGATCAAGTCTCATTCCGTCAGCAGATATCAAGTATGTCTCATATGTCTTGAAAGTAGAAGTCGCAAATATAACGCCGGAGTTATCAATACGCATCATTCTGGATCCTGTATTAAGTGATCCCGCGCAAATAACCTGATTACCTGTGGGATTTGTGTAGAAAGTAGCCCTAGGAGATGAGCTATCACTCCATGTCTTGTCCGTAATAGCATAAACCTCTCCACTTCCAGCACGATAGCCTCTAAGATAAAGCTTCGCATAGCTATAACCACCCTGAGACCTGTAATAATCAAGAAGCTCATTGAAAGACTTGAAATTAGTAGCCTGTCCCTGCGCAACAGTTCCTGACAAACTTGACTCAGTAACTTCCATGTCAGACTCTACAACCTCTGTTGTCGCTTCCTCAACCGCCTCAGCCTCGGGCTCAGTAACGATAGCATCAACAGACTGTGCCTGAGCAGCAGGCTCAGCCTCCTCAACAACTACAGGCTCAGCAGTAGTCTCCCCTTCCGCTGTCTGCGCGCTTCCGCATCCTGTCATCACAAGCATTCCCGCAGTCATGATTCCTGCAATTACCTGTACTCTTCTTTTCTTCATTTTTGTTTCTCCTTTCCTTTTACGAACTACAACCGTCAAAGAAAAGTCAAAACACACAAAACAATGCATTTATTATAGCATTGTTACATATATATGTCCAATTAATTATGGTGCGCCGTAACCTTTGCGCCCGCATGAAAATCCGATTCTTAAGAAAACTTAAGAATTATCTACAACGGTTCTTAAGAATTGTCTGCTATCATAGATTAAGTCGGCGGTCTTTCTACGGCCCTTCTGTGTCGACACATGGCATTGCGCCAAATCTTTTATATTCGAAAGGATAATCTAATTCTATGTCAGAAACAAAAGACAATTCACAGAAACCAACTTACGAAACAGCAACAGGAGCAATCGAATTTACTCTCATGAGTGACATGATGTTTCACTACGTGATGCAGCGATCGACAAATGCCCTGACGGGGCTTGTATGCGCGCTAAAGGGAATCTCCCCTTCCGATGTGAAGGAGCTGATAGTCACCAATCCTATCGACCTTAATAGCTCAGGAAAGGAGACCATCATGGACATCAAACTAACTCTAAATGACAACGAGATCCTCAACATAGAGCTTCAAGTATATCCCGATAAATATTGGGTCCCCCGTTCGATAATCTATTTGTGCAGAGCTTTCGATAACATTGGAAAAAGCGAGGACTATTCTACTGTCAAATCAACAACCCTCTTCTGCATCACAGACCAAGAACTTATAAAGAATGCAGAGGCAGAATTCTATGCTAAATATCGTCTTATAAATATCAAGAATCATCACCTATATACTGATAAATTCGGGATAAATGTGCTACAATTAAACCACACAGACGAAGCAACTAATGAAGATATACAGAACAACCTTGTCTACTGGGCAGAACTTTTCAAGGCTACAACCTGGGAAGAATTCAAAGCCCTAGCCAAGAACCATCCTGATATAGAGGAGGTCGGAACATTGATCTTTGAACTTAATTACGATAATCAGACAAAAGAAATACTTGAAGGCCAACGCCGTTACAGAGAGCAGATGAATTCTCAATATACTGCAGGATACACTGATGCGGAAGAAAAGTATGAATCCGAACTTGCTAAGAAAGACGCTGAGAACTCTGAATTACAGAACGAGAACTCCGAATTGCGTAATGAAAAAGCTGCCTTTTTGAAACTCATAAATCAACTTGATGAGCCAGACGCAGATAATGATGCCATTCTTTCTAAGCTCCGTGAACTCAAAGAAAAATGATCATAATGTAAGCCAACTTTAAAAACGCAATGCGCTACAACGCATTGCGTCTTTCTTTTAATCATCAATCAATTTGCAATCCACCCCAAAATCACTCTATAGAAATATGGAATTTTTGATAAGTACATAAAAGTAGTATACTTATACTATGATGAAAGTAGATGCAAAGAGATTAAAGAAGGTAGCCGAAAAAGATGCTATCAGGCTTATCGTTGTCCTCTTAGCTGCTTTTCTTATGTCTATAAATATCAACTCCTTCGTAAACGCCGTGGGGCTCTACCCCGGTGGTGCGACAGGTATTGCCATTATCATCCAGAGGCTCGCTCTTAAGTATTGGAATCTGAATATCGCTTATACCCCGATAACAATAATCTTAAATGCCGTTCCTGTATATATCGGTTTTAAGTATATAGGTAAGAAATTCACTCTTTTCTCGCTGGTAATGGTTATCGCCAACGGTTTCTTCGTCGATCTGCTTCCCGACTACGCTGTAACTCAGGATCCGCTTCTGGCAGCAGTATTTGGCGGAATCCTAAACGCCATCGCTATCACCATGTGTCTTAAAGTCGATGCCACCAGCGGCGGAACCGACTTCATCTCAATCTTTATGTCCCAGAAAAAAGGCGTGGATGCATTCCCATATATTCTGGGCGCAAATATTGTAATCCTCAGCATAGCGGGCATCTTCTTTGGTTTGGAGAAAGCTCTATACTCTATGATATTCCAATATGTTACAACCCAGGCTCTACACGTGCTATACAGAACATATCAGCAGAGAACCCTGTTTATCATTACCGATATGCCCGACAGAGTCTGTTCAATGATCTATTCCGTCTGCGGACACGGAGCAACGCTTATGGACGGCGAAGGCTCCTTTGCCCACAGAAATAAAAAGATCGTCTACTCCATAGTAAGCGCTTCCGATACAAGAAAAATAATCCCCAAGGTCCGTGAAATTGATCCGAATGCCTTCATCAATTCCGTAAGAACCGAGGAGATTATGGGTAACTTCTATATGCGTCCAAGAGACTGATAAATTCAGGAGCTGTGCTGTAACACGTATCTGCCTCCAATTATCACTTTCTACATATTATTCAGCGCAACGCAGAATCCGTTTATCTGAGCTTCTTTTTCCGCAGTGGGAGCTGCTTTGGGATCTATAAAGATTGAAGTTGCATTAAACCCTTTGATGCCCACTTTTTTAATCAGGTCTTTTCCCAGATTGGCGATAGCCTTCTCTCCGCCGGAGCCTGCCATGCAAGCGTATGCAGAATATCTTTTGCCGGCGAGAGCTTCCTTATTGTCATTAATAAAAGTCCTAATGGGAGGCGTGTAAGTTCCCGCCCAAACAGGGAAGCCAAAGATGATGCGATCATACGCCGAAAGGTCTACGCTATAGTCCTCAAGTTCAGGCTTCTCCGCCATTAAAGCACTTTTCCCGCCCCAAAAGTACTTGGCAAAGCCCTTGTCCTTATAGGCTTTCTTTGGCACAAGGCGCAGCGTATCCGCCTCAACCTTTTCCTTAATCTTGTCTGCAACGTACTCAGTGTTACCTTCAAGTGAGTAATAAACTATAAGTGTTTTCATGTTTTTATCCCCTCATTTGTAATATAATTCTTCTTTTTCTTATCATATAGAAAAAAACGTCCATTCATACTTCCTACATCTGAAACTCTTTTAGATCAACTCGTCCGTTCACAACTTCCACGCCTTCTGCGCGCAGGAGATCTCCCTGCTTCCAGGCGCCTCCGAAAGCAAATTCCCCGGCTAGCTGTCCTTTGGAGTTGACTACGCGGTGACATGGAATGACGCCGGGTTCGGGATTTTTGTGAAGAGCGTTACCAACTGCTCTTGCCATGTTCTTATCACCCGCCATCTCGGCTACCTGTCCGTAAGTTGCAACCTTCCCTTTGGGAATACGCTTGACTGCTTCATAGATTCTTTTGCTGGGACTGTCGGAGATAATATCATAGCTCTCAGCGATCATGGTCTTTATATCTTTGTCCGGAATGGTTCCATCGAGAATGATGGTGTTCCAGTGCTCTTTATTCTGATGATATCCGGGAATTACGGACTTGTAGATCTTGCGCCAGAAATAGGCTTTTTCCGGGTCAACCTTGACGTTTAAGTTTATATAACCGTCTTTTTCATAAGTCCAAAGAAAAGCTTTCTTGTTGCCCCTGTAGCGAACAAGCTGCCAATTGTTATCGTGAAAAGGCGCATCCTGATAGGCGCCATCAAAAGATAAGCCGTATTTAAGAGCTTGTGCTCTTGTCTTCATGATTATCCCCCCCGTGTATGTATGTCATGAACCTGCGTTTTGGGCTTCACTAATAGATTATACATCACATCAAGGTGAGTGTATAAGCGTTTTTGTAACATCATTTTAATATTTATCCATCAGCAACCCCCTCTCCGCATGGGCTTATACGGATTTGGGTTGATTTTTATCTTTTATATGTTATTATATTCGTAACACTTATGAAAGGATTTTATTTTGATCTTATTATGAAAAAAATATTTCTTTTACCAATAATAATAACAGCAACCTTTATGTTGTCAGTATTTAGTCT
>JAEEXE010000063.1 GCA_016291375.1 Butyrivibrio sp.
GCTACGACAAGATCATTGCCAATTATATCAACGGAGAAAATTACTATATCATTCTCGTTCACGCTGTCTATGACATTCCCGGCGTAACATCGGACGGTATCGAGATGGAGGATGCTTCCGAGAAGGTTTATGACTATATCCTTTGCAGCATCTGTCCCGTTAAGCTTTCCAAGGCAGGTCTTGGTTATAACGAGTCAAAAAATGTTATAGAGGAAAGATTCCGCGACTGGATAGTTGACGGACCGGTTAAGGGATTTCTTTTCCCCGCCTTTATAGAGCGTGATACAGATATCCACAACATGCTGTACTTTACCAAAAAACCGGAGGATCTGCAGCCTGAATTCGTAGAAGCTATGTTTGGCGGACGAGCTCCCATTTCCGCTCCCGAGCAAAAAGACATCTTTGATGCGGTTGTGCAGAATACTATAGGAGAAGATGCCGACTACGATATTATGAAAAATATTCATGATAACTTAAACGAAATGATAGACGATCACGTTGACGATCCGGAGCCTTTGGAGCTTAAAAAGAGTGATGTGAAGCAGCTCCTTCACGACAGCGGTGTATCCGATGAGAGGCTTGGATATTTTGACGAAACCTATATCAAGTGCGCCGGTGATGAGGATTATCCTCTTCTTGCAAGCAATATTGCTCACACAAGGAAGTTCGATATCGAGACTCCTAACGTTGTGATCAAGGTTAAGCCCGACAGAACGGATCTTGTAGAATCCCGCATCGTCGACGGCAGGCAGTGCCTTGTCATCGCCGTAGATGATCACATCGAAGTTAACGGAATAAATGTACGGACGTTTATGAATAGGTAATTATAAAAAAGGTTGGATCTGTACGATCCAACCTTTTTATTATTATTTTATGTCAAAATATACTAATTCACCTGAATTACGGTATTTCTCCATCATTGGATACTGTATATCTGGAACAATCCATCGGAAAGGTTTTCCTCCATAGTATATTCAACAGTCTCAGTCGTTGTTGTTCCCCCAACTGACTGAATGCCTATTGCACTTACTGCTGCAAGCATTCCTGCGGTCGCAAGAACTGTAAGTATTTTTGTTCCTCTTTTCAATCACTCTTTTGTAAATGTATAAGTATTTGTTCCGCCTTGCTCAACACCGTTATAAACTATAAAACCATCTGACTCATAATATATTCCATAAGTGATCCCATCGCCGCCATCTCTTATTCCCACAATCTTGATTTCTCCATCTGCAGGAACAGTATAGGTAACAGGCTTATTAGTCAGCATAAAAGGCTCGGATACAGCCTGATCATCTGCCAATATCTGAACATAATCACCGTCTTCGGAGGCATAATCCCAAATCTGAATAGTTGTTTCCTCCTCATCAGTAGATAGGGTAACATCATAGTCAGCGCCTATATAGCCATCATCCTTCTCGGCTATTACAGTACCGACACTAAGTGTTTCAGATACTCGTGTATCAACAGCTTGCTGAACCTCTTCGTTGTACTCATAGACACTTCCCGTGTCATTTGCAATAAATAGCACTCCGGCAACTATCCCGGCTGCCAACACCAACCCTGATTTGCGAATCATGCGCTGGGTAAATGCTGATTCGCCGACAGTATCTTTCTTTTCCTCAGGCATCTTAATACTGCTCACATATTGAAAATTACTTGGAGCTTCCTGTGTCAATTCTTTTATATTATTCATTTCCTGTCACCTCACTCCAATCTGTCGCTTGCACGAAGGACCAACGGATACTTTTTTAAATATACGGACATTACGGCTCTACATACCACAATCTGTATAAGCACAAGAAAAACTGTCAAAACGTGGCGATTAACACTCATTACAGAAAATCCTTTTTCCATAATAAACTCTGCAATCGAAAAGATAAAAAGATTCATCAGCAAGATTATTGATGCAGGATATAGCCACGGTAATTTGTAATAACATTTCCTAAAGACAGGCACTATCATAGTAAGGAAAAAAACAACAGCACACACAAAACAAAGAACAAATCCTCCGGATTTAACTGCATAACCTGTACCTATCATTCGCAGCACATTAGGAATAATGGATATAAAAAGTCTTATGAGACCAATGATAAATGCCCATATAAAAACCCCAAAAAACCATATCACAGCCAGTACATTTGAGATTGATTTTTTCATATCACTGCACCTCCTGAATATCTTCATCCGTAATCGTGATAAGTGTTTCCTTGGAGTGATCGCTCTCGCCGCTAAGTCTTAAGGCCTGGTTATTTAACGATCTCTCAAATATGTTTCTGACATATCGTCCATTACCAAAACGGTCTGCAGTTTTCGCCTTTTCTATAGCTGTTCTTAGCGCAGCCTCTCCTTTATCACTAAGTACATATCCCTGCTCGGAATACATTCTGTCGGCTATACTCATAAGCTCATCCGTTGTATAGTCCGGAAACTCTATAATATTCGCAAATCTTGATTGAAGACCCGCATTGGAATTTAAGAACTTCTTCATATCATCGCTGTATCCTGCAAGGATAACTACTAGGCTTTCACGATTATCATCCATCATTTTTACGAGAGTATCTATTGCTTCCTGTCCAAAGTCATTTTCACCGCCCTGAGCAAGCGAATATGCTTCATCTATAAAAAGTACACCTCCAAGAGCACTCTCAATAACCTGCCTGGTCTTAATGGCGGTCTGTCCCACATAGCCGGCAACCAAACCCGATCTGTCGGTCTCAACAAGCTTGTTTGTAGGAATCACATTCATGCTGTACAGAACATCTGCCACAGTCCTTGCCATCATAGTCTTTCCCGTTCCGGGATTTCCCGCAAAGATCATATGCATAGTCTGTGTATTACCTGTTTTAAGACCTGCCTTTTCTCTTTCTGCCTGAAGGGATAATCTTGCAGCAAGACTTCTTATGTATTTCTTGACGGACTCCATTCCAATTACGCTGTTAAGGCGCTTTTCGAGATCAAATTCCTCTTCCTGTTCAAAACCAAAATCCGAAGGAATGAGAAGTTCAATATTTTCTTCAGGGTTATTTATGATTCTAACAGACTGATTGATAATCGCTGATTCAATAGTGTTACGCACAAGTCTTCCGTTTCCGCTGTCATTCCTTCCCTTGATACGGCTCTTGTTAAAGTAACGCTTGAGCGCTCCCTCACATTCCTCAGATATCTTATATCCCTTGGAAAGAGCTGTTACTTTGGCAATCTCATACATCTCATCGGTAGTATAGTCCTCGAAATGAACAACATTGGGAAATCTGGATTTAAGGCCTGTATTGGTATTAAGGAAATTCTGCATTTCCTCCTCATAACCTGCAAGTATCACAACGAGATCGTCTCTGTGATCCTCCATGCCCTTAACAAGAGCATCTATTGCCTCAAGTCCGAAATTGTCCTGTTCATTTCTGCAAAGGGAATATGCTTCATCTATGAAAAGGACTCCTCCCTTGGCGCTGTTAATTACATTGGTCGTCTTTAATGCAGTACTTCCTGCGAACTGTCCCACAAGATCTGCCCTGGTAACTTCACAAAGGTGTCCCGATGACAGCACTCCGATAGCTTTAAGGTAATTTGCAACAAGCCTTGCTATCATTGTTTTTCCGGTTCCCGGATTACCTGCAAATATCATATGCATTGAGATCTCGGAAGTTTTTAATCCTTTCTGTCCTCTTAACTGCTGTACTTTGTGATTGTTCTCAAGGTTTCGAACAAACTCTTTTACCTTGGGAAGTCCTATAACTCCATCCAGCTCTTTTTTGACCATATCAAGATTCATTGCGCCGTAGTTCTTGGTATAATCAGCCAGCTTAATAACTTCTCCGTTTTCAAGATGAGCACAATAACCATTGTCATATTTAATCTCTATATTGGCCTGATCTTCAAGTTTGCCCTGAATCTTCATCTCTGAAAGAGGTTCATAAAGCTGTTCATCAATATAGGCCCCAAGTCCCTTTACACCGCTCTCCTTATTAAAGTGTTTGCCGATCTCCACAACAAGAGGCTCATCATGGTTTATGAAAACATGAATATTCTCTTTGCTCTTACGGATCATATTAAGAAGCAAAGTATATGCCAGGTTTCTGATCTGCTCGCCTTCAATTGGATCAAGCTTAATGATATCGCCAAATGCCTTGATCAGTCTGTTACCAAGCATTGAGTAGATTTTTTCTTCAGAAACATTAGTAGTAAAAATAAAGAACTTATCCTTGGAAGGTATTTCTGAAATAGTTTCCGTATTGAGCATTCCGACAGCCTCAACCAGACTTCCGTCACGCATAATATATCTCTTAGTAAGTTTATATGCACCTTCCGTGATAAGACTGTATATAATGTCCATCTGTGCGATGGATGCTTTATCAATATTTTCAAACAGAATCGATTCTGTGAAGCTATGCACTGCCTTGTAAAGATCAGATAAAAGAAGCTTATTGTCCTGATCTGCGGAATAGTCAGCAAAATCAATTTGAGAAACCTCGGCATATCTGAAAATCTTTTTTTGCTTAAGTAGCGCACTTATGCAACGGATTGCATAGGATTTTCCACGGCTCTTTGTTCCTATTATAAGCACGGAATTCTTGGGCTTCTTGCTGTCATAGCCTTTAACATATGGTCTGTTAAAAGCTTTGCATAAAGATGCTCTGTCATTATCAGATCCAACCCAATAATTTTTGAGAATGTTAGGAAGCTGCGCAAATACAGCACTTGCTCTCTCTGCTGTTCTGTCATCATCTCTTCCGGAAGTATATTTATCAGTAAGTACAACTTTGCTGATATTAGCCATAATGGGTGAAGTAGCAGACATCATCTTGGCAGCCTTATAGACACCTTTGGGCACACTAATAGGCCCTGTTATGGGACCGGTCATAGGTCCTTTAACAGGACTATTCATGAGACCACCCATAGTCCTAGTTTCAGGGCTACTTACTGTATTAGCTGAATTTTTAGCTGCATTTTTTACAGGAGTGTTTACCGCTACTTTCTGAGCCACGGTCTGCTGCTGTACATTACTTCTTTCATAGGCAGCACTTTCAGCCGGAATATTCTGATATTGAGTTCTGTTACTATTAATAAATCCACGTTCTTTAACAGTCTCGAAAATCTGATACTCCGGAAATATCCCCTTTAATACTTCTTTCATCTCCGTTGTCATATCTTTCTCCCAACAAACTTTGATTTAATATTGTGATATTGTAAATTTTGTTTTAACATTTTTTACATTATAATATCATTCTCAGAATAAAACAATAAGAAATTTCGTTATTTTTTTGACGGGAGTTGTTAATCAAGTAAGCACCTTGTTACGAAATAAATAGTCGATTGCGGCTCTCGCGCCCAGGCGGAATTGCGAAGCAATAAAAAAGCTGTGCACCTTCACGGTGCACAGCCTACTTACTTAATGCATACTCTTAAGTTTTTCAATTCCTGTCTTAGGACGTCCGATCATAACATAGTCGGGATTGTCATACTTCTTAAGAAGTCTCTCCCTCATCTCTTCGGGATGATTATATAACTGATCCATTATCCTATCAAAGGCTATTTTCCATTCGCCCATATTGTCATACCTCCGTCTGTCAAAAAACAACAGTAACGGGTACAATCATATCGGTTAAATTGGATTAATGCAAGTACTAATTTACCAAAATTCAAAATGAAGCGATAGCCTTCTTTGGACACTTTGTCGAACAGATTCCGCAACGTGCGCATTTTTCCTGGTCTACAGTGGCCACATTGTTATCAACTGTTATTGCATCTGCAGGACAATTCTTTTCACAGATATGGCAGGCTATACAGCCGGCTTTGCAATAAGAATTAACGATTTTTCCCATATCCTTTGATTTGCATGCAACTGCAACCTGAGCATCATAAGGGATGAAATCAATAAGGTGATTAGGACAAATATCTATACATTTACCGCAGGCCTTACAAGCTTCTCTGTCTACTACTGCCACACCGTTTACAATGTGAATTGCGTCAAACTGACAAACAGATACACAAGATCCGCCGCCGAGACATCCGTATGAGCAGGTCTTAGCTCCACCGCCGGGTGCCTGTGCCTGAAGTCTGCAATCACTGACTCCTACATAATCATACTTCTTCTCTGCATTATCGCAGTTACCGTTACAATGTACAAAAGCGACCTGTCTGGCTGTATCCGCAGCCTCAACTCCCATAATGGAAGAAATTGCATTGGCTACAGGTGCTCCTCCTACAGGACATTGATTTACGGCAGCCTCACCTTTTGCTATGGCAGCTGCACATCCGCTACATCCCGGATATCCGCATCCGCCACAGTTATTTCCTGGAAGAACTTCCAGAATAGCTGCTTCTTTTTCATCTACATCCACATGCAACTTCATGTCTGCCAGTCCAAGGATAATACCAATAGCGATACCTACACCGGCTACAACCACAGTTGCAATGATTATTCCAATAATCATAAGTCTATCTCCTTCACTTCAAAGCTGAGAATCCGGTAAATGCAATAGCCATGAGTCCGGAAGTAAGAAGTACCATGGGCATTCCCTTAAATGACTCAGGGATGTCGTTGTACTCCATCTTCTCACGAAGTCCTGCCAATATAACTATCGCAATTGTAAAGCCGACAGCTGTTGCAAATCCGCAAACAGTACTCTCCAAGATTGTATATCCATCTGTTACATTGTTGAGTGCGACACCGAGAACAGCGCAGTTGGTTGTAATAAGAGGAAGATACACACCAAGAGCTCTGTACAGTGAAACAATGTACTTTTTGAGTACCATCTCAACAAACTGTACAAGCATAGCAATTACAAGGATAAATACAATTGTCTGCAAATAAGACAGATCCAAAGGTTTCAAAATAAACTTATAAATAATGCTACATACAAGAGAAGCAAGGGTGATAACGAAGACACAAGCTCCTCCCATTCCAAGTGCTGTATCAGTCTTCTTGGATACACCAAGGAAAGGACACAGTCCAAGGAACTGACTAAGTACTACGTTATTGACAAGTGAGGCTGATATCATAAGTCCCACAAGGCTCATAATCTGTTGTGCCATAATTATTCAGCCTCCTTTCTCTTAGCTGCATTGGATTTGATCTTGTTCATAGTTGCAATAAGGAAAGCAAGAACTATAAATGCTCCCGCCTGCTGTACGAAGATGCTTATTGGCTTGTAGCCTGAAAGGAATGAACCTACAGCTCCGGGAATTACTGTTCCCTCACCAAGGATCTGTACATCAAAAGCAGTACCGGCACCGATAAACTCTCTTACAAGGCCAATTACTGTGATGGCGCAGGTAAAACCGATTCCCATTCCTATTCCGTCAAAGAATGAAGGAACGATACCGTGCTTGCTTGCATAAGCCTCCGCTCTACCGAAGATGATACAGTTAACAACGATAAGAGGAATATAAACTCCAAGCGCACTGTTAAGTGCAGGAACATAAGCCTGCATCAAGAGCTGCACCAAAGTAACGAACGAAGCTATAACAACTATGAAAGAAGGAATCCTGACTGTAGCAGGGATTGTCTTTCTAAGAGCTGCTATAACAGCATTTGAAAGTGCCAAAACAAAAGTTGTTGCAAGTCCCATTCCAAGGCCGTTTATCGCTGATGATGTAACGGCAAGGGTAGGACACATACCTATCATAAGTACTAAAGTAGGATTTTCAGCAATGAGACCGTTAAAAAATCTCTCGGCCGGAGTATCCTGCTTGAAGCCCAAGGCTCCTTTTTTTACATTCTCACTCATCACTGTCCTCCTTTCAAAACATTCTGGAAATATATAATTGAAGCATTGACGCCACTGGTAACAGCCTTAGAAGTAATGGTTGCACCGGAAATTGCTTCAATCTGAGTAGAAGGACTTGTGAGCTGTCCGTTCTTAACAACAGTAAACTGCTGAGCCTGCTTATTTTCAAACTGAGGAACGATAACCTTCTCGGCGTTCATTCCAAGTCCGGGAGTCTCAGCGATCGATATGATGGATATACCGTTCACATTGCCGTCGTTTGTAATACCCACTGTGTAGGTAATAAAATCACCATATCCCTTGGAAGAAACTCTTATTACATATCCAAGAGGATTACCGGAAGCATCCTGAGCCTCTTTTACATCCTCAATGGTAACTCCTGTAGCCCCGGAAACTGCTGATGCAGCGCCCTCTGCATTAAGCTCAACATCGCTAAACTGGGCAGCATCCGCAAACACAGACATATTCGCTCTGTCCTGAGCGAGTTTGGCCTGATATGCGATAGGATCCTTGGTAACCTGATAAACAAGTCCCAGAAGCACACCCGCAACAAGAGTTATAGCAAAAAGAACCAAGGCGTTTTTGATCATGCTCTTTGTATCATTCATGCTTTCTTCGCCTCCTTCTTTGCTGATTTTTTGATTCCGAAAGCTCTCGGGATCGTGAATTTCTCAATAAGAGGAACCAGAAGGTTACTTATAACGATGGCATAAGATACACCCTCTGCATTTGCACCAAATATACGGAAGACTCCTGTGAGAACACCCAGGATAATACCGTAGATAACTCTTCCCTTGGGAGTGATGGGGCAAGTTACATAGTCGGTAGCCATGAAGAAAGCTCCGAGCATAAGTCCGCCACCTGCAAGGTGAGCTGAGATATAAGCCCAGTTAAATCCGTATCCTCCAAAGAGTGCAACAAAGATTGCAAATGTAGCGATATATGTGAATGGAATCACATAATCGATAATTCCAAGCGCAAATAAGATCATTGCGCCCAGTGCGATACACAACATAGATGTCTCACCGATGGTACCACCTGTTCTACCAATGAGCATATCCATGATATTCACATCAACGCCGTTCTTGAGGTTAGCAAGAGGTGTTGCTCCGGTGTATGTATCTGTAATGAAATTAGTCATAATGGCGGGAAAAGATATTACGAGGAATAATCTTCCGCCAAGTGCGGGATTCATGAAGTTCTGGCCAAGACCTCCAAAGAGCTGCTTAACCAAAATGATCGCAAACACACCGCCAAGAATCGGGATCCAGAAAGGCACTGTTGAAGGCAGGTTCATTCCAAGAAGAAGTCCTGTCACAACTGCCGAAAGATCACCTATAGTTACCTGTTTGTGCATGGCTTTCTCATAGATAAACTCAGATAAAACACAAGAAGCCACGGACAATAAAAGAATAATCAGAGCATCCGGCCCGAAATTGTATATACCAAAGCCTGCAGCCGGTAAAAGCGCAATTACAACCCACATCATAATGTTTGATGTAGTGGTGTTTGCCCTTACGTGCGGGTTGGATGACACTCTTTTCATATCACTCATTAAAAATGTCCCTCCCTTACTTTTTCCTGTTGGCCAGCTGAATCTTTCTCATACCCTTGATCAGCTGAGTGAGCTGACGTCTGGCAGGGCAGATATAACTGCAGCATCCGCATTCACAGCACTCCATACCGTACATATCAAGGAATGCCTTTTCGTTGTTGTGCTCAACAGCATCTGCAAGGTTCTTGGGGATAAGTCTCTCTGGACATACCTCCACGCATCTTGCGCAGTTGATACATGCACTTGGCTCAAGGGCAGATACTGCATCCTTGGTAAGACATGTAAGAGCCGATGCCGTCTTAGTTGTAGGAACATCAAGGTCAAAAAGAGCAAATCCCATCATGGGACCACCTGAAATAATCTTGGCAGGTTCTGTCTTGAATCCGCCTGCATCCTCAAGAAGCTCCTTGTAATTGGTTCCGATCCTGACCTTGTAGTTTCTGGGATCTGTCACCGCATCACCGGTAATGGTAACGATCCTCTCCATGAGAGGTCTTCCCTCTTTAACCGCTCTGCAGACAGCACAAAGAGTATCAACGTTATCAACGATACAACCTGCATCCGCAGGGAGCATTGATGAGTTGATCTCTCTTCCCGTAACCGCATATATAAGCATACGCTCAGCGCCCTCAGGATATTTGGTCTTGACGGGCTTAACGCTTATCTTCTCTTCATCTTTAGTTAATTCCTGGAATTTAGCGATCGCGTCGGGTTTATTGTCCTCTATCGCAAGAATACCTCTGGCGTTTGGGAAAATACTGACAGCAATCTTAAGACCTTCCAAAAGAAGCTCCGGTTCCTCTATCATACGTCTGTAATCCGATGTAAGATAAGGCTCACACTCCGAGCAATTGGCTATAACATAGTCAATCTTGTCCGGCTCCTTAGGAGAAAACTTAACCGCAGTAGGGAATCCTGCTCCTCCCATTCCTACTACACCGGCCTCTCTGACCGCTGCAATCTTGTCTTCTGCTGTCATCTCCTCGTATGGTTTAAGTGGTGCAAACTCCACCTCATCATACTGCTCATCGTTCTCTACGATGATACTCTCGCACATAGCGCCGGTAGCCAACCTGCGCGGCTCAATAGCCTTAACCGTACCTGACACGGTTGAAAAAATCGGTGCCGAAACAAACCCGCCGGCTTCTGCAATCTTTTGTCCTGTAAGTACATGATCCCCAACAGCGACGATAGCCTTGGCCGGTGCACCGATGTGCTGAGACAGCGGATAAACCAAGTCACCTTTTGGTAGCACTGATTTAATGGGCTTATCCTTGGACAACTCCTTGCCCTCATAAGGATGGATTCCGCCCCTAAAAGTACCTCTTGCCATTTCCTACCCTTCTTTCATATTATTAGATAACTGTGACCCGAAAAGAATAATCGGGTGAAAATTTTAACAATTTAATTATACTATATTTCCACGGAAAATGCTGACTTTTATAAAAAGAAATTTTGTCGATAACGTCCAATAAAATTGTGCATTACGCTGCAATTTCCGGTATACGAAAAATAAAGTAAAGTATGGTACAATATCTTAGTAGGCGATTTCGGAAAGAGAGATTTACAGCATGATTAAGACAAATGAATCCTTGACATTTAATGAAGATCACATAGTTCACTCATTGCCAAAGATACTTGGCTGTTCCAACAACGACATTCTTTTTATAGATATAGAGACAACCGGACTTTCACTTAGAAACTCTGACCTCTATCTTATCGGTGCTTCCTATTACGAGAACGGCGCCTGGAATATTGCGCAGTTCTTCGCCGAGGACGTTACCCAGGAAAAAGATATTCTTGAGGCCTTTATCGACTTCGCTAAAGGCTTTACTAAAGTTCTTCACTACAACGGTGATAGATTTGATATTCCTTATATAAAGAGTAAACTCAGCAAATACGATCTTCCAAATGTCTTTGAAAACATGAATTCAATTGATATCTACAAAAAGATCGGTCCCTACAAAAAACAACTTGGTCTCATGGACTGTAAGCAAAAGACCATTGAGCTCTATCTTGGCATCAACAGAGAAGATAAATACGATGGCGGCAAACTCATCCCCATCTACAAAAACTATGAACAGAGCAAAAACCCGGAAGCCCTTCAGCTACTTCTTCTGCATAACTTTGAAGATGTAAAAGGGATGTTTGGGATTCTTCCCATGCTCAAGTACAGCACGTTCTTTGCCATGTTCAGAAATCTTCCGAAAGTCTCTGTAAAAGCAGATGAAGAAATAGATGATGAAAAATATTGTCCCGATTGGGCTTCCAAGCTTCCTGTTAAAGCTGTCAAAGTTCAGGCCAATCAGTACGATGATATAGATGGCAATTCAAGAAAAGAAATATTTATGAAGCTCAACTTTGCTATGGCGCTTCCCTGCTCTCTTACCGGGAACTTCGAGGGTTTTTATCTAAAAACAAACGGCGCCGAAGCAACCCTTAGGCTTCCTCTATATGAGACCGAGCTCAAATACTTTTATTCCAATTACAAAGACTACTATTATCTTCCCAAAGAAGATATGGCAATACACAAATCAATTGCCTCTTTCGTTGACAAAGCTTACCGCGAAAAGGCAACTCCCGAGACTTGCTACACCAAAAAGTCCGGTCAATACCTCAAGGAGTGGGATCTCGTCTTCACCCCCTTCTTCAAGCAGGATTACGAAGACAAAAACTTCTACTTCGACCTCTGCGAAAGCATGAAAAAGAGCCGCTTCGCCATGAGCCTATACGCCGCTCATGTAATCGCCAAGATCCTGGAAATCTGAGGCCGGAGAACAGAACAGCGGCCCGAGGGAATGTGCCGCTCGAGCCGCTGCTCTGCATTAGATGTAGAGTTAGGAGAAAACTATTAGGCTTTAGGCTTCTCGTAATAGAAGGAGTTTTTACGAACGAAGCCTATTTCTTTGTAATTAATTATCTGCTCTGTGCTTCCGATAAAGAGGATTCCACCCGGTGCAAGAGAATCATAATACTTTCTGAATATCTCGTCCTTGGCTTCCTCTGTGAAATAGATAAGCACATTTCTGCAAACGATGAGATGAAGATCTTTTGGATAGGGATCTCTTAAAAGATCTGACTGCTTAAAGGTTACCCTGGATTTTATCTCATCCGAAACTTTCATTTTACCGTCTTCGGTTTCAGTAAAATACTTTGCTTTAAAATCTGCAGGAACTCCCGCAACCTCTTTTTTGTCATATATAGCTGCCTTAGCCTTAGCAAGTACCACGGCATCAAGGTCCGTAGCAAGAATATTGACCTGATTTAGCGGCATATGCTTTGATAACAGCATTACGATCGTGTAGGGTTCATCGCCGGTAGAACAAGCTGCGCTCCATATCTTTAAGTTCTTGCCGAACTTACTCATGAGCTCAGGCACCATCTCTTTATCCATTAGATTCCACTGATCCACATTTCTAAAGAACTCGGAGACATTGATGGTAAGGTATGATACAAAAGCATCAAGGGCTTCTCTGTCTTTTTTGATAAGCTCTGCAAATCCGTCATATCCCTTGACGTCATACTTACCGATCAGGGTATCGATCCTTCTTTTCATCTGCTTCTCTTTATAAGCATTAAGATCTATCTTGGTAAGATCGTATACTGCCTTTTTAAACCATTCATAATCGTAAACCATAGATGTCACCCTCCTGATCGGCCTATGTATTTTTGAGCCTAATAATATTTTATAATATAGCAGAATATATGTAAAATTAAATAATTATAAACGACATCTCAAACATATTTGATCCCAAAGTGACATCTGTCAAAGAAAATGCTCTTAGTCATCCTCAGGCTTTAGTTCATCTCCATAGGTATATACCTCATC
>JAEEXE010000023.1 GCA_016291375.1 Butyrivibrio sp.
ACATTTGTACCGGCATGTAGGTATTGCGATAATATTCATTATTGTAGTGGTATTGAATGGGGAGTAACTGAGAAAAAGATAACGGAATGGGTTAGAGAATGAAAATATTATATATTGCAGTATATCTTGCTTAGAGAGAAAAAAGATAAGCTTGGCAAAATGAAGATTGTAGTACGATCTTTCTACTCAGGAGTTGGATTTAAACCTGAGATAGAGACAATAAACTAATAGTTTTGGGATGAGATAGTTAAGAGGCAAGTGAATTATGAAACCAGAAAAGATTGATTTTGTGATATTGTGGGTGGATGAAACAGACCCAAATTGGCTTGAAGATAAAAAGAAATTTGTTCCGTCGACTCAGGATGATGTGTCTGAAAAGAGGTATCGAAACTGGGATAATCTCCAGTATTTTTTTAGAGGAGTTGAGGCGTTTGCTCCTTGGGTAAATAATATTTTTTTTATAACCTGTGGACATATTCCTTCATGGCTAAATACAGATCATCCGAAGCTTAAGATAGTTAACCACAAGGATTACATGCCAAGTGATTGCTTGCCTACTTTCAACAGTAATCCAATTGAGTTGATGCTTAATAGGATTACTGAGCTATCAGAAAAATTTGTATTATTTAATGATGACATGTTTTTAATAAAAAAGGCAGAGCCCACAGATTTCTTTTCTCATGGGCTTCCTTGTGATTCAGCATTTCTTAATATTCATTCTGTGTCGCCTACTAAGATGGAACTGTATTCGAGTTTACAAGCCACAGGAATAATCAATAAGTATTTTGAAATGAAGAAGTCGATTTTTGGAAATTTCAGTAAATGGTTTACACCCTTGTATGGAAAGCAGATGCTGAAAACATTGTATTTATTACCATGCAAAGCTTTTCCGGAAATCAGACAGATTCATCTACCATATTCATATTTAAAATCTACATTTGATACGTTATGGGAAAAAGAAGCGGACTTGCTCATGGACACTTGTCACAATAGATATAGAACGAAATTTGATTATTCACATTGGACAATGAGGAATTGGCAGATAGCAGCAGGCGAATTTTGGCCAAGAAGAGCAGGATTTGGAAAAAGTTTTGTTTTAACCGACGAGGATGCATTCAATAAATGTATCGATTATATGCGTAGTCCAAAAGGTACTGCTATATGTATAAATGACGCAGATATTTCTTATGAGACATTTATGCGTTATAAGAAAGCGATAAATGAGCAATTGGATCATTTACTACCTCAGAAGAGTAAATTTGAACTGTGATCGAGAAGGAAACGTAAGTATATGGCAGAAAAAAAATACAATTTGATGCTGGCTACAGAGGTATCAGAGATGACTGCAGGTGCTGCATATTCTTTTTTAGGATTGGCTGAATGGATTGAGTGTAATTCAGAGTATCATGTTGTGGCATTATTAAAGAAGAAAGGTACATTGTATGAGCAATTAAGAAATAGGGCAATCGAAACGGTTGTTGTTCCTCAAAGACGGCTTTGGGTCAGGAGAATCAATGAGCGTGTGTCAAAAATGACATATTTGATCAAAATGGCTATTAGAGCTGTTTTAATTCCGATTGATTTATTATTACTGAGAAGAGTGTTGAAAAATAAGAAAATAGATATAGTACATATCAATGGATTGACTAGTGGAATGTGTGCAGAAGTAGCAAATGATCTGGGAATTCCTGTCGTTTGGCATATTAGGGAGTTCTTGGATGGGTGTTTGTCATTGGAATTTGCAGATAGCAAACATGCTATAGATGTGATCAATAAATCGTGTAAAATTATCGCTGTTTCCAGTGCGGTAAAAAGATATTATGAGAAAATTTTTACTCCGCACATAGAAGTTGTTTACAATGCTTTTAATGTTGACATTGTTAGGGACGAAGGTAATAAGCCAAAGGACAAATTCAAAATATGTCTTTTGGGACGTTTCTTAAGAGTGAAAGGTCAGCTGGAGTTAGTGCAAGCATTAGCGTTATTACCGGAAGAAGATCGAAATATATGTGAGGTTCATTTTATTGGGGCTGAAAAAGATAGTGAGTATTTAAATGAAATAAAAGCAGAGATTTCGAAGAATGGTATTGAAATTGGAAAGTCAGTATTTTTTGATGGCTTTGTTCCCGATGCATATAAAAATCTTGGAGATTATAATTGCTTATGTACATGCGCTTCAATGGAAGCCTTTGGTAGGACTACAATTGAAGGGATGTTAAATAAGTGTATAGTGATTGGGGTAGACACAAGCGGTACAAGCGAATTAATCAAGGATAATGAGACAGGGCTACTGTATCATTCTGGTAATCCCAGAGAACTGGCAGATAAAATATCGTTTTGTATTCACAATCCTGAAGCTGTTGAAGTGATTGCAGAAAATGGATACAAATATGCAGTAGATAATCTCCAAATGGATAGCGTATATCCTATAATAATTGATATATATAATTCGAATGTGCAATGTACTACTAAATAAATCTGTAAGTGGTTTTGTTTAAACTGTAAAGGAATGTATAGTGAATAGGGAACGAATAGCAGAACGAATATTTGATATTACATTTGAGCTATGGTGTTTTTTTGACATCATTTTAAGGACGGCATTTGGAGACAGAATCAATGATTTTTTGAGAAATGTCGTCTGGGATAATACTGCTGATATAAACAAGGTAGTTGACGTAACGGTTCTTTTTTTATTGATGTGTATTATTGTTTTCTTTCAAAGATATTCATATAAAGAATTAATAGTTCTGGCGCTAATAACAGTGCCGGTTATTCTGGGGACAATTAAAGCTGATAATAATTATCTTATTTCTGTTCTACTTTTTGTTGTTGCAGCTAGGTATGTAAACATGGATAAGATAATAAAGATTTATTTTATTATACTGCTGATCATGATACCGTTTGTAATTATAATGTGCATGATGGGATCTTTGCCGGACTATACTATGTACAGGGGAGGGCAGATCCGGCATGCACTGGGGTTTGAACATCCTAATAGACTGGGAATGCGTATATTTCAGCTGAGCGCATGCTTTTGTTATGTTATGAAAAACTCAGTTCATAACATTCCTAAGTTTATTATAATGGGAATAGCAGCGTACTTTGTTTATAAAGTGCCTAATTCCCAAACAGCTTTCATTGGAATATTCATACTGATGTTTATGGTTATGATAGGTGGTATATATGATAGGTATGGTATTGACAAGAAAAGGCTCATGAACATTGTTGCGATTGGGGCTGTTGTTGTTAATGTTTTTTCTGTATGGCTTTCGTTTTTTGACCCGGCCCAAAATGCTTTGTTATTATCGTTGGATAAATTTTTATCACGAAGATTTTACTTTGGTCATAAGATGTACAAGTATTATGGCATAACTTTATGGGGGCAGAAAGTAAGTACACTCGTTAAAGATAAAAAGTATGTTGGTATATATCATCAATGGTATTTGGATAATGCATATTTAAGTATTCTTTTACGATTTGGAATTGTGGTATATATAGTTTTTTCATTACTCTTGGCTTTTGCGATATTTTACTATGTGAAGCAAGAAAACTACACAATGGTGGCTATTCTATTTACTTATTCGGTGTATGGAATCATGACAACAGGTTTTTATATGATGTCTCATAATATTTTCCTGCTTACTATAACGAGCCCGTTATATATGAAAGCGGGTATATCCGGTGCAAAAAAAAGGTACAGACGATTTAAGATTGTGTGGGGACTGTAGTTGAAAAATAAATCTTCTACAAAAACTAATTTCATATTTAACTCTATCTATCAATTGTCAGCTATATTGATACCCCTTGTTACCATGCCCTATCTTTCAAGAGTGCTAGGGTCAGATGGACTTGGAGAATATTCTTTTGCGTATTCTGTTGCGTTTTATTTTTGCATCTTTATTAAGCTTGGTCTGAACAATTACGGAAACAGGACCATTGCCTATGTGAAAGATGATAAGGATAAGCTATCAAAAACTTTTTGGGAGATTTATTCTTTTCAGTTTATTCTGGGAGTAATTCTTTTTGCTGTTTATATGATATACAGCGTATGCTTTGCACCAAATAAAATGCTTGGCATTATTATGGGAATATATGTTTTTGCCACGCTTATAGATGTCAATTGGTGTCTGTATGGATTGGAAAAGTTTAAGGTTACATCTACCAGAGATGTTTTAACCAAGCTATTATCTACAGCCTGTATTTTTATATTTGTAAAAAATTCTGAAGATGTATGGCTTTATGCGCTTTTCTTTAGTTGCGGAATGTTGCTTAATCAGATTATTGTTATTCCTTTACTAAAGAATGAAATCTCTTTTTGTAAAATAAGTTTAGAAGGCGTGATAAGGCATATAAGGCCCAATCTGGTTTTGTTTATTCCTGTGGTTGCAGTCAGCATTTACAGGACTATGGATAAGATCATGCTTGGTGTTTTATCGACGGATTCTGAGCTTGGATATTATCACGGTGCTGAGAATGTTATAAGAGTCCCAATGGCTTTTGTAAATGCACTTGGAATAGTAATGCTTCCAAGAATGTCCAACATGCTAGCGAGAGGTGACAGTAAGAAAAGCATGGAGAGCACTTTTGATAAGTCCATTATAGTTGCGATGTTTCTGGCTACATCGATATGCTTTGGCATCATGACTGTTTCGAAAGAATTTGTTCCTATCTTTTACGGACCAGGATTTGATAAGTGCAATTTTTTGTTTTATATAATTCTTCCCGGCAGCATGTTTGAAGCCTTTGCTAATGTTATCAGAACGCAGTATCTTATTCCGAGAAAGAAAGATAAGATATATGTTTTTTCTTTGATAATGGGAGCAACTTTAAATCTGATCTTAAATCTGATACTTATACCTAAGTATGCCTCGGTCGGAGCTTCGATCGGAACTTTCGTTGCGTACGCAACCGTCTGCATCGTTCAAGCAGTCTGCGTTTTCAAAGAAGCCAATATAGGAAGAAATATCGTAAACTCACTTCCGTTTGTGATAGCCGGAGTGATGATGTTTGTATTATTATGGCAGTATACTCCTAAGATTTCCAATGAGATACTTGCGCTGATGGTTAAGATAGTTATGGGTGGCGTAGTATACCTGGGTTCACTTGCAGTGTTTATGGGAACTCGTAGATTGATAGTAGCACGTTCTGACTAATTCCGAATTGGATTCGGAATTAGTCAGAATGAGAATCATATTACAAGAAAATGTGCATTGGAAAAGTGTATAATATTAAAAGGCTTAGTTGATTGGAGTACAATATGCAGAAGGTGAATATTTCCAGAAAGCTAATGAAAAAATATGAGAATTATGATAATTGCTTGAGTGTACTTGAGAAAGCCGATTTCGATAACGCATATAATGATGAAATTTACAGGATGGGACTAATTTGTCAATTCAATCTGACTTTTGAACTTTCATGTAAAGCACTTCAGGCGGTGCTTAGACTTCATGCAGTCAATGGAGCTGAGATTGGATCACCAAGAGAAATATTAAAACTTGGTTATGGTAATGGGTTTCTTTCGGATTCCGAAGTATGGCGCTTGATGCTGACTAAAAGAAATGAAAATGTTCATATCTATGATGATGAAGCAATAGATGAGCTTGTCATAATGATTAGAGATAGTTTCATTCCTGCTTTCAGAGAACTTGCAAAGGTATTAAAAGAAAAGATAGATGAAGTTGGAGAAGATTTCTGAATCAATGATCAAAACACTTATTAAACGAACAATATTAACCCTCCTAATATCTACAATCCTGGGCTATCTGCTCCTGGTGGCGGCCTATGCGATTCCGACACCCAGGATCAGGGATAATGTCAGGAACTCCATTGGGCAGTACGAGGGTGTAACAACTAACCCTGAGTGGTCTCAGGGCTACAAATATACAATGCTTGATGATTATACGGATGCTACATTTATCCTCGCCAATGCGATATACCCGGCGGCCGAGGACGATAGCAATCCATTTCTGAATGCGGCAATAGTTCCCCATCACGACTACAAGGGTGTCAACAACGACGCAGTGATGGAGCTTACGGATTACGAGGGTGAGAGCTTTATTTTTAACTATGTAAGGTACTGGCACGGCTATCTTGTGCCGCTAAAGCCGCTTCTTTTCCTTATGAGTCTTAACAGCGTGAGGATTCTGAACTTCCTGTTTGAGCTGATCATGATCGCGGTTATCTTGCAGCTTGCAGTATGTAAGACCGGGAACATGAGGCTTGGAATTGCGCTTACAGGCGCTCTTGCGGTTCTTAATCCCGTCAGCTGCGCCATGAATTTCCAGTACGCCGCAGTTATGAATGTTACGCTACTTGCGCTTCTTACAGTGCTTTTGTTTGGTGACAGGATCGATGTCAAAAAAGATGCTCCCATATTTTTCCTGCTTGTGGGTATAATCGTGGTCTACGTTGACTTTCTGACTTATCCGATAGTTTCGTTCTTGATGCCTCTTTTGACCTATATGATCTTAAGGAAAAAAGAGCTGCTGACCTCCGCTAAGGAGGGTATCCTTGCGGTCATCACTTATCTTGCTTTCTGGGGAGTAGGATACGTTGGCATGTGGGGACTTAAGTGGGTAGTCGGAACTGTTTTTTCAGGGGGAAAAGAGAATGCTCTTGCGGAAGGTCTTGAGCAGGTGATCTACAGAAGTGGCAACGGAGAGGTTCACTACGGCTTTTTTGAAACAGTACTTGCAAATTTCAGGATGCTGTTTATAGTGCCGGTTCTGATGGTATTGATGATAGCGATTATTGCGGCAGCGGTTGTTGCCATTAAGAATAGGAGAAGAATAAAGGTAAATGCAGCGGTAGTGTCTACGCTGTTATTCGCTGGTCTTATTCCCTTTGTGTGGTATTTTGGGGCGAGGGAGCATTCTATGGACCATGCGTATTTTACATTCAGGAATCTCGCGGGAACAATGATGGCAGTTGCCCTTGCGATTCTTGAGACGATAATTCCAACTGAAAACTAAGACTACACTAAGCATTAAGGGAATACTGCAAAGGGGGAATTATACTTTGTAGAAAAGGCAAAATCACAGTATTTTTATGGTTTGTCATCAAAAAAGATGTGCATTATTGATAATTTTTGATGACACGATTGCTATACTCCTATATAATATAGATAAATGTATTGGGCCTGTTAAAAAATTCACAGAAAAAAATTTACAGAAAAGGAGAAGGTAGTATGAAAGGTTTTGCAATGCTGAAAATCGGCGAGGTGGGCTGGATTGAAAAAGAACGCCCGGCTTGCGGCCCCATGGATGCAATTTGCCGTCCTCTTGCAATCGCTATTTGTACATCCGACGTACACACAGTATGGGAAGGTGCAGTAGGAGATCGTCACAATATGATCCTTGGACACGAAGGTTGTGCTGAGGTTGTAGAAGTTGGTAGCATGGTTAAAGACTTTAAGCCCGGCGACAAGGTTCTTGTTCCTGCTATTACACCTGACTGGAACTCACTTGAGGCACAGGCAGGATACTCAATGCATTCCGGCGGAATGCTTGCAGGATGGAAGTTCTCTAACTTCAAGGATGGTCTTGATTCAGAATTCTTCCATGTTAACGACGCTGACGGTAACCTTGCACACATGCCCGAGGGTATGACACTTGAAGATGCCTGCATGCTTTCAGACATGGTTCCTACCGGATTCCATGGTGTAGAGCTCGCAGATGTTCAGTTCGGTGATACTGTTCTTGTAATCGGTATCGGACCTGTTGGTCTTATGAGTGTTGCAGGTGCTCGCCTTCGTGGTGCATCTCGCATCATCGCTGTAGGAACTCGTCCTAAATGTGTTGAGGCAGCTAAGTTCTACGGGGCAGATGAGTTTATCAGCTACAAGAACGGAACTATCGAAGATCAGGTTCTTGAGATGACAGGCGGCGCCGGTGTAGACAGAGTTGTTGTTGCAGGTGGCGGCGTTCAGACATTTGAGTCTGCTGTTAAGGCACTTAAAGCAGGCGGCAAGATCGGTAACGTTAACTACCTTGGAAGCGGCGACTATATCACAATCCCTCGTGTAGAGTGGGGCGTTGGTATGGGACACAAGCTCCTTGCAGGTGGACTTATGCCCGGTGGAAGACTTCGTATGGAGAAGCTTGGAGCACTTGTTTCTTCTGGCAAGCTCGATGTTAGTAAGCTTTCTACTCATGTATTCCATGGTTGGGAGCATATCCCGGAGGCACTTCAGCTTATGAAGGATAAGCCTGCAGATCTTATTAAGCCTGTTGTTATCCTCGATAACCAGCCTTGATACGGGTTTTGATCTGATTTTTAGGGCGGTCTTTTTACAGAGACCGCCCTTTACTATTTTAATTTAGTGCTAGGTAGGAAATCGACTATGAAGATTTTACTTATATCCGGGTTTCTGGGAGCAGGTAAAACCACATTTATCAAAGAACTGATAAACAGGACGGATGAGCGCCCTGTAATCATGGAAAACGAATACGGTGATAACAATCTGGATTCCAATGAGCTTAGACAGAGTGCAGCCAAAGAAGAGGATATACAGATTCTTGAATTCATGGAAGGCTGCGTATGCTGCACCATGAAGGACAGTTTTGTAAATTCCGTGCTAACTGTCTTTTCATCATTGAGCCCGGAATATCTTATTATAGAGCCTACGGGAGTTGGTAAGTTGAGCAGTATTATTGAGAATCTAAAGCCCATTTTAAATACGGCGGTGTTTCTGCTTCGCCCGGTGGTTGTCATTTCGCCGGATAACTATAGGGATAACATGAAGGAGTGGCCAAGTCTTTACAGGGACCAGATTGCAAATGCAAGTATTGTTGTCTTTTCCAAGTGCGAGCACACTGATCCTGACATAATCGCAGACGTTGTCAAAGAGGTAAAAAAGATTAATCCTGCGGCGGAGATTGTGAGTGAACACTACACTTTGAAGGACAAAGAGTGGTGGGATGGACTGTTCAACCTGAAGGGTGAAGCAAAGGAGGCGGCAGAATCAATGACAGCCGCAACGGCAGGACGCCCGGGCGGGGCAGATTCCGGCGGCGCAGCCGAAGATTCTTTTTCCCAAGTTAGTATTAATAAGGGCGGTTTTCATAATCCCGGTGAGCTGATTCAGCTCTTGGAGGATTGTCTCCATGGCGAATACGGTCATATTGCAAGGGCAAAGGGAACGCTCTGGGTAAATAACGAGGTCCTTAGGTTCGACCTTGCTGACAGAATGTATGCCATAACGGATTCGCCGGATGACGCTTGTCAGTGCGTTTTTATCGGAAAGAATCTGGACGAAAAAAAGCTCCGCAAAAGACTTTGCGGAGGCGAAAGAGCTACCATAATCAGTTAGTTTTTTTGTCGTATCTTTTCAGGATAAATGAAGTGAACCTGATAAGCAGGCGCAAGGGGTGTCTGATGCAGGCGTACAATAATTTATTGGCTTTGGAAGTGATGTTTACATCTGTGGACATCACTTTTTTTCTTATATCTTCTTGCATGAAAACCTTGCGAACCTTGCAGGGAGTGCCGTGCTCATCTGAGCGAAGCATGTTTTTAAGAACTACAAGGAGCATAAGGACGAACTCTCTGTCAGTCTGCTGGTCGCCGTTTTCAATGTTTTTGGCTTTGAAAATAGACTTAAAAGTAAAGTCGTTGAGCCTTAGATTGTCCAAAAGGTGCGGACTGTAGGCGTGAGCCATGGAGCTGCTGACAAGTCTGTAGTGGTAGAAGTGGCAGTCTTTTGCGATGTAAAGTCTTTTGCAGTCGCAGATGCAGGGAAGCATGATGTTCACATCCTCCGCCATGACAATATCGGTGTTGCAGTATTTGATGTTGTCGATGATGAGCTTTCTTGATATGAGCTTCATGCAGCGTGAGAGCGTAACCGGGCGCACATCCTGTCCAAGGAGGTTTTTTCTGAGCTCTGAAAGTTTCTCGTCCTTGTATTCGCCGGGGGCTGCGGACTGAGTTTCTTTTCTCCTCTCACCGGCTTTTTCTACTATGTAATTACCTGCGATTATTTCTTCATTGGCAAAAGAACTGTCGGTGTAAGCATAGAGCTTCTCCAGCATATCGGTATCAACCCAATCATCGCTGTCGACATAACAAAGGTAGGGGGCGGTGGCGAGCTTAGAACCTGCAATCCATGCGGACATGAGGCCACCGTTTCTTTTGTGCTGAACTACTACGCGGCTGTCCTTAGTAGCGTATTCATCGCATTTTGCAGGGCTGACGCCATCAGTTGAGCCATCATCCACAAGGATGATCTCTATGTCTTTTAATGTCTGTCCAAGCACGGAATCCATGCACTCGTCCATATATTTGGCTGTATTATAAACGGGTATTATCACACTTACCTTAGGTGATGTAGCAGACATGTCATCCTCCCTTTTGATCTGACTTAGTGCTGAGCTTTGCGCAGATTTGATATACTTTGCAATTTAATTGCTGAGCTTTGCTCTGATTTGTTGCGCTCTGCGACTTTATTTTAGCATATTTACGGGACTATTACATGGAAGATGTTTGTTTTTCCTGATTTTATGTTCTGTGACGGAATAGGAATGGGAATCGGTTTTACCTGTTTTTGAAGTACATAGGAGTATGGTAACCGGCGTGGAATTGGGGTACAATTAGATATAAGACAACTATAATAATGACCGGAGGTGGGGTATGAGCAAGGTTTTTCATGTTGATCACCAGATCGCAAACAAGAATGTGGAGGACTCGATCACAGAGTGGACCAAGGTTGTAAAGTATAGTGATATTAACAGCGAGAACAGGTTGTTTGGCGGGACGCTTATGTCATGGATAGATGAGGTGGCAGGAACCGTAGCTGTAAGGCATTCGGGTAATCCCGTAGCCACAGCAGCTGTTGACAATATGCAGTTCAAGCAAGGCGCTAAGCTTGATGATATTGTTGTTATGATAGGGAAGATAACTCACGTAGGTAAGACTTCCATGGAAGTAAGAGTTGATACCTATGTTGAGGACAGACGAAACGGTATGAGGCATGTGCTCAACAGAGCATATCTTACCGAGGTGTGCATAGATGATGATGACACACCGGTACTTGTGCCATATGGACTTAATGTTAAGACAGAAAATGAAAGAGCTGAGTGGGAAGGAGCAGAGAAGAGAATCGCCCTTCGCAAGCAGCGCAGGATGGAAGGATTCTGATATAGGTAAGAGCCGCAGCTTTTAAAAGCTACGGCTCTTTGTTTTTTTAGAACTTAAGTCTCATCTGGTACCAGGTTACATCGCCGTGTGTGGAATTTGATACTCCTTCGTTTTCAAATCCGAATTTGGCATAGTAGTGCAGAAGCTTATCTTTGCAGGTTAGGACGACACCCTTCCTGCCTTCTTTCTGAGCATTGTTTATAAATGCACGTAGAGTGGCTTCAGCGTAGCCTTTCCTTTGATAGGCAGGATCGGTATCAACGCCAAATATCATCTGCCAGGCGCCGACGGGATTGTGAAGCCCTGCATCATCATACATCTCATCCTGCAGATCCGGAGTGTCGGTGACGAGTCCGTTTACCATGCTGACTAATTTATCTGAGATAAACAATAGTAAAAAATAGTCAGGATATCTTTCCAGCCTTTTCTTAAAAGATTCTTTGGATGCTGCTTCGGCAGCAGGAAAACATGTGGCTTCCAGCTGAGCTATATTATCAAGATCTTCTATAGTGGCTTTTCTTATGACATAATTTTCCGATGCATTATTTTTTATACAATATTCTTTCATGGTAAACACCTTTACCTTACTTTAAGTTTCTTTTTAATATGTTGGCGCTGATTATGAAATACAGGAACGCACCGTTTTTCATTTTTGAATCTCCACGGTCCTGTCAGCGTACTTTTTTACTATATCATCATGAGTTGCTACAACAACAGTTTTTCCTTCGGAAACCATGTCTGCAAGATAATTCATGACAATCTCAGTGGCCTCTTTATCAAGACCTCCCGACGGCTCATCTATAAGATACAGATCTGGATCACTTACAAAAAGTCTTGCAAGAGAGGCTCTTCTAAGTTCGCCTCCTGAAAGTTCGTGAGGATATCTGTCCGCAAGGGATTCTATGCCAAAGAGCTCAAGAAGAGAAAGAGCCTTCTCCTTAACTATAGTAAGCGGCGTGCTTTCCGCAGAATCCGGAGCCTTAGACAACAGGCTTTTCAGCATGACATTTTCCAGAATAGTAAATTCCGATACCATAACGTTACTCTGAGGAAGGTATCCTATGCGCTCAGAGTGAAGCTTTGACAGGTCACTGTCTTTCCCTGATGAAAGATCAGTGCCGTCAAAATAAACTTCTCCCTCATCAGGTTTAAGGTAACCGCCAAGGAGCGCTAAAAGAGTGCTCTTACCGCTTCCGGAGCGTCCCGATAAGACAAGTAGTTCTTTTTTGTTTACCGAAAGGTCGTAGTCATTAAATACTTCAAAGCTACGGGTTCCACGTGTGTAACGCTTTGAAATATGCCTTAGTTCAGCGAACATTTTATTCCTCCTCTCTAAGGGCCGAGTATTCATCAAGCTTGCAGATCCTGACTATGGGAATGGCTGATGCGATCATTCCTGACAGGACCGAAGCACCAAGTCCCAGAACAAATATAAGAAGTGTTTCCAAAACCTTTGGAGTCACATATACAAACTTAAGATTAAGTGCCATGTATCTTCCGAAAGGAAATACTGTAAGGGCAGATAAAAAGCCGCCTGCAACAAAGCCCGCAAGTGATATTATGAGACTTTCCTTTATTACTTTTTCGACCAGCTGTTTTCTTGAAAGACCAAGGACCCTCAAAAGAGCATATTCTTTTTTCTGGCCGTTTGATGATATATAAAAAGCAATGAGCAGTATCAGCTCAACTATAAGCCACACAAGAAGCAGCACAAAATACGCGGCGGAAGCTATATGTCCCGTGCTGTCGGAAAAGGACTTAAGGATTGCTTCCGGGTATAGTATGTCTACATCCGTATCGGTATTTTTGTTTATCTCTCTTGCAATGTCACTGTCCACAATTCCTGGCTTAAGCTTGATAAATACAGAAGAGATGGTATTGCCGTTCTTTTGAGATTCAAGAAAAGAAATGCCTTTGCTCTCTGCATCGGAGATAAGCTGCGGGACGGTGTCCATAGTAAAGTAAGCGGAAGTATCAAGGCTTGTTCCTGTCTCTGCAAGCCTGTAAACAACGGAGTAGGAGCGGCCGAATATCTTTATGGTGCCGTCTTTTTCTGTCTTGATCTGACTTCCAACTACAGCCTTATCCTTGCCGATCTTCCCCTTTGCCTTCTCCTCGATCCAGGGCTGAACAATGAAATCAGTCTTTGGATCAAAGCCCACGATGCCGACCTTGCTGGTGCAGCAGTCAGCAGAGAGGCTTGCGAGATAGAACTGCTCGGTGAGAGCATCTATTCCGTCGATGTTCCTGATGCTGTCCGTGACGTTTCTGTCAAAGTAGAAATATTCACGAGAGCCTTCCATAAGAAGACTCTCGGCTGTTTCTTCGCACTCGGAAGGGATGACCATTATGTCTGCGCCAAGTCGTTTCTGCATTCCCTTAAGTCCGTTGTGCAATACCAATATGAGGAGTGAACCACCGATCATCACAAAAGAAAGGATGGCGATCAGTGTGATCAGACTTATGTTTTTCTGTTTTTTTCTCTGAATACTCTTTATCAGAAAAGAATCTTTAATCGAAATCATGCCTTTTTAACTTTCAACAAATAAACAGAATTGATTACTGAAACAAGGATCGTGATAACCCCAAGAACCACCAAAAGAGGGCGGGTTGCGTTGTTGCAAGCCATCATATCGCTTCCGCATACTCCGATGAGAGTTGTGGGAATTGCGATAGCAAGGGCGCCTATACCCGCCACTGCTATGCTGATTCCGGCTCTGACTTTTTCGGTAAAAAAGAAAGATGCAGCGCCCAAAACTGCGATGAGAATACCGATTCCAATCTCGGCCTGTTTGGTGTACTGGCAGCGCATCTTCATATCCGCGGGACAAACCGGGAAAATGACAGTAGGTGCCAGAATAATAAGGATTCCAAGTATTACAAAAATGATTGAGATAGATATTTTGTTTTTCATAGTGTTTCTCCTAAATGAATTTGATATTTTATAAGCCCCCAAAAAAAGCGGCATTTGCAAGATCAGATCATGTACTCAGGCTCTGGATGAGCATTAGCAAGATCAAACCTGTCAAGAAGCGAGCGGCGAAGAGCCAGGAATTCAGCGCCTCCTCGGTTTCTCGGATGAGGGATATCCACATCAATGATCTCACTGATCTTGCCGGGGCGCGGTGTCATGATCACGATGCGGTCCGACATGTATATTGCCTCATCAACATCGTGAGTCACAAGCAGCATGGTAAGATTCTTTTCCTTCCTGATCTCAAGAAGCTTATCCTGTATGTCCGCTCTGGTAAAAGAATCCAAGGCTCCCATGGGCTCATCAAGAACCAGAAGTTCAGGCTCGTTGATGAGAGCTCTTGCAATTGCAACACGCTGCGACATACCGCCGCTAAGCTGGTGGGGATAGGACTTTTCAAAGCCCGTAACCCCCACAAGATCTATATATTTCTGAATACGTTCTTTGTCTTTGCTTTTGCGATAAACGTGGCGGGCCTTAAGACCTGAAGCTACGTTGTTTTCTACGGTGAGCCATGGAAACAGGTTGTGCTGCTGGAAAATATAGCCTCGCTTGTAATTGGGCTCTTTTACCTGCTCTCCTTTAAATACTATTGAGCCGTTTCCTGCTTCATCAAGACCTGCAATAAGGCGTAGAAGCGTTGTTTTGCCGCAGCCGGAGGCTCCGATTATGGAGACAAATTCACCGCGCTTAAGCTCAAGATTTATGTCTTTTAATGCTTCTACCTGATGTTCTCCGTCGTCATAGAATCTGTTTACGTTCTCTATAGTTAAGATTTTTTCGCTCATTTTACGATCCCCCTTTGCCAGCGCAGTACATAATCCTGCAGCCTGTTAATGAGTTTGAGGATGGCACTGAATAGTATTGCCATTATCAAAATGGCTGCAAACACCTTGTAGTACGCGCTCCATACCTTAGATAGGTTGATGTAGTATCCAAGACCTCCGGGCTGTCCAAGCATCTCCGCCATTACAAGAGTTGTAAAAGCAAAGGCGTTGGCTGTTGATATTCCCGTGAAGATCTGGGGCATCGCGTGGGGTATCGCAACGTGGAAAAGTTGGTAAAAAGCATTTCCGCCAAGTATCTTGGCTGCTTCGTACTGAGCCTTGGGAGTGCTCTTGATACCTGCCGCCGTAAGGGATGCGATGGGAAACCATGCGCATATTACTATAAGGAACACCGCTGATATGAACGGAGTTGGGAAAAGAGTAAGTGCAAAAGGCATCCACGCTACTGCGGGTATAACTCCCGTAATCTTAAGAATGGGATAAACCCAGTAGTAAACTCTGTCAAACCATCCGATCAGGATTCCTGTGCCAACACCCAAAAGTACGCCGAATAAGAAGCCAAAGAAATAAAGCCTTAAGGAGTACAGAGTGTTGGTCAAAATGAAGTCACCTTCTTCCAGGAAGGGATTTAAGATCTCCGCGGGTCCCGGAAAAAACGGCTGTGGCAGAACTTTTAACTTGGTTCCTGTTAGATCCAGAACGCCGATCAGTACGCCCATAGCAAAGCGGAAGCCTGCCTTGTTTATGTAACCGGCTCTTTTTTCCTCATCCTTATAGTCAATGATCCCAAACAGCGCATAACCAAGGATCAGAGCCACAAGAACTATGCGCAGCAGATCGTTTCCATCCAGCTTAAAAGCGCCGATGCTGTATTTTACAAAGTTTGCTTTGTTGCTTATCTGAGGGAAAAGCAGATTTTCAATGATAGCAATTGCAAATCCCAAGCCGGTAAAAAGTATAGTCAGTATGTATTTTTGTATTTCCCTCTTTCCCTGTTTCATGGGTTCACCACCTTTATTCCTGGTTTACGTCCAGTTTGTAGTAATTCTTTTCTGTGAATTCGCTTGAAGGCGTCTTGAGATAACCGATCTCGTTAAGTGCGTTTGAGAAGTACTCAACATCGCCCTGAATGCTGTGCTCGCCTGCGGCTCTTGACTCTGCACTTGGATACTCGTATGACTTAATAAGCTGAACTGCAAGCTCCTTGTCGCTTATCTGGGAATACTTTCCTTCGATGATCAGGTCAACAGCTTCTTCGGGATTCTTGCTGATCCAGTCCTGAGCCTTGTGATAAGCTCTCAGAAGTGCGGCCACCTTGCCGGGATCGCTTTCAAGTACCTTGTTGGAAGCAAAGAGGAAGCAGCAGTACTTTCCTGCAAACGCAGGGTCTTTTGAAAGGTCGAAAAGAACCTTTACCTTGCCTTCCTTTTCTGCAACAGATCCAAGGGGATCCCACATTGCCGCTACATCTATATCTCCGTTTAAAAGAGCTGCAAGCTCAAGGTTTCCGTCTGAATAAGGAAGGAAAGTTATTTCGCCGTCCTCCTGAAGAGCGGATATTCCGGCCTGCTCAACCCATACACTGGCAACCTGATGGGGAGTTCCGCCAATCTCATCAACTCCGATCTTCTTGCCGCGAAGGTCCTCAGCCTTGGAAATATCTGAGTCGGGACGAACTACAAACTTGATACATCCGTTGTGGAAGCCGTCAACGACCTTAACTCCAACACCTTCTTCGATTGAAGGGAAGAACTGGAAATCACCGTTTACCATTGGGATAGTTCCGTTGTTAAGTCCGATCTTTCTGGCTTCAAAGTCGGTAGAGATAAGCTCTACATCAAATCCTTCTTCGGCAAAAAAGCCTTTTTCATAGGCTACATATGTAGGCGCTCCGCAGAGAGCTCCGTCTTTTCCGGGAATCTGTATCTTTCCGTATTTATAATCACTGCTTGAAGCAGCTTTATTTCCGCAGCCTGCAAGACTTGCCATGGCAAGTGTAAGTATCAAAGCTGCGCTGCCTAATCTTTTTGCAATAAATGTCTTTCTCATTTGCGCTCCTTCTATCTTTCTTTTAACAAAAAAGATTACTGATATAAGTTTGTTGATAAGTAGCGAAGGCCGGTGTCGGGGAAAATCGCTACGATTGTCTTTCCTTTGTTCTCTTTCCTTTGAGCGATTTGTGTTGCGGCGTGGAGTATTGCTCCTGATGACGCGCCTATGAGAATGCCGTCAGTTTTTGCAATCTCCCTTGCTGCCTCGTAAGCTTCTGCAGTTTCAACGGGGAAGCATTCGTCGTAGTACGCTTTGTCCAGATTGGAAGGCACAAACTCTTTTGGTATTCCTTCAAAGGGATGTACGCCTGCAATCTCTTCGGGATGAGGGTTTTCCTCAGAGGGAATTGAGCCTACGCCGGGCTGTACGGCGATAACCTGAACGGAAGGCTTCTTTTCTTTTAAGAATTTGCCTACACCTGTGACGGTTCCGCCTGTTCCTACAGCTGCAACGACGATATCAACCTTTCCCTCTGTATCATTCCATATCTCAGGACCTGTCGTCTTGTAGTGTATGTCAGGGTTTGCGGGATTGGCGTCCTGATTAACTATGAAGATGTTGTCATCACCTGCGGATAACTTGCTGTAAAAAGCTGCGTATCCGGCAACATAGTCGTTGTGGTTTTCATCAAGTGCTTTTTTTACCTCAGGAATATCGCTCATGTTGGCGACTTCCGTACCGAAGGCTTTCATTACTTTGAAACGCTCGATACTTACGTTGTCCTGAACGTAGATCTTGGATTTGTAGCCTTTGATAGCTGCAAAAGCAGCGAGACCTATTCCTGTATTGCCGCTTGTCGCTTCAACTATGGTCCCTCCGGGCTTGAGACTTCCGTCCCTCTCTGCCGTTTCTATCATGTTGTATGCAATCCTGTCCTTGATGCTCTGGTTTGGATTGTAATACTCAATTTTCCCCAAAATGTCCGCAGGAAGCTGTTTCTTTTTTACATAACCGTTTAATCGCAGAAGTGGTGTATTTCCTATGAGCTCTGCGATTGATTCGTATATCCTGCCCATACGTTCCTCCTTTCGAATGTGTATATAATGAAAAAAACCAGAGATATTGTTAAATACCTCTGGTTTTCCAGTCAGTTTCTCTGATTCAGTTCGCTCAAATGTTATCACACTATCCCCGGAATGCGCCAATTCATGATAATTATCAGCCGCAATAAGAATTACTTATCACCAAAAGAAAGTGCGGCTGAAAATACCTTATGTATTATTGCATTTATGGGTTTTGAGTGTTAAAATTTTGTCATATGGCTTGTGAATAATACATATAAGATAAATTATTTGGAGGTTTTTTATCATGAGTAAGAACTTTGATGACATTTTAGCTAAGCTCAAGACAGCTTCAACCAAGAAGATGTCTGTAGCCGTAGCCCAGGACACACATGTTCTTGAGGCTGTTAAGGTAGCTAAGGAGAGAGGAATCGTTGATTCCATCCTCGTAGGTGACAAGGAAGAGATTGAGAAGAAGGCAGCAGAGGTTGGAATGAACCTTGACGATTACGAGATCATCGATGTTAAGGATACCATTGAGGCAGCTCGTACAGCAGTTTCTCTTGTCCACGACGGCAAGGCTGACATTTATATGAAGGGTGCACTTGAGTCAAGAGATTTCCTTAAGAGTGTTCTTGATAAGGAAGTTGGACTTCGTACAGGTCGCCCTCTTTCACATGTATGCGTGTTTGAGATTCCCGGAATCGATCGTCTTCTTTTCCTTACAGACGTTGCTTTCATGCCATATCCAACACTTGAGGATAAAAAAGTCATCATTGAATATACAGTAGATGTTGCAAGAGCTTGCGGTGTAGAGTGCCCCAAGGTTGCACCTCTTGCAGCTGTAGAAGTTGTTAACCCCAAGATGCCTGTTACTGTTGAGGCAGCAGAGCTTACAAAGATGAACGAAGCAGGCGAGATCAAGAACTGCATCGTTGACGGACCTCTTTCAATGGATCTTGCTATTGATCCTGAGGCAGCTCAGCACAAGGCAGGAGCTCTTGACAGAAAGATCGTCGGCGACGCCGATATCCTTCTTTTCCCTGATATCCACGCAGGTAACCTTACATACAAGACAATCGTAAGACTTGCTAAAGTTAAGAACGGTAACATCCTTACAGGAACCAAGGCTCCCGTAATCCTCACATCAAGATCAGATTCAGTTGAAGTTAAGGTTAATTCAATCGCACTTGCAGCGGTTGTAGCTGCTGGCTGAGAGAACCTAACGAGGTTTTTTCGAGTTTGGTTCGAACGTCTTACGGCGAGCGAAGCGAGAGCGTAAGTTCCTTATTATCAAAATGTGAAAGGAAAACTATTATGATAAAAAGTTTAATTATAAATCCCGGTTCTACATCTACAAAGGTTGGTATCTTCGAGGATGAGACACTCATCAAGGAAGAGACCTTAAGACACAGCACAGAGGAGATCAATCAGTACGCAACTATTATTGATCAGAAGGATTTCCGTAAGAACATCATTCTTGATTTCCTTAAGAAAGAAAACATCGACATAAAGTCTTTTAACGTAATCGTAGGAAGAGGCGGACTTCTTCGTCCCATTCCCGGTGGTACATATGAGTGTACAGACGCACTCCTTGCAGACCTCAAGGTAGGCGTTCAGGGACAGCACGCATCTAACCTCGGCGGTATCCTTGCAAGAGAGATCGGCGATGAGATTGGTGTTCCTTCATATATTGTAGACCCTGTAGTTGTAGATGAGATGGAGCCTGTAGCTCGTATTTCAGGTATTCCTGAGGTTGAGCGTGTTTCTATCGACCATCCTCTCAACCAGAAGGCTGTTGCAAGAAGATATGCCAAGGAAATCGGTAAGAAGTATGAAGATATCAGCGTCATCGTTGTTCACATGGGCGGCGGTACATCAACAGGCGTTCACAAGAACGGCAAGATGGTAGACGTATTCGCAGCACTTAACGGCGACGGTGCATTCTCACCTGAGAGAGCTAACGGTATTCCTGCCAAGGCACTCGTTGACCTTTGCTTCTCAGGCAAGTTCACATACGATGAGATGAAAAAGAAGATCGTTGGCGGCGGCGGACTTAACGCATACCTTGGAACCAACGACATGAGAGAGGTTAACAAGATGTGCGAAGAGGGAGATGAGAAGGCTAACCTTATCCGCGACGCTTTCATCTATCAGATCTGCAAGAACATCGGCGCATGTGCTACAGTTCTTAAGGGTAAAGTTGATCAGATCATCCTTACAGGCGGAATTGCTTATGGCCAGGTTATCACAGACAAGATCAAGGCAAGCGTTGACTGGATCGCACCTGTAACTGTTTATCCCGGAGAGGATGAGCTCCTTGCACTTGCACAGGGCGCTATCCGCGTAATGAACGGCGAAGAGGAAGCCAAGAAGTACTGATTTTAAAATAAATATTATGTAACAAAGAGCGCTTTTTTCAGATGAGTATGAAAGAGCGCTCTTTATTGTTAGGAATCGGATAAAACTTTTTATATCAAGAAATTTTGTGTGTTTTTGATTAAAAAAGTATTGCTTTAAATTGTTAAGAGATATAGAATATCTTTGTAATGTTTACAAAAGGAAATATATACCTACAGTTGATTATATAGTGATAATTGCTTACATGCGGGGAAATACAAGATGATAACATACAAATGCCCAAACTGCGGAGCACAGCTTAACATATCCGACGCCGGTGGTTTTACCTGCCCTTATTGCAGGACCAGAGCTTTTATGTCGGATTCTGAACTTAGGGGAAATGAAGAATTTCGTAAGAAGATAGTTGCCTATTATATGGCAAAGGCAAGTGAAAAGGACAATGATTACTCGGACGACAACCTGTGGGAGCATAATGGAAGCGCCGAATATGAGATGGAAAATGGGCAGTTTCTTTCTGTTGAATACATGGATAAGTATGTTTATCCTCAGATGATCTGCTATCTTGCCAAGAGAAATATGGTTTATGTTTTTGAAGATCAGACTCAGGCGGACCTCTTTGTAAGAGGACTTAACAGGCTTGTTTTTCCGGAGGCTGATATGAAACTGGACAGGTGCTTTCCTATAATGAAACAGCGCGTGGCACTTAAGGGCGGCAAAGAAGCGCTTGTTTTTATCAGGAAGCCTTATTTTTATCCGGTGGAGATTTTTGCACCTTTTAAAGCAGAGCACCTTGCGTGGGTGATTTCGCGTATGGAGAATATCTGCTGCGCTCTTGAGTATTCGGATATTACTCACGGCGATATCAGCACTTCAAGCATGCTGGTAAACCCCGTCACTCATGAGGGAATGCTGTTTGGAGACTGGAGATTTACAGACAGAAAGAGAACCAATGTGGATCTTGAGCATATCAGAAAGACCGCAAAGGCGATCATGGGCGGAGATGTTGCAATTCCTGAGCTAAAAGAGTTCTTGAACTCAGTTCCCAAGGCAGATGCCTATGCGGACTTTGAGTATTGGGATTCGGTTATAGAAAAAGGTTTTGGCGGACATAAATTTATAAGAATGTAAAAGGAGAAGGACAAAATGGGTTATGGCAGTTATTCAGCATCAGACTGGAACAAACTTAAAGAAAGCAGAAAGCTTTCCAGAAATCAGAGCGTAGAAGAGGTATTTACAAGAAGGAGTTGTGAGCCCAAATTCGATCCGCTCTATATTGGCACAAGAGAATGCTTTGATTCAGATGATCATCCAAACACAACACCTATCGTTGTTGGACTTGATGTGACGGCATCTATGGGGTATCTTGCCGTTGAAGTAGCGACCAATGCTTTAAATGAGCTTATAACTAAGCTTTATTCAACGGGAGCGGTTGAAGATCCTGCACTTATGTGCGCTGCATACGGCGATTATCTGGATGGTTCACCTCTTCAGGTTACACAGTTTGAATCTGATATTCGTATCGCACAGCAGCTTTTGGACATCTATTTTGAAAGTCGCGGAAACGGAGATGTTGTGCCGACTTGTCTGTGGGAATTCCTTGCGCGTCACACCAATATTGACGCAGTCAGAAAGAGAAACAAAAAAGGATTTGTTTTCACTATTGGAGACAGCGCCAAGATCAGACAGGATTATGTGGATGATACAATAAAAAGAGTAATCGGTGACGATACATCTTACGGAAGTAGTGCTGCAGTTTTGGCAGATATCCAGAAGACCTTTAATGTATTTCATATCATGATCGGAGGCAATAATCCCAGAAACGATGAACTCCTTCCCGGTCATACGATTTATATAAGCAAAAATGATATAGGTCAGATTCCTGAGATCATTATCAGCACAATACAGATGCAGAATGGAAAGGGGTTGGATGAAGTATTGGAGCAGTGGGATGAGCTTGAGAGACCAAGTATAAGACTTGCTCTTGAGCAGCTCTATATACAGAATAGTGGTATTCAGTTATGAAAACAGTCGCCGTTATTGGTAAAAACTTTGGTGATGAAGGTAAAGGGCTCGCTTGTGCGAGCCTTTCTAAAAATGTGCAAAAGACACTTATAATAAAGCATAATGGTGGCGGTCAGGCGGGACACACGGTTGAAGATAAAAGCGGAAATCGCTTTGTTCACCATCAGATAGGGTCCGGAGCGAAGTACGGCGCTGCCACACTTTTGGCAGATACTTTTTATGCAGACTTGTATCAGCTTAGGGAAGAGATCAATAATTTCAGGAATATATATGGCTTTTCACCTTTAATCTTTGCTGATAAAAATGCATATATCACAGTTATTGACGATGTGCTTAGAAATATGTTCATTGAATCCTCAAGGGGAGATTCCCGTCATGGCAGCTGCGGGATGGGAATAGATGAATGTCAAAAGAGAATTGAAAGCGGCTATGGCATTACGATGCAGGAAGTGAACGATTTGCCGGAAACCGGGCTCCTTGACAGGCTCAGAAAAATAAGAAATGAATATGGCAGTAAGGATCTTGAGAAGATCAAGGATGATTTTGAGCATAACAATCCGGGAGAAGAAACAGAGTATTATGAGATGCTAAAAGATGATGATATATTAGCTTCTTTTGCCTCATACCTTAAGATCGGAATGGAGAACGTGATACTTGTTGAACCGACCCCGGAATGGCTGCAGGGATTTGAACAGATAGTTTTTGAGACGGGACAAGGCCTTTTGCTTGATCAGGATTATGAACTCTACGCACCGCATCTAACTTCCTCCAAGACAGGACTTCATAATATAGTACAGTTCCTTCAAAAAAAGAGGTTGCCTTTGGATGAAGTCATCTATGTGTCAAGGACCTATGTTACAAGGCACGGAAACGGACCGCTTCCCTGTGAGATAAGAAGAGAAGAACTTCCGGGAATACTTGAAGATATGACCAATGTAGATAACGAATGGCAGGGGAGCATCAGGTATGCAAGGCATGAAAGCATTAAGGCTTTTGTGAATCCGATGCTTGAGGATATGCGCAGCGTCAAGGACTATTCTTGTATGAAAGATACGACTGCGTCAGTTCTTTTGACTCATTTAAATGAGACGGACAGGAAGGTATGCTTTGAGATCGGGGATATACCGGTGGAAGAGCTTATGGATATTATTGGGAAAAAAGAGATCGCAAGGATTTATACATCTTATGACAGATATGAAACTGATATATAAGAGCTGATCGGTGATTGGCTATTTATAGGCGCATATATTGGAAAGTTGAATACTTTGCACAAATCTGTTACAATGTACAACAGACTTTTGCTAAAATAAAGGGGTTTTGTACCCTTTTTTTCAGGAGATATTTATGAGTATTATAGACAAGATTATCGGAACACACAGTCAGAGAGAGCTTAAGAGAATCAGACCTATTGTAGATTCAATCGAGGCAATGAGACCCAAGATGCAGGCTCTTTCAGATGAAGAACTAAGAGGTAAGACAGAAGAGTTCAAGAAGAGACTTTCAGAAGGAGAGACTCTTGATGATATTATGCCGGAGGCTTATGCGGTTGTACGTGAAGCCGGCAAGCGTGTGCTTGGAATGGAACACTTCAGAGTACAGCTTATAGGTGGCATCATTCTTCATCAGGGACGTATCGCAGAGATGAGAACCGGTGAAGGTAAGACACTTGTTGCTACACTTCCTTCATACTTGGATGCACTTGCAGGTCAGGGTGTTAACGTCGTTACGGTTAACGATTACCTTGCTAAGCGTGATGCTGAGTGGATGGGTAAGATTCATGAGTTTTTGGGACTTACCGTAGGTGTCGTACTTAACAGCATGAACTCAGAAGAGAGAAGAGCTGCTTATAACTGTGATATCACATACGTAACCAACAACGAACTTGGTTTTGATTATCTTCGTGATAACATGGCTATTTACAAAGAGCAGTGCGTTCTTCGCGGACTTAACTACGCTATCATCGATGAGGTAGACTCAATCCTTATCGACGAAGCCCGTACTCCTCTTATTATTTCCGGTCAGTCCGATAAGTCTACTAAACTCTATGAGGCCTGTGATATTCTTGCCAAGCAGATGACTCGAGGCGAGGATATGGAGGAACTCTCCAAGATGGATGCCATCATGGGTGTTGAGAGAGAAGAGACCGGTGATTTCATCGTAAATGAGAAGGATAAGATCGTTAATCTTACAGCAGAAGGTGTTGCTAAGGTTGAGAGATTCTTCCGCATTGAAAACCTTGCCGATCCCGAGAATCTTGAGATTCAGCACAATATTATTCTTGCTCTTCGTGCAAATAATCTCATGCAGAGAGACCATGATTATATCGTTAAGGATGATGAAGTCCTTATCGTTGATGAATTTACAGGACGTGTTATGCCCGGACGTCGTTATTCAGATGGCCTTCACCAGGCTATCGAGGCCAAGGAGCACGTTAAGGTTAAGAGAGAGTCCAAGACACTTGCGACTATCACTTTCCAGAACTTCTTTAATAAGTTTGAGAAGAAGTGTGGTATGACAGGTACCGCTCTTACAGAGGAGCGTGAGTTCCGTGATATCTATGGAATGGACGTTATCGAGATTCCCACCAATGAGCCTGTTATCCGTAAGGATCTTCAGGATGCGGTTTATAAGACCAGAAACGAGAAGCTCAATGCAATCTGTGATGCTGTAGAAGAGGCTCATGCTAAGGGACAGCCTGTTCTTGTAGGTACGATTACTATCGAGGCTTCTGAGGAACTTAGCAAGATGCTCAAAAAGAGAGGCATCCAGCATCAGGTTCTCAATGCCAAGTTCCATGAGAAGGAGGCTGAAATTGTAGCAGAGGCAGGTAAGCACGGCGCTGTTACAATCGCAACCAACATGGCGGGACGTGGTACAGATATCAAGCTTGACGAGGAGGCAAGAGCTGCCGGCGGTCTTAAGATCATCGGTACAGAGAGACATGAGAGTAGACGTATCGACAATCAGCTCCGTGGACGTTCAGGTCGTCAGGGTGATCCCGGTGAATCCAAGTTCTATCTTTCACTTGAGGATAACCTCATGAGACTCTTTGGTTCAGAGAGACTTATTGCGATGTTTAATGCACTTAGGATTCCTGAGGGACAGGAGATTGAGCATGCATCTCTTTCTAAAGCGATTGAGACTGCTCAGAAGAAGATCGAGTCCAACAACTACGGAATCAGAAAGAACCTGCTTGAGTATGACCAGGTTAACAATGAGCAGAGAGAGATCATTTACAGTGAGCGTAAGAAGGTACTTAACGGCGATTCCATGCGTGATTCCATCTACAAGATGATCACAGATATCGTTGAAGGAGCTGTTGAGACAGTTGTGGGAGAGGAGAACGATCCTGATAACTGGAATCTTACAGAGCTCAATGAAATACTCCTTCCTACAGTTCCTCTTAAGAAGATCAACAGAGGACGTATAGATAATCTTACAAAGTCAGGACTTATTCAGCAGCTCAAGGAAGAGGCTGTTAAGCTCTATGAGGCTAAAGAGGCTGAGTTCCCTGAGCCCGAGCAGATCCGTGAGATCGAGCGAGTTATCTTGCTTAAGGTTATCGACAGAAAGTGGATGGATCACATCGACGATATGGATCAGCTTCGTCAGGGCATTGGACTTCAGGCTTACGGCCAGAGAGATCCCAAGCTTGAGTACAAGCTTGCGGGTTATGAGATGTTCGATGATATGACCAAAGCTATCAGAGAAGATACAGTAAGGCTTCTCTTCCATGTTCACATTGAAGAGAGAGTAGAGCGTGAGCAGGTTGCCAAGGTTACAGGAACCAACAAGGATGACTCCGCTCCCAAGGCTCCCGTTAAGAGAGTGGAAGCCAAGGTTTATCCCAACGATCCATGTCCTTGCGGAAGCGGCAAAAAATATAAGAATTGCTGTGGAAGGGCGTAAGAGGTAGTAAAAATGGTAGTACTTGATCAAATGAAAGTAGAGATTCAGAATCTGCGCGGAACTCTTGACGAAGTTACTGCGTCACTTGATCTGAATTCCAAGAAGAAGATTATAGAAGAGCTCTCCCGTGAGATGGAGGAGCCGGGCTTTTGGGACAACGCTGAGAAAGCCAATAAGAAGACCAAAGATCTTAAGAACATGCAGGATCTTGTCGCAGGCATTGAGAAACTCAATAACCAGTACGGCGATATCATCGATCTTATCGATATGCAGAACGCAGAGGGTGTAGACGATGAGGATATGGCTGCAGAGATCAGATCTGAGCTTGATGATTTCGAGAATACTCTTGAGAATATCCGTATCAGCAATCTTCTTAATCAGCCTTATGACAAATATGATGTTATCTTAAGACTTAATGCGGGAGCAGGCGGAACGGAAGCTTGTGACTGGGCCAGCATGCTTTATCGTATGTACACAAGATGGGCAGAGCGCAAGGGATTTACAACAGAAGTGCTTGACCTTCTTGATGGCGACGAGGCCGGAATTAAGTCAGTTACATTCCAGATTTCAGGAACCAATGCTTACGGACTTCTTAAGTCTGAGCACGGTGTTCACAGACTTGTTCGTATCAGTCCTTTCAACGCGCAGGCTAAGAGACAGACATCTTTCGTTTCCTGCGACGTTATGCCTGACATAGAAGAAGACGTTGATATCGAGATCAATCCTGATGATCTTAGAATTGATACATATCGTTCAAGTGGTGCCGGCGGACAGCACATCAACAAGACATCATCCGCTGTACGTATCACACATATTCCTACAGGTGTTGTAGTTGCTTGTCAGAATGAGCGTTCACAGTTCCAGAATAAAGACAAGGCTATGCAGATGCTGAAGGCTAAGCTCTTTATCATGAAGCAGGAAGAGAACCAGGCCAAGCTTGACGGTATCCGTGGTGAAGTTAAGGATAACGCATGGGGCAGCCAGATCCGTTCCTATGTACTTCAGCCATATACTATGGTAAATGACACAAGAACCGGATTTAAAGCATCTAATGCAGATGGAGTATTAGATGGAGAATTAGATCCGTTTATCAACGCATATCTTAAATGGTTAGCCACAGGAGGAAAGCCCGTAGGAGATACTACTGAGGAGTAAGATTCCAAGCAATATTTCGGAGCAAAAGATAAGACGGGCGAATCATTCGCACGAGGCGATGATTTGTGAAATAAAAAAACGATAAATGCCGATTTCTATGAATGACATGAAATGAGGCATTTATCGTTTTTTGTTTCTAACAAATCACAACGAGCAGAAGTGAGACCGGATTATTTTTGCTTCTAAGTATTGCCTGGATTCTTACACAACCACTACGCAGTTTCTGCCTGAATTTTTGGCTTTATACAGCGCGTGATCTACATTCTGGATCGTCTTAGCAAAGTCTCCGGTATATTTGGATATTCCAACCGAGATGGTAAACGGAACCGGAGTTTCCTTGGAAACTTCTATGTCTCGTCTAAACTGTTCCATACGAGCGCAGGCATTGTTGACATCGCAGTTCTTTAAGATGATGATAAATTCTTCTCCGCCGAAACGTATTACATAATCATCTTCATGTGTCTGCTTTGAAAGCATCTGCCCCATATAAAGGAGAGTTAAGTCTCCGGTGTAGTGTCCGTGTTCATCGTTTACCTGTTTGAAGAAATCAATATCGAGCATTGCAATCGTCACAGGCTCTTTTGCATCTATAAGAGCATTTTTCGTTACGATCTTTTCAAGTAAATGTCTGTTATAAACCTGTGTAAGAGGATCGGTAACCATTGCAAGTTCCAGTTTTTGTTGGACTCTGTAGTGATCAAGATATACAAGAGTAAGTAGGCAGTGCGAACAGAATACAGCTATTGCGCATGGAATCTGGAGCGCGATTATTATATCCAGATTTTCATAATGATTAAAAGTGTTTGAAATAAGTATTTCAAGTATGAATGTAAGTGATGAAAGTGCTATTTCTCGTGGTCTTGAGACAAAGCCGAGAGTTATGAATATCAGGTTCATAATGATGAAGCCTTCGCTTGCATGAACTTTGATATTAAGGTGATATATTGACCAGATGGTTGCAAGGACCATAGCATGTCCCATCACATAATCTATCAGAACAGTAATACGTCTGTTCTTAAAGAAGTTTGTTATTACCAGGAACAATATAAGAACAGCGAGAATTGAAAATCTTGGGATCAGTGTCGGAAGGAAGCTTCCGTTAAGGAAGTAGTCCGAGATGATATAGAGAATAGAGCATAAGGAACCTGCAATCAGGCTGATGCCTACATAGTCCTGATAATAGTCGCACTTGGACTGGTAGAAATCGTCAAGCTCATCGCTGTTCATTGTGCGGTAATCTTTATACAATGTCATTAACGATTTAGCGTTTGTAATTATCTTCATTCTTGTTTATCTCCCCTTTCCTATTTTACTAGTATTAAAGTGATTTAGGAAGTGGGAAATGCAGAAAATCTTGAATTTTTACAGGAAAAATACGCCTAAATAGATCACTCAAAATCAATCTTATGAAAATTAATATAGCGAATTGACATCAGTAATGTTTTTACCCGCTGCCTTAAAAGACCAGATGGAGTGCTCTTTGATACGGTGCTCCGTAAGAAAGTAGGTATCATCAACATTTGAGATGTAATAAGGAGTTCCGCCTCCGATAAAATAGTCGGAGTAAATGTCAGTGTATTTTCCCTTTGAAAGATCTTTAAGAGACGGGGTCTCTACAATTGTAGCCTTGCTCTGATCGCCGGATTTATCCGTTGAGACAGTGACAAGGAAGCCTTTGTCTATTTTGGTTAGCTGAACCATTCCCGCAATCTCATCGGGAACAGGGTATTCTTCCTTGATATCAAGGGTTTCAAGATCACATCTTAATATCTTGGCATCAGGCTGTGAGTCGGAGACTCCTGATACGAAATAGATGTCACCGTCTATTATGGAAAAAGATCTTACGTAAATACCGTCAAGGCTTGAGATCACACGCTTATCCGTAAGATAAACCCTGTCTGTGGAAGCATCACGTCTAAAGCAAAAGAGCTCTCCTGTTACTGAACTCCATACATAGAAGGTATCTGTCGCCTTGTCATATACGGTGTAGTGAGGCCTGTGTCCGATATCATTAAAACGCTGAGTGTAGATAAATTTATCATCTTTTTTTTCATAAACGAGAACTCTGTTGTTCTCTGTGTCATCGATGAGATACACAACACCGTCACTTGCCATTGTGTGCGGCTGCGTTGCCTCAGAAGACATGATAAGCCAGTTGTTTAGGGGAGCGCCAAGCTCTTTGGAATAGATGACTCTGTTGTGGTAACAGTCCACGATGAACCAGGTATCATCGACTTTGGTTATATAAGTTGGAACGCTGAGTTCCGAGTCGTAATTGTTTATGGGGGTATAATCTGCCACCGCGGCTTCTATATCTTCGCCGGCACTTGTCAGAGAGGATTCTTCGATATAGTCCTTTCCGTCAAAAGACTCTGCTTCCTGTGCGGGTGTGCTGTTTGAAGCAGTGGAAGCGGAACAGCCGCATATAGAAGATATGAAAACAGAAAAAATTATGATATATGTAAAGAATCTATTCTTAGCCATAGAAACAAACCCGCCTTATTTATCATTACTATACGATTTTACTATAATCTTGTTGTGGGGGCAATAGAAGTTAAAATTGACATAAATGTTAAAATATGTTAACGTATTATTGCTTGATACAAAAAAACGGTAAAAAGGGAAAGAGAAAAATGATGAAAAAAAATTTAAGAAACCTTAAGTATCTTTTGTGCATGCTTGCATCGATTGCACTGGTTGGCTGCAGTAATGCCGGAGAGGACTTAGATATTGGAACCGAGAGTATTAGCACTTCTACAGAATCACATGATGTAGAAAACGTTGATGAAACTGCAGAGAATGCAAAAGCAGGCGATGCATCAGCGGATGGAAGCACAACCGATGCTTCTGCAGCAACCTCAGAAACAAGCACAGCAGGATCTTTTTCGGGTGACCTTGCTTCATACGGATTAGACACAGCTAAGCTTGCAAAAGAGGGGATTAAGGTAGAAAAGGAGATTGCTCCTTACGGAGTTGTCTTAAGCACAGAAAAGGAATATGCGTGTCCCTTCTGCGGTACAGTGCTTGAGTCGCATATAAGTGAAGCGTTCCAACTTGATTCCAAATATTCTGAACATGCATTAAAGATAAATGAAGAACTGCGAGGAAAAATGTCTGAGGGCTTGAAATACGAGGGCATTATTGGCGGGCAAAGTGAAGAAGATGCATATGACGGCATAGCACCATCTCTTCCTGCTGATGACAGTGAATGTGATTATCATAAAGAGGAAGTGGAAGGAAACCCCGGTGCCGGATCGACGTTTTGTGACGAGGTTCATATTATAGATAACAGATATTTACTGATAGATACTAGTTATTATTATTACACGGGCGGCGTTCATGGAATGTCATCTGCTGACCAGATAATATATGATCTTTCCACCGGAGAGTCACTTAAGGCACAGAACTTTACCAAGTGTACAGAGGAAGAACTTAAGGCATTGGTTGCAGAAAAGGTTAAGGAAGAGTATGCCAAGCGTCCTGATGATTTTTATGCAAAAAGCGCTGATGAAGCATACAAGGATGCTTACGACATAATTTCTTTTGATAGTTCGAATATATTTTTTTATGATGATAAAGTCACATATAGGTTTAATCCATACGATATTGGACCCTATGGTGCTACGTTTGTTGACATAGATTTCTCATATAAAGATTTTAGCGGAACAGATACATTAACTCGTATTAAGTAACCACCTTACTATAGAAAGAATGCGCATTATAATGTAAAATTATTGTGTAAAGCGGCGGAGAGATTACACGCAATCGGAGGGGAGATATGGTTACAGTAAGTCTTTGCATGATAGTTAAGAACGAAGAGGAGAGTCTTGGAAGATGCCTTAAGAGTCTTGAGGGTATCGTTGATGAGATGATCGTTGTGGACACCGGATCAACGGACAAGACCAAAGAAATCGCTAAGTCCTACGGTGCAAAAGTCTATGATTATAAGTGGACCGGAGATTTCAGTGAGGCAAGGAACTACTCTTTTTCTCTTGCAACCTGTGACTATATTTATGCTGCCGATGCAGACGAGGAGCTGGATGAGGAGAATCGTCAGAGATTCATTAAGCTAAAAGAGGACATTGCAGAACTTGATATTGATATCGTTCAGATGTATTATTGCAATCAGTTGTCTTTTAGAACTGTCTACAACTACGACAGAGAACTCAGACCCAAGCTCTTTAAGCGAGTAAGACATTTTGTGTGGGAAGATCCCATTCATGAGCAGGTTTCACTTGAACCCGTCGTATGTAACAGCGATATAGAGATTATCCATAGACCAAGAGAGAATCATGCGGGCCGTGATCTTGCCTCATTTAGAAAGGCAATCGATGATGGAAGATATATTTCCAAGAGGCTTCACGATATGTATGCCAGAGAGCTGTTTATGGGCGGAACGGACGATGATTTTATTAAAGCCAAAGCCTTTTTTGAAGGATCTGTCTGCGACACCGACAGAGATATGGATGAGATCAAGGAGGCCAGCTGCGTTCTGGCGCATATAGCAGTCCTTGAAGATGATGCGGCTGCGCTTCTTAAGTATTCTCTTAAGGATGCCACGACCAATATGTCCAGTGAGATGTGCTATGAACTGGGCGAATATTATTATGCTAAAAAGGATTACGACGAAGCGATCATATGGTTCTACAACGGAGCCTATGAGTGCGAGAGTATCCTTGATATAAAAAAGTGCAGAGAGCTTCCGAGACTTGCCCTTGCAAAGTGCTACAGAGCGCTGGGTAATGAGGAACAGGCTGCGGACTATGAGAGAGAAGCAGCCCAGTGTGAGAAAGGTGAATGATGTTAGATTTTTACAAAGGAAAAAGAGTTCTCATAACCGGTCATACCGGATTTAAAGGGAGCTGGCTTTCCAAGATTCTTGTTATGGCAGGAGCGGATGTACATGGATACGCTCTTCCTGCGTCTGATGACAATGAGAGTCTGTACAAGATCGCGGATATAGAGAATATCATGGATTCGCATCTTGGAGATATCAGAGATTATGATGAGTTAAAAGAGTATTTTGATATGGTCAGGCCCGAGATAGTATTTCATCTTGCGGCGCAGCCTATTGTTAGAGATTCCTATAAAGACCCGCGCTATACCTATGAGACCAACGTGATGGGCACAGTTAATATCTGTGAGTGCGTAAGGCTTTCGGATAGCGTTAAGTCTTTTCTTAATGTCACAACGGACAAGGTTTATCAGAACAATGAGTGGGAATGGGGATACAGAGAGGATGAGAAGCTCGACGGCTTTGACCCTTATTCCAATTCCAAATCCTGTTCCGAGCTTGTGACACATTCCTATATCAATTCATTTTTGAATGAGCTTGGGATCGCTACATCGACCGCAAGAGCGGGAAATGTCATAGGCGGAGGAGATTTTGCCAATGACAGATTAATTCCCGACTGCGTAAGAGCGGCTATGAAGGGAGATAAGATAATTCTTAGAAACCCTGATTCCACAAGACCTTTCCAGCATGTTCTGGAAGCTTTGTCTGCATATCTTTTGCTGGCGCAGCTTCAGTATGAAGATAGGAGCTATGCAGGTTTTTACAATGTGGGGCCAAATGACGACGATGCGGTGACTGCAGGAAAACTGGCAAAGAGCTATGCAGATGAGTGGAATAGGCTTGTTAAGGGCGCTACCAAGAACTGCGCTTATCCCAATGAGCTTGAGATAGAGATACGCCCGGACGGCGGACCTCATGAGGCAAATTACCTCAAACTTGACTGTTCCAAGATAAAGAGTAGACTTAAGTGGGCTCCAAAATGGAACATAGATGATGCGGTACGTGCTACCGCAGAGTGGACTTATGCCTATTTTGCGGGCGAAGGCATCTCCTGCATGGAGAAGCAGATATCAGAGTATTTTAAGTAAAAAGATTTAACCTAGGAGATTTGATTTAATGAGTAATGAACAGCAGATGGCAAGAGAGCAGATACTTGAACTTGTAAAGGACTACTATGAGCGCTTTCTTAAGACTGATAAGGATAAGTTTAGTGAGGGAGACAGGATTCCCTATTCAGGAAGAGTTTTTGATGAGAAAGAGGTTATGAACCTTGTTGACTCATCTCTTGATTTCTGGCTTACAGCCGGAAGATATACAGATGAATTTGAGGACAGATTTGCAAAGCTTTTAAATGTTAAGTTCGCAAGTCTTGTAAACAGCGGATCATCTGCCAATCTTATAGCCTTCATGGCACTTACTGCAACTGAGCTTGGTGAGCGCAGGGTTAAGAGAGGCGATGAAGTTATTACTGTAGCCTGCGGATTCCCCACCACTATCGCTCCTATCATGCAATACGGCGCGATTCCTGTGTTTGTGGATGTGACTGTTCCTCAGTACAACATCAATGTAGATATGCTTGAGAAAGCTCTTTCACCTAAGACTAAGGCTGTAATGATCGCACATACACTTGGTAATCCTTTTGATCTTAAGGCAGTTAAGGAGTTCTGCGATAAGCATGAGCTCTGGCTTGTAGAGGATAATTGCGATGCTCTCGGCTCTGAATATACGATAGACGGCGAGACAAGATTTACAGGAACCTGGGGAGATATCGGAACTTCCAGTTTCTATCCTCCTCACCACATCACTATGGGAGAGGGCGGCTGTGTATATACCAACAACCCGCTTCTTCACAGACTTATCAGGAGCTACCGTGACTGGGGAAGAGATTGTATCTGTCCTCCCGGAAAAGATAATTTCTGCGGCCATAGATTTGATGGCCAGTTTGGTCAGCTTCCAAAGGGCTATGATCATAAATATGTTTACAGCCATCTTGGCTACAACTTAAAGGCTACAGATATGCAGGCTGCTGTAGGTTGTGCTCAGCTGGATAAGATGGTTCCTTTTGCAAATGCCAGAAGAAACAACTGGAAGAAGCTCCATGACGGGCTTTCAGAGCTTAGTAATGTTTTGACTCTTCCTGAACCTGCACAGAACAGCAATCCTTCATGGTTTGGATTTATTATGATAGTAAAAGAGGGAGCTAAGGACGGCAAGGGTAATCCTCTTACAAGAAATGCTATTACCAAGGCTCTTGAGGATAACAATATCCAGACAAGACTTCTCTTTAGCGGTAATGTTACAAAACATCCTTGCTTTAACGAGTTTAAGTGCGGAGATGGTGAGGACTGCGACTACAGAGTTGTGGGAGATCTTACAGTTACTGATTCTGTTATGAACAACGCATTCTGGATCGGAGTATATCCGGGACTTTCAGATGCCAAGATTGATTTCATGATCAAAGTTATCAAGGACGTATGCTTATGAGCACAGGGCGTAAGATAGCCATTGTCACGGGAGCTTTCGGATTTGCCGGAGCCGGTGTGACGGAGAATCTCCTTTCAAAGGGATACAGGGTCTACGCGGTATGCAGAGAGGGCTCTGTACATAATGACAGATTTGAGGAATCTTCTTTTCTTAAGAAGATTCTTCTTAATATGGATGAATACGACAGGATACATGAGTATGTGGAGGCAGATGATATCAAAGGCGCCGATCATATACTTTTTTTCCATTTATCCTGGGGCGGAGGAAGAGACGACTTTGAGACGCAGTATGCCAATGTTGAGGCGTCATTAAAGGCTATGGATTCTGCGGCGGCAATAGCACGTATGGAAGAAAGAAATACCGCATATAGCAAGGTGCGTTTCATAGGCATCGGTTCTCAGGCAGAATACGGCGTGTGCCAAAGCGTTATTACCGAAGATACACCGCTTGTTCCTTTTACAGCCTATGGAAGCTGCAAGGCAGCAGCGTATCATCTGCTTAAGAGTAAAGCAAGGATCCTTGGAATCGACTTTGTATGGGGCAGGATATTCAGCCTTATAGGTAAGTATGAACCCTCCGGACGCATGCTTCCCGATCTGTGCCACAAGCTTCTTGCGGGGCAGGAGATAAACTTAAGCTCCTGCGAGCAGTACTGGGATTATCTTGATGCTTCTGATGCGGCTGAGGCGATAGTTCTTTTGGGTGAAAAGGGTAAGAACGGCGAGAGCTATAACATAGCAAGCGGCGATTATCGCAGGCTTTCTGAATTTGTTGAGAGCGCAGCAAAGGTTCTTTCTGCAGATAAGAATCTTATTCATTATGGCGCCAAGGCTGATCCTTTTGTGAGCTTAAAACCTTCTGTAGATAAGCTTAAAAGAGATACGGGTTTTGTTCCCAAGATCTCTTTTGAAAAAAGTTTAAGAAATAGCTTTATTGACATATGACAATACAAAAGATACCATTAAGATAGCGGAGATTTCTTGTGTTTAAGCACATTTAAACGCGAGAACCGGCAATGTAACTATATTGAGTTTGAGATTATGGATGAGTATTTATGATTGATATTACGTCTGTTTTTGCATCTAATATAGTTGGATTTATGCTGATGGTAGGTTTGCTTCTCAGTAAGGGGTGGAGACTTCAGACCAAGAATTCTGAGAGCGGTATTTTGCTTATCATGATTTTTGCGGTTATGGTCGGATGTGTGTTTGATCCAATCGCATCTTTTTTGGATGGTCAGCCCGGCTCACTTGCTCGTATGGGAGTATATGTCAGCAACACCATTCTGTTTTTTCTGAATATAATCATAGGACCCGGATATATTACACTTATTGAGAGACATATCAATGAGACGCAGTCTGACTTTAACAGAGGTCTTATCAATATTGTTTGTGTGATAGAACTTCTGGTTCTTATTATCAATATTTTTTACCCGGTTGTTTTCGGAGTTAATGAGAATAATTCATATTACCGCTTAGGGCTTTACTGGCTCTATATTGGAGTGGAGCTCTTTTTCCTGGGATATGGACTTGTTGTTTATATTTTTGCCAGGATAAGGGGGAGATTTCTTAAGTTCTTTCCCGCATGGCAGTTTCTGGTTCCTATTGTTGTTGGAATGATCGTGCAGTCGCTTGTTTACGGGATTTCTCTGATATGGCCTTGCGTGGGAGTGGCTTTCTGTGAGATTGCCATCTGCCTTCAGAATGAGAGCATCTATCTGGATAAACTTACAGGTGCCTATAACAGGTTTTATCTTGATGAGTTCATAAATATGGCAAGGAGGCGCGGCGGCGAGTACGCGGCGCTTATGCTTGATATGAACGGTTTTAAGAAGATAAACGACAATTTCTCACACTCAGAGGGTGATAACGCGCTTATAGCAGTAGCCAATATATTAAGAGGCGTTACCGGCAACAAGGGCGTTGTTATCAGGTTTGCCGGGGATGAGTTTATAATCGTACTTGATATGGTCAGCCAGGAAGCGGTAACAGCCTGTAAATATAAGATTTCTGAAGCGATAGATCACTATAATGATATATCCGGCAAGCCATATAAGCTCTCAGCAGCTATAGGCGGTACCGTTTTTGATTTTGATGACGATAAAGCTAATTTCATGAGTGATATTGATAAGCTCATGTATAAGGATAAATCAGAGTATTACAAGACACATGACAGGAGAAAGACTGGAATAACGGGGGATAACAATGTACGAGAAGCTGACTAATCTTATCGGGGAAGGTGATTACAGAGAGGCTCTTTATGAGCTTCAGGATGAATATCTGCATATTGATGAGAAAAATAATATAGATGCGGCAAAGCTGTGCGTGTTGGAGGCTTCGATATGGGAGGCTCTGGGTGATGACACGGCTGAATTTGATGCCTTAGCTCGTGGAATTGCCTATGATGGCTCGAACTACGAGCTTTTTTACATGCTTGGACTATACTACAAGGATATCAATGTTAACAAGGCGTATCTGTGCATGGAGAGAGCTCTTTTCTACTGCGATAATACAGAGGACAGGAGGGTTATAGAGGATTCTTTTGACGAAATAATCAATTCTCCGGGATTTAGAGTGCGCAATACCAGCATTATGATCCTGTCCTACAACGACCTTGAGCTTCTGAAAAAATGTATCGAGTCGATCGAGAAGTATGTTCCAAAGAGTAGCTGCGAGATAGTTGTTGTGGACAACGCCTCTACTGAGGAGGGTGTTGTTGAGTATCTCAGGGATAAAAAAGATAATTCGGATTTTGATATAAAGGTCATCGCCTGCGATGAAAACCTTGGTTTCCCCAAGGGGTGCAATCTCGGTACCAAATACTGCAACAAGGAAAATGATATCTTTTATCTGAATAACGATGCATGTCTTACCAGAAATGCTCTTTTCTTCCTAAGGATGGGGCTTTACGATAACAGGGACGTTGGCGCTGTGGGACCTCTTTCCAACAGTGCTTCTCTTCAAGAGCTTCCTCCTTCCGAATTCTACAAATACGCGGGAAAAGAAGTTAAGGATATGTGGCACAGAGAGCTTGGCTTTGAGAAGAGCTATGAGATTTTTAAAGCCTATGCTCACGATCATTCATATCCAATGAGAAATGCATATATTAAGAGATTCAGACTTACGGGCTTTGCTCTTCTTGTATCCTGTCAGGCGATCAATGAAGTTGCCAAGGATCTGAAGGTGTTTGATGAAGTCTTTTCACCCGGATATTTTGAGGACGACGATCTTGGAATCAGGCTTGCCAGAGCAGGCTTTGCGCAGCTTGTATGCAAGAATGCTTTTGTCTATCATAACGGAGGATCCGGCTTTGAGGGGCAAGAGGATGCCCTTGAACGTGGAAGAGAGAAATTTAAGGAGAAATGGGGCTTTGACATCTGGGGCTATTCGCTTCCCTGGTTTGAAGTGGCTGACGAAGTCATCGCCATGGTAAAAGAAAAGAAGGGAAGTCTTAGAGTTGTTGATTTCACCTGCGGTTTCGGATCCACGGCTTCGTACATAAAGAGTAGCTGTCCGGAGACTTTTATAGCCGGAGTGTGCAGAAATTCTTTTGAAGCCGGTATTTCCAAGAGGCTTGCAGATGATGTTGCCTGGGGAGATACCAATGCCATGAAACTTCCTTGGAGCGACAGGTCTTTTGACGTGGTAATAGCACCCAAGGGCGAAGTTAGCATGGGACAGGTTATGAGATACCTTAAGCCTGACGGTGTGTGGCTTGGAGCGGGAGATGATTCTCAATCAGAGGGAGAGCGCGACATTATCAATGTCAATGCTTCCGGCTTTGATTCTGAGCTTAGAGAAACCGATGAGGTTGTCAAGAATCTGCTTAACTCTTCTTCCGACGAGCAAAATGAGAGCGGAGAAACATAAAAAAGGACAAGCCGCTAAAAAGTGTGGATTGATGGGAGATACTGCATGAATTGTCCTAATTGTAATCGGGAGTTCCCGGATAAGATGAACCTCAAGATCAAGTTCTGCCCCATGTGCGGCAGCAGGCTCTTTGAGGATGGAAAAGAATATGTGATACAGATAGAATGCGTTGGCCAGAGGTCCATGGGTGATCCTAATATGATGGTTTTCCTGGATGATAGGGAACTCTATGAGGTCAGGCCCGGAGAGAGCATCTGCTTTGCGACAAAAGCGGGATTTCATGCGCTCAGGTTCAGGCAGAAGGTCAGAAATAAGACTATCACACTTCTTGTCAATTCAAGCTATGCCATAAAGGCTTATTTTAACTCACTTTCCGGTCTTATCGAGACGGGAGTTACCAAATATGTGGATAACGGCGCGGAGTTTAGAATTAATACCATGAGTCTGACAGAGCCTGTTATGGTTATGGAAAATGACAGGAAGGGCTTTGATACTCTTCTTGGAAATGATGATCCTGACTACGAATTCAGAGTTACAAGTGGATTTAAAGAGGGGGTTCTGTCCATCTACGATGAGAGATGTGAGTTTACCGCCGATACCAGTATGATAAAAGAGATCGTGTACTACAAGAATGTTGTGGGCATTAAGAAGAAAATGGGCGCAATTGACGTTCAATGCGATGGAAATGTCCATAAAGTATATAGTATTCCGAAAGATAGCTACAATGAGGTCTTGGCATTTTTGTCCAATAGGATAAAAGAAGTAAAGAACTCGACAGAATGAAAGAATATACGGAAATACTAAAAAGCATACATTAATTTATGATAAACAGCACTTTTGTGCTGTTTGTTTTTTCGTCTATTGTGTGGAAAATTGCCGCATGCGTGTGCGTCTGATGTTGGAAGCGTTAACGTTAAAAAGTCTTCATTATAACTGTGAGTTGTGAAAAATGTGTGAACACTTTAGCAAATTATTGTATCTTGCTGGATTTTCGTTAAAATGCCAAAAATGAGTGGGCAATCTTAATGAATTTTTATGTGAAAATTCCCACAAAAAGTGAATGACGAAATTACGTCAATGTGGTAGACTTGTCTTTGCAAAAGAAAAGACATTCACATGTGAATAAAAATATATCAGGAGGTTTTTTTAATATGACTAAAGCTGAGATTTTAAAGAAAGAGATTTTACAGCAGTACAAGAGTGTCAGACAGTTTGCTATTGATATGTCTATCCCTTACAGCACTCTTGTTACCGCTTTAGATAGGGGAATCGAAGGAATGGCTTACGGCACAGTTATCAAGATGTGCGATCGTCTTAACCTTAACCCCGTTGATTTCTCAACACTTGAGCAGGGAACAGATCTTGGAAAGAAGATCGTAGAGAATCGTGTTATGCAGCAGTACGTTAAGCTCAACAAGGCCGGACGTAAGAAGATCCTCGATATGATGGGAGATTTCTCACAGCTTGATAAGTATCAGGCTGACTGATATAGGTTCTCTGTGGCCACAGCATAATAAAGGTATTAAAAGCACCGCGGATTTGGTATAATGAAATCCGCGGTGTTTTTGTATTAAGACATCGCATCTTGGATATGAATATGAAAATCTATATTTGATATGGAGGATAATAGATGAAATACGATTATTTAGTTGTGGGAGCAGGCCTTTTCGGTGCTGTTTTTGCCCGTTACATGGCTGAGAACGGCAAGGATGTGCTCGTTATAGACAAAAGAGATAATATTGCCGGTAATATTTATACAGAAGAGAAGATGGGCATCAATGTACATAAATACGGTGCACATATTTTTCACACATCAGATAAGGAAGTATGGGAATATGTGAACAGATTTGCCGAGTTCAATAATTACATCAACAGCCCTGTTGCTGTTTATAAGGATGAACTCTACAATCTTCCTTTTAACATGAATACTTTCAGCAAGATGTGGAATATTAAGACTCCGGCTGAGGCTAAGGCTATTATTGATAAGCAGACCCAAGAGGAGAAAAAGAAGATCAATGAGAAGAAGGGAACGGATACCTTCACTGCAGATAATCTTGAGGAGCAGGCTCTTTCTCTTGCGGGTCGTGATATCTACGAAAAGCTTGTTAAGGGCTATACTGAGAAGCAGTGGGGCAGAGATTGCACAGAGCTTCCCGCGTTTATCATTAAGCGTCTTCCCATGAGATTTATCTACGACAACAACTATTTTAACGACAGATTCCAGGGCATTCCCATGGGTGGATATACCAAGATGGTTGAGAAGATATTGCTCCTTGTAGGAGATGAGACTGTAAGCGGCAGCATCACAGTTAAGACCGGAGTTGATTACTATGATTTTGTTAAGCTTGAGGGAAATGTTCCTGCTGAGCCTTTTGAATCCGTAAACGGAGACTCTTTTGGTAAGATTCTTTTCACCGGAATGATCGATGAATTCTTTGGATATAAGCTCGGAACTCTTGAGTACAGATCTCTTAGATTCGAGACTGAGGATCTTCCGGATGTTGACAATTATCAGGGTAATGCGGTTGTTAACTATACAGAGAGGGAGATTCCATACACCAGGATCATTGAGCACAAGCATTTTGAGTACGGTCAGGGCAAGGGAACTATCATCACAAGAGAGTATCCTGCAGACTGGAAGCATGGTGATGAGCCTTATTATCCTATGAATGATGACAAGAACAATGAGCTTTACATGAAGTATACAGAACTTGCCAAGGAATTTCCCAATATCCTCTTTGGCGGAAGACTTGGTCAGTACAAGTATTACAATATGGATCAGGTTGTAAGGGCTGCGCTTGATATGTGCGCATCTCTTAAAGACTAAACACAAAGAAGCAGCACGCTGATGGAGCGTGCTGCTTCTTTTCTATGAGATCAAGTCTCCTACCCGCGGATAGGTGACTTAAGGGTGCCTTATCTTAGCTGTAGTTATTGAACATCATTCCTGAATATTCGCTTGTTATGTAAGGTGATGCGACATTCTTGGTTGATTCGGGATTTTTGTAATTAACAACCGGCCTGTCTATGTACTTCATGGGATCAACCGATATGTCTTTTGCCTTCTTAATTAGTGCATCCGTAAAGTTCTTGATAGATGAAAGCTGCTTGTTATCAAGTGATGCCTCGATGGCTTGCTTTAACATCTCTTCGTCGACATTTATGGTACCTTCGCTTGTAAATGATAGACCAATATCTTCACAGCCTGTCATATAAAGCTTGGCAATGCCGATCGCTTCATTCTTTACTCTGTCACTCTTGAACTTATCGTTCTCAACTCCCACAGGGTCGGTAATGAATCTGTTGTAGCTTTCCATGATCGACATTATGTGATGGCGAAGCGCTTCGTTATCCTTCATAACACCTACATGTATAGGTTTGCCCGGATCTGTCACGTCGCTGATCTGTATGTCGAATTTGGAACCAACCGTAAAGTGGTTGGATACAGCACTCTTTTCCTCTCCGTTAAGAGTAAAGAGGGCGTTTGTTGCCGGTTTTACAATATTATCAAGACCAAGTGTTGAAACGGATCCTTTGCTGAGATCGCCGGAAGTCTCGTATATATCGAACTGGTTGTGAGAATCTTCTCTAAGTCCGGTTCTGTGAGAAGCTATCTCAAGTGCACCAAACCCGTTCTCGAATTCCGTGATCTTGGCTGATAAACCTACATCAGCTTTATTTATAAGTCTTTCCAGTTTCTGAAGTACATCTATGTTCTTGTCTGAATCGTAGATATTAAACTGGAATTCAAATTCCTGATTCCCAAGTCTTACGTCAAATGCATAGCTTCCTGTAGAAAGTGCGGAAGCTTCTTCCATAGGAAGGGGATGCCCGCGGTTGATCTGAATGGAAGCAAGCTGGGTTACCTCGATGTCAAATCCGATAACGCCCACGTCCTGATCCGGAGTCTTGCCTATATAAGAAGCGGCAACTCTGTTCTGGTCAGTTGTGTAAGCAGAGGTGTGAGTTAGGGAAGATCTGTCATCCTGATCGCTCAAGCTGAAAATATTACCCTGAAGCTGCCTTGCGCGTTCTTTTATATCAATCGCATCATTGCGTGATTCGTCGTCATTGGTCAAAAGATAAAGAGGGGATTGTTTGTTATGTTTAGCAATAGACTTATACACATCCCGAAGCTCATCCTTGCGATGCGCGTCAGCATGTGTGACATCTTTGGATACGTAATCCTGTATGAAATGGTTATATACGCCATTTAAAGATATGCCTGCCATACGTGCCCCTCCTTTCTTCCTTGATAACGTGCGCAATGTAGATTCTGCCATTCCATTGGCATCAATCGCACGAGGGCATGTTTAGCCACCTTTAGTTACTTACATTATATTTTTATTTGGTCAATTGTCAACATATTTTTATCAAAAAACCGATGACTTTATAAAAAATTAAGATTACAAGAGAGAAATTGCTTTTGTCTGCCTCCTCATACTATAATGTTGAAATGTAAAGGATGGACAGACTATGAATTTTGGGCTTGGAATAGCGGCGATACTTATGTTATCCGCCGTTTTATCATACAGATACAAAGAGACAATCTATAATACACTTCCGGTTTCCATGGTAGTAATGATGCTTGCGCTTTATGTGCTTGCATTTGCAAGAGGCATTGGGTTGATCGGAGTTATTTCTGCGATTTTTATTATCCTGACAACAATATTTCTTTATAAAAAGAAAATCCTGGTTGGCGTTTTAAGGACTGTGCCATGGATTCAGGTTGTGGTCTTTGGTGTATTTCTTTTGGCGGTAAGATTACTTACTTCCGATCTGGTCTTTAACTGGTGGGATGACATCAATTTCTGGTCATCTGATGTTAAGCAGCTTTACTATCTTGGCGGTTTTCCGGGAAAATACGGCAATGTATCACCTGAATTTGGGGATTATCCTCCGGCAGGTTCTCTGATAAAGGCGCTTTTTGCAGGGATTTCAGGTAAAAGCTATGATGAGAGCCTTCAGTTTTTTGGCTATTTTACGATGAATCTTGTTTTCCTGCTTCCTCTTTACGGGGCTGTTAAGGAAGGCGTGGATGCTTATTTTTGTTTGGGAAAAGATAAGGCTTCCGGCGAAAAGAGATCTCTTTTGCCGGTGCTGTCCAAAGGCTTTATACTCTTACTTTCATTTGCTTCGATAGTTCTTTTTCCGGGGATATTCAGTGGTATTGTGTACTACGGAACTCCCGCGGACATCACTATGGGCATCGTGTACGGAGCGCTTTTGTATTTTATTTATGACAGAGAAAAGTGCGATGAGGTTTTCTATTATATTAGGATATTCCTCATAACTTCGATGCTTCTTTTGACCAAGTCCGTCGGAATAGAATGGGCGATATATGCGCTGGTATTCTATTTTGTTATTAATAGCCAAAAGAGTAAGAAGATGATACCGGCTGTTCTTGGAAGCGGCGCGGTTTACGTTAGCTGGCTTGTGTTCTGTCTTATAAACAGGCGAGTTGCAAAGCTTACGGGGGCCGGCATTAAGATGGCAACTTCCGGAGCATACGAAGCTCCTGCCAATGCTGCCGATAAGGCTAAGTTTTTCATGCAGGGATTTTGGTCAATGCCTATGCACGCTGACAGTAACGTTACTTTTGATATTTCTACAGGCGTTGCAGTAGTTATAATATTTGTCCTGTTGGCCGTGCTTGCGATAGTTAAGGCGGTCCACAAGAAAGAGGCGATAAGACTTGCGGCGTTTCTTGGGGCGACAGCTCTTTTGACCTATGGAATCATATTCCTTGCACATATTTCTATATTTATGACTGAGGATCAATACCTTGATGCTTACGCTATGTCAGTATCCATCGCAAGATATGGCTGTCCCTTTGCACTTGGCGGGCTGTATCTTCTTATAAGTATTTTTTATAAGAAGGCGCAGAAGCCTGCCGGAGCGCTTGCGTGCTGCTTCTTTGCGGTTTTTGTGCTTCTGACTTCTGATTACAAAGGCATTTACGGATATCTTTTTGATCATAAACAGGATATGAGGGAGAATGCTGCGTATGTGGATGAAATGGTCGGAGAAGATGGCAAGGTATTGGCTGATAAAGTCTTTTCCGATAAAGAACTGTGGGGGAAGAGGGTTCTTGTGATGAGGGACGGTCACACTTATCACTGGGTTCACAATGCATATATAAGTGGCAAGGCTTCTCCTGTTGCGCTTGTGTACGACGGCTTTATGGCTGAATCGGACAGCACGGAGGCGCTTTCAGATAAGATTGCCCGGAGCCACGCTTCGTATTTATATATAGAAGATAATGAAATGATCTCGAAAGATCTTTTTGCTCCTTTATTTAAAGAAGGAACAGAATTTGAAAGTGGCAGGATATACCGCATAAATTATGATAACGGCGGCGTTTCTATCGAATGATGAGAGGGTTCTATGGCATCCAAAGAAAAGGTACTTGAATTTCTTGAATTAAATAAAGGAACATATATTTCCGGCGAAGGGATTGCGGAGTCACTTTCTTTGTCAAGAACCGCAGTATGGAAGGCGGTCAATGAACTTCGCAAGCAGGGATATGATATCGAAGCAGTGAGCAACAAAGGGTACATGCTTAAGGATTCCAATGATATTCTTTCCGCCGCAGGCATAGTTGCGTGCCTTGACAAGGAGCATATGAGTGCATATCAGGGCAAGGATCTTATATGCGTTTATGATGTGGTTGGTTCTACGAACCGCCTGGCAAAAGAGCTTGCTATAGCGGGAGGTGAACATGGCTCTGTCATAATCGCAAATGAGCAGACCATGGGAAGAGGAAGGAAGGACCACAGCTTCTATTCCCCGAGGGGCGGGCTGTATATGAGCATACTTCTAAGACCTGAATATATGGATGGAATTGAGCTTACGTCGGATGCCGTGACTTTGAAGGTTGGAAGTAGCGTGTGCGATGCGGTTGAAGCGCTCTCCGGAGTGCGTCCGAGGATCAAGCCTGTAAACGATCTGTTTATCGGAGATAAGAAGCTTTGCGGTATTCTGACAGAAGCAGGGACCGAGTTTGAAACCGGGTTTGTGCAATGGATAGTTGTGGGGATCGGGATTAACTTTGATTCAGATATAAGCTCTTTTCCCAAGGAGTTAAAAGAAATAGCGACGGGGCTGTTCACTCCGGGTGAAGCTCCCGTCACTAAGAATAGATTGGCTGCGGATATAATAAATCGCATAGTGAAAATATAAAAATGCCGGGTTATGCAAGGCGATAGCCGAGTTCTTCAATGGTTTTAAGGTCTTCTTCTACGGAGATTCCTTTAACGGTCAGCATGTTGCCGGTTATAGTGGCATTTGATCCGCCTTTAAAGCAGCATATGCCTGTGTCATCCAGAACATCACGCCCTGCGGCGAATCTTATGGATGATTTGGGCAGGATAAATTTAAAGATGGCAACTATCCGTCTGACTTCATCTTTTTCAAGCATATCTCTGCTTTCCATCGGTGTACCTTGTATGGGTTTTAGCATGTTGATGGGGATTGAGTCCGGCTGAATGTTTGTAAGTTCCATTGCCATGTCAATTCTGTCTTCCCAGGTTTCTCCGATTCCGAAGATACCGCCACTACAGAGCTCAAGGCCTGCTTCCTTAACGAGTTTCATAACCTTGATCTTGTCATCTGTTGTATGTGAGCTGCAGATCTTTTTAAAATGTGCGGGGCTTGTCTCGATGTTGTTGTGGACTCTTTTAACCCCGGCAGCTTTTAATGCTTCCAGATCTTCTTTGTCTATAAGGCCAAGCGAAACGCAAGGAATCAAGCCTGTTTCCTTTACTATGCCTTTTACATTGTCGCATATCTGTGCGATCTCGCTTTTATTAAGCTTTCTTCCCGATGATACCTGACAATAATGTGAGATGCCGATTCCATCGTGCTTTTTGGCATCTTCTACTACATAATCCCTATCTCTTATTGCAAAAGAGGGAATTTCAGCCTTGGAACACTGGGACTGGGCGCAGAACTTGCAGTTCTCGCTGCATCTGCCTCCCTTTACACTCATAATGGCGCACATATCGAAATTGTTGCCGTTAAAGTGCTCTCTTAATTTATCAGCCTGTGCGCACAGCTCATCAAGGGGTGCGTCGACAAGGCTTAGGGCTTCTTCTTTGGTGATCTTGTAGCCCTCCATTATTTTTTTGGCCAATTCTTCTACGTTTACAGTTGTCATGTCTCTTACCTTCATTTCTTTTGCATGTATTAATGAGTCTTTCCTATTGTTAACCTGAAAAAAGAAATTGTCAACTACAAAATAATTATGGTTGACAATCAAAAATCTTTCCATTATTCTATCTTGTGGAAAAGAAAAGGAGACTTGATATGGAAAACGTAAATACTGCTATTGAAAAGAAGATTTCAACGAAGAGACTTGTTATATGCGCGTTGTTCGCAGCGCTTTTGTGTGTGTCGGCTTATATGAGTATTCCCACACCGCTTCCTATGGCGCCTAAGATCACACTTATGAATTTTATGGTATTTCTGATAGCGCTTCTTTTTCCTTTAGGAGAATCTGTTCTTATAGGAATAGTATGGTTCCTTCTTGGTGTTGTCGGACTTCCCGTATTTATCGGAGGAGGCGCCGGAGTCGGATATCTTGTGGCACCTTACGGAGCATATACATGGGCATTTCCGATTGTAATGCTTGTTCTTCCTATTATTAAAGGAAAAACATATAATCGAATCAGATACACAGTTTGTGCGATAATAGGTGTGCTTATTATTGATGTTGTCGGAATGCTCTGGCTTATGCATTCTATGGGATATGATCTTAAGACGGGATTCCTCCTTGGATTCGTGCCTTTTATTCCACTCGATCTGCTTAAGGCTGTTGTGGTAGCACAGATTATTCCTGCTTTTAAAAAGGTACTTGATTAAAACTTTACACGCTTCGTTAAACGCTGACTGCAATAAAAGGCTGCGGATAAGGGGCGATGAGGCTGAGAAGTTCGGGTAAATAAAAGAAGTGATTAAAAGCCTGCATGTTATGCGGGCTTTTCGCTTTTTTATTCAATAAAAAAACATATAAAAATATCGTTGACGAAGATAAAACAGTATGTTATATTAGACAAGCGACATGAGATTTACGTCTTTTTTTTATGCAAAAAATTATTGTGGCGATTTAGAAGAGTACACGCCGGAGGTGAGATAATGCGTACAAGAATTACACTTGCTTGCACAGAATGC
>JAEEXE010000064.1 GCA_016291375.1 Butyrivibrio sp.
TTTATCTTTTATATGTTATTATATTCGTAACACTTATGAAAGGATTTTATTTTGATCTTATTATGAAAAAAATATTTCTTTTACCAATAATAATAACAGCAACCTTTATGTTGTCAGTATTTAGTCTGCCCGCTTTTGCAGAAGACAATGTAAGCTCCGGCACTGTAGCAGAAGGGGAAACCTTTGAGGTAAAGCTCTCACAGTATGACACTCCAGTTCAATGTAAACTTGAAAAAGTCGGAGACGATCTTAACTTAGTGATCACCAAAGATGGAGCGCTGCTTTTTAGCGACTTTGTCTGGATCTCGGGATATCCCGAAGACAAGAATTTCTGCTTAAATACCCTAGAATCTGTCGGCGCCTTTGACTTTAACGCAGATCAACTGGATGACCTGGTTATCATAGGTTATACTGATGATCCTAATGGGAGCAAATGCATCATTCCATTAATATTCACAGGAAAAATGTGCATGGGACGCTTCGGACTAAGAAACGATAATGTATTTTGCAGTTTTGATGGTTATAGTGAATATGAAGCCATAAATAACGGCATGGATTTTACGGTTGAAAGTGTTAAGGCCACTCTTCTTGATGGCAACACAGATGGCATATACACAGATTACAAGGATGCCTACGCTCAGATTGCCAAAGTCTACAGAAGCGCCTACAGTAATGCAAGTTTTGAACTTGTATATGCAGACGATGACGATATTCCTGAATTATTGGTATATAGCGATGATGGCAGACATAATACTCTTTATACCTTTGATAAAGATCACGCCCGTTGCCTGCTTGATTCAAGAGCTCTTGGTTGGAGAGGTGAGGAGTATTATTATTACGCTGAAAGAACAGGCGTTATCTGCTATCACGCCAGTCAGGAGGAGGAGGAATTCAGCTTTGATTACTACATGCCAATCCCCGACGAAGGCCCGCTTACTCACACCTATTATACGAAGAAGCCATTATACTACTATGAAGATTCCGGTCCGCTATCCGCAATAAAGCAATTCTTTTTCGGTGATCCTACTGAATATATATGCGAAACTGACAAGACAATGAGCAAAAAAGAAATTAAAAAGCTTATAAAGTCCTATAAAAAATACGACTGGAAGGAGCTTATAGCTACCAAGAATTACGATACTTTCATATCAGAGTTATACTCTTCATCTGATGATGCGTCCGCTCTTACGGGAAACAGCTCAGAAAATTAAGAATACTGAAAGGTCTATGTCCCTGTGCTTAGAATTTGAGATTATCTCCAAGCACAGGGACTTTGCTTGCAAAGAAAGAAAACTCTCCGCTATCAAGGAGATTGCCGTTATCATCCGTAACTCTGATATCAAATACCAAGATGTGTTTGCCGGTCTTGAGCTTCATGCACTCACAGTAGATATATTCCGTATTTACCGCCGGGAGCAGGAAGTTTAAGTTGGCAGATACTGTTGTAACGTAGTAACCGCTCATACTGCCTGTTGCCCCTGCCATAGCGTCAACAAAGGACAGCAGCGCTCCGCCGTGGATACTTCCGTATGTATTATGAAGTCTCTTGTCGCACTTGATCCTGGCTTTACTGTAAGTTGCGCTTAATTCCAGCACTTCAAAGCCAATAAACTTATTGTATTCATTGGCATATAGTTCCGGGATTATCTTCTCCCTCATTGCATTTTCTTTTTCTGTACGTGTAGGTCTCATATATTTGTATCTCCTGATTACGCTTCTATTGTTGGGTAGGCATTTATGCCTGCCCTTTTATGTTATCACTTACCGCACTTTTTGTGGTGCCAAAAATAGGAATAGCCATATCCTATCGCAGGCGTTAAGTTTTATGAATTAGTCAGGGCGCTGCAAATGTAATAAGGTATAGACATCAGATAACAAAACTCACTGCGCGCGACCAATACAGGAGGAGCAAAGATATGGCAGATACAAAAGAAATAAATATAAACGAATGGGAGATCGGAACAAAGTGCATACAGGCTGGCTACAGACCCGGAATCGGAGAGCCCAGAGTACTTCCCATTTTCCAGACAACAACTTACAAATACGAAGATGTCGATGAGGTAGAAAGACTCTTCTCCCTGCAGCAAAGCGGCAATAAATACTCAAGAACAGGAAATCCAACACTTAACGCTCTGGAAGCAAAAGTAGCTGCTCTCGAAGGCGGTGTCGGAGCCCTCACAGCAGCAACAGGACAGGCCGCAGTTTTCATTGCAATATCCAATATCGTTCAGGCGGGTGATCACATCGTGGCATCCAATGCAATATACGGCGGAACCTACACTCTTTTGGACGTAAGACTCAGAAAGCTCGGCATCGAAACAACCTTTGTCGATCCCGAAGCACCTGAGGAGGAACTTAGAAAAGCATTTAAACCCAACACCAAGATCCTTTTTGGTGAGACACTTGGAAATCCCGCCCTTGGAATCCTTGATTTCGACAAGTTTTCCAAGTTGGCAAAAGAGTTTGATGTACCGTTCCTTGTAGACAATACCCTTGCAACACCTTTCCTGTGCAAGCCCATTAAGCACGGTGCAAACGTAGTCATCCACTCAGGCACAAAGTACCTTGACGGACACGCTGTGGCTCTTGGAGGCATCATTGTTGATGGCGGCAACTACAACTGGGCAAACGGCAAGTTCCCTGATTTCGTAAATCCCGATGCACAGTACGCCAACACCTCATATACTGAGAAATTCGGAAAGGCAGCCTTCATAACCAAAGCCCGCGCCCAGTACCTTAGAGACTACGGCCCGACGCTCAGCCCCCTTAACGCATTTCTTATTAACCTGGGAGCCGAGACGCTGCACCTTCGCGTTCCACGCCACTCTGACAATGCACTGGCTCTTGCCAAGTTCCTCAAGGATAACCCCAATGTAAACTGGGTTAACTACCCCGGACTTGAAGATAACAAGAACCATCCCCGCATTGCCAAATACTTTGACTACAACGGAGCCAGCGGAGTTCTAACTTTCGGACTTAAGGGTGGTCGCGATTCCATCAAGAAATTCGTCGCATCCCTTAAAGTCGCTGCACTTGTTGTACACGTAGGTGATGCAAGGACCTCGGTCCTTCATCCCGCTACCAGCACTCATTCCCAGATGAGCCCCGAGCAGCGCCTTGCAGCAGGCATCCCGGAAGATATGATCAGAGTATCCGTAGGAATCGAAGATGCCAAGGATCTCATCGCAGACTTTGATCAGGCGATTCGCGCTTCTGTAGACTGACATGGAAAGAGATGGTAAAAGAAAATGAGTATAAAAGTAGATACCAAGAAGTATTTTGATATAGATAAAACAACTCTTGTGAAGGAAGAGTTTAACATCACCGTTGAGGATCACGCATACCTTCCTCACATCGACGACATTGAAAACGACTGGCTTGCATTCATCGCAGTCCCCGCATTTAAGCTGGCAAGAAAAAAACATGACGGCAAAGCCTTCAGCTCTTTTGCCTCCATAGGAACAGGCCCCGGCCTTGATGTTCTTGCAGGCGCAGAGATACTTGGAGCACATAAGCTTGGCTTTACAGATCTTCAGGATTCTGTGGTAAACACAGCTGCTGCCAATGTAAGAGACAACTCCGCAGACAGTTCTTTTAACCTTGTATACGGCGCAGGCGATCTCTTCGATCCATTTAGGGGAAAAGGCGCAAATGGCGAAAATCAGCGCTTTGACGTGATATACGAGAATCTTCCAAACGTCCCTCTTTCCCAGGACAAGGTAGTAACTGACAGCCGCAACAGCGGTCACTACCTGGAGGAAAGACAAGAGCCCATCCCCAAGGAAGTTCACGCCAACATGCTAGATCTCCACTTCCTTGCTCTTAATCAGGTATCTTCATTCCTGACAAAAGACGGATTTATCCTGTCACTTATGGGCGGAAGAGTAAGCCTTGATTCATTTGTAAGGCTGGGCGAGCTTGCCGGTGTGCAGTCAGAGATCTTCACCTACGGCTGGAAGGTTCAGGCAGAACCCGAGGATGTTATAGGCGGATATGCCGATCAAGAGGCTCAAGGCTACGGTCCTTTCACCTTCTACAGATCAGAAGACCTCGCCGCAGCCTTTGAGGGCATCAACGTAGAAACTTCCGGCGCCAAGGCCTTTGAGATTGAAAGTAAACTTGCAGATAAGAAACTCACAGCTACAGAAGCTTTTGAAATATGGAAAAAGGGAGGCAGTATAGGACATACAGTCGTTGTACTGAAATCTTATGCCAAATAAGACAAAAGACAAAATCAAAAAGATAATAGAAAATGCGCTGATGCTGATCTTTGCAGCAGGCGGAAGCTATGGAAAATCAGATGAACAGGAAGCTGAGACAATTGACCCCAAAAGTCCCAAGGCTAAGATAAGGGATGTCATAGATAAAATCTCAGGCCATTATATTCCTCTTTTAACCGGTTCTTTTGAAAAGAGCTCATCTCCACTTCTGGCCTATGCAGATTCTGCCCTTGAAAACGGGAATGAGACCACGGAAGGGATACTTGAGATGCTAAGAGAAGTCATGGACGTACTTCCCTGGGAATATTCCTATGACGAAAGAAGCGATACCCCGGGGCTTGGCGCCCGCATCGGATGGGCTGAGCTCATAGGCCCCAAAGCGCCTTTTCAATCAGACAAATTTTGTCTTGGCTTTACATTAATTGCCCCGGATACTCTTTATCCGGAGCACAACCATCCCGCCACAGAACTCTATTATGTTTTGTCGGGAACCGCCAACTGGACACTAAACGGCGTAACAGCCTCCAAGGCACCGGGTGAAGTAATCCTCCACCCTTCCATGAATTCACATTCCATGGAAACCGGAAAAGAAACACTCCTTGCCTTGTATCTGTGGGTTGGCGAAGATATCGTCACCCTATCTCAGTATACGTAGGGCTTGACTCTCAGCCAAGTCCAACGTCAAGCGCCATCATGAGAATGAAACCTGCTGCAAAGCAGATGGTTCCTATATTGGAGTGAACACCCTCTGACATCTCAGGGATCAGCTCCTCAACTACTACGTAGATCATAGCTCCGGCTGCAAAGCTAAGAAGATAGGGCATTGTGGGAATAAGAACACCTGATGCCGCTATGATAAGAAGCGCACCGATAGGCTCAACTATTCCGGAAAGAACTCCGTACAGGAAGGTCTTTCCTTTTGGCATACCTTCACCTAGAAGTGGCATGGACACGATTGCGCCCTCAGGAAAATTCTGGATTGCAATACCAAGTGCAAGTGCCAGAGCGCCCGTAAAGGTAATCGCTTCATTACCGCTCATCCAACCGGCGCACACTATACCAACAGCCATTCCTTCCGGAATATTGTGAAGGGTCACAGCAAGAACCAGCTTGGTTGTCCTCTTAAGGCCGCTCTTAGGGCCTTCTTCCAATTTATCCAAATGCATATGCGGAGTGATCACATCAAGGACAAGCAGGAACAGCATACCTATTCCAAAGCCTATCCCTACGGGAATAAAGCCCATTCTTCCCATATCAGCAGTCTGATCAAGTGCCGGCAATATCAAACTAAAAAATGATGCTGCCACCATGACTCCCGAAGCAAAGCCTGTAAGAGCTCTCTGAACTCTCTCACCTATAGCTTTTTTGAAAAGAAAAACACAGGCTGCGCCAAGCGCTGTTCCCAAAAAAGGGATCATAATAATCTGCCACATAAAACTTACCTCTCAAATCTAAAATCTGTAAAAAAAGAAGGGGAAAAATATCTCCCCTTCATTTTATCATATATTATTGTTTTTTATTCCGATTGCCTTACTCCAATTAAACAACTGTCCAACCACCTTGCAATGGTGCTCAACTTCCTTGTCAGACATCTCATGAATAATAGGTTCCGTATACAGATACCACATGGCGGTAATTATAACATGAAGCTCCGTGCGTGTGATGCTCTTATCCGCAAGATTCCTCTCCTGAAGAGCTTTGAGATATTCATAATCTATATCCGACATCTTGTCGAGCCATTCATTGTGAAAGCCGCTGTACTTGGTGCCTTCCGAACACTCCAGAAGGAGCTTAAGCCCATCCTTGATCTCCATCAGGCGCTCATACCAAAGTCTCGTACTTTCCTCGGTATTGGACCATACCTTTATAAGTTCCTCGTCCGATAATTTCCTTGGATCAGTGCTTCCGTCATTCTCAAGGATCCTGTTCATGCTATCCACAGTATCTTTGACGACAGCTTCAAACAGTTCTCCTTTTCCCTTATATCTCTTGTAAACAGCACCGGTCGTAACCCCTGCATCCTTGCATATCTCCGAAAGCTGAGCCCCAAGAAAGCCTTTTTTCTTAAAATGCTTAGTAGCGCTCTTTAATAGTCTTGGATCTATGCTGGTATCTTTAACTGCCATAATCAGCCAATCTTCCTCTTACACCATCCTGAATCGCTGTTCTTGATATCAACGAAATTCTTGTAGATTCCACCATTTTGCATAAGTTCATCATGGTTTCCTCTTTCAACGATTTTACCATTGTTAACGACAAGAATGCAATCAGAGTCCTTGATGGTCTTGAGTCTGTGAGCGATTATGATAAGAGTCTTGCCTTTGCAAAGCTCTGAAATAGCCTGCTGGATTGCCGCCTCGTTATCCGCATCGATGCTGGCTGTAGCTTCATCCAGAATAACGATGGGTGAATCCTTGAGGATACATCTTGCAATAGATATTCTCTGCTTCTCACCGCCTGAAAGAGAAGCGCCGCCCTCTCCGACCATGGTATCAAAACCATCCGGAAGTGACATGATAAAGTCATAGCATCTTGCTTTCTTGGCAGCCTCAATAACCTCTTCTCTTGTGGCATCAGGTCTACCCATAATGATGTTGTTGTAAACCGTATCCTTAAAGAGATATACATTCTGGAATACCATACTGATCTGCTCAAGAAGGTTCTTTAAAGGCACATCCTTGATGCTTGTACCGTTTATGAGAATCTCACCTGAATCGATATCCCAGAATCTTGCCATGAGATTTGCAAGAGTACTCTTTCCGCTTCCGGAAGGACCTACTAAAGCCACAGTATCTCCGTTCATTACGCTAAAAGATACATCGCTTATAGTCTCTTTTGAATCATAAGCAAATCTTACATTCTTAAACTCTACTGCAGGCACACCCTCTTTTACCTGAGAAATCTTATGTGAACCTGCATCAACAAGCTCAGGCTGAGCCATAACACTCTCGATTCTGTCAAGACACTTGTCCATGATAGTGAACTTCTCTGACTCCATGTACACAACCCTAAGCGGAATAAAGATATTGAGCATGAACAGCGCAACTCCCAGAAAAGCTGTAATATTGATGCTTCCGTTCAAGTAAAGAATTGAAGCCACGAATCCAAGCGCTACAGCGCCCAGCTCAAAGAGAATATTAATAACAACACCGTAAGGGATCATCTTGCCCTCAAACCTTATACTCTCCTTGAAAGACTTCTCGAAGTTATCACTCATCTCCTTGGACTTCTCTCCGAGAAGATTGTAGGTCTTAGTAATGCCAATACCTTCCACATAATCAAGAACAGCCTTGGTAAGACTCTCGCTCTGCTCCTGTCTGTCTTTTGAAAGAGCAAGTCCCTTGTGATACTTGATCTCACCAACAATGATCATAATGATGGAAAAGACAAGTGTCACGATTCCAAGTGTAGGGTTGAAGAAAAGCATGAATATAGTAAAAATAGCTGCAGAGAAAAAGTAATTCATAGCATCTGCAAGTGACTGCATGGAATTTTCTTCAATAAACACCATATCGGTTGAAAGAACTGAGCTGATCTTACCTATATTTCCTGATGTAAAATATCCCATAGGAAGGCGTCTTAAGTGTTCACCGAGCTTAACTCTCATATCCGCCATGAGCATAAAGCCTGATGCGGACTGAAGCCTATCGGCAAGATGGATGAAAAGAGCCTGTGCAAGTACGCAGCCAAGAAGTCCCAAGCCGTATTTCAAAAAGCTTCCGCCGGCAATCGTTCCTTGGAAGAACTGATCAACCATGAGTACCGTAAGGATAAGTGAAGCATTCTGAAGAACTGACTTAAGAAAAGCAAAAATAAAAGCAGCACAGATCCTTCCTTTATATTTACCTGATACACTTATAATTCTCTTTATTGCCCCAATCATACAAATGCCTCCTTTAATGTAACGGCTTCGTCTTTACCGGAAACAGACCACTCTTTTGATCCTTCGGAAAGAGCCCAGAGATTAGCATACTCATCGGACTTTGCAAGGAGCTCATCGTGTGTACCCTCTGCACTGATCTTACCGTTCTTCATAACAACTATCTTGTTTGCATTCTTGATGGAATAAAGCCTGTGAGCGATAACGATTACCGTCTTATCAGCAATAAGCTCGGCGATCGCTGCGTTCATCTTCTCCTCATTCTCGGGATCCATAAAGGCTGTGGCCTCGTCCAAAACAATGATGGGCGCATTCTTAAGAATAGCTCTTGCAAGAGCAATCCTCTGTCTCTCACCGCCTGAGAGCATCTTGCCGGAATCACCCGCCATAGAATAGATACCTCTTTCAAGCCTATCAAGGAAATCTCCGCACTGAGCCTTAATAGCTGCTTCCATAACTTCCTGATCTGTAGCATCCGGCTTACCAAGTCTGATGTTCTCAAGAATACTCATATTGAACAGGAACTGTTCCTGTGAGGCAAAAGAAATCTCGTTGTTCAGAGCTTCCAATGTCATATCTGTAATATCCTGTCCGCCAAGTGTGATCTTGCCTTCTGTAACATCGTAGAAATGAACAAGGAGCTTAGCAAGAGTTGACTTACCGCTTCCGGATTCACCAACCAGCGCAGTAACTGCATTTTCCGGAATCGTAAGATTAACACCGTCAAGTACCTCAACTTTTCCGTCGTATGAGAATTTAACATCCTTAAATTCTATAGAATGATCTTTTCCCTCAAAGGACTTATCCCCATGATTAAGGGGAGCAGCTGAAAGAATATTCTCAAGAGCAGTGATCTTGAAGTTAAGCTGCGGAAGAACACTCATAAAAGTAAGAGCTCTCATAATTGTAGGTCCGATTGAAAAAGACATACACAAAATAAGAAGGAAATTAGGAAGTGATGAGCTTCCTGTATAAACAAAATATCCACCTACGGGAAGTGTCAAAAGTGCAACGCAGGGAAGGAAGCTTCCGTACAGAGCCATCCAGGGCCAGCACATCTTGTACCATGCAAGAGTAAAATCTCTGTAGCTCATAACATCCTTGGAAAATCTCTTGTAGCTCTCGCCGTCGCGTCCAAAGATCTTAACTACTTCCATACCGTTAATGTACTCAACAATGGTATCGTTCATCTTCTGAGCAGATGCGTAGTAATCACCCATCTTGCTTGTTCCGGCGCCATACATTGCCATCATGGCAACCATTCCGATGGGAAGCGCTGCAAGACATAAAAGAGCAAGCTTCCAATCAATAAAGAACATTGAAATGATAACAATGAGCGGAACCGTAATATTGGAAAAGCCCTCCGGCAAAGCATGCGCAATAAGAACTTCCATATTGTCGATATCGTCAATAAATACTTTCTTTAAAGAACCAACACCAAGCTCCTGAATAACTCCCAAGGGAAGCTTCTCCATCTTGCCCTGAAGTGAAAGCCTAAGGTTCTTAAGGGTCTGATATGCGCTGTAGTGAGATCTGTCCAGTCCATAGATATACAATGCGACATAGATAAATCCGCAGACCAGCATAACAGCAGCCCAGGTGCCGTAGTAAGCAAGATTAGTCTCACCATCTATCGCACCGAGAATCATTTTGTACACTGCAATGAACTGGCACACATTAAAGCTAAGTCCAACGAACAGCAAAAACATTGCCAGGAAAGTATATTTCTTATACTCACCCGTGTACTCCAAAACTTTTTTAAACATGGTCTCCTCCTATGTTAGCCGAAACTAACTCCGGCATAGAATAAAAGAGTGATAATTAAATTATTGATAATCTAATTATCACCCTACGATTCACAATCTTAGCGCATCCGCTTTATTTAGTCAACAGTATTTTTGTGTTGTTTTTCAATAAAATATATTCAGAAACTTTGCATTATATTATTTTCAGAAAAAAACAAATTAGATATGTTCACTGCAGCTTGATCATATCGATTCTCTGAATTATGCCAAGATCCTCCAAGGTTTTGATCATGCGGTAAACCGTTGCGGTTCCGATGGATCTGTCCTTGGATCTGACAATGCAGCATATATCCTTGCAGGATGCTCCGTCATTGTCAGCGATGACATCCGCCATCAGCTCCCTTTGCTTGGTAACTCTATATCCTTTTTCCTTCAACACGCTTATTATCTGCTTCTTACTCATCCTATCCCCTTTCAGCACACCACCGTGAGCTCATCCAAAGAAACGCCATTGTTGTGGGCTTTCTTGTATATTTCCGTGCACCTCTTGTATCTGTCGAAAGTCTCAAGAGCCGCGTCCTTGTTGCTATATACCTTCCATACCCCCGTATACTTGACTCCCTCTCTTGAACTTCTCATAAATCCCAAAACATCATCCACGGGATATCCAAGAAAAAGACCAATCTCATGCGGAAAGTCAGAATCCTGTTCAAGGTGCTTTACAAGCTGCGCAACGCATCTGTCTGCATTACTGTATGAGTATCCCTTTTCCTTTAAAACTCTGCAGACTTCTTCGTTGGCAAAATCTCTTTTGAGCATCTTGGGTCTGTAAACATATATAAGTACATGTTTCTTGGAGTATTTAACAGGGATCATGCGAATACCCTTACAAGCAAATCTCCTATTAAACTCCCGCACCTCTGCGTTGAACTTCTCTCTGTCCTTGATATCAACAGAAAAAAGATTTCCCGTCTTAAGTCCCGCAAAAGTCGGCGAACATAATCTGATCAGTAACTGATCTCCCACTTTGGTTCCTCCCGTTAGCTGCTTTGGCTTCTCCTGTTAGTTGTAGCTAACTTAGTTACAAAATAAATACCCGAATACAATCGGGCTGTATTTTACTTGATAACTGTTGGTGATAATAATTATCAGCTATCCGTATTGATTATTATGTTAGCATTTGCTAACTTATTTTTCAAGAGCACAACTCATTTTTTTAACACAAAAATAAAATAAGAAAGGATGATAATAATATGAGTAAAGTTAAAGTTGTATTTTGGTCCGGAAGCGGCAATACACAGGCTATGGCTGATGCTGTAGCTGCAGGAATCAACGCAGCAGGCGGAGAGGCTGAGGTTACTACCTTTGATGCCTTAAGCGTAGCTGATGCAGCTAAGGATTCTGTTATCGCATTCGGTTGTCCCGCTATGGGCGCTGAAGTTCTCGAAGAGACTGTTGTTGAGCCTTTCATGGCTGAGTACGAGGGCTTTGCAAGCGGCAAGAAGATCGCGCTCTTTGGTTCATACGGCTGGGGCGATGGTCAGTGGATGCGTGACTGGCAGGACAGACTCTCAGGCGCAGGCGCAACCATCATCGGCGGCGAAGGCGTTATCTGCAACAGCGCACCTGATGCTGACGCAGTAGCAAGCCTTGAGGACCTTGGAAGACAGCTCGCTCAGGCGTAAGAATTCCCGCGGGCGGCGCGATGGTGCGGGCGCGGCTTTATCCGGGCCGCTGCGGGCGGCGCGGCGTTGCGGGCGTGGCTCTATCCGGGCCGCCGCGGGCAGCGCGGACGTGAGAAGTGCCGCGGACGGTGCGATGGTGCGGGCGCGGAGTGGTCAAGTGCAAATTTTGGTCTCATTGCAACACTATATAATCTTAAACGTGCGCCGCAAAGCGCAATGCAAAAAGACGCGAAGCAGAATTTCTGCTCGCGTCTTTTTGTTTTTGGGGAGACAGGGGTTTCTTAGGCTTTTTTCCTGCCTATATTCCGCTTTTGGCATTTATAGGCAGGTTTTTCTTTCGCATTTTTCTACCTATATTTCCACTTTTCGCGTTTATAAGTAGATTTGGACCGCCATTTCTGCCTGCCTACTTTCCGCGTTTTCGCGTTTATAGGCAGGTTTTTCTTCCACTTTTTTCTACCTATATTTCCACTTTTCGCGTTTATAGGTAGATTTGGACCGCCATTTCTGCCTGCCTACTTTCCGCGTTTTCGCGTTTATAGGTAGATTTGGACCGCCATTTCTACCTACCTACTTTCCGCGTTTTCGCGTTTATAGGCAGGTTTCTCTTTCGCTTTTTTCTTCCTATATTTCCACTTTCCGCATTTATAGGCAGATTGGGCTGCCATTTCTACCTGCCTATATTCCTGCTAATCGCGTTTATGGGCAGGTTTTTCTCCCATGAAATGCATGAGGAATCTCCCCATCCATCACTTTTTTACATGGAACGCATCCATCTGAGGATATACCGCGCTGTCGCCAAGCTGCTCTTCGATGCGAAGGAGCTGATTGTACTTAGCTACACGCTCTGAACGACTGGGTGCACCTGTCTTGATCTGGCATGTGTTAAGCGCTACGGCAAGGTCTGCGATAGTTGTATCAGCTGTCTCACCGGATCTGTGTGATGAGATTGCTGTGTATCCTGCATTGTGAGCCATCTTGATAGCTTCAAGTGTCTCAGATACAGAACCGATCTGGTTAAGCTTGATAAGAATTGAGTTGCCGGCGCCAAGAGAAATTCCCTTGCTAAGACGCTCTGTGTTAGTAACAAAAAGATCATCACCAACAAGCTGAACCTTGTTACCTATCTTGGCTGTCATCTTCTGCCAGCCTTCCCAGTCTTCCTCATCAAGACCATCTTCGATAGAAATGATGGGATACTTATCTACGAGGCTCTCCCAGTGAGCGATAAGCTCATCTGATGTGAACTCTTTTCCTGACTTGGGCTGCTTGTAGAAGCCTTTTCCTTTTTCGCTCTTCCACTCTGATGAATCAGCATCCA
>JAEEXE010000065.1 GCA_016291375.1 Butyrivibrio sp.
GCAGCGACGATTTCCTCTATGAGCTCAGGCTTTTTCATAAGTGCTGAGCCCTCGCCGTTACTTACTACTTTGGGAACCGGACATCCCATGTTCACATCAAGGATGTCGTAGGGTCTGTCCTTTATCATCTCTACCGCTTCCTGCATGATAGCAGGTTCCGAGCCAAAGAGCTGTAGGGAAACCGGATGTTCATCTGGGTGAATCTCCATTAGCATTCCGGTGTTTCTGTTCTTGTAGATGATGGCTTTGGCGCTCACCATCTCCATGCAGACAAGGCCTGAACCCATTTCATGGCATAACAAACGAAAGGGCAGGTCTGATACACCTGCCATAGGTCCCAGTATTATGTTATTTTCAAGGGTTACGTTTCCTATCTGTAACTTTCCGTAGCCTGCCATATGTCTGATTCTCTTTCAAAAAAATTTGCGCATGCCTCTGCGTTTTTTACTCTTCCTCAAGAATGTCCGCAGGATTCTCTCCGCGCACATATATCCTGTAATAAAGGCCAAGCGCCTCGAAGAGGTCCTGTCTCTTTCTTCTGACTTCTCCAACGAGAAGACCTGCTGTGATCTCGTCGTATGTGATATCCTCTTCATCTGCGTCTGTCTCAATGCTGATGCTGCCGTCTTCTTCAAAGACGATGGTGAAGATTCCGCCTGCTTCCTGAGTAAAAAGAACACTTATAATATTGAGTTCTTTTTTGATGCTCTCGGGGACCTGCTTAAACAGGGGATTGAAATAGTACTTCTGCTCGTAGGCGTTGGCTCCGCACAAAACCACTCTTCCGCCTGCAACAGCCTCGAAGGTTCTGCCTTTATTTGTCTTTTGCATCTCATCGATCTTGAGTTCTTCTTTTTCGTCAGGATTACCATCCACGGCGCCAAGGTCCTCATTCTCATTTTCTGAATAGCCATTGCCGCCTTCGCCAAATTCTTTTCTGTATTCTTCTTCAAATTTATCTGCTCTCATTTATATCAAACTCTCCGTTCTCATCTTCTTTTACCTGAGGTTTGCTCTTGCTGTTCTTGGCATAGAGAATATTTAGTCCCTCAAGGATAAGGTTAGGATTGTAGATGTCGATTTCTTCTGTCTCAGATGCTATAAGCCTTCCAAGGCCGCCGGTTGCTACAACCTTCATATCAGAAAGTCCCGACTCTCTCTTCATCTCGTTGATGATGTATTTGGTCTGTCCTATCTGTCCGTAAACGAGACCCGCCTGCATACTTGATATTGTCTCTTTTGCAAGGATGCTCTTGGGCTTTACGATCTCAACTTCAGGGAGCTTAGCAGTGTCCTCCCACAGCGCTTTTGCTGAGATTCCGATTCCGGGAGCAACAACTCCGGTAAAAAACTCTCCTTTGTCATTAACTGCAACGTAGGTGGTTGCAGTTCCAAAGTCGATTATCAAAATAGGTCCGCCGTACAGCTCATAAGCTGCAACCGCGCCGACGATAAGATCGGGTCCGATCTCTCTTGGATTGTCTGTAGCGATCTTAAGGCCTGTCTTGATGCCGGGGCCAACGATGTAAGGTTTCTTGCCGATGTATTTTACAATTGCATTTATAAGAGCGTGCATGATCTTGGGAACAACGCTCGCGATCATGACACCGTCTATCTTATCCTTAGCGATTCCGTTATTGGACAAAAGAGAAAGCAGCATGATTCCAAATTCGTCGGATGTACGTGACATCTGTGTCGTCATTCTAAAAGAGCCCACAAGCTCTTTGCCGGAGTAAACTCCGAAGGTAATATTCGTATTTCCTACATCGATTACAAGAATCATGTCGTCCTCCATTCCAAATCGCCGCGCCTTCGCGTTTTTATACGTATCCGTATAGGCCGCGCACTGATACTTCGCCGGCGTTGACCTCTGCTGTGGTTCCGTCCTGTTTTTCTATGATGAGGGCACCGCCCGTGGTGATGCCTTTTGCTGTGGCTTCATATTCACCCGAGGGGTCCATTATCTTAACGGTCTTATCTATGTTGATGAGTCTTTCTTCGTATTCATCCTTCAAAAGAGTCAGATCAAAGCTCTTCATATAGGCATCGTAGTTGTCCTCAAATCTCTTCATGACTGCGGCAACCACGCGTCCTCTGTCGTTCTTAAAGCCTGTCTGTGTATATATGGAGCCCGCGATATCCTTGATATCATCAGGGAAAACTGTCATGTTTACATTGATGCCGACTCCTATGACAATGTCGCTGACAGTGTTGTCATTATTCATGTGAAGCTCTGTAAGGATGCCACAGATTTTTTTGCCCGCTATGATCACATCATTGGGCCATTTGATCTGCGGAAAATCGGCTATGTCCATGTTGTCGATAAGGACATCTTCGATTCCCTGTGCAACGGAAAGTCCCATGATAAGTGTCATCATGGAAAGTTTGTCAGGTGTGGCATCAGGTCTTACAACAAGGCTCATAGCTATGTTGCTGCCTTCCTGCGTCTCCCAGACTCTTCCTCTGGTGCCTCTTCCGGCATTTTGTCTGTCTGCGACAACAAGTGTTCCGTGAGGCGCTCCCTCTTTTGCAAGAAGCGCAGCGTCGTCGTTGGTAGAGCCGGTTTCTTCCTTATATACAAGGTTACAGGCAGCCCACCTTGTGTGTAGCTGCCCCTTTATATGTTCAAAACTAAGCATATCTAAAATTACTCACCCTTTAAGTGTTGCATACATAACCGCCTTGATAGTATGCATGCGGTTCTCAGCTTCATCAAAAACAATGGATCTGTCGGATTCGAAGACTTCGTTGGTAACTTCGATCTCGTCAAGCCCGAATTTCTCTTTGATCTCTCTGCCGATGCTGGTTCCAAGGTCGTGGAATGAAGGCAGACAGTGCATGAATACGCTGTCAGGGCCTGCGTTGTTCATGATATCCATAGTCACGCGGTATGGTGAAAGATCTTTAATTCTCTCTGCCCATGCGCTCTCAGGCTCACCCATTGATACCCAGATATCTGTGCAGATAACGTCCGCACCCTTGGTTCCTGCCATGGCATCCTCAGTGAAGTTGATAGTTGCTCCTGTCTGTGCTGCGATCTCTTTGCAGGTATCGATAAGCTCCTTGGCAGGATAATATTTCTTGTTGGTAACTGCAGTAAAATTCATTCCCATCTTTGCACAAGCAACCATGTAGGAATTACCCATGTTGAATCTTGCATCGCCCATGTATACGAAGTTGATTCCCTTAAGACGACCGAAGTGCTCTCTGATCGTAAGAAGGTCTGCAAGCATCTGTGTGGGGTGGAACTCATCAGTAAGTCCGTTCCATACAGGAACATCACTGTAATCAGCCATTGTCTGAACTATGTCCTGAGAAAAACCTCTGTATTCTATTCCGTCGTAGAATCTTGAAAGAACTCTTACAGTATCGGCAATGCTCTCTTTTTTACCGATCTGAGAATCTGTGGGATTAAGGAATGTTGATCCCATACCAAGATCCTTGGCGGCTACTTCAAAAGCACATCTGGTACGCGTACTGGTCTTCTCAAAAATAAGTGCAACGTTCTTGCCCTTAAGCTCGTCGTGAAGAATGCCCTTCTTCTTTTTGTCCTTGAGGTCAGCTGCGAGGTCAAGAAAATATGTGATCTCCTCAGGTGTGAAATCAAGGAGTTTTAAAAAATCGCGTCCTTTTAAATTCATTATGTGCTCCTCCAATGCTATTATTATCGAAATGCGCTCCTACGCGCCGCTTTCAATCGCGTGATAACAATAATTATCACACGGAGCGCGTAAAAAGTAAATGCTATTAAACAAGGGACTGCATTGCTGCAATCCCTCGTAGAATCCTATTAAGTAAAAAGATACTTCAATGTCTTTTACCAGAATACGTGTGCTCCGATGACCTGTCCTTCTCTGCCGTTGCATCTTCTAAAGTGAAGTGCTGTTCCGACAGTGGTCTCTCCGTTGAGAGCGGCCTGAGCAGCCTGGTAGTTCATGTCATAGATGTTACCGCTGTTGTACACTCTGTCAACTGTTCCGTTGAGTGCCGGTGTAAACTGGCCAGATGCATAGATAACACCCTGTATATTGTTGGGATAAGCTCCGCTCTTAACACGGTTCATAACAACCGCACCAACGGCAACTCTTCCCTCGTATGGCTGGTTACCCGCCTCACACTGAATAAGTGCGGCAAGTAGCTTGAGCTCATCAGCATCAGCTGAAACAGCACCCTGATTAGCTGTAAGCGCAGCCTTCTTTTTCTCAGCTTCTCTCTGCTTGATAGCAGCCATGGTCTCACCATGGTCGATCTTGAAATCCTTGGTAACGTAATCTGCCTGAACGTAGGCTGTCTCATCGTTGTAGTCAACGCTGATCCATCCGTTTCCAAGATCCTCGATCATATCGACAAAGGTCTTCTCTCCAAGTACTCCAAGAACTTCAGCTTCCTCTGAAGCGTCAGATCTGATGTTGAGTGCGCTGCTCTGACTGGTAACAACCTGTTTACCAACATCCTGCGCAAGACTCTGAGCATCTTCATCAAAAAGAAGATATTCATCCTTGGCCCATCCGATCAAGTCCCCCGACTTAATCTTGGTCCAACCGTCTCTTCTCTCAAGAACTTTACCTCCACAGTCCTTGTAGAGAACTCCAACTTTCTCACTTTCTTCATCCGGGGTTTCTCTTACATTCATAGCCCTACTGACATTAGCCATTACGAGTGCATGCTCATTGTTTTCAGATGATGCACTGCTTGCGGACGATGATGACTTGTCCGAATGCTTATGCGCTCTAATCTCATCCGTATTCCCGTCAGAACCAAGAGGTGTAACAGGACTCACTATGCTGGATATTCCTGCTGAGACATCCGTATAGGGTGACCATGCTTTTGCCTCTGCTTTTAATCCACACATAACGAAGGTTGTCAGGATAAGAGAGCTAATAATTGTCAGTCTCGCTATTACTAGTGATAACTTTCCAACTTTTTCCATATTTTATTTGCTTTCCTATAGACACCAAAATCACTGCAAGCTTCACCACTTTAAAGTTGTATATGCTTACAGCTTAACTTTTTCGTAAGTGATATTAGCAAACATACATTTTTTTGTCAAATTTTGACGGATAGAATGATAATATAAAAAGCCCACAAACCCGCTTGGCTGGCGTGTTTGTGGGCAATTGCTCCCAGAGTGTAATATTACAAGCTCCTACTCTTATCTATACAAGCTTTTACAGCGTCCATAACAGCTCCTCTAAAGCCTTCATTCTCAAGGACATGTACTGCCTCGATAGTTGTTCCGGCAGGTGAACAAACCATGTCTTTGAGTTCGCCGGGATGTTTGCCTGTTTCAAGAACCATCTTGGCACTTCCAAGAACGGATTGTGCAGCAAACTCATAGGCCTGTTTCCTGGGCATTCCGCCTTCTACAGCTGCATCAGCCATAGCCTCTATGAAAAGAAATACATAAGCAGGTGATGATCCGCTGACACCTACAACTACGTCCATAAGTGTCTCGGGCACTGTATATGCTTTACCAAAGCTCTCCAAAAGCTCTTTTACAAAATGATAATCATCATCGCCAACAAGGTCATTTCTGCAAACTGCAGAACAGCCTTCAAGCACCAGTGCAGGTGTGTTTGGCATAACTCTGATGAGCTTTACGGGTTTCTCAAATTCTTTCTGAAGCCAGTTGATCGTCTTGCCTGCTGCGATGCTGACAACGATCTTGCTGTCATCCACACTGTCCATGATGTCTGCGATGACAACCTTGAGGTACTGGGGCTTTACTGCAAGAATGATGATGTCTGCTTCCTTAGCCACCGCTTCGTTGGAGCTGCGAGTCTGTATGCCGTATTTGTTGGCAACCTTGAGGCATGTCTCCTCAGTTGCTGCAGTTCCGATGATCTCGTTTGGTCCCATAAGGCCTTTGCCAAGTATTCCTCCGATTATGGCCTTTGCCATGTTTCCAAGTCCGATAAATCCTATTGTCATGTTCTTCATCTCCTTCTCTGTCTTGATGCTTCAAATGTAAGTATTGCAGAAGATGTCGCAGCGTTCATGGACTCAACTTCACCCTTCATGGGTATGAGCACGTATTCGCTTGCGGCGTCGGCTGTTTCTGTGGTTAATCCGTTTCCTTCGTTTCCGATAAGGAAAGCCGTAGGACCTGTATAATCAAATTCGTCGTAATTCTTCTTGCCTTTAAGGTGCGCTGCATAGCTTGTAAAGCCTCTTTCAGAGAGCTTTCGCACCGTTTTCGGAAGATCTTCTACATATATAAATGGCATCCTGAATATTGATCCCATGGTGGATCTCACAACCTTGGGATTGTACATATCCGCGCACCCCTTACTAAGAATAACGCCTGTAACTCCGGCGCCCTCTGAGCTTCTAAGCATAGTGCCAAGATTACCGGGATCCTGAATATTCTCAAGCACAAGCAAAAGAGGAGCCGCATTGCCGCTGTCTTTATTATAACCCTCAAGGACTTCTTCCTCAGTGTACTCATACTGACTTACAACCGCAAGAACACCTTGAGGCGTCTGGGTTGCTGCCATCTTCTTCATAACTTCCGCAGTGACGGTCTCAGCTCCGTATCTCCAGAGAATCTCCTTGTCATCTTCAGACGCTTCATTCACAAATTTCTCAGTGACATAAACTTCCCGAACCTGCAGCACGGGAGCCTCTCTTAGCATCTTCATGCCCTCGATGACAAAGACACCGTCTTCTCTTCTTGCTTTAGCTTTTTCTATATAGGTCACGACCCTTCGAACACGGTCGTTACTAAGGCTTGTAATCATATGAAATCTCTCTTTTTACTACTATTACCCATGCGCAATATTGCGCTCCCCGTTTTTATCGAGGCGAGTATTAATAGTATAGCACATACTATTTCACACTTTGTACATCACTTCACTTTTTCTTTTCGTTTTATATAAAAAAGAGTTTTGCTTGCAAAACTCTCTCGCCGAGCGCGGTTGCATTTATGCAACATATTCTTCTTGCGCGAGTGCGCATCCTTGCGGAGCTTTTATATAATGGGAAATCCGGAGGAATTTCCTATTATATAAAAAGCCCCTTACCGGAATCCTCCGATAAGGGACTGTAAACTTCTGTTATATTGCCTCGCGCGTGCGGTGCTTTTATTAAAGAATACGAGCGATCTCGTACATGTACTCGTTGATGTTCTTCTTCATTGCAAGAGCCTCGTCGATATCATAATCAACGAACTGGCCGTTGCGGTAACCAACTACTCTGTTGGTCTTGCCTGCTGCAAGGATATCAGCTGCGTAACAACCCATCATGGATGCATACACACGGTCCTTACATGTAGGGCTACCACCACGCTGCATGTAACCAAGGATAGAAGCTCTTGTCTCAAGTCCTGTAGCAGCCTCGATACGACGAGCCATTGATGTTGAATGTCCGATACCCTCGGCATTAACGATGATGTGGTGTGTCTTACCTTTCTTACGATTATCAATGATGTTGTCGATAATGCGCTGCTCATTGTAATCATATTTCTCAGGAAGAAGGATGTCGTCAGCACCGTTGGCGATTGAACACCAAAGTGCGATGTATCCTGCGTGACGTCCCATAACCTCTACGATACTAACTCTCTCGTGAGATGATGATGTATCACGGATCTTATCTATAGCGCTCATAGCTGTGTTAATGGCTGTATCAAAACCGATTGTATAATCAGTACAAGAAATATCAAGATCGATTGTCCCGGGGATACCTACTGTGTTGATACCCTGCTGAGAAAGCTTCTGAGCTCCTCTGTATGAACCGTCACCACCGATTACGATAACGCCGTCAATACCGTGCTTACGGCAGATCTCTGCGCCCTTAGCCTGACCTTCGGGTGTTGTGAATTCCATACAACGAGCTGTTCCAAGGATTGTACCGCCTCGCTGAATGATATCAGCAACGCTTCTCCTGTCCATATCCTCGATCTCCTCATTGAGAAGACCCATGTAGCCCTTCTTGATTCCCTTGACCTTAAGGCCGTTTGCAAGTGACTTACGTACAACTGCTCTTATGGCAGCGTTCATTCCTGGAGCATCGCCACCGCTGGTAAGTACACCGATTGTCTTGATCTCTTTTGCCATAACTTGTTTCCTCGATTCTAATTAACTTAACCTTAAACCATCAACCCTCTTAATTGATAATTTATAGACATACTCTTTTCATATATTAGAGCAATTTTTATTAAATTGCAATCAATTAGAAAACGATTTCATAAAAAATTTCATTATGATTTTGATGAATGATTTTCCCTCTTTGCCTATATTTTAATGAACAAACTTATTTCTTTATGATACCTCCCGTAAATGATATAATTTTCTAAGTAGGAATTTCTCAGATGATCAGACGCCGGATTTCCCGGCAAACTTCATGATTTCGAGAGTTCCACATTATTTTTATTGGAGCGACAAAATGTCATTTACACACCTTCACGTCCACACTGAATACAGTCTGTTGGACGGTTCCAACAAGATAAAAGAATATGTGAAGAGGCTTAAGGATCTTGGCATGACCGCCGGTGCCATCACTGACCACGGCGTCATGTACGGTGTCATTGACTTCTACAAAGCATGCAAGGAAGCAGGTATCAATCCCATTCTTGGATGTGAGGTCTATGTTGCTCCTACTTCACGTTTTGATAAAGAGGCCAAGGGCACGGATGACAGATATTATCATCTTGTTCTTTTGGCAGAAAATAACGTGGGATACGCCAATCTGTCCCACATCGTAAGCCGTGGTTTTACTGAAGGATACTACTATAAGCCCCGTGTTGATATGGAGCTTTTGGAGCAGTACCACGAAGGTATCATCGCGCTCAGTGCCTGTCTTGCAGGCGAGATTCCAAGGAATATCCTAAAGGGCGACGGAGGAAAGGCCAAAGAGGCTGCTATGCGCCTTGATTCTATCTTCGGTCACGGCAATTTCTTTTTGGAGCTTCAGGACCACGGAATCCCTGCTCAGAGAACCGTCAACAGCTCTTTGATGGCTCTTTCGCAGGAGCTTGATATCCCGCTTGTAGCGACCAATGACTGCCACTACACCTACGCAGATGACGCGGAAGCACACGATCTGCTCCTTTGTATTCAGACAGGTAAAAAAGTGGATGACGAGGACCGTATGCGCTATGAAGGCGGTCAGTACTACGTCAAGAGCGAAGAGGAGATGAGAGCTCTTTTCCCCTATGCTCAGGAAGCTATAGACAATACACAGAAGATTGCGGACAGATGCAATGTTGAGATTGAGTTTGGCGTCACCAAACTCCCTCACTTCGATGTTCCGGAAGGCTATGATTCATGGACCTATCTGTGCAAGCTATGCGAGGACGGTCTTAATGAAAGGTACCCTGATGATGACGGCACCTTGAAGGAGAAGCTTGACTACGAGCTTGGTGTTATCAAGCGCATGGGTTATGTTGATTACTTCCTTATAGTATGGGACTATATCAACTACTGTAGGGAGAACGGCATCGCTGTAGGCCCCGGAAGAGGCTCTGCTGCAGGCAGTATCGTTTCTTACTGTATGCACATCACCAACATCGATCCCATCAAGTATGATCTTCTCTTTGAGCGTTTCCTTAATCCGGAGCGTGTATCCATGCCCGATATAGACGTGGATTTTGAGTACGAAAGAAGACAGGATGTCATAGATTATGTAACCGAGAAATACGGTGCCGACAAGGTTGTACAGATCATCACCTTCGGTACTTTGGCTGCAAAGGGTGTTATCCGCGATGTGGCAAGGGTTATGGATCTTCCCTACAGCTACGGCGATCAGATTGCCAAGATGATCCCCAATGAGCTTAACATTACGCTGGAGCGTGCTCTGGAGCTCAATCCCGAGCTTCGTGGTCAGTACGAAAGCGATCCAACCGTTCACAAGCTCATTGATATGTGTAAAAAACTTGAAGGCCTGCCAAGGCATACTTCTATCCATGCGGCAGGTGTGGTTATATGCAGCGCTCCCGCAGAGGACCTTGTTCCCTTGTCGCGCTCAGCAGAAGGAAATATCACAACTCAGTTCACCATGACTACCATAGAAGAACTGGGTCTTCTTAAGATGGATTTCCTGGGTCTTAGAACCCTTACAGTTATAAAAGACGCAACGAGATTTGCCAACGAATCCATCGGTGCGAGGCCCGGTGATGCAAATTACATCGACATAGATAAGATTGATTACAACGATCCCAAGACTCTTGCGCTTATAGGAAGCGGTAAGTGCGACGGTATATTCCAGCTTGAGTCAGGCGGTATGCAGGCTTTCATGAAAGAGCTTAGACCCAAATCCCTTGAGGATATCATCGCCGGAATCTCCCTGTACCGTCCGGGTCCCATGGACTTCATTCCTAAATATATCAAGGGCAAAAATGACGCGGGTTCCATATCCTACCTCACTCCTGAACTTGAGCCCATCCTGAAGCCTACCTATGGCTGTATCGTTTATCAGGAGCAGGTTATGCAGATAGTTCAGCAGCTTGGCGGATATACTCTGGGACGTGCCGACCTTGTTCGCCGTGCCATGAGTAAGAAAAAACAGCATGTCATGGAGGTAGAGAGAGCCAACTTCGTAGGAGGTAATCCAGACGAGAATGTTCCGGGATGCGCTTCCAAAGGTATCTCTGCGGAGGTTGCAAATGCAATCTACGACTCCATGATGGACTTTGCAAAGTACGCATTTAATAAATCCCATGCCGCCTGCTACGCCGTTGTAGCGCTCCAGACCGCATGGCTTAAGTGCTATTATCCTGTGGAATTCATGGCTGCTCTTATGACTTCCGTAATAGACAATCCCGGCAAGGTTTCGGGCTATATCTTATCTTGCAGAAACATGAATATTCCGCTTCTTCCTCCTGATATTAATGAGGGATACGAAGGATTTTCCGTGGCGGAGATACATGAAGAGAGCGAAGCCTCTGAAGCACGGTCCGGAAGTGCAGCTTTAGGCATGTCCGGAAATGCAGCTTCAGACTCATCCGGAAGTGCTGTCCCCGGGGCTCGCAAGGCGATCCGCTATGCTCTTACTGCCATTAAGGGCGTCGGACGTCCCGTTATTGCAGCTATTGTCAATGAAAGAGAACTTCGCGGTCCCTTCAAGAATATCAATGATTTCCTTACAAGAATGCAGGGCAAGGACAACGAAGTTAACAAAAGAGCTATCGAGAACTTTATCAAGGCCGGTGCTTTTGACTGCTTCGAAGGAACCAGAAAGCAGCTTATCACCGTCTATTCTCAGATCATGGACAATATCCATTCAAGCGGAAAAACTTCCATGGCCGGCCAGATGACTCTTTTTGATATAGTTGGTGAATCAGACAAAAAGCAGTACGAGATTCCTCTTCCCAATGTTGGAGAGTTCCCTCGTGAGCTTCTTTTGGAATTTGAAAAAGAGGTGCTTGGAATCTACATTTCAGGCCATCCTCTTGAGGAATACATCGGACTTTGGAAAAAGAAAACAACAAACCAGACCACTGATTTCTATCTCGATGATGAGACAGGAATCCCTAAGGTTCGTGACAATGAAAATGCTGTAATAGGCGGAATTATCAGCGATAAGAAGATCAAGTATACCAAGAACGATCAGGTTATGGCGTTCCTTACCGTGGAAGACCTTGTAGGAACCGTGGAAGTTATAGTATTCCCCAAAACCTACGAAGCCAATGCAGCAAGGCTTAATGCTGATGCCAAGGTATTTATCGAAGGCCGCATCTCCGTTGAAGATGATCGCGACGCCAAGCTTATCGCATCTAAGATCACTCTTTTTGATGAAGTTCCAAGAACGCTTTGGATCAGATTCGATAACATGGCAGCCTATGAACAGGGCATGCCAGTGCTTAATGAACTAATCAAGGGCAATGAAGGACGCGACGAGATTGCTATATATCTCAAAGACACCAAGCAGATCAAAAAGCTTGGAAGAGGCTACAACGTAAAGGCTGACGATGTCCTGCTGCCCAAGCTTTCAGATGCTTTTGGAAAAGAAAATGTGCAAGTAGTCTGATCTCAAAAAACGGCATTGAGAGATTTATTCTTTCTCTCAATGCCGTTATTTTTACTTACCGTAAATCAATTAGTGATGAGCTTTAGCTGATGCATTCCGCATTACTGTACAGCTGCCTTGAGCTCTTCTACCTTGTTGGTCTGCTCCCAAGGAAGGTTGAGGTCGTTACGTCCGAAGTGGCCGTAAGCTGCTGTTCCCTTGTAGATAGGACGACGAAGGTCGAGCATCTTGATGATACCTGCGGGACGAAGGTCGAATACCTTACGAACTGCCTCTGTAAGCTTCTCATCAGAAACCTTACCTGTTCCAAATGTATCAACAAGGATTGATGTAGGCTGTGCTACGCCGATAGCGTATGAAAGCTGGATCTCAGCCTTGTCTGCAAGTCCTGCTGCAACGATGTTCTTTGCAACATATCTTGCTGCGTAAGCTGCTGAACGGTCAACCTTGGTGCAATCCTTACCTGAGAATGCTCCGCCGCCGTGACGAGCTGCTCCGCCGTATGTGTCAACGATGATCTTACGTCCTGTAAGTCCTGCGTCACCCTGAGGTCCGCCGATTACGAAACGTCCTGTAGGATTGATGAA
>JAEEXE010000024.1 GCA_016291375.1 Butyrivibrio sp.
ATAATCTCCCGCAAATTCCCAGAAATCACCGTTAGTCACGAAATCGCCATCGGGGATTCTATCAAATTCGCCTCCACCATTAGGAAGCTCTATTCTTAAATGATCTCCTGTAAGCTTATATTCATAATCATCTCCATTAGCAGTAGTCAATGTCTTATCGTTAAATTTAAATATTCCTAATACATCACCCTTTTTTTCACAAGAATAATATGTTCCTGTGCCATCTTTATGGAATGAATAGAAATATTTATATTCTGTCTCTAAGCCACCTTCAATCGCATGAATGGTTTTGGCATACACTCCGAAAGGTAATGTTGCATTACTCTGTGCAGCAGGCTGTGCATTATTCTGTGCACCTGCCTGTGTGTTGTTCTGTGTAGCGGGCTGTGCGCTATTCTGTGCACCTGCCTGTGTGTTGCTCTGTGCAGCGGGCTGTGCGTTGTTCTGCGCACCGGTCTGTGCAGGAGTATTCACGTTGTTAGATGAAATACCGCTTGTTGCTGCATTGGAAGCTGATGCACTACCGGCTGCCGCGTCAATTGAAGATGCGCTACTAGCTGAACTTGCCTTGTCTGCGTTGTCATTACTCTTTTCTCTTACTGACTGTACAGCGTCATCTGTTTTTGAAGCTCCTTCTGAAGCAGATTCTGTAGTTGAGCTTGAAACCGAAGCTTCAGATGTTACTGAAACCTCACCGTTTTCCGGTATATTCTCACTGCATCCACATAATATGAGCGTCAAAGCTGCCGCCCCAACTATAAACTTCTTCATTTTTTCTATTCCTTTCATTACTAACAAATTGTTATCTTAGTATGGAATAGAGTTTAACATATAATTTATTATTTGTAAAGTTTCGTAACAAATATTTTTAAAATCAAGATAAAACCTACTATAAAATAACCCCTTTCTCTGGTTGTCCAGAAAAAGGGGTTACACATCAACCTCGCCGGATGATTACTTTTACTTTGCCGGTTTCAGTCTCTTTGAATCATTGTGAACGATCAGGGGCTGACTGTCGCCCTCAACACAAGCTTCTGTTATAACACATTCTGTAATAGTGTCATCAGAAGGAATCTGGTACATCACATCCATCATAGCTTTTTCCATAATGGAACGAAGACCTCTGGCTCCTGTCTCTCTCTCATAGGCCATCTTGGCAATCTTGTGAACTGCCTCATCCTCAAATGTAAGCTTAACATTATCAAAATCAAAAAGCTTCTGATACTGCTTAACAAGAGCATTCTTAGGTTCAGTAAGTATCCTTACAAGAGCTTCCTCGGAAAGACCCTCGAGAGTTACGGTAATAGGCACACGACCTACAAACTCAGGAATAAGTCCAAACTTAACAAGATCCTGGGGAGTTATCTCCTTGAGAACTTCACCGATCTCTCTTTCGGATTTATCTGCTATCTCAGCGTTAAATCCGATGGAATTGCGGTCAAGTCTTGCCTCTACGATCTTCTCAAGTCCGTCAAACGCTCCACCACAGATAAAGAGGATATTGCTTGTATCAATCTGGATAAGTTCCTGATGAGGATGCTTTCTTCCGCCCTGAGGGGGAACACTTGCAATGGTTCCTTCTACAATCTTAAGAAGTGCCTGCTGCACGCCTTCACCGGAAACATCTCTTGTAATCGATACATTCTCGCTCTTCTTGGTGATCTTATCAATCTCATCGATATAAACGATACCATACTGAGCTCTCTCAATATCATAATCTGCATTCTGAATAAGTTTAAGCAGGATGTTCTCAACGTCCTCGCCTACGTAGCCTGCCTCTGTAAGAGTTGTGGCATCTGCGATGGCAAAAGGAACATTGATGATCTTGGCAAGTGTCTGTGCAAGATAGGTCTTACCTGATCCTGTAGGACCAACCATGATGATATTACTCTTCTGGAGCTCTACATCATTTTTGTCCTCAGTTTTGGGCGCCATAACACGCTTATAATGATTATAAACCGATACAGCCAGAACCTTCTTGGCTTCCTCCTGCCCGATTACGTATTCGTCAAGGAAGTTTCTGATCTCTACGGGCTTTAGCAGATTGATCTGCTGATTACCTGTGGAAACGGCTTCCTCCTCGAACTCTTCATCGATGATATCTGAGCAGATCTCAACACACTCGTCGCAGATATAAACACCTGCGGGACCTGCTATCAACTTTCTTACCTGATCCTGTGTCTTATTACAAAAAGAGCACCTGATCTCTGCCGGGTTTTTTGCCATTATTTCTTATCCTCTTTCTTGGGGCGATTCTCAACTATTGAATCAATAAGACCATAATCAAGGGCCTCCTGTGCTGACATCCAGTTATCTCTCTCAGTATCAGCGCATACCTGCTCATAAGGCTTACCTGTGTTCTCAGCAAGCATTCTGTTGAGCTTTTCCTTGGTCTTCAAAATATGCTTAGCAGCGATCTCAATCTCTGTGGCCTGTCCCTGTGTTCCGCCAAGGGGCTGGTGAATCATGATCTCCGCATTGGGAAGAGCCATACGCTTGCCCTTAGCTCCGCCTGCAAGAAGGAATGCTCCCATGCTTGCAGCCATGCCGATGCAGATAGTGCTTACATCGCATTTGATATAGTGCATTGTATCATAGATAGCCATACCGGATGTGATCTCTCCTCCGGGGCTGTTAATGTACATATGTATGTCTTTGTTGGGATCCTCAGCCTCAAGGAATAACAGCTGAGCTACAACAATACTCGCACTCTGCGCATTGACCTCCTCGCCCAAAAATACGATTCTCTCTTTTAAAAGTCTGGAGTAGATGTCGTAAGATCTCTCTCCGCGGCTTGTCTGTTCAATGACGTAAGGTATTAAACTCATAATATCTCCTTCTCTAGCCTTGATAATAATAATCCAACATCCATTATATCAGTTATTAATTAAAAAAACATCCCGCAAACAAATAGTTTACGGGATGTTTATAATTACGTAGTCAAAAAACAGTACTGTTTTCTTATGATCACGTCTCGGTAATATACTCTTTCATGCTGTCATCGATCACAAGTATGCCCTCCACCGTGACATCCTCTGTCTCTCTAAGAACCACTTCGGGAAGTCGTCCGGGAACCCTTCCTCTCTCCGAAGGTCTCTCATCGAGCGTCATTCCTTTTCTGCCACTTTGATCAGTAAAAAGAACTTTGATATCCCTGACATCCACATTTGTAATAGGAGCATATTTCTCACCGGCAATTATTATGGGAGCTTCGCTCTTCATTATCATATGGTCGATGTAAACATCATGCACTTTGCCGGGAAGTCTGTCTACGTCAGCTCTCTTGGTAGCGGAGATAAAAATAGGTTCTCCCTCGCCCCACCAGTTGCACACGCCGGTGCATCTTTTTTGACAATCCGCAAAATTTCTGGTGTTTCCGCTGATGTGGTGAGCTGTTATGTTATAGATCTCGCCGCCGTCCCTTGACCATATTCCGATTCCTCTTATGGAATCTCTGATAACACAGTCAGACACTATTACATCGTGTATCGCGCCGTAGGTTTCTGTTCCTATCTTGATAGCTGTACAGTTGGTCTTAAGTATGCACCCGTTTACAACGATGTTTTCACACTCGCCGTATTTTTTATACATGGGAGCTGTAGACTTAAGTACGATGCAGTCGTCGCCGCTTGTAATATCACAGCCTCTGATGATGACATTTTTGCAGCAGTCAGGGTCGATTCCGTCAGTGTTGGGACCTCGTTTGTTGTTTAAGATCTTCACATTCTCTATCCTAACGCCGTTGCAGCCCGCCATGTGCAAGGTCCAAAAAGCAGAATCCTTGAAGGTTACATCCATGATCGTAAGGTTCTGAATATCCTCTAGAAAACTCATTCTTGGCCTATAGCCTCTGACATTTAGAGGTGATTCCTTGGGAGAGCCTTCCGGCTCGTCGTCAAAAAACACTTCTCTTCCCTGTCCGTCTATCACTCCGGTTCCTGAAATAGTAATGTTTCTTTCGTGACAGGCATAAAGAAAACAGCCACCCTCCCATCCGGTGTCTTCGTTGTCATCCTCAAAGTCCTTGGAGAAATCGATCATATCAGCTTCATCAAGACTTGAAATAAGCTCTGCGCCGTTTTCAAGATGAAGTTCTACTCCCGTTCTTAATCTCAGGGAGCCTGACATGTATTTCCCGGCAGGAAATACAACTCTTCCTCCTTTTTGGCTGCAATCATCTATTGCCGCCTGTATTGCTCCGGTGCACTTGGTAATACCATCCGGCACCGCATTATAATCAATAACATTAAAATCCACTGTACTTCACCAATACCTTTCCGTTTAGATCAGTCTCTATCCTGCAACCTCTGTCGCATGAAAAGATCTCCCTGTCATCAATAAACGCAAAGGCCTTATACTTATCATTTTCTATCCTATATTTATGTCCGTTCCAGAACTGCTCATAATAAGCATCCGGTCCTTTGGTCGCACCCCAGATCAGCCTGTCTCTGCAAACGTCAACACCATACATTCTGCCCATGTACTCAAGTACCGCCAGCATTGCAGGTCCGTATGCATCCTGCTCTCCACTGACTCCTATAAGTGAGGGCTTCATAGTAAAGGGATCGTATTGCTGAACAAAAACGCAGTCATCACCCACTGCCTCAAACAGCTTGTTTCCAAGCTTGGGGATCATCTCATAATACCCATAATTTTCAAGCGCTCTTATAGCTCTTTGGAAAGTCAGTGCCTGAGACTGCCCGCTCCAGCTGTTGACCTCATCATTTCTAAAAAGAGGATCATTAGCCGCAACTGAAGGAAGTGGCATCTGCGTCCAGAACTCTTCGGGATTTAAAAGATGCTCATTTACAAATCTTATGGCATCGGAAGCAGCCATACACTTCCAATACATAAGCCTTAAGTTGTTGTGAAGAAGAGAGGGCATGATATTGTGATTTTTGTCTCTGTCAAAAAAAGCACCCTTTTCTTCATTCCACAGGTAATCTCTTATCTTGTTCCTTACAATCTCAGCATCCCTTCGATGTTTCTCCGAGGCTTCTTTATTACCAAGTAAAAGTGCGATCTCTTTCATGACTTTTCTTGAGCTGTATGAATAGCCCATAAAATCCATGGACGCAATAGGCACCTTGTCATAGCCTTCCGGCGGAGTATCTTTTTCCCAATAATTAGGGGCGTCTCCGTATCTTACTGCATTGTCTTCACCGGTATCATATACGCACCAGCTCTCAAGGCAGCCGTCGTTATCGGAGTCTCGCACCTTCCACAGATACTCATCAAACCTACGAAGGGTCTCATACAACTGTTCGAGGTACGATTTATCTTTTCCCGCAAGATAATAAACATCAAGTGCCGGCTCCGCAAAACAGAAGCCTTGAAATTTGTCGAACTGTGGGATTATCTTCCCGTCCTTATATTCTATGCTGCCAGGAAGACGTCCGTCTTCTCTCTGGCAGTCCATAAAAATCTTTTGGTTATTAACGGCAGCTTCCATATCTCTTTTGGCATACATAGCTCCACCCATTGGCTGAGTCTCAAGCCATACTTTTTCGTAGCCGCCGCCTTCTATGAGAACTTTTTGGTCCCCAAACCTTTTAAGATTGAGCTTACTTTTTTTATCTGCGGAATCACATAGTTTTTTTAGCAAAAGATCATTTGTGTCGAACTTAACATATGTTTCTCCCATAGACGTCATCCCTTCAATCCGCTGGTTCCGATTCCTTCCACAAGATACTTGTTAAAGAACAGGAATATCAAAAATACAGGAACAAGTGACAGAGTTGACATCGCAAACATTGCGCCAAAATCAGTTACGGACGCTGAATCCGCAAAGAGTTTGATAGCGATGGAAGCAGTGTATGACTGAGGTCTTGATAAGTAAAGAAGGGGTCCCATATAGTCATCCCACTTCCAGTAAAACTGTATTATTACTGTAGTTACCACAGCCGGCTTCAAAAGAGGCAGGATTATTCTTGCATAGATGCTGTATTTGCTGCAGCCGTCAATCTTGGCAGCTTCATCCAGCTCTCTTGGTATTCCCTGCATAAACTGCATCATCTGGTAGATAAAGAACGCCTGCCCGCAAAAGTAAGGAAGTATAAGCGGTACATAGCCGGGAACCAGATGTAATCTGTAATAAATAAGGTACTGGGGTATCATGATGACCTGTCCGGGGAGCATCATTGTTGCCAGCATACATGTGAACCAGAAGTTTCTGCCTCTGAATTTAATCCTTGAAAGCGCATAAGCCACAAGGGATGATGAGATAACTGTTCCGAAGGTTGCCACTGAAGTTACTATAAGTGAGTTAAAGAAGAAGGTGGCAAAACTTGTTCCGCCAAAGCCTTTCCATCCGTTTGGATAATTGGTAAGTACCAGTTCCTTAGGGATGAGGCTAAGGGTTCCCCTCAGTATCTCTGCGTTATTTTTAAATGAACCGCTGATCATCCACAAGACGGGATAGATCATCAAAAATCCGAATATAAGAACAAGCACATGGTACAGTACTTTTCTTATGGTTTTCCTTTCTCTCATGATGTCCTCCTTATGATTCCGACTCGGAAAATACCCAGAACTTAGAGCTCTTGAAGATAGCCAGAGTTATGATACTCATGACTATGAGCATTACCCAGCTCATTGCGCAGGCATAGCCCATCTTGTTGTATTTAAATGCCTGGTTGTAGACATTAAGCGCATAGAGCATTGTTCCGTTGTTGGGACCACCGGCCGTAATTACAAAGGCCTGAGTGAAAGTCATGAATGCAGAAATTGTCTGCATTACAAGATTGTATAAAATGATCGGTGACAGACAGGGCATCGTTATCTTAAAGAAACGCTGGAACCCGTTTGCTCCGTCAATTTCAGCTGCTTCGTAGTATGTAGTCGGGATCTCTTTTAGCCCGGCTGCAAATATGATCATTGATGAACCAAACTGCCACACCGCCATGAGCATAAGGGGATAGATGGCAAGCTTTTCATCTCCGAACCAATTGACTCTTCCAAGTCCTATGCTTGTAAAAAGAGTATTGAAAAGACCTTTTCTTGCGAATAATTGTTTCCACACAAGAGCTACCGCTACAGATCCGCCTACCAGTGAAGGCACATAGTACAATGATCTGTAAAGTGTAACCATCTTGCTCTTTCTGGTAAGTACAAATGCTACCAAAAGAGCAAATGCAAGTTTCATTGGAACTGACATAAGAACATATTTAAGTGTTATTACTATGGACTTTGCAAAAACCTCGTCCTTAAAAAGCATTGTGAAATTCTTGAGTCCTACAAATACCGTCTGCTTATTTCCAAGAGAATAATCCGTAAAGGCATAATAAAGCGACATACATATAGGAATCAGTGAAAAGCATACAAAACCAAAGATGAACGGTGCTGCAAAAACATGTCCTACTACCGTGTCACTATTAAACCTGGTTCTGAGTTTTTCCGACGAACTATTACTCTTGTTGTTCAAAGCTCATCCCTCCTAATTACTTTATGAAAGCTTTTTTACCAAAAATTTAGATAATAAATCCCGCCTTTAAAAATTGATAAAGGCGGGATTTTGATGAATTACTTGAAGATTGCTTCTGCGTCTGCGTATGTCTTTTCTGCAGCTTCCGCAGCTGTAATCTCGCCGCTTACCACCTGCTGAATGTAATTCAGGTAATTATCGATTACCTGATCATGTCCGTCAGGTGAAAGAACATTTATTTCCTTTGGAGTAGGGAAATTACTTACTTTATCAACATAGTCATACATGATCTGCTGGCCCTCTGTAGCATTAGCTGAAAGAGCTGCTCTTACATCTTCATTTGCAGGAATTCCTCTTTCTGCCTGAAGAATGTTATTACATGAAATATTGGTCTCGAACCATGCTATGAACTCTGCTGCTGCCTTTTTGTTCTCAGAATCCTGTGATACACAGAGCATCTGTGATGACTGGATCTGTGCTCCGGAGTTACCGTCCTTTTTAACTCTGGGAATGGTTGCAAGTGCAAGTGTTCTGCCCTGTTCCTTGCAAGCATCATATATTGTAGGGAACTGGTTAACTGCAACCCAAGTCATTGCTGCTTCACCTGTTACAAGGAAATCGTTCTCAATGTTTGTAACCTCGGCTGAAGCTCCTGCATCAGGATAGGAACCCTTCTTGATCATGTCTGCTCTCATCTGGATGAAAGGTGTAAGCATCTGAGGATCATCGAATCCCATTCCTGTAAGATCGAGGTTGTAGAAGCTGTACTGTCCAAGATCACCCTGCTGTCCAACATAGGTTGAAAGACCCGCAATGGCATCGGAAGTTACGAATGTTGATGAACCGAAAATTCCGAGCTTATCTGTTATAAGATCTGCTGCCTCTTTGTAGTCGTCCCATGTCCAGTCATCTGTAGGAAGCTTAGCACCTGCTTCTTCAAACATTGCAGGATCATAAGCGATACCGTAGGTGTTAATACCGTTTGTAATACCAAGCTGAACGCCTTCTTTGGTCTGAGTTGTCTTAAGGTTAGCTTCAGAGATTCCCGTAAGGTCGATCACTCCTGAAGAGATAAATTCATCAAGTGGATAAATCTTATCAATATACTGTGGGAAGTTTCCACCGAGCTGAAATACGTCCCAAACCTCATCTGATGCTACAAGAGTTTTGAGCTTGGTGAAATAGTCGTCAAATGAGTAATACTCATATTCAAAGTGAACGTTGGGATTGAGACTCTCGTAAAGTTCGATGGCTGCGATTGTCTTATCATGTCTGTCCTGTGATCCCCACCAAGCCATTCTGAGAGTGACTTCCTCGTCACCACTTGTATTCTTCATTTCACCGTTATCTGTTGTTGCTGTTGTGCTGTCTGTCTGTTGAGATTGAGTTGCATTAGTGTCTGCCGCTGTGTCGGCTGATGCACCGCAGCCCATTAAAGAGCTTGCCACCAAGATGGCTGTAAGAATAGAACTTAATACCTTCTTCCTCATGTACCCTCCTATGAATAACTAAACAAATGATTATTAATATTTGCTATTTCGTTAAGACGTCTTCCGTTGTAAAAATTGTACATCTCGAAAAAATATTATTCAATAATTTTGGGCATTTGTGACATTAGAGTGAAAATCGGGGTATTTTTCAAACTATATTTACTTGTGTCTGGTTATCCTCTTCCTATATTGAAAAGGCGTAACCTCCATCTGTTTCTTGAATACTCTCTCAAAGTATGTGAGGCTGTCGTAGCCCAGCATATTAGCGATCTGAGTCATGGTGTACTTATCGTTCATAAGATACTCTTTGCTGGCTGCGATCCTGCAAAGATTGATGTACTCAGATATGGTAAAATTAGTTACTTCTTTGAATATCCTGCACAGATAGGAATTACTCATATAAAAGAGCTTAGAAAGGGTGTCCACCGAATCAATCTTGGCATAATTATCCGCAATATAATCCGCGACCTGATGAACCCTCTTTTGCTTCTCCACATGGAGTTTCACACCGTCTTCGCTAAACTTTATGGCCTTTGAATTCTCCCACTTTTCATGTTCGGAGAAGAAACGAAGAACCGCCAGTTTTACCTTGGTCTCTCTGGTATCCGAACTATCTTCCTTTTCCACATTTTCTATAGCTTCAAGCACCTGTCTAAAGCTATCTATATCTTCAACCTGATACACACCGTGATGCGAGGTAAAAAAACTTTGTAAATCAATCCCAAGATAGTCGCAAAGAGGGCTAAATACGCTCTCTTCAAGTTCAATTAGTAATCTGTCGTGATACTTTCCGCCAATAATACAGGTCTTAGCTATCATTTTTTTATCAATAATAGCCAAACACCCTTTCTTCATTCTGTAGCACACTCCGTCAACGAAAAAATATCTTTCGCCGTCGAAGATATATTGAAGCTGATACTCGTTGTGATAAAAGCCGAGTTTAGCAGTAAAGTCCTGACTTCTGGCTACACGTCCCACTGCTATACCATTAAATTTTTCTCTATAAAATGAACTATACATTTGGCTCCTTTAATGCTAATGTAATTGTCATAATGAAATCACATATTTGTTCTTTGAATGATGTCTTCCGCAATATCATTATCAATATGTGAGGTATATTTATATGTTATTACAAGAAATAAATATTCGCGACCCCTTTATTTTACCTAATAACGGAATATATTATCTTTTTGGCACCAGAGCAAAGACTTGCTGGGGCAAAGCCGATGGATTCGACGGATATAGGAGTACCGACCTTGTGAACTGGGATGGACCTTTTGAGGTGTTCCATCGCCCTGAAGGCTTCTGGGCCGACAAGAATTACTGGGCACCTGAGGTTCATGAATATAATGGAGCCTTCTATATGTTCGCAACCTTCAACTCTGAAGCTCTGGACAAAAAAGGTACTATGATCCTAAAGGCAGATAATCCTCTTGGTCCCTATCACATCCACAGTGAAGGTAAGATAACTCCCGATGAGTGGAACTGTCTTGACGGAACCTTCTATGTTTCCCAAAAAGGCAAGCCTTATATGGTCTTTTCTCATGAATGGGTTGATATAGGAGATGGCGAGATCTGCGCCGTAGAACTTTCTGATGATTTAAAAAAAGCTGTATCAGAGCCTCAGACTTTGTTTGCAGCATCCTCTGCTAAGCCCTGGGGTACTCCCATAACTCACAGGAACTGGAACGGCCCCGTGTATGTGACTGATGGGCCATTTATGTACAGAACAGGTGACGGGCTGCTTATAATGCTCTGGGCAACTTTTTCTGATGGCAACTACGCGGAGGGAATCGCAAGATCGGATAACGGAGAAATAGACGGAAACTGGTCTGTGGATGAAGTCCCGCTCTTTGCTCAAGACGGCGGACACGGCATGCTTTTCAAAGCCTTTGACGGGCAGCTGTATCTGGTCCTTCACCAGCCAAACGAAACTCCCCTGGAACACCCGGTCCTTATACCTCTTTTGGAAGATTGCCTGGAATAAATGGTTTATGATACAAGAAAGAATGTCGCTTGCGACATTCTCGCGCCGAGCGCGGTTGCTGAAGGCAACATATTCCTATCGCGCGAGTGCGCAGCCATAGCGGAGCGCTTTTTATGATATAGGAATTTCGGAGAAATTTCCTATATCATAAAAAATAAGGCTGCGCACTGTTTAGTGCGCAGCCTATTAAAATTCAAGAGATTACTCTTCTGTCTTTTTCTTTCTTGTTGTCTTCTTGGGCTTCTCTTCTGCCTCAGCAGCCTCTGTTGTCTTAGCTGTCTTGGTTGTCTTAGTAGCCTTTGTAGCAGTCTTAGTTGTTGTCTTCTTAGCTGCAGTCTTCTTAGCAGGCTTCTCTTCCTTAGCTGCATCGTCCTTCTTGGCAGCAGCCTTCTTAGTAGCCTTCTTAGCGCTTTCCTTAACGTTCTCTACAAGGAAATCAGCAGCCTTCTGAACAGCAAGGTCGCTCTTCATCATCTTCTTCTCAGCGTCAGACATGAGCTCCTTAAGCTTATCAAGCTCCATTCTGTACTGAGTAGCCATCTTCTCAAGCTCTTTCTCGAAGTCTTCTTCAGTAACCTCGATCTTCTCCTTAGCTGCAACAGCCTCAAGAACAAGTCTTGACTTGATTCTCTCGATAGCCTGAGGCTTAACCTGCTCAAGCATCTTGTCTACAGTGTTACCTGTATACTGAAGATACTGATCCATGTTCATACCCTGCATCTGAAGTCTCTGAGCAAAATCATTAACGATCTGTCTAGCCTGAGTCTCAACCATTGCCTCAGGAAGCTCCATCTCTGAATCCTCAACAACGGCTCTTACAACTGTATCTTCTCTCTTAGCCTTCTCCTCGTTAGTCTTCTTCTCAACGAGCTTGTTCTTAACGTCTTCCTTGTACTCAGCAAGTGTATCGAAATCAGATACATCGCTTGCAAACTCATCATTGAGCTCAGGAAGTTCCTTAGCCTTGATAGCCTTGATAGTGCACTTGAAAGTAGCATCCTTACCTGCAAGGTCCTCAGCCTGGTAATCCTTAGGGAATGTAACGTTTACATCGCCTTCCTTACCGATCTCGAATCCGATAAGCTGATCCTCAAATCCGGGGATGAATGAACCTGAACCGATTGTAAGAGGATAATCTGTTCCCTTTCCGCCCTGGAAAGCAACACCGTCAACGAATCCCTCGAAATCAAGAGTTACGATATCATCCTTCTGTACTGCTCTGTCTGTAACTTCAACAGTTCTTGCGTTGGTGTTTCTCTGCTTGTCGATCTCAGCATCAACATCTGCGTCTGTAACGTCGATGTCCATCTTCTCGACCTCAACACCCTTATATTTTCCAAGCTTAACCGGAGGCTTAAGAGCAACTTCTGCTGTGAAAATGAAGTCCTTACCTGCCTCGAGCTGCTCAACGTCGATCTTAGGTGAAGATACTACATCCTCTCCACACTCCTCAACAGCCTTGGGATACTCTGTCTCGATCAGCTCATTAGCTGCATCCTCGTAGAATACTCCCTTACCGTACATCTGCTCGATCATCTTACGAGGAGCCTTACCCTTACGGAATCCGGGAAGCTGAATCTTGTTCTTATTCTTCTCATAGGCTTTCTGAATGGCCTTCTCAAGCTGCTCTGCAGATACTTCAATCTTGAGCTTAGCCATGCTCTTCTCAAGCTTCTCAACTGTTACGCTCATTTTTGTCTGTTTCCTCCTAAAAAATATTTATGTAAAGAGGCGGTTCTATGGTATCCGCACTCTTCTTGCCTGTTTGTAGGCACAATCGCTACAGATTATAACATAACGGAATATTAATTACCATATTTTTTTGTATTCTTTTTAAGAGATCAGATCCATAAGATCATCATCAAAAATTAATCTGATCCACATGATTCCTTGTATTGTAAAAATACACAGTAATCTTAGGCTCTTACTGTTAAAAATGACGATTTTTCATTTTTTTATAAATTTTGTTTCACTTTAAAAAAAATGGACGAAATAAAAATATAATCAGCGCGTCAAAACATTAAATCTTTATAAAAAATGCCCATCAATACGCCTATAATAGTAGGAAACTAGTATAATTTCTTTATAAGGTTAAACGTTAAACGCGTGTGGTAGTTCAATTTATTATTCTTATGTTGGAGGCAGATTAAATGGCAAAGGATTCCAAACCAAAAAAGAAAAACAGCACTATCCCATTCAAAGACAGCATTAAAACCAAGCTGATAGCTATCATGCTCCTGGTCGCAGCCGTTCCACTTATCGTATCAGTAATAGTAAGCTACGTATCATCCACATCTAAAGCGGTTTCTGATGCGGAAGCTTCTCTTAGCTGGCAAGCATCGTACATTCGCTCTGAATATGACGGTATCATAAACCAGAACCTTATGAGTATTCAGGCAGCCGCTAAATCCCCATCTACTATCAGATTCATGGAAAATCAGGGCAATATTACATTCCTTGAAGAAGCGGCTAAATATCTCGCAGAAATCGATGCTATGCTTGATGACGGCAATATCACCGTTCTGACTGGTGCCGACGGTATGCAGGTTCTCCGTAATAAAGGTAAACTTGTTGATGTAGGCAAAAGAGAATATTTCCAGGCGGCCATGAACGGCGAAACATATGCTTCAGATGTTATCGTATCCGCTTCAACCGGCGTTCGTCAGATGACAATGTCCACACCCATCTACGGATCAAACGGAAAGGTTATCGGAATTGTTCAGCGTAACTACGACATGAACGAGTTCCATAAATTATTGGAAAAAGAAGCTGACGATGCTTTCATCACTGACAGAACAGGTCTTGTCGCTGCTCATGCTCAGTATGAGATCACACCGGACAACGAAGATGACAGAAGTAAATCAACATTTATGACTTCCGGTCTTGAGAAAGGTGTATATCAGACAGATACAGGAAGAGGTTACAAGGCTATCGTTGCCTACGTTAAATCTCCACTTACAGGCTATACGATATGTACCGCTTCAAACACCAAGATTGTTACCGCCAATGCAAGGTCAGCAGCCACAGCTGTTGTAGCCGTAGGATTTATCTTACTTATACTTGCATCTATAATTTCCGTAAGAATGGCAATATCTTTTACAAACCCTGTCAACGAGGTGAACACATCTCTTGCACAGCTTGCCGGTGGTAAATTTGCCAAGGTTGAGAAGTATACAAAGAGAAAAGACGAATTCGGAATGATCATCAACAATACCAACAGCGTTATCCAGACACTGTCGGATATTGTTACCAATATTAAAAACTCTGCTATGAATCTGGGCGAATCCTCAGAAGAGCTGGCAGATATGGCCAACCAGATCTCACAGACGGCTGATGACGTTTCTAACGCAGTTCAGGAAATTGCTTCAGGTGCCACACAGCAGGCTGATGAGATTCAGAAGGCATCTGAAAATGTTGTTCAGATCGGTTCAGCAGTTTCGGATGTTCAGGATTCTACAGGAACACTTGAATCTCTTGCTTCACGCATGAAAGATGCTTCGGAAGCCTCTTCACAGTCGCTTTCAGCTCTTCAGGATTCAAGCACCAGCATGACCGAAAAGATTGACGACATTTCAAGAACTATTTCCGCTACTCAGGAAGCGGTATCCAATATCAACGAAAAGGTTGAAGGAATTTCTTCAATCGCAACACAGACCAACCTTCTTTCACTCAATGCTTCCATCGAGGCTGCAAGAGCAGGAGAAGCAGGAAAAGGATTTGCGGTTGTTGCTGAAGAGATTGGAAAGCTTGCAGATGATTCCAAGCAGATGGCAGATGAGATCCGCCAGCAGATGGATGTCCTTCTTGAACAGAGTAAGGCAGCCGTTGCAGCTTCGGATGAAGTCAGAAAAGGAAATCTCGATCAGCAGAGCGCTCTTGGTGAAACCCTTGTTTCCGTAAAGGGAATGCTTGCAGATATCAGCGAGACCGTTACAGGTGTTCAGACAATCTCCTCAGGAGCAGAAAGCTGCGTATCTTCCAAGAATGTTGTATCGGATTCCATGTCTTCACTTTCCGCTATTTCTCAGCAGAATGCTGCATCTTCAGAGCAGACAGGTGCATCCATGGAAGAGCTCTCAGCAACAGTTACCACTCTTGCAAGCTCAGCCGGCAACCTAAAAGAAATCGCAGAAAAGCTCAACGAAGACATGAAGTTCTTCCAGTAAATGCCAATCCAAAGGCGCCTACCGCACCCGGTAGACGCCTTTTTTATTTATTATAGTGAAACTTCCCACGCCTTGGGGGCGAACCTTAACTGCAATCTTTTTGCTGCGCATCTCAAAACATTATATTGGCGTAAGGGTTGGATAAACATATGCTGCGCTTCATAAACTCACAGATGCACCAAAGAATTTTTAGGCTGTTCATGCAGATGATTTTATAGCCTCGTATGTTTTTCTTAAGGTCAACGATCACTTTCCTGCATGCGGAGAAAACTGTCTGAAGCAGGGCGCTTAAGAACATATAATAGTCATGGTCATTGTCCGCAAAGCGGACTAAAACAATAAATAAAAACACGAATCCTCAAACTTATTAAGCTTGGGAATTCGTGTTTTTATTTATTGTTGGTGCTGTGCACCGTATGACCATGACTCATAAACATATATTAGCGCCCTGCAAGTTTTTTCGAGAGCATGCAAATGGAAAGTGATCTGACCTTTAGAAAAACAAGAGGGTATAACGAAGCTGCATGAACAGCTACAAATTCTAAGGTGCATCTGCTCAGACAACTTCGCGCAGCATATATCCAACCCTTACGCCAATATAATTTCGATGCAATGCAGCAAAAAGATTGCAGTTAAGGTTCGCCCCCCAAGGCGTGGGAAGTTTCAGTATAATCACTAACTTAATTGCTCTTCTCGGAGTCTACTACGTTGTCGCAGATGATTGCCATTGCTATCATCAGATCTTTGCTAGCCTCGTCGTAGATGCGAATGCGGTAGCAGTCCTGCCAGATAGTCTGTGCCGTATCGATGTGACCTATGAGGTGTCCTCCGACCTTTATGTCATAATCAAATGCCAAAAGATCTCCGGCAATAACAAGTTCTTTTCCATTGATGGTACCTACAAGTTCAGGAGATGTAAGTTTTAACTTTTTCTTTATCTTACCAATGGTCTGCCCATCGATACTGATAGTGTATTCAGGCAGTATTGCAACAAGCTTCTTCTTTAGTTTGATAACCTCTCTTCCGTCTCTTTGAACTGAGAAGTTAAGCCTTGTGATATCCCCCTCAACATGATATACCGCGGACTCTTTTTCATCATAAATATCAAACTTCGGCTTTAAAGAAATCGCTTTCTGCTTCATGAAGTAATTGATGGCATGACCTGTGGAGGTACTTATCGCAGCTAATACAGTGCTCTTTGTAACCTCAATTCCCTCTTGAAGCTTGGTAATTACATCAGCAAGCTCTTCAACGGCGTGGTCTGCTTCCGATGCGTCCACATCCTTGTGTCCAAGCATCAATCCAAGACCTGCCTCTGCTGCAGTCTGCACTGAACTTACACCGTCAGTTCCTATCTTTCCCATAATGATGTTATTACCATCTACACGGGTGAAGATGTCATATTTAAACGATGCGTTTTTATAAAGCACACATTGTTTACCGGTTATATCTCCCATTGAAGGCTTTCCAAAACTAACATCTATCTTAGACAGTTTTAAAAGCAGATAATCATTGGTATATCCCTGTTTATTGGGTACCTTTGCAAATCCTACTCCACCTGATTTTAACGTATCAAACATCCCCATTAGGTTATCTCCTTTGGCACAAACTATTTCCTGGTTTCCTTTATTATTTGGAAGCTTCCTGATAAAGAGCATCAGCCTCTTCTTCTGTGAGACGAGCGGCGCCATAGATTGTTCCGTCATCATCTACAAGATAGATGTCATCTCCATCCTCATAGTATCCAATCTGTGTAGCACCTACAGTTACAAGAAGGTACTCTGTTCCGTCATCAAGGGTTGCCTTCTCAACTGTATACTCTGCAGTTACTTCATCGCTTGCATCTTTTACAAAAGCAATATCACCAAGGTCGCCTTCAAAAAATGCGATCATAAAATCATTTCCATCAGCATCTGTAGCATAGAATCCATCTACATAACTAATATTTGTATCATCTTCACTTGCCTCTGCATCGTCTGAAGCTTCTACTTCTTCCTCTGCCTCGTTCTCTGTCTCTACTACTTCCTTTGTCTCTACAGCAGCAGTATCTGCCTCATCACCACAAGCAGTGAGAGCAAATGCTCCAAGTACACAAACCATAATCATAGCAACTAACTTCTTTTTCATTTTTTCTTTTCCTCCGTAGATAATTAATATTTACAATCATGAATTGTATATTCAAGTTAGCGGGGACAAAAGTCACCCTATGGGTACCTTACCTGTTTTTAATTGTCTGTAGAAATACAAGAAAAAAACCATGCACAGTTTCCCATGCATGGTTTCTTAATCTACTCTATTTAGTTTTATCCAAATACCCCGCTCTTTTCGCCCTCAGCCAAAAAGTCGCTGTAGTCTTCCACAAATTGAGCAAGTCGTAGCTTTGCGCTGACTTCGTCCTCATTATATTTCCTGCCTACTCTGGCAATAAGTTCGTCATCAGCCGTTATGCCCTCTTCAATTAGCTCAACGATATAATAATCTTCTTCGTCTACAGTAGCTTCTTTTTGTTTGCAAATAAGCCTGAGATTTGTGCCTCTCTTGATTTTTACTTCCGATCTGAACTTCATTCTCTTTCCTCCATTAATTTGTATCTCCTCGGTACACCAAGCCCATCTGCGTCGCCTTCCTTTCGGCTTCCGCTCTGTTCTTGGCTCCAAGCTTTCTATATATTCCCCTGTTGTGTTTCTTTAATCCTTCATAGCTGATATTCAAAATATCGCAGATCTCTTCCGTTGACATGCCCGCACAGAGCATAGAAAGAACCTGTGATTCGCGCTTGGTAAGCTGTACATTTTCCTTTTGTACATGTCGTAAATAATCAGGATAAAAAGAAGCAACTTTAATACTCTCCTGATATACCTCTTCAAGAAAATCCTGCATTATATCACCCGGCATCTCACCGGCTCTAAGTTCTATAAGAACCGGAAGAATCGCTGCGCCTTCCAGGCTTATAAGTCTTACAAAGTGATATTCCTGAGCTTTTTTAAGAGCAGTAAGTATGTGTTCCTTCCACTCTTTTGCTCCCATATGATAAAAGATAATGCTCTTTAATACTTCAATCTCAATATAGTGAATGTGTCTGTCATAAGAGGTAAAATATCCCGCCAAAAAATCCGCTATATCAAGGGCTTCCTGCTCTCTTCCAAGTGCAATAAGACATCTTACCTTCTGCATAAAGCGGTATCTGTCGGTAATAGTAAAATAAACTCTTGGATCCGGAACAGTCTGCGCAAAGTTCTCTGCTTCTTTTCCTGCTCCTGCAAAAAGAGATAGCCAAGCCCCCATAGCCTCTATATTGGGGATAAGGTGCCTTGCGTTTTCCTCTTTTGTCTTTTCCTTGAAAGATTCATAGATTCTCTTGGCAGAAGGTACCTGGCCTTCAACAACATGCTGCCTTGTCTGTATACCTACTGAAACGAAGCACATCTCAATAGTTCCGCCTCCGGCTGCTGCCTGGAAGCCGTCATTGCACCTTGTGAGGACTTCGTATTTCCCCATCGTATTCTTTTCAAAGCCGCTCTCAGCAAGAGCCAATGTAACCAGACCTTTTCCGTATTTGCCGGTAATAATCTCGACCGGTACGGACATGAATTTAGCGATCTGAGTATCGTTTTTGGACCAGTCGCTAAAGTCCAGTCCTCCGTTCATTATAGATGGCACATTTCCTGTGGCACTAAGTTCCGGAAGTCTGATATCACCTTTGCCCATAAGGGTAAAGATGTTTTTCATTGTCTTTATGATACCCCTGGTTCCCTTGTGGGGAAGGCCTATATCAAGATATGCAAGGCGGCATCTGGCTTCTCGCCTAAGCTCCTTGCTGTTACTTCTATTCTGCTCAAATGCTTTTAATTCGTTGTACCATTCCTTTGATTTCTCCGGCTCAAGAATGAGACTGTACAACATGCTAAGTCCCGCTATTATAGCAGGGCTTCCCAATATTTCTTCTCTGGGAAGCTTGAGGTAATAATCCTTGAATTCCACATAATGCCCAAGTCCCGGATGAGTATTGGCGTTCCTGATAAGGAGTTCTTTTACTCCTCTCATATCTCCCGCCTTGTCATAGTACCTAAGAGCCTGTGTAGCGTCACCTTTTACATCGTAGTAATGTGCCGCTTTTCTGTAATTATCCTGGATTGCTTCTTTGGTCCAGCTATTCTCCTGCTTCCAGCAGTAGAACTTTTTCATTTCAAATCTGAATGAGTAATAGTCATCTCCTTCGTCAACCAGCTGGTGCATGGTATCCTTGCAGTACTGTATAACCTGCCAGAGATTTCTGTTACCTGTCAGATACTCTGCCATCTCTAGATTAAACTTTTTGTATCTGCAGACAGAAAGAGCAAAATCGGTAAATTCAGGCAGCCACATATCATAAAGAGCCGTATCCCAGTATTTAAAAAGATCCTGGCGGACTCCCTGTCTAATTCCCTCGGAATAAGCTACTCCGCCTTCCATCCTCACGGCGTAGTAATAAACGGCGCGGACATATCCCTTGGACGCTGCAGCTACGCTTACCGCGTCTTCATCGCTTATCTCAACATCATGTTCTGCAAAAAAACTTTTAACCCCTTCCACATCAAGAGTAAGATCTGACTCTTTTATACGAACAAAGCCAAGATCAAGATCCTCAGCACTTAAGAATCTTGGCACTTCGCCTCTTGTAAGCATTACTACTTGAATCCCCGGTGTTCGCAAAAGTTCTTTTAAATAATTGATGGAATCCTTCTCATAAAGCCACTGCATATCCTCTACTATCACAACGCTTGCACGGATGGATGCGATGTCCGGCATCTCTGTAAAATTCCCATCCTTGCAATAGAGTATGCAACAGCTCTTTCTCCTGTAATAGTACTTAACCGCGGAGCTCTTACCATATCCGCAGGCAGCGGTAAATATTACCGGAGAATAGAATTCTTCTGCTTTCTTTAACTTTTCAAACGCCTTATTAACCTTTATGTAGCTCATTTTATACACCTCAGATAATCATCCGATATATATTGTCTGACATGCTGATGTAAAAGGGTAGTAACCTTATGGTTACCTCTGTTGTTTTTATGCTTCGTACACTATAGCTTTGGCCATCTGCTGAGCTGCTTCCTTGCCCTTAAAGTTCTCAAGGATAGCCAGGGCAAATTCTATAGCTGTTCCCATTCCTCTTGATGTTATAATGTTGCCGTCTTTGGTAACAGGATCGGTGGTAACGCTAGCTCCAAGGAGGTCTCCTTCACATCCGGGATAGCAGCAGGCTCTTTTGCCATTAAGAAGTCCCATCTTACCGTATACAGTGGGAGCTGCGCAGATTGCCGCAAGCATCTTACCGCTATTATTGAACTCCTCTATCTTGTTCTTAAGAGGTACACATGCATCAAGATTCTTGGTCCCCGGCATTCCGCCCGGTAGGATGATCATGTCTGTGTTTCCAAATTCATAGTTATCAAAAATCTCATCAGCTTCAACCTTAATGCCATGAGATCCTTCAACGCTTTTGCTTCCCGTGATGGATACCGTTGTGATACCGATCTGTGCTCTTCTTAAAATATCAACTACTGTAAGAGCCTCTATTTCTTCAAAACCATTAGCCAAAAAAATTGCTGTATTTGCCATATTTTATCCCTCCAATTATCTTACGTATTTACCATGTATTTTACCATTATTTCAGTATTTCGGACTACTTAATCTATATTTATCCCGCAGATTATCCAATGGCATTATGTAATATATATTTGACATTTTTCATATGTGATGCTAAGCTTTAATCACAGCATTCGAATGTAACAGCTATAACAACTTTAATACTGACTAGTTTTTTCAACGGAGGCTCATAATATGATTTCACAAATTATTGCAATTATTATTTTTTATGGCGCCCTGACCGCCATAGCAATTATGATAGTGAAGGGTAAAAAATCAAAAGAAAAATATGATGAAATGCAGCAAAAGTATATCGGTAATGCTTACAAATATGCCTATTCAACCGCAATGGCTCTAATCTTTGGTTGTATTATTATTGATGCAAATGTAGGCTTTAATCTTCCACAATATTCGCTCTCAAGCCTCTTGGTGTGGGTATGTGCTATCAGCTTTAGCGTGTTTATTATTTACTCTATTTGGCATGATGCGTATTTTCTTCCAAATCAAAACTGTCGCAATTACCTTGGATTAACTATAGGTTTGAGCGTTCTATATACTGTACTCTTTATTAAAGGCCTGATGAAAGATTACGGAAATGATTTAGATATGAGCACATTATACGAGATTATTCTTTTTCGTAATTCAACCAACGCCGCATTGGCATTATGTCCCGCTCTCGCTTCTGTTTTTATCATTATAAAAATGATTAAAGAGAAAAAAGAAGAAGCTGAAAATGATAACTAATATCAAGAGGTCAGATAAATGAAAAATTTACGTCTTAAATCAGCCAGAGCTGCCAAAGACCTGTCTCAGGATCAGCTGGCAAAGTTGTGCAACGTTTCGCGCCAAACCATAAGCGCAATTGAAAAGGGTGAGTATAATCCCACTGTCAAGCTCTGCATCGCTATATGCAAGGCACTTGATAAAACTTTGGATGAACTTTTCTGGGAGGAATAATATGGGCATCGAAATTGAAAAGAAATTTACAGTCAAGGATCTGCCACAGAATCTTGACGCTTTTCCCTATCACATAATTGAGCAGGGATATATGAACGTAAGCCCCGCTGTACGTGTAAGGCGAGAAGATGACAAATATTATATGACATATAAGGGTTCTGCTCCCGCCAGTGAAGGCGGAATCGGTAAGACAGAGTACAACATGCCACTTGATGCTGAGAGCTACGATCATCTGGTAAAAAAATGTGATGGCAATATTATCAGAAAGATACGCTATATCCTTCCTCTTAACGAGGATGCTTTTGATGTTGACTACTTAGATAACAATCCTGATATCAAAACTGCTGTCAATTCAGGCGATATCAAGATTGAGCTAGATGTGTTCAAGGCTCCTTTTGAAGGACGCGTTCTTGCAGAGATAGAGTTCCCTTCCGAAGATGCCGCTGCTGCCTATCACCCGGCTTCCTGGTTCCTTCAAGACGTCACAGGAGACCACCGCTACAGTAATTCCTCCATGAGCGCAGAGCAGCTCTAAGGATTATCTTATTAACAAAAACTTCCCACGCCGCGGCAAACCCTAACTGCAGGCTTTGTCGTGACGTGGGAAGTTTTTGTATTTATTCTAAGTTTTATCGTTTCTTTCGCGTGGACTCGCCTTCTATGAGCTTTCCCGGGAGCACCATGTGTTTGTGACCGCTCTCTTTATCGATGATATTAAAGAGGAGCTTTAGGGTTTCTTTTGAGATTTTATCAAGAGGTTGCTTTATTGTAGTAAGCCTTGGGATGCAATACTCAGAGAGTTCTTGTCCGTCAAATCCCGCAACACTAACATCTTCCGGAACTCTTATGCCGGCATCCTTAAGTGCCCTTAAAGCTCCAAAAGCCAGCACATCCGAAATGCAATATAGAGCTGTAAATTTGGCTCCTGATTCTATCAATGCTTTGGTAGTGTCGTAGCCGTTATGCATAGCGTAGATCTGCCTGTCAACATATCTTATCAGGGACTCATCCTCTTTTATCCCGTGCTTCCTTAAAGCTTCCTTGTATCCCTCAAGTCTGAGACTTACCACGGATGGCTCATCATTACCTTCAACCAGGATGGCTATCTTCTTGTGCCCAAGTCCTATCAGGTATTCAGTCATCTTCTTACTCTCAAGAGCATCGTCAACGGATACGGTAGAATATGAGCTCTTACTTAGTTCCTCAGAAATATCGGAACCAACAGTTGAAAAGACTACCGGAACATTGAGCTGTTTCATCTTGTCGGCGGAATGCTTGGAACTTCCGCCCATGAATATGATCCCTCGAAGTCTCTTTTCTTTTTCCAGTTCAAGTGCAACGTCAACCTCATTTTCATAGGCTTCTACGTGACGAAGCACCAGCGCATATCCGCGCTTCTTCACCTCATTTTCCACCACCTCTATCATAGGGGTAAAAAAAGGATTGGTGATACCCTTAACCAGAACCGCAATGCACTTGGCATCTGTTCTCTTAAGGTTTCTTGCGCTGTTATTTGGAATATATCCCGTTTCCTTTATTACATCCAGAATCTTCTGTTTGGTCACAGGATTAATATCGGAGTGGTCGTTAAGTGCTCTGGAAACAGTGCTGACGCCTACTCCGCATCTTTTTGCGATTTCTTTTATAGTGATATCCGACATATCTCCCCGCCCATCATCTTAATCTGCCGTAGATCTCAGCATACTCATACATCCTCTTGCTAAGTTCCTCTGTGAGCGCTCCCCTCTTCATACGCCATTCCCAGTTGCCGCCCAGTATGGACGGAATGTTGATCCTGGCGGTTTTATCAAGCTCCAGATAATCCTGCATTGGAATTATCACAGTATCTGACACGCTGGCAAAGCCTGCACGTATCATTGCCGAAACTACATCCTTTGTATATCTTACACCGAGATATTTTTTTGCAAAAGACTTATCTGCTCTGCAAAGGGAATTAAACCAGCCTTTTGTAGTGTCGTTATCATGAGTTCCCGTATAAACAACACAGTTACTGTCGTAGTTATGTGGAAGATAATCGCTTTCCTCTCTTGAATCAAAAGCAAATTGCAGTATCTTCATGCCGGGATAACCGGTCTTTTTAACCAGCTTTCTAACAGAATCCGTCAGGAATCCAAGATCTTCGGCAATTACCTTCCTTGGTCCAAGTTTCTTTTTCATAGTATCAAAAAGGTCATATCCGGGGCCTTTTCTCCACTCTCCGAATTCAGCCGTGGGATCGCCGTAGGGAATCGCATAGTACTCATCAAAACCTCTGAAGTGATCGATCCTGACCACATCGTACAGCTCGTAGCAGTGGGCGATTCTCTTCATCCACCAGGCATAGCCTGTCTTCTTATGATAATCCCACCTGTATAGAGGATTGCCCCAAAGCTGACCTGTAGCACTGAACGCATCGGGAGGGCAGCCTGCAACGTCTATCGGAACATTCTTTTTATCCAGTAAAAAGAGCTCCGGACTTGCCCAAGTATCCGCACTGTCAAACGCCACATAGATTGGAATATCGCCTATGATCTTAATTCCCTTGTCATTGGCATATTTTTTGAGTTTCTTCCACTGCTCACTGAACATAAACTGCAAGAAGCAGTAGAAATCTACTTTTTTCTCATATTTCTTAAGAGCAGCCTTCACCGCTGAAGGCTTTCTGTATCTGATGTCATCATCCCAGGTATTCCATGCTCTTCCGCCGTTCTCATCTTTAAGTACCATGAAAAGAGCATAATCAACAAGCCAGTCATTCTCAGGTGCTTTCTTGAATGCCTTAAATGATTTAGTGATCTCTTTTGCCTTGGGAGCATTATCAATCCCCTCATAGGCCTTCATAAGAAGCGTAAACCTCTCTCTGTAAAGCCTCTCATAATCGACCTTCTCTTCCAATGAGCCAAAATTACACTTATCGGCATCCTCAGCACAAAGAAGTCCCTCTTTAATGAGCGACTCAATATCTATAAAATATGGATTTCCTGCAAATGTGGAAAAAGACTGGTAGGGAGAATCCCCGTAGCTTGTAGGTCCAAGCGGCAGTATCTGCCAATATGTCTGTCCCGCCTCCTCAAGAAAGTCAACAAATTCATAAGCTTCTTTTGAAAAAGTTCCAATTCCGTACTCCGAAGGAATCGAAAAAACCGGAAGAAGAACACCGCAAGTTCTCCTTGAATTTCTCTTGGAACCTCTTTTTATCTCAGCCATAGAACCCTCCTTTTCATACCTCCGGTAACGTTTCCGCTAATTCTATTTTATCCACTTGACTGTACTATTTCAAGTTAAAAAGTGAGTGTTATTTTCAAATAGATGTCTTTGGAGGCAGGGGGGTATGAATAATAATATTACTTAATTCCCCAAATGAGATTGCGCCACTGTGCCAATTGATCTGTTGTCATGAAACCATTAGAAGTTCCCATGTATCCGATCTTGTAAGAAGCAAACAGCAAAGCATTCTTGATAGCATTGACACTGTCTCCTGTTTCCATGTAGTAATGGAGGAAGCATGCAAATAGCGCATTACCTGCACCTATGGTATTTACAACTTCATTGGTCTTAACAGTCTTATAGTGAACACGCAGATTTTTGCTTCTATCAAAAAGAATCAGTCCTTCACTTCCCTGTCCCAGGATAATAATCTCTGTTCCATAGGTCTGCGCCATTCTGTCTATAAATTCATAAGGGTCTTCTGCAAGGGTGTCATCGCTGAAATAGAGTATCTTAGACGGATTAAGGAAATCTTTGTTATATATTTCCTTCTCCGGATCGTAGTTTCTGATATTAACAGCCACAGGTTTTCCGTACTCACTTGCAACCTTTGCAAAAGGTCTGCAGAAATTGGCATTTGCAAGTACCATCATGTCGCAGCTGTTTACTATTGGAGTTACCATAGACATATCATAAACAACATCTCTAAGGTCTTTAAGATCCTCAAAGATCTGTTGTTTTCTGTCTTTATCATAAAGAACAACCTCAGTGGGTGTTTCGTTCATCTGAGGAACAATGTATTCTGTGGAAAGAGTTATCTTCCTATCAGGAGGATTGATGATACCAAGGTCCTGATTCCTCCCTACTACGGACATAAATGTAACTTCGTCTCCAAGCCACTTAAGAGCAAGAGATTCGTTATAGGCATCTCCGCCCACCTCAGTAAATATGGAGTCGTTCACGCTTGTAATAGGCGCGTAATTAACAGGAATCTTATCAACTCGGACAATAGTTTCAATCTGTGTTACACCAGCTACTAAAAATCTGCTCATTTTTTAGCCTCCTTGTTATGTAATCACTGCTTGTTGTATCATCTCAATATATTCCAAAGCTTCTTCCATAAAAAGATCCGCCCTGAAAAGATCGCTCTTGATATTCCTTTCAAGTATTCCGTCCACGGTATAATCAAGTATATTCCATACCTTGTCATAATCCGTTCCGGGTTTAAAAATAGTTACATCGACTCTGGCTCTTAGCGCCTCCATTATCCTTCTGTACTTTTCTCTTCTGTCTTCTATCTCACCAACCGCTTCCGCGTAGTTTTCTTCATCAGCGCTTTTCAGAAACATAAAAATATATGGGTACTGTGAAAGAGAGTTGGCCTTCGCAGAAAGTATACTTTTGTACAGTTCAAAAAATCCATCTTCTTTTGACACGGTACGTGTAAGCTCGAGAGTTACGAATCTGGTCGCGTAATCATACAAAAAACTGTAGAGCCCCAGCTTGCTGACAAAGTAGTGAAACAAAAGTCCTTTACTTATCTGAGCAGTTTTTACTATCTCATCAGTGCTGGAGTGATAATAGCCATGTTTGGAAAAAACTTCCAAAGCTGCATTGATTATCCTGTCTTGTTTTTCCTTCTTAAGTCCAAAAAATCTTTCGTTCATTGTCACTTCTCCGGCCGATAATTGACTATGTTGGTCTGCTTTAAATATATCATTTCCACTTTACCTATTCAAACGTTTTTACGTTACTTTATCAAATTTTAATACAACGCACTTTCAATTATGCACAATTTGTATTAGAATTAATCTAGTGTTTGGATAGGAGGGATTTTTATATGTCCAAGGGAAGTGGATTTGGTAAGTTCATATTATTCTGCGCCACAGTCGGTGCAGCCGCAGCAGGAGTCTACTACTATCTCACCAAGAGAGAGGCTGAAATAGCTGAGAGTTTTGATGACGATGATTTTGAGGAATTCGATGATTTTGAGGATGAAGATTTCACAGGTTCTACAGAGTCAAGATTCGGTTCCAGAAAATATGTTGATATCAGTTCAAAAGAAAATGATGAGCCTTTAGATAGTAACGAGCCTACAGATAACGGCACGACTTCATCTGAGGAGTTCTTCGATGACGAGGATGAACAATAATATGTAAAATAACGCCATAGGCATTTGCCTATGGCGTTTCTATTTTTATTATGAACCTTTTTTCTCTGCCATGAGTTCCTTGAGCATACGTGCCTTATCCTTGATACGGCTGTTTGCAGTTCTGGAAGTAAGAAGTTCTGATATCATCTTACTTGCAATGTCGAACTGGTCTGTCTCATAAGCCAGTGCGGCGATCAGATAATCCAGTGTCGTAGAATCCATGCCGGCAATAGGGAAGTCCTCGGACTGTCTTGCCATAACAAAACCGTTAAGGGCATTCGTAAGGAGTTCTCTCTCCTGAGCATCATTCTCTTTTTTCTTGTTCTCATAATCTGCTGCGGAAGGATCAAGACGCTGTGTCTCTCCTCTTATCACCCATGCAGTCTTAAGGCAGATGTAAGCCTTCTCGCTGTTCTTAGCTTTTTTAACAACAGCATTGGCAAGCGCAAGCTGATAAAGCTTCTTGGCATGATCATAGCTGTAGATAGGCTCTTTGTATTCCTGTTTCTTGTAATTCATACAGATCTTGGATCTGATATCCTCAATCTGATATTTGGTAAGGGTTGTAAAATACCTTCCAAGAGCGGCGTATCCGCACTCAGGGCAGGCGATAATGTCGTACTTGTTCTGGTCAACCTCTGAGTAATCAGGGCGAAGATCCACATCAACCGCCTTCATCCTTACCTTACCGGTACGAACTGTCTTGGTCTGAAAATCAGAATCACAGATAGGGCACTTGTAACTCTTATCAAAGAGATAATCCTCTTCGTTTACAAGCACGAGCTTCTTCTGCGGTTCAGCAGCCTTCACATTGACCTTCTTTTTGCTGGGATCCTCAAAAAGATCTCCACCACTAATATCTCCAAGTCCCATTTTTTCAAGTCCTGAAAAAATACCAGCCATTTTTATACCTCTTTCATCAATCAGTTTTTAGGTACAACAAAAGAACTCTTCAAAGATACAATTCTGTTAAATACCGGTGCTCCCGGCTTTGAATCCTTGCTGTCAACGCTAAAGAAACCGTTTCTTACAAACTGGAACTTATCATAGGGCTTTGCATCAGCAAGTTCGGGTTCAAGCTTAGCATCCTTAATAACGGTAAGAGAATTGGGATTGAGATTAAGTGATCCATCCTCGTTATATACGCCCTTCTCTTCGTCTATAATATTCTCATACAAGCGAACTTCCGCATTTACTGCCTTTTCAGCGGAAACCCAATGTATGGTGCCCTTAACTTTTCTTGCATTGAAGCCGCTTCCTGACTTGGTCTCAGGATCGTAAGTACAATGAATGGCAACGATATTGCCGTTCTCATCCTTGTCGCAGCCTGTGCATGTTACGAAGTACGCATTCATAAGTCTTACTTCGTTACCGGGGAAAAGACGGAAGTACTTCTTGGGAGGTTCTTCCATAAAGTCTTCTCTCTCGATGTAAAGCTCTCTTCCGAAAGGAATCTGTCTTGTGCCCATCTCGGGAACTTCTTTGTTATTCTCAATCTCAAGGTACTCGATCTGTCCCTCGGGATAGTTGTCGATAATAAGCTTAACCGGATTAAGTACCGCCAGCATTCTCTTAGCTTTGAGCTTAAGATCCTCTCTTATGCAGTACTCAAGCATAGCATACTCAGCAGTTGAATGTGCCTTACTGATACCGCACATATCAACGAACATCTTTATTGACTCAGGTGTGAAACCTCTTCTGCGAAGAGCTGCTATGGTAACAAGTCTGGGATCATCCCATCCGTCAACTATTCCGTCATCTACAAGTCTCTTGATATATCTTTTACCTGTTACGACGTTGTTGAGGTAGAGCTTGGCAAACTCAATCTGTCTGGGAGGATTGGGATATTCGCATTCCTCTTTCACCCAGTCATACAAAGGTCTGTGATCCTCAAACTCAAGGGTACAGAGTGAATGTGTGATACCCTCGATGGCATCCTCGATGGGATGAGCAAAATCGTACATGGGATAGATGCACCACTTATCGCCTGTTCTGGCATGTGTCATGTGGGCAACTCTGTAGATAATGGGATCTCTCATGTTGATGTTAGGAGAAGCCATATCTATCTTGGCACGAAGTGTCATTGCTCCATCTTCAACCTTGCCGTTCTTCATATCTTCAAAAAGCTTAAGGTTTTCCTCTATGCTTCTGTCTCTGTTGGGGTCGTTCTTGCCGGGCTCTGTAAGAGTTCCTCTGTACTCACGCATCTCTTCTGCCGTAAGCTCGGAAACATAAGCCTTGCCCTTCTTGATAAGCTTAACTGCGCACTCATACATCTGATCAAAGTAGTCAGAAGCATGGAAAAGATTATCGCCGTAATCGGCGCCAAGCCACTTAACATCCTCGATTATGGAATCCATAAACTCGGATTTCTCCTTGGTGGGATTGGTATCGTCAAATCTCATATTGAACTGGCCGTTATACTCCTTGGCCATTCCATAGTTAAGAAGAATACTCTTGGCATGTCCTATATGCAAAAAGCCATTGGGCTCAGGCGGAAATCTGGTGCATACATGATCATACACTCCGTCTTCCAGATCCTTATCAATAGCCTGCTCTATAAAGTGCCTTGAAGGAGTCGCATTTCCTTCAGATTCTTCATTTAGATTCTTTATTGTCTCTTCTGCCATTTCCTTAATAAAACCAACTTTCTAATTTATTCGGTACCTAACAGTATACCATAATTCTAGACTCGAAAAAACCTCGCTAAGCGAATCGGGAATACCATAACCCTAGTTGTATATGTATTTCTCCTCGAAGGCTGGGCGGCGCATGGGCTTGTCGTAGTAAAAGCCTTGAACATATTTAACTCCCATGCCCTTTAGCGCATCAAGCTGTGCCTGAGTTTCAATTCCTTCAACGCAGAGGTCTGCACCGATTGCTCCTACAAGCTGAGCCATCATGCGTATAAATGCCTGAGAATAATCATCATCCGCAATATCTTTTACAAAGTTCTGATCCACCTTGATGATATCAAAAGGAAGCGCACGGATACTGCTAAGAGCTGAATATCCCGTTCCAAAATCATCAAGGGCAAGTCTTACACCAAGAGCCTTTATATCAAGAAGTGTCTGCTTTGTCCTTGCAAGGTCATTGATGGCAAGTCTCTCGGTAAGCTCAAGCACCAGGTTGTGAGGATTTATATTATTCTCATCGATGCATGTTTTTATGACATCTACGATATCGTTCTGCATTATCTGCACAACGGATAAGTTAACACTCACTGAATACTCGCCCGTTCCGGCTTCATTCCACATCCTGATGCATTCACAGGCCTTTTTAAGCACGTGATTGCCGATGGGTGTGATAAGTCCAAGGTACTCTGCAAGAGGCACGAACTCATCGGGACTAAGAAATCCCAGCTTAGAGCTGTTCCAGCGCACAAGTGCCTCCGCTCCAAGGTGCTTGTACTGCTTCACTCCTGTATTAAAATCCAGAGGCTCGCTGATAACGGGCTGGAAATAAACTTCAAACTCGCTACAGCTCTTTTTAATTGCATCGTACATGCTCTTTTCAAGGTCGAGTCTGTGTACCGATGAAGAATCAATGTTGTCTGAGTACTCCGCAATCCTGTTCTTGCCGGATTTCTTGGCTTCATACATGGCAACGTCGGATTTTCTTATAAGCTCCGATACATTATCGCCGTGATCCGGGAATTTTACTATACCCATACTCATAGTGCAGTAATAATCACTGTCCTTGAGATACCATGGCGTAGCAAAGGTGTTTTTGATCTGCTCGATTATGGTATCAAGAAGTTCAAAGCTCTTTGGCGGAACGATAATGACAAACTCATCACCGCCCATTCTGTAACAGGAATTGGTAATTCCGTCTATCCTGCTGATTGCTTTGGAAATATCCTGCAAAAGCACGTCTCCGTACTGATGTCCCAAGCTGTCATTGATGTGTTTGAAGTCATCAAGGTCAAGATACATAAGAGCGCCGTGAGTGCCATACTGATGAGCTTCGTCCACATATTTGGCAAGATCTTTTTCGCAGCACATTCTGTTGTACAGTCCCGTAAGGAAATCGGTATATGCCTGCTGCTCGATCCTCCTTTGATACAGCTTTTTCTCGGTTATATCGTATATAGCGCACAAAGACACAGGGCGTCCGTCCACCCACCTGATCCTGGTATAGTAAACGTCGTACCACTTTTCTCTGTCTCTGTGATGAATCTCGTAGTTACCGCTCCTGCTTCTGGGCGGAATATTGGACTCAAAAAGCTCAGCTATTGAGTTCTCCGAAAGTTCTTTGTTAAAGTTCTTTTTGAAACTTCTGTTGGCAAAAAGAATTACTCCGGTGCCGATATCTCTTACGTATATTGAACTTCCCACGTTATCAAGCACCGCTTCCAGCGAGGCAAAAGAGCTTGCGAGGGAATTTTTCTGAAGTCTCTTTGTAATAATACTCTGAAGGACCTTAACTGCATCATTGACAAACTTAACGTCATCAATGGACCATATCCTGTTCTCGTCGTTCTCTGTGATACAGACATAGAAAAGAGCTGCATCATTAACAACAACAGGCATGGAAACAAGTGCTTTGATCCCTAGTCCGTCAAGCTGTTCTCTTTCTCCTGCATTCATCTGTGTGTCGCTCGATACTACAACAGCTTTCTCAGAGCCAAGGAACCAGCATAGTTCCTGATCGGTCGTATCAACAAACATCTTCTTAGCGCCTTGCGCCGTCCACTGCACGACTATATCCATAAGGGTATTGTGATGCTCTTTACAGGTAAATCCATTGCTGACTTCAAGATAGATACAGAGTTTCTTAAGAACATCAGCCATAATCTCCTCTATGCCGTCATCACTATCAAGAAGTGATACTATCTCCGTCATAGTCTCGGCGCGCTTAAAGGAGCTTGTCATCTCAAGCTCTTGCTGCTTACTCTCTTCACTGATAGCAACAGCCTGAGATCTTGAGGTCTCGATATTTATAAGGACATTAAGAGTCTCACGAAGGAGATCCAACGTCTTGTAAAATTTGGTTTCTGAAATCTTATACCCAAAAGATTCAATGGGTGGAAGATGGAAATAGTCCTTGTCGTAGTCACAGTCTGAGAAAATACCACAGACTATCCAGACAGCCGCAGGTTTCGTGCCATTCTTGACAGCTACAGCGGCGAGTTTAAGATTGGGAACTTCTGTAAGCTCCACTGCCTGATCTTCTAAGTCACTCTCAGATACTCTTCTGAATATCTCTTTAACTCTGACATCAGTGACATATTTTTTTATAATCTCTATTTCGCTGGGATTTCCGGAGAAAGAAGTGATAGGATTGCATGCTGAGTCAAGGCAAAAAGCATACACTCCTGCCATAGCGCAAAAATCATCCTGCCATCTCTGCATCTCGTCGGCATTTTTGAGCGCAAAATCACCAAGAGCTCCACTTGCCAATGAAGAAGAGCCCCTGGCTGCAACATTTATAGATTCCGCTTCAATAATCGTCTCTTGCAATCTTCCCCCCTATCAAGAGCAATTAATGGTCATCTACACTATAGTTAGGTGCTTCTTTTGTAATCTGAATATCATGAGGATGTGACTCACGAAGTGAAGCAGCTGTCATCTTGATGAACTTGCCGTTCTCTTTGAGTTCTTCGATAGATCCGCATCCGCAATAACCCATTCCTGAACGAAGACCGCCCATTAACTGGAATACTGTATCTTCAACTGTTCCCTTGTAAGCAACACGTCCTTCAACGCCCTCGGGAACAAGCTTCTTGGCATCTTCCTGGAAGTAACGATCTTTGGAGCCGTTCTCCATAGCTGAGATAGATCCCATTCCACGGTATACCTTGTACTTTCTACCCTGGAAAAGTTCGAAGTCTCCGGGAGCCTCATCACATCCCGCAAACATTGAACCCATCATAACGAGGTTACCACCTGCAGCGATAGCCTTTGTGATATCTCCTGAGTACTTGATACCACCGTCTGCAATGATCGGAACACCATATTCCTTAGCAACATTGTAGCAATCCATGATAGCTGTGATCTGAGGAACACCAATACCTGCTACAACACGGGTTGTACAGATAGATCCGGGTCCAATACCAACCTTAACGGCATCGGCACCGGCTTCAATAAGAGCCTTAGTAGCTGCACCTGTAGCACAGTTACCGGCAACAACCTGAAGATCAGGGAATTTCTCTTTAATCATTCTAAGACACTTAAGTACGTTCTCAGAATGTCCGTGAGCAGAATCAAGTACAATAACATCAACCTTAGCATCAACAAGTGCTGCAACTCGATCAAGGCAGTTCGCGGAAATACCAACACCGGCTCCGCAAAGAAGTCTTCCCTGATCATCCTTGGCTGCAAGGGGATATTTAATAGTCTTCTCAATATCTTTTATAGTGATAAGTCCAACAAGATTATAGTCGTCGTCAACGATAGGAAGTTTTTCCTTCTTTGACTTAGCGAGGATGCTCTTTGCTTCCTCAAGAGTAATGCCTGCCTTAGCTGTAATAAGGTTCTCGCTTGTCATTACATCCTTGATCTTCTGAGAGAAGTCTTTTTCAAACTTAAGATCTCTGTTTGTAATGATACCTACAAGCTTTCTGCCTTCTGTAATGGGAACACCGGAAATACGGAACTTAGCCATAAGTGAATCTGCATCGGCAAGTGTATGTTCAGGTGAAAGTGAAAAAGGATCTGTGATAACTCCGTTCTCTGATCTCTTAACCTTATCAACCTCTTCTGCCTGTGCCTCGATTGACATGTTCTTATGAATGATACCTATACCGCCCTGTCTGGCCATTGCAATTGCCATTCTGTGCTCTGTTACAGTGTCCATTCCGGCACTCATCATAGGAATGTTGAGTCTAATCTTCTTGGTAAGCCATGTGCCTACATCAACCTGATTAGGAATAACCTGTGAATAAGCAGGTACCAACAATACGTCGTCAAATGTAATTCCTTCGCCTATAATCTGTCCCATTTTAAAACTCCATTCTTACTATAATCTTGTTTACTTAGTTATATATTTTGAAAGAAAAAAATCAGTCGGTGAAAACCTTGCGTGGAGCAACGTTTCTGATTGCCTGCACAAATTCAGGTGAAGGCTCGATGACAATTTTTTCTTTACCGTCGTAAATAAATGTGTAAGTCGGATCAGGCTGTGCTTTTGATCTTGAAGAAAAATCAAGAACCTTGAGCGTCCTGTTTTTGTATTCGTCAAGATGATATGATCTTGAAGGTGCAAGCACCTCAATCTTATCAACGGAATAATTACAGATATGCTTACGGGAAGCTTTATTAAGAACTTTATCAACTGTGATCTCGCGGTCACAGTACTGATATTCGAATTCGATGTCGGCATTAAGTTTAAGGAAATAGTAGCCAACACCTGCCGCTATAAAAAGAATAAGACCAATAATACCGGTATTTATCAACAAAACACCTGCCAGAAAAAAGATCGCCAACGCCAAACAGACATATTTGCCTATTACCACAAGCGGTGACGCCTTGCTTGGAACCAGGCACTCTACATAATTAGCTTCATTAGACATGTCAGATGATATCCTCCTATAGTCTTGGCCACTCGCCATTTTATCGACTATCTTATATTAAATAGCGAAATCTTTCAAGGTGTTTTTTAAACAAAAAAATTGACAATTATACCCTTTCGTTTATATCATTTAATAATCTGCAAACACCTATTTTCATTATATATGCTTTTAAAGCTTATAAATATTATTTTTCTGTTAATTTAAGGAGTGTACCATGTCAATCCACGAAGAGATTAAAGATCAGCAAAAAAAGCTTAAGGATAAGGATTTTAAGACTAGGTGGAATTACTTCTGGGATTATTACAAAATTCATGTGATCATAGCTCTTATTGCCATAATCGCTATAGTTTCCACGGTTAGAAGCATTGTTAACACAAAGCCCAACGCTATTTACGCAGTACTGCTTAACAGCGGCTATGACGCATCAAGACAGGACCTTGAAAAAGGATTCATAGAATACGCCGGTGTAGACACTTCTGAGTACAGCTGCCTTATAGATGTTTCATCTACTTTCGATCAGACCAGCGTTGATCAGATGACACTTGCAACGAGCCAGAAGATCATGGCTAATGTTGCCGCCAAAGAGATTGATGCCCTTGGTGGAGATACTGCCACATTTGCATATTATGCAAGTCAGGATGTATTTACCGATCTTACCACCGTCTTTTCAACTCAGGAACTTGAAGCCTTCGGAGATGACATCTTCTATATAGATGGAGCCTACATGGATTACATCGCTTCCGATGAATATCAGGAACAGGTCCTGAACGGTAAATTTGATCAGAACAACAAGTACGCTGTAATTGCTCAGAAGGCCATGAGAGAAGGCAAGTTTGACATTATTCCCAAGGAAGAAATGGAAAGACCTATTCCCATCGGTGTCATTCTCAAAAGCTCTACCACTCTCAAAGATGCCGGCGCTTACCAAGGTGACATGACTCCTGTCATAGGAATAATAGGCAACACAACAAGATTAGATAACGCCAAAGCGTTAGTTGAATATCTGCACAAATAATATAAAAGAGCCGAATATGCTGACTTTTCTGAACTACGTGAAAGGAAGCATATTCGGCTCTTTTGGGATATAAATAAAGAGTCGCTTGCGACTCTTCGCGCCCGAGCGGAATTGCGAAGCAATTATACTTCATTTCCGCGAGGTGCGCATCCACAGCGGAGCGACTTGTATAAGTAGGAAAATCCTCAGGATTTCCTACTTATATAAGAAATCACTGCGCAGACGAACACGAGTATTTTCGATAAATAAATTTAATTATTTCCCGCGATAATCTGCATGTTTCGCGTTCTGTGCAAACATCTGCTTATTACAACTGCACTGTTACGAAGATGTCGTAGATTGCGCGGATCGCTTTTTCGAAGTCGCGGTTCTCTACACCGATGATGATGTTAAGCTCTGATGAACCCTGATCAATCATACGTACGTTTACATTTGCATGAGCAAGTGCTGAGAAAATCCTGCCGGCTGTTCCTCTTGTAGACTTCATTCCACGTCCAACAACAGCGATAAGTGCAAGATCTGATTCAATCTCAAGCATATCGGGATGAGCAAGTCTGTGAATCTCGGAAACAACTGACTGCTCTTTCTCGATGAACTCATCCTGCTGAACAAATACCGTCATAGTATCGATTCCTGAAGGAACATGCTCGATTGAGATTTCCTGATCTTCAAATGCCTGAAGAACCTTTCTTACAAATCCAACCTCGGAGTTCATCTGATCCTTTAAGATATTTACGCAGCAGAAGCCTTTTTTACCTGCAATACCTGTAATAGTGAACTTGGACTTCTTAGCTGTAGACTCAACGATCCAAGTACCTGCATCCTCAGGCTTGTTGGTATTTCTGATGTTGATAGGAATACCTTCTTTACGTACAGGGAAGATAGCATCTTCATGAAGAACTGATGCGCCCATATATGCAAGCTCTCGAAGCTCTGTATATGTGATAGTCTCAATATTCGGAGGTGTGTCAATGATTCTGGGATCTGCAACAAGGAATCCGGATACATCTGTCCAGTTCTCGTATACATCAGCCTTGATAGCTCTTGATACGATTGATCCAGTTATATCTGAACCACCTCTTGAAAATGTCTTAACGCTTCCATCAGGATATGCGCCATAGAATCCGGGCACAACAGCCTTTGGTGTATTCTCAAGTTTCTTGGACATGAGCTTGTTGGTCTTCTCACCATCAAACTCTCCGTTTTTATCAAAAGCTACTACTGTAGCTGAGTCGATAAACTCATACCCAAGATAGTTGGCCATAATGATACCGTTGAGGTATTCTCCACGGCTTGCAGCATAATCGTTGCCGGCCTTCTCTTTGAAGTTCTTCTCAATTGTCTTAAACTCATCTGTAAGATCAAGCTTTAACTTAAGTCCGTTAATGATCTCATCATAACGAGCCTTGATGTCAGCAAGCTGCTTTTTGAAATCCTTACCTGCCTCTGCAAGAGCGTACGTCTTGTAAAGCATGTCAGTAACCTTAGTGTCCTTGGAATTTCTTTTTCCCGGAGCGGAAGGAACAACATATACTCTGTCGGGATCTGCCTTGATGATCTCTCCGACTTTCTTGAACTGCTCTGCACTTGCAAGTGAGCTTCCGCCGAATTTAACTACTTTCTTCATTTCATACAATCCTTTTCTACTTAATTATTGTTTATAAATGAATCGAACCTGACTGATCTACGGTCCGCTATGATCAATAAAGTCTCAAATAACCCTTAACGCTGTCGAGCTTCCAGAGTTTTTCTTCAAAATCTTTTTCTGAAGTAAGATCTGTAATGAATGCAAACTCGCCCTTAACCTCATCGCACTCTATAACATCGATTCCGTGTCCGAATACGTCCATGGCTTGTTCCTTGAGATCCTCAGTTACTCTTACAAAGAACTTTCTTACAGCGTTGTCCTTAGATGTAAGAACCGCTTTCTCTGCATTGAGGTTAACTTCGATGTGCTTGCCCTTGTGCTTTAAGATATCAACTACGTCTGCAACAACCGCACTGGCTGTAGCGTTCTTGCCGGCTCCTTTTCCGTAGAACATAACATCTCCGAGCATATTGCCGTGTACATTGATGGCATTGAATACGCCGTTAACATTCGCAAGAGGATTCTCAAGTGGAATCATGAAAGGAGCAACAATAGTAAAGAAGCCGTTCTCATTCATCTTGCACATACCAAGAAGTTTGATAGCCATATTAAGGCTCTTTGCATAAGCAAAATCCTCAATATTTATCTTGGTGATTCCTTCTGTGTAAATATCTTCATAATTAACGTGCTTACCGCTCATAAGACTGGAAAGAATGGCAATCTTACGGCATGCATCGTATCCTTCGATATCTGCCTCGGGATTTCTTTCTGCGTATCCCTTGTCCTGTGCAGCTTTGAGAACTGTAGCAAAGCCGATTCCTTCTTTATCCATCTTGGTAAGGATATAGTTGGTTGTTCCGTTTAATATACCTGTGATAGAATCGATTTTCTCATGCTTGAGTGAATCGTTGATGCTGCGAAGAACAGGAATACCGCCGCCAACGCTTGCTTCAAAAAGATAGCTAACGCCGTTTTTCTTGGCAATCTCTACAAGTTCAGGTCCCTTGGCAGCAACAAGCTCTTTGTTGGAAGTACATACGCTCTTGCCCTTCTCAAGTGCCTGTTTTTCAAATGTAAATGCAGGCTCGATTCCTCCCATTGTCTCACAGATAACATCAATCTCGGGATCGTCCAGAATAATGTTTATGTCGTGTACTACCTGCGCTTCATGCTTATCACCGGGGAAATCGCGAAGATCAAGAATGTACTTAACCTCTACCGCTTCTCCGGCGCTCTTTGCAACTTCTGCAGCGTTAGTGTCGATTACCTCAACAACTCCGCTTCCTACTGTTCCATATCCCAAGACTGCTATTTTTGCCATGTTTTCCTCCAAAATTTTTATAATGATAAAGGCATATTGATCATGCCGCTTATTAACAACTACAATTTGTTTTCATTAAAAAGATGCACTTCTTCCTGTTATATGCACCTTATGTATTCCCTCTTTGCCTTCCATAATGGATATCATCTCCATAATGTCCTTGGTCGCTTCCAGAACCTGAATGGTAATGGATATTGATGCCACGCCGTTAAGGGGAATAGACTGATGTATAGTAAGAATGTTGGCTCCAAAATCCGCGATCAGATTAAGAACATAAGACAGAAGGCCAACCTCATCATTCATCTGGAAAGTAAGTGTGAATGTGGTTCCCTGTAAACTATCATGAAATTCGTAAATATCTTCTTTGTACTTGTAAAAAGAGCTACGGCTGATGCCAAGCATTGCTGCTGCCTCATTAACCGTCTTGACCTTTCCGGATTCAAGTAGCTTCTTGGCCTCTACAACCTTAAGCAGAACTTCCGGAACAGCCTGTCTCCTTAAAACATAGTAAGCTGTATCCTGTTGCATGCTCTACCTCATTGTCACAAGTTGTGTTTCTCTGCTGCGGACATTTGTGTGCACCGTAAAGAATTTTAGCACGCTAAAGTTTTGAAGGCAAGCGCAAATTTCTATAAAAAAACCCACTACTCACGACAGTACTTTGGTAAACATGCTATAATTTGACCATATTCCGAAAGGGAGGCTTACAGATGGCTGATAATATAAAGATCATACCCCTTGGCGGCTTTGACAAGATCGGTATGAATATGATGCTCATAGAAGATGACGATACCATTATCGCAGTGGACTGCGGAATGTCTTTTCCCCCTCATAATATGCCGGGGATAGACACTTCCATTCCTGATATTAGTTATCTCACAAATAATATAGATAAACTCAAAGGTATAGTTCTGACCCATGGACACGAGGATCACATAGGAGCCATACCTTATATAATCGAGTCCTTGAACGTTCCCATATATGGAACTCCGCTCACTATCGCCCTTGTGGAAAAGAAGCTAAGAGGCCACGGTATCAAAAAATTCAAGACCAAAGTCATTAGACAGGGCAATACCATTGTGGTAGGAAGCTATAAGATTGAATTTATCACAACGAACCACAGTATTCCTGATGCGGTAATGCTTGCAATTCATACACCTATCGGTACTATCATTCACACCGGTGATTTCAAGATCGATCACACTCCGATCACAGGAGATTCCACTGACCTTCGCAGGATCGCTGCGCTTGGAACAAAGGGCGTTCTTGCCCTTATTTCCGACAGTACCAATGCACTGATTCCGGGCTCCTCTCCTTCAGAATCGGAAGTTAGTGATTCCCTTGATCAGCTCTTTAATCTGCACAGAGACAACCGTCTTATCATAGCAACTTTTGCCTCAAACATGGACAGAGTTCAGCAGATCATTACTCTTGCCGGTAAATATAACAGAAAAGTTGTTTTACTTGGTGATACTATGCTAAGTATTTTTGAAGCTGCCAGAAAGCTTGATTATCTGCACTTTTCAGAGGACATTCTTATCGATATAGAAGATGTCCCTTCTTATGAGAGTAAGGATATCATTTTCCTTACCACAGGTAACCACGGCGAACCTATCAATTGCCTTACCGAGATAGCTGAAGGCACTCACAAGGACATCAAGCTTCTCCCGGGAGACACAATCCTCTTTAGCTCAATAGCCATTCATGGAAGTGAGAATGTTTTCTCTAAGACAATGAATATGCTGGAGGAACAAGGAGCCAATATTGTCTTTCAGGATATTCACGCTACCGGACACGCCTGCAGCGAAGAGCTTAAGCTTATGTATACCCTCGCCAATCCCCAATACGCTATTCCTGCCCACGGTGAATACCGATATAGGAAAGCTTCTGCAAATATTGCTGAGAGCATGGGTATTCCAAAGAAAGACATTCTCCTTATCAACAACGGAGATATCCTCACTTTATCCAAAGATAATGCCAAAGTTACTTCTACCATACCGCTCAAAGAAATTCTGATAGACGGTCAGGGTGTTGGCAACATCGGTAAGAGTATCCTTAACGAAAGAACCAAGATGGGGAAAAACGGGGTAGTTATTATTGAGGTAAGTATCGGCGCCGATTCCGGACGTATACTTGCTCCCACCCGCATAACAACCAAAGGTTTTGTAAACACAAAAAAATCAACAGATATTCTACCCGAGCTTGAAGATGTGATAAATGCTGAGATTGCTCGTCTTATTGCCCAGGATGTACATGACGATAGATTTGACAGGCTCGTTGAAAAAACAGCTGAAAACTATATACTAAAAGAATGCAACCAGCGCCCTCTCGTTATTGTATTAAAAAGGGAAATTGTGCTATAATACAGGCGATGAAGGACTTTTAGCAAGCTCTTTTCATCAGTGATTTATCAATCACATATTGTATTTGTTGTTTGCTTCAGCCAATACGGTCAATGCTTTTATATTGCAGCTGTGGTCATAAGCATGTACATTGCGCATAATTGCAGTGTGTTCTTGACTTTATGAGACAGCCGCTTTGTGAAAAGAAATGAATATAAACGGCAGAATATGAAAATTAGGCATCATTTGATGTCTGTTTTTCGTATTCTGCCGTTTTTTGTTTGGAGAATTATGAAAAATTATATTAAGAAAAACTGGTACTTTATCATTATCGCAGCTATTACTTTGACAGAGCTTATAACTTTCCTTTTCATGGGCAAAGCCGGCACATACGTTGGTATCCATGACAATCTTGATATTCATATTACGGATTATAAGCTCCTACGGGACAATCATGCCTTCTTTTCCCATGGTAAGACTATACCTCTTCTTGGCGGAATAGACAGAAACTTCCTGTTATCGGAGTTTTATCTTTATTCCCTACTGCATGCTGCGCTTCCGACTTTTGCCGCTTATATAGCCGGCCATTTTATCAAGATATTTATAGCTCTTTTCTCAGGAATTCTTCTTGCAAAAGATATCCTACAAGGATCCTACAAGAAATATGAGTGGGCGGTTGCGCTCTGCAGCTTCATTTACGGTATTTTACCGCTTTATCCGGCATTCTCTTTCTCTTTTGCCTCTATTCCGCTGCTGATATGGCTGATAAGAAGAATAGAATCTCAGAGAAAACCTGTGTATTTTGTGCTGCTGTTTTTATATCCCACTTTGTCCTATTTCACTTTCTTTGGGCCTTTTATTTTGGGATATGTCTTTATCTATTTTATTTACAGATGGGTTTCTACAAAGAAATTCTCGCTGCCGCTCCTGTCATCGGTATTCATCCTCACAGTCAGCTATGTTCTCATAGAATACAGGCTGTTCTTTATTATATTCGGCTCGGATCAGGCAACCATTAGGGACACCATGGTAATAGAGAATTCCTCTTTCTTTGAGATAATATCCTGCATTGGCGATGTTTTTGTAAACAATATGTTCCACTGCGATGATCTCCACAGATTTTTTGTACTTCCCGTTGTGGCTATAGCTTTTTTACTTATCAATATTTGCCATATTAAACGCAAAGAGTACAGGAGCCTTATCACAGATCCCTTTAACCTGGTACTTATTCTGATCTTATTTAACTGCATAATATACGGTCTTTATAACAGTTACTTTGTAAGGACTCTTTTTGAGACAATAGTTCCGCCTTTAAAGGGCTGGCAATTCAACAGAACATTGTTTTTTAACCCCTTCCTGTGGTATCTGGAAATCTTTATTGTTGCAAAGAAGCTGATTGATATTAAGAAAAGCGCAATTGCAGGAGGCATAGCCCTGTTGACTCTGATCTCTGTACTGGGAACACAGTCTCTCTACAATGATTTTTTCAATACCGCCTATGTAAATATATGGAAGCTTGTCAAACATCAAGACTCCGAAACTCTTTCTTATGGAGAATTCTTCTCTGAAGATCTTTTTGAGAAGGTAAAAAAAGAGATTGGTTATAAGGGAGAATACAGCGTAGCTTACGGCTTCCACCCCGCTGTTTTATCCTACAATTCCATTGCAACTCTGGATGGATGCCTTAGTTACTACTATCAATCCTATAAAGATTCTTTCAGAAAGGTTATCGCGCCTTCTCTAAATGAATCCCGGGAAGCCAGAGAATACTATGACGAATGGGGCGCAAGAGCCTATATTTTCTCCGGAAGCATAGAAAGTATCTGGTCTCCGGAAAGAACCAAGAATGTGGAAGACAAGCGCCTTCTTATAGATACCAAGGCCATGAAAGATCTCGGAGGAAAATATATCTTTTCGCGAATAGAGATATCCAACGCAGCTGAGATTAAAGCTTCCCTTGTTGGAAAATACGAAAGTAACGAATCCCCTTACACAATATGGGTATATGAAATATAAAAATGGAGATAAAAATGAGAAATTACATTAAGATTGCACGTCCGGATCACTGGATAAAAAATCTGTTTATACTTCCGGGAGTTATGATAGCCATCTTGCTTACGCACCATACGCTAACGGATATTAACATTATTAGACTGATAATCGCATTTCTAGCCACCTGCATGATAGCAAGTGCCAATTATGTGATAAATGAGTGGCTCGATGCGCCATTCGACAAATATCATCCCACCAAAAAGAATCGTCCCGTTGTAACATCGGATATGAAACTATCCGGAATACTTGCTGAATACTTTGCGCTGATAATCATAGGAATATGTCTATCTCTTGTGATCAGCATTCCTTTCACGACGATAAGCGCTGTACTTCTTATAATGGGTGTTCTGTACAACGTTAAGCCTTTTAGGACCAAAGATATTCCCTATCTCGATGTTCTGTCCGAATCAATAAACAATATGCTAAGGCTTCTCATGGGCTGGTTTGTCATCACTTCTTCATCCATCCCGCCGTCAAGTATTCTGATAGGTTATTGGATGACCGGAGCATTTCTTATGGCAACCAAGCGCTTTGCAGAATACAGGATGATAAACGATCCTGAAACAGCCGGTCTGTACAGAAGATCATTTGTTTATTACACCGAGAAAAAGCTCCTTACATCTGCTTTATTCTATGCACTTGTTTCCAACTTTTGTCTCGGCGTGTTCCTGATTAAGTACAGGATTGAGTACCTTATTTGTATGCCACTTGTGTTCCTTCTTTTTTCCTATTATACAGCCATGGCGCTTGACCCCGATTCCGCAGTTCAAAGACCTGAGAAGTTATATAAAGAAAAAAAGCTTATGGCCATTTTATTGTCACTACTGATTGCACTTACGGTATTCACTTTTATAGACGTCTCATTTCTTCATATTTTCACGTCTAACGCCCTTGTAACTATCCCAATCGAATAAATACCAATATGATTAAATAGCCCGCATCTAAACCAAGATGCGGGCCACTTTATTATATACTGATCCTGTAAAGGATATGGAATTATTATAAAAAAGAATTGTAAGCAAGCGAAAAGCCACGGTATGGGGAAATACCATGGCTTTTCTTAACGCTTATAAAAGGAAAGAGTATCTCCTCCCGTGTTACCACGAGAGAAGAAGAGTAAATAACAAATTTAATTATCCCTTGACACCGCCAAGTGTAAGACCACCGACGATATATCTGGATAAGATCAGATAAACAACGATAACAGGGAAGATCGAGAACGCGATCATCACGTATACCTGTCCCATATCAAACTTAAGCCAGTCAGCACTACGAAGCTGAGCTATAAGAATGGGAAGTGTCTTCTTGCTATCTGTATGTAATACAAGTGCCGGAGTAAAGTAGTTATTCCAGCTTGTTACAAAGCTAAAAATCGCCTGAACCGCAATAGCAGGTTTCATAAGAGGAACTACTATTGAATTGAAGGTTCTAAGCTCGCCTGATCCATCAATACGTGCTGCCTCAATAAGTGAAAGAGGAAGTACGGAGTCCATGTACTGCTTCATATAGAAAAATACTGCAGGTGAAGCAATAGCCGGTACTATAAGTGGAATGAAGTTATCATCAAGCTTCATCTTATTGATGAGCTGGATAAAACCAAGTGCAGTTACCTGAGTTGGTATCATCATTACCATTAGTATAAATGTAAACATGAATTTTTTCAATTTAAATTCATACGCATGGATCGCATAAGCGGTCATTGTTGAAAAATAAGTAGCAAGAGCTGCTGTTGCAGCTGCCACGATTAATGAGTTTACCATACCTGAGAAGATTGGTAAAGTACCATTTTTAAGATTTGTCCAGTTTGTTATCAAAAAGTTGCTCGGAAAAGGTGTGAAACCCCTTGTGAGCTCTGCATTTGACCTGGTTGAATTAATAAAAAGAAGATAGAACCAGAACAGACACAAAAAGGAAACTAAAACAAGTACTGTATACGCAATAATTCTTCTCGCATGTACGGAAGCACCTTTTTCCGTACTCATATTATAATTATTCTGATTGTTCGCCATATTCTCTACTCCTTATCTCAATTCTTTTCGCCGGAATTGGTGAACTTAAACACTAAAAGACTAAGAATACCTGTGATAATGAACATGAATACGGAAAGTGCTCCGCCAAGTCCATAGTTCTTACTATATAAGTGTTTGTTCAAATACATTATCAGTGTCATTGATGATCTCATAGGATCACCTGTTCCGTTAGTTAAGATCTGAGGAACATCAAACATCTGCAATCCGCCGATAAGTGATGTGATCATAACGTAGATAAGAATAGGTTTAAGAAGTGGCAATGTAATCTTATAGAAAATCTGAGTAGCCGTAGCACCGTCAACCTGTGCTGCCTCAAAAAGTGAAGGATCAATACCCATCATACCGGCCATCAGAAGAATTGTCGTATTTCCAAACCACATGATACAGTTCATGAATGCAACAAGCCAACGAACTGACCAAACGTGTGCCATAAACTGGTATGCTTCCTTAAAGATTCCAAGCTGTAAAAGAATGGAATTTATAGGACCGGAAAGTGAAAACAAAGTAAAGAACAACATCGCAAAAGCTGATGCCATTATAAGGTTGGGAAGGTACATAACTGTTTTAAAGAATGCCTGTCCCTTTAATCTAAGTGATGGATCTGTGAACCAAGCACCAAGTATAAGTGAAATGACAATCTGCGGAACAAATCCCATGATCCACATAATCATTGTGTTCTTAAAGTATGTCGGAAGATCTCCGTTTGTAATAATCGTTATGAAATTCTGAATACCTACAAAGTTGGGTCCTATAATCTTAAGACCTGAACGGTAATTTTCAAAGAAAGAATTATAAATAGTCGTTACTAAGGGTATCATCTGAAAAACCAAATATATTACAATAAAAGGTATCAGGAAAATATATCCCCACTTATTGTATTTAACTACTTTGCTTGTTTTCTTCATAAGCGCTCCCTTTTCTTAATATATGGGGCGCACTAATCCTAATGCGCCCCGCTTAATACCCTCTTAAGAAATAATATCCGATAGATTAAAACTAATCTATAAATTAGTCTACTTTTACGTCAGGATACTTCTCAACGATAGCTGTCTTGAATGCAGCAGTAGCCTGTTCAAGAGTAGCGTTTCCGTCGAAGTAGTTCTTCATAGCCTTCTGGAACTCTTCGTTACAACCCTGATCGTATGCGCACTGATTTGAAAGATCGCAGTTCTCAGCGCCCTTTGCGAAAAGTGCAAGAGGATTCTGTCCACCAAGTACCTTGAATGCGAATTCATCCTTGCCTGCTGCCTCTTCCATAGCGGGCTTGTTGTTTACGAAATCACTATCAGCTGTAACGATATCAAGCATGATATCCTTGTTTGTTGTAAGAGCCTTCATGATGTCTGCGATGATGCCGGGATTATCTGTTCCCTGAGCTGCGCAGATCCATGTTCCACCCCAGAAGAATCCCTGAGGTCCCTCAGTTGCTCCCCAACCACCTGCATTAGCGATTGAGCCTTCCTTATCAGCAGCCATTGAGAAGTTGATCATCCAAGCGGGTCCAAAGTAGCAGAATACCTTTCCGTCAGGATAGAATCCCTTGTTCCAGTCTTCGCTCCAAAGATCTGAAGTTGAAGCAACCTCACCCTTGTCAGCCATTTCCTTAGACATCTCAACCCACTTCATGATGTTCTCGTCGATAACAACCTTGCCATCCTGTACCCACTTACCTGATACGTTGTTAGAGAATACACGATAAGCATCGTTTGTTGTAGCTGTCATGCTGT
>JAEEXE010000002.1 GCA_016291375.1 Butyrivibrio sp.
CGCTTAGGAAGCGGAATCCTCTTTGATTCACTTGATAAAAGTATAGTACTTAAGGCTATATTTATCAAACCTTTTCTACGCCGATAGTAACCTTCTCGCCGTTGATATCCCATTCTTTTGCATTGGCTACATCTGAGCCATATACGATCTCATTTGCAAGAACCTTGGTTGCAATGCTATCTGCATTATCCTTAATGATGGCTGCAAGCTTATCATTTCCGTTAAGAGATACCTTAATGTGATCCATAACCTCAAAACCGGTATCCTTACGCATTGTCTGTATCTTACTGATAACCTCAAGTACAAAGCCTTCCTTGATAAGATCTTCTGAAAGATTTGTATCAAGCACTACAGTGATTCCCCAGTTCTCCTGAGAAATGAAGCCTTCCTTCTGTGCGATCTCGATAAGAAGATCTTCCTTAACAAGCTCTACGTCCACATCGTTAACATTGAACTTGATGCTTCCGTTAGTGTTGAGCTCATCCATAGTAGCGTTTCCATCAAGTCCTTCGAGATAAGCCTTGATAGCTCCGATATTCTTACCATACTTAGGTCCCAGAGTCTTGAGCTGAGGCTTGAAGCTGTAGCTTGTAAAGTCTCTTACATCATCTGTGAAAGCAACATTCTTGACATTAAGCTCTTCTCTGATGATATCTGTATAGAATTCACCAACAGTCTCCTGAGCCTTAACATACATCTGTCCGATAGGCTGACGGTTCTTGATGTTTGCTGCATTTCTGGCAGCACGGCCAAGTACTACGATATCAAGAACTTCTTCCATATCCTTCTCAAGCTTCTCATCGATCATTGACTGATCTACTGCAGGGAAGTCGCAGAGGTGGATACTGATAGGCTCCTCAGGGAAGCTTGTACGAACAAGATTCTGATAAATTTCCTCAGTCATGAACGGAACCATAGGAGCTGCTGCCTTTGAAATAGTAACAAGTGCAGTATAAAGAGTCATATATGCAGAGATCTTATCCTGCTCCATTCCCTTTGCCCAGAAACGCTCTCTGCTACGACGAACATACCAGTTAGACATCTCGTCAACAAAGTTATCAAGAGCCTTTCCTGCCTCTGGAATTCTGTAATTCTCAAGGTTCTCATCAACTGCCTTTACGCAGCTGTTAAGCTTACTAAGAAGCCACTTATCCATAACTGTAAGCTTATCAAGCTCAAGCTTGTAGTTAGCAGCGTCAAATCCATCGATATTAGCATAAAGCACGAAGAATGCGTATGTGTTCCAAAGTGTTCCAAGGAACTTACGCTGTCCTTCCTGAACAGCATCTCCTGAGAAACGGCTGGGAAGCCAAGGAGCACTGTTAACGTAGAAGTACCATCTGATCGCATCTGCGCCATATTTAGCAAGAGCGTCGAAAGGATCAACTGCATTTCCCTTTGACTTACTCATCTTCTGTCCATTCTCATCCTGAACAAGACCAAGAACTATAACGTTCTTGAATGCAGGCTTGTTGAAAAGAAGAGTTGCCTCAGCGTGAAGCGAGTAGAACCATCCTCTTGTCTGGTCCACCGCCTCAGAAATGAACTGAGCAGGGAACTGCTTCTCGAAGAGTTCCTTATTCTCAAATGGATAGTGGAGCTGTGCAAAAGGCATTGCTCCTGAATCGAACCAGCAGTCGATAACTTCTTTTACTCTGTGCATCTTCTTGCCGCACTTAGGGCAAGTGATCTCAAATTTATCAATATAAGGTCTGTGAAGCTCGCAAGTCTCTGCAGAAGGATCTCCGGATAACTCAGCAAGCTCTTTTCTTGATCCAACAGAAAGCTGGTGTCCGCAATCGTCACACTCCCAGATATTAAGAGGAGTTCCCCAATATCTGTCACGTGAGATACCCCAGTCCTGAATATTCTCAAGCCAATCGCCGAAACGTCCCTTACCGATTGACTCAGGGATCCAGTTGATCTCCTTGTTGTTGCGGATAAGATCATCCTTAACCTCTGTAACCTTGATGAACCATGATGAACGAGCATAGTAAAGAAGGGGAGTTCCGCATCTCCAGCAGTGAGGATAATCGTGTTCCATCTTAGGTGCTGAATAAAGGAGTCCTCTCTTATCAAGATCCTTGAGTACCTCAGGATCTGCGCTTATAGCACCCTCATCCATCTCTTTCTGAGTGGGCTTACATCTCATGCCGCCAAAAGGTGTCTCGGGCTTGAGCTTACCTTCTGAATCAACCATCTGTACAAGAGGTGCATCATACTTACGTCCTACTCTGGCATCATCTTCACCGAATGCAGGAGCGATATGTACAATACCTGTACCGTCTGACATTGTTACATAAGTATCGCAGTAGATAAAGAATGCCTTCTTGTGCTGCTTCTGTGCTTCATCAGCTGCGCACTGATATAAAGGCTCATACTCTTTGTACTCGAGATCTGTACCAACGTATGTCTCGAGAACTTCGTAAGCCTTCTGACCCTCTTCCTGAACAAGAGATCCGAGAACCTTGTCTGCAAGTGCCTCAGCAAGGTAATATACGTTACCGTCAACAGCCTTAACCTTGATGTACTTCTCATCAGGGTTTACGCAAAGTCCGATATTGGAAGGAAGTGTCCAAGGTGTTGTTGTCCATGCAAGGAAATATGCATCCTCGTCCTTAACCTTGAAACGAACTACTGCAGTACGCTCTTTAAGGAGTTTATAGCCCTGTGCAACCTCGTGTGATGAAAGAGGTGTTCCACAACGAGGGCAGTAAGGAACTACCTTGAAGCCCTTATAAAGAAGTCCCTTCTTCCAGATCTCGTTAAGAGCCCACCACTCGGACTCGATGAAATTGTCATCATATGTGATATAAGGATGCTCCATGTCAGCCCAGAAACCAACTGTGCCGGAGAAATCCTCCCACATTCCCTTATATTTCCAAACAGATTCCTTACATTTCTGGATGAAAGGCTCCATTCCGTACTCTTCGATCTGCTCTTTTCCGTCAAGACCAAGGAGCTTCTCAACCTCAAGCTCAACAGGAAGTCCGTGTGTGTCCCATCCTGCCTTACGGGGAACTGTATAACCTTTCATTGTACGATATCTGGGAATCATATCCTTGATCGCTCTTGTAAGAACGTGTCCGATATGAGGCTTACCGTTAGCTGTCGGAGGGCCATCATAGAACATGTACATCTCGCCCTTACTGCGAGTATCCACACTCTTCTTAAATACGTCTTCTTTTTTCCAGAATTCTTCAATCTTCTTCTCTCTGCCGACAAAGTTCATGTCAGTTTCGACTTTGTTATACATCTCAAACTCCTTTCTTTATTGCGGAAAATACTGAAACAGAATTTCGCTTGCGAAATTCTCGTGTCCAAGCGGATTTGCAAAGCAATTTCCTATGATATAAAAAAGCCCCGTCCTTTGTAAAAAGGACGAGGCTAAATAATATACACTCGCTGTACCACCTGTTTACACATACGCGCCACAGCCTTCCGGCTAATGGTTGAATACGCTTCCCGGTAACGTCGGGATATACGGCAGAACCTACTGTCATTTCAGTCCCGCAGCTCAGAAGTGATTTTCGGAAGTTCCTACTCGCACCGATTCGCACCAACCACCGGCTCTCTGAAAGCTTTCAAATACTGCCTACTGTCTTCGTCACAGCTTTTTTCTTCTTAACATTGTCATATCATACTACTAAACCATAAAACGTGCAAGTCTGTTTTAGGTCCAGGCTTTAAATTCCTCGTCGGTACACTTAACGTAATGTGTTCCGTCAACAAGGTGCTCAGTTCCCTTCTCGTAGTCTATTCCTGAAGTCTTATAGTCGTAGTTCACAGATACCCTGTTCTTCTCATACTCAGGATTGGGTACGGGAATCGCAGATAAAAGACTCTTCGTGTAAGGATGAATAGGGTTACTGAAAATCTCCTCTGTAGTTCCTGTTTCAAGCAGGTGTCCCAAATGAAGAACTCCGATCCTGTCAGAAATATATTTAACCATTGAAAGATCATGGGCAATGAACAGATATGCTGTCCCCGTTTCTTCCTGGATGTCCTTCATAAGGTTAACAACCTGAGCCTGGATAGAAACATCAAGAGCAGAAATACACTCATCCGCAATAACAAGCTTGGGATTCTGAATAAGTGCTCTTGCTATTCCCACACGCTGTCTCTGTCCACCGGAGAATTGATGAGGATATCTGTCCGCATGTTCCTTGGCAAGTCCAACCTTTGCCAGGATAGCTTCTATCTTCTCCTCTCTTTCCTTCTGGTTCTTGTATGAATGATGAATATCAAGTCCCTCTCCGATGATGTCCTTAATCTTCTTTCTGGGATTAAGTGAAGCCATGGGATCCTGGAATATCATCTGCATCTGTACTCTAAGCTTATCCTTGGTGCTCCTTGATAGCTTTCCGCTTATCTCCATTCCATCAAAAGTCACCTTGCCGGCTGTTGGATCGTAAAGTCTTATAATACTTCTTCCGATCGTTGATTTGCCGGATCCGGATTCACCTACAAGACCATAGGTCTCTCCGGGATATACCTTAAAGCTTACATCGTTAACAGCCTTAACCGTAAATGTCTTACTAACGGGAAAGAACTGCTTAAGTCCTTCTACTTCAAGAAGCGGTTTTTCATTATAATTTGCTGCCATTATTCTCCGCCTCCTTCTTCATTCTATCAATTCTTGCCTTGAGCTCCGCAGGCATTTCCACCTTGGGTGCTCTGGGATCAAGAAGCCATGTTGCCGCCTTATGAGTCTCTGTTATCTCGAACATAGGCGGTTCTTTCTTGTCATCTATCTCAAGCGCATAAGCGTTTCTGGGCGCAAATGCATCTCCCTCTTTTTCGTGTAAGAGATTCGGAGGAGATCCCGGAATTGTATAAAGCCTTGGCTCATCCGTATCAAGATCGGGCATGGCAGAAAGAAGTCCCCAAGTGTATGGGTGTCTGGGATCGTAGAATATCTCATTGATATTACCGACTTCGACAATCTTTCCTGCGTACATTACGTTGACGTAATCAGCGACCTTTGCAACAACTCCAAGATCATGTGTGATATAAATAACCGCAATGTTTCTTTCCTTCTGAATCTTCTTGATAAGCTCAAGGATCTTAGCCTGAATATTAACGTCAAGCGCCGTTGTGGGCTCATCGCAGATAAGAAGATCGGGATTACACGAAAGAGCTATAGCGATAACTATTCTCTGTCTCATTCCGCCGGAAAGCTGATGAGGATACTGCTTCATTCTCTTCTCGGCATCTTCTATTCCAACCTCTTCAAGAAGCTTAACAGAGCGCTCCCAGGCGTCCTTTTTATCAATCTTGTAGTGCCAGATCATTCCTTCCATGATCTGCTTACCGATGCTCATTGTGGGATCAAGTGAAGTCATGGGATCCTGAAAAACCATAGCCATACGTCTTCCGTTGATGTGCTTTCTTATCCATGCCTTATCCATTTTGAGAATATCGGCTTCTTTCCACTCTGCACCCTCATCCAGATCGGGGTCATAGTCTATTCCGCCTTTATTGTCACGATATCTGTATATGATCTCACCGCTGTTGATAGTAGCGTTCTTGGCAAGAATACCCATAGCTGCACGCATTGTAACGGACTTACCAGAGCCTGACTCACCGACAATTGCAACTGTCTCGCCCTGATAGAGGTCGATGTTGATGCCTCTTATTGCGTGCACTTTACCTGCTGTTGTATCAAAAGTGATATCAAGATTTTTGATATCCAGAATTTTTTCTTTTTTCTTCTCTGTACTCATAGCTTTTACATCTCCTTAAGCTTGGGATCAAGTGCTTCCCTAAGTCCATCGGCCACGAGGTTAAAACTTAACATCAAAAGAGCCATCACTACGATCGGAGGAATTATCTGATAAGGATGTGTGGTAAAGCTGTTAAATCCCTCTGAAATAAGTGAACCAAGTGAGCATCTCGGTACCGGAATTCCAAGTCCGACAAAGGAAAGGAACGCCTCGGTGAAGATAGCCGTGGGTATAGAAAACATAACCTGAGTAATTATAGGTCCGATAATGTTAGGCAGGATCTCGCTGAATATAATATGCATACTTCCTGCGCCGAGAGTTCTGGAAGCAAGAACAAATTCCTGTTCCTTGAGCTTAAGCATCTCAGCTCTGGCAATCCTACTCATTCCCACCCACTCAGTGAGCATTAGGGCAATGATGATAGTGATCATACCGGGCTTAAACACCAAAAGCAAAAGAGTCACGATGACAAGTCTTGGAATACCGTTTGCAACCTCAAGGATTCTCTGCATGACCATATCAACCTTGCCGCCAAAGTATCCTGAGATCAGACCATAGCTCATACCAATGATCATATCAATGATAGCTGCAGCAACTGCGATAATAAGAGAAACCTGCGCTCCGGACCAGGTTCTTGTCCAAATGTCTCTTCCAAAATTATCGCTTCCAAACCAATAAAAAGTATCGGGAAGCTGTTTTTCAAAATAATAGTTAACGGTCTTTGTGCCGGAAGTTGTTGAGATATTCTCATGTCCGTCAAAGAGACCGGTGTATTCGATAACAGGTATTCTGGGTGCAAGATTTTTTTGCTCCAGATTCTGTCCGGAATAGGTATAGGCATTCATTCCGGGACCTACAAATGCAAAGAAAGTGATGATAAGGACAAAAGCAAGTCCGAACACTGCACTTCTTTTTCTGATAAAGCGGGCGATAACTTCCTTCCAGAAACTCTGGGAAGCAAAGTTAGAGTCAACCTCGATGTCCGCATTGTTCTTCTTTAAAACAAAATCCGCATCGGTAGGGATATATTCATTTTGGTTAATAACCGCTGATTCATTTGACATATCAGTCTCCCTCCTTTGCTACACGGATTCTCGGATCGATGATTCCGTACATAATATCCACAACGAGCATAATTCCAATGTACATTGCAGAATAAATAAAGCTCAGTGCAATAACAACATTGTAGTCATTGGACTGAATAGCATTGACCAAAAGAGAGCCTACTCCCGGAATTGAAAAGATCTTTTCAACAACGAGAGATCCTGTCATCAGGTCTACTACAAGTGGTGCAAGAACTGTGATGATTGGAATAAGCGCATTTCTAAGGGCGTGACTAAACACAAGCTTTTTGCCCGAAAGTCCCTTGGACTCTGCAAGAAGCATGTAATCCGAGCCCAGAACCTCTATCATCTCAGATCTTGTAAACCTGGCAATAGATGCCATTGTAAACATAGAAAGTGAAATTGAAGGTAGTACCGTGGACCCCAAAATATCCTTAGCCGAGAACAGCATGGGGAACCATTTGAGTTTGAATCCAAACTGATATGAAAGCGCAAGGGCAAACACATAAGAAGGCACAGACACACCGATTACTGAAATAACCGTTGCAAGGGTATCCCATACGGTATCACGCTTAAAGGCTGCGAGAAGTCCGAGCAAAAGACCTACAAGAGCGCCTATAAGCACTGCAGCAAATCCAACTCCGATTGATATAGGAAGTCTTGTGGAGATAAGCTGTGTGATAGGTGTGTTCTTGGATATCTTATAGCTAACGCCAAGATCACCTCTGAACATATTGCCAACATATTTAAAGAACTGTACGATTATGGGCTGATCAAGACCATACTTAGCATACAGCGATGCTCTCTGGGCCTCGTTTAACTTCTCATCGTTAAAGGGTGAACCGGGCATTAACTGCATCAGTATAAAAAGAATAAGTGTAATTGCAAGTAGTGTGAATAACGCTGTCACTACTCTCTTCAATATATATTTTCTCATATTGACTCCGGAAAAAAGATAAAGCGCAAGGGTGACATAGATTATCACTACCCACCCTTGCGCAGTAATCATCAGATATGACTTTAGTTCTTAACTGCTCTCTTATATACTCTGTTAAGCGCTACAGGATGGAACTCAATACCTGTTACGTTAGTAGAGATAAGCTCAGCATTGCACTGAGTGTAAAGAGGGAAAATAACTGCATCGTCCATAGCAATCTTCTCAGCATCGTAAAGAGCTGCCCAACGAGCCTCGGGATCCATAGCTGTCTCACCTGTTGTGCAATCAGCAATGATCTTGTCGAACTCAGCATTGCTCCAGAAGCCATAGTTGTTAGGGTTGTTAGTAACCCACATTCCAAGATATGTCATAGGATCTGCATAGTCGGGTCCCCAACGTGTAAGTCCAAGCTCGAACTCTGCTTCCTGCATACGCTCAACTCTCTCTTTCTTGGGCATCTGCTGAAGTTCAACAGTAAGTCCGCGAAGAGTTGTCTCAAGCTGCTCCTTAACTACCTGAGCAACCTTGATAGGAGCATCATCTGCATCATGGATCATTGTAAGAGTGATCTCTTTTGTTCCAAGCTCTTCAAGACCCTTGTTCCAATACTCTACAGCCTGATCTGCATCATATCTGCAGACATCCTCAAACTTCTTCTGATCAGCTGAGAAGTCGCTTCCGTCAGGGCCTGTTGCGAAGTCCATAGGAACACCTGTGTATGTAGGAGCTGAACCATCCTTAAGTACGTCTGTTGTAATAGCTTCTCTGTTAAGAGCCATTGTAAGTGCAAGACGAATGTTGAGGTTCTGAAGTTCCTTAACATCTTTCATGTTAGGTGAAATGTACCAAAGGTATCCTGCACCGATTGCTGTAAATGCGGGATCGTCCTTAACCTGATCAACCTGCTCACCATTAACAAGTGTTGTATCAAGGTCACCGTTCTGATAGCTCATAAGAGCCTGCTGTGAATCCTGGATAACCTGATAGTTAAGTCCGGGAAGCTTTACAACTGCAGCATCATAGTAACTATCATTCTTTGTAAGATGAATTGTTGTTGCTGCAGGCTGGTATTCATCAAGAATGAATGCACCATTTGAAAGTGTTGTCTCAGGACTTGTAGCAAATGTGCCTGAACACTTATCAAAGAAAGCCTCATTAACAGGATAGAATGTAGGGAAATACATAAGGCTAAGGAAATAGCTGACAGGGCAGTTAAGCTTAACTTCAAGTGTCTTGTCGTCTACAGCTGTAACTCCAAGTTCGCTCTTGTCCTTATTGCCATCGATGATATCCTGAGCGTTTACGATCTGTCCGATATCACTGAACATAAATGAATACTCAGAAGCAACTTCGGGATCAACTGCTCTCTGCCATGCAAATACGAAATCTGCAGCAGTTACAGGCTCTCCGTTGCTCCAGTTTGCATCCTCACGAATGTGGAATGTGTATGTAAGACCATCCTCTGCAACATCAACGCTCTCTGCAAGCGCATTAACCGCCTGTCCGTCTGCGTCCATCTGCATAAGACCGTCTGTGTAGTCTGCAATAACCTCAAATGATGTTCCGTCAGTTGCGAGCTGGGGATCAAGTGACTCTACAGGAGTCTCAAGCATAACGTTGAGTTCCTCTCCTGATCCTTCTCCATTGTTGCTGGCAGAAGCGTCTGCCGAATTCTGCTGAGCATCACCTGACTGATCCTGTGATACTCCACTGACAGCTGAGCTTCCGCAACCGATAAGGCTCAGTGTCATTACAGATGCAAGTACGATAGATAATATTTTCTTCTTCATACTTTTCCTCCTCTGGTTTCTTGTTTCAAAATACATGTATACAATTATATGTATATTTAATATATGCGCTTTCTTTAGTACTGTCAATCAAAATCGCGTTGTCGCGCTAAATTGTTACAGGTACTCAAGAAGCCGCCCCACATCTGCCTTTTCAGTCGCCCAATCCGTTGCAAAACGAATAACAGTGTGATCTTCATCATACTTTTCCCAGAATCCGTATCTGACGTTCTTATCAAGCTCTTTTAACTTGTCGTTAGAGACTACCACAAACTGCTGATTTGTGGGCGAATCCAGGAAAATCTTATAGCCCTTCTCCTTCAAGCCTTTCTTTAATAATTCCGCCATTTCAATAGCGTTCTGTCCAAGCTTAAAGTAAAGATCATCGGTAAATAATGTCTCAAACTGGATGCCAAGGAGCCATCCCTTTGCAAGTAGTGCGCCGTGCTGCTTGATCACCGGGATGGGGTGCTTGGTAGTAACGCCTTTTGTAAATACAACAGCCTCTCCAAATAGTGCTCCCACCTTGGTTCCACCGATATAGAAAACGTCTACAAGGCTTGCTATATCTTTAAGGCTTACATCAGTTCTTTTGCTCATAAGTCCGTATCCCAGCCTTGCTCCGTCCAGGAAAAGAGGTATCTTATACTCCTTGCACACTTCTGATATCTTGGTAAGTTCGTTCTTGGTGTAGAGTGTTCCGTATTCTGTTGGATGTGAGATATACACAGCTCCCGGAAATACCATATGCTCGTGATTATCATCATCATAAAAGTCTTTGAGAAGTTTTCTCAGATCCTCCGCTGCAATCTTACCAATATCCGATCCGTATTTCTCAGTGTCTTTCTCCTCGCCGTGGCATGGAAGTGTTATTACCTTATGGCCTGCGTGCTCTATAGCTCCTGCCTCATGTGCTGCTACATGTCCCGTGGTAGCTGCAACTATTCCCTCATAGGGCTGAAGGAGCATATCGATAATTGTCTGATTAGTCTGGGTTCCTCCAACAAGGAAGAATACATCTGCATCGGGAGTTCCGCATGCTTTTTTGATCTTATCTGCTGCGCTCTTGCAATAATCGTCGGTACCGTATCCGTCTATCTGCTCATAATTGGTCTCGCTGATGCGCTCCAAGATCCTGGGATGCGCTCCCTTAGTGTAATCACTTGAAAAAGAAATTCTGTTATCCATCTTTTATTAAACCTCAACTTTACTAAAATCAGTATTTTCTTCAAGGACTTTTACAAAAGCCTCGAGTCCTTCTTTATCTTCTTTGGTGAACCTTGCAAGTAAGGGACTGTCTATATCAAGGACTCCTATCACTTCGCCGTCTCTGTGAATAGGTACCACAATCTCTGAATTGGAAGCTCCATCACAGGCAATGTGTCCCGCAAACTCATGCACGTTATCCACAAGCTGGGTCTTGTCCTCTCCTGCTGCGGTTCCGCATACTCCTTTACCCAGAGGTATCCTTATGCAGGCAACCTTTCCCTGAAAAGGTCCAAGCAAAAGAGATCCCTTATTCATAAGATAAAAACCGGCCCAGTTGAGATTCTCTATGTTGTCAAAAAGTAGCGCAGAAGCATTGGATAAAACGGGTATGAACCCGGGCTCGTCCGCTGCAAGTGCCTTGATCTGCTCTCCTAGAAGCTTGTAATCTGTCATAATATAACCTTCTTTCAACGCATTTTTTACTTAAATTTGTACTGCGTCAAAAACTATGATATATAAAAATGGTAATGTAATCAATTACAAAAAATCAACTAAATAGGGGTAAAAATGAACAACGATAACTGCATTAATTATTCAGATGCAAAAGTAATCTTAAAAAAGGGTGAGGGTCGTGAATTCAAGGCCGGAGGCGCTTGGATCTATGATAACGAGATTGCCCGTATAGAAGGCTCTTTTGAAAACGGTGACATCATTGAGCTTAACGATTTCGACGGATATTTCCTTGGTTATGGCTTTATTAATACAGCTTCCAAGCTCCGTGTCCGCATTATGTCAAGAAAAAAAGAGCATCCTGTAAACGAAACTCTTATAGAAATGCGTATAAGAAACGCCTGGGAATATAGAAAGAATGTCATGGCTTCATATATTGATACTTATCTGTATCAGTATGATAAACCGATGGCGCTCACCATGCTCTCTTGCAGACTTGTTTTTGGCGAGGCGGATTTCCTTCCCGGTATCACGATCGATAAATTCGCTGATGTCCTCGTAATCGAATCACTGGCTCTTGGCACAGATAAGATGAAAACTCTTATCCTTGATATATGCAAAAAAGTTCTTGCAGAGGACGGAGTTAATATAAGAGGAATCTATGAAAGAAGTGATGCCAAGGTTCGTGAGCTTGAAGGACTTGAGCGCATTAAGGGCTTTATCGGAGATGAATTTGACACAAAGGTTCTTATAGAAGAAAACGGTGTAAAGTACTACGTAGATGTAGAAAACGGTCAGAAGACCGGATTCTTCCTTGATCAGAAATTTAACAGACAGTCAATTCGCGGTCTTTGCAAAGGAAAGTCTGTTCTCGACTGTTTTACCCATACAGGCTCTTTTGCCCTTAATGCCGCAGCCGGCGGCGCAGCAAGAGTAATCGGCGTAGATGCTTCCGATCTTGGCTGCGAACAGGCAAGAGAGAATGCGGCACTTAATAATCTCTCCGATGTTGTTTCCTTTGAATGTGCGGATGTATTTGATCTTCTTCCAAGGCTTGAATCCGAGGGGCAATCCTTTGACGTGGTTATTCTTGACCCGCCTGCATTTACTAAATCGAGAGCTTCTATAAAGAAAGCCGTTACCGGCTACAAAGAGATCAATCTTCGCGGAATGAAGCTTGTTAAGGACGGCGGATATCTTGCCACCTGTTCTTGTTCACATTTTATGGATGAAGAATTGTTCCTTAAAACTATAAAAGAAGCTGCAAGAGATGCGCACAAGCGCCTTAGACAGATTGAATTCAGGCAGCAGGCTGCCGATCATCCCATCCTGTGGGGAGGCGCTGCATCCTACTACCTCAAATTCGTGATCTTCCAGGTCTGCGATGAGAAATAAATAGCTCTATAAGGCGTTTTAAAAAATATTATTATTCTATGAAAAAAGTTGTTGACAACTAAGCTGTTATACTCTAAAATCAATTTTGTTGTCGCGGTAAACACGACAGCGAGATAAACGCGATAGTAGCTTAGTTGGTAAAGCGCCACCTTGCCAAGGTGGAGACCGCGGGTTCGAGCCCCGTCTATCGCTTAAAAAAGGACATCCAATCGGATGTCCTTTTTTCATGCGATAAGACGGGTGCGATAACCCGCGAGCGGGTGAAGAGGCCCTCGCTATGAGCACTTAGATGGCGCGAAGCGGCATCTTACGTGCGAGGCATGCAGAACACTTAGCGAGGTTCTCTCGAACTGTAGTGTTCTGTAGTCTATCGCTTTTTTTATTACTTAAAACCCCGGATTTTCCGGGGTTTTTGTCTTATATGCCGGTAATTACCTGATTCTATCCCCTTTTTCATAGTTCAATTTATTGTATAATAAGAAAGACCAAGTCATACCACTGATATTTGCGCGCATAAAGGAGAAAAAATGAGCGAACAAAGACTACCGGTAATTACAATTAACAGAGAATTCGGTGCAGGTGGAAGGAGCCTGGCTGCAATTCTATCAGAAAAACTTGAAATTCCTTATTATGACAAGGACTTTGTATCAAAGACCATGGAAGAAAGCGGTTTCGACGAGGAAGACGTTGAACGCGAAGGTGAGGAATTAAGTCGTTCTTCTAAAGTGCTGGATGATCTTTTTAACGGCACTGTTTCCTATACCAGTTCCCATGATGCTATCTTTAATGCAGAAAAAAAGGTCATTTTGAAACTGGCGGAAAATCCCTGCATTATTGTGGGTCGCTGTGCAAACATGATCTTGGCGGAAGCCGGCATCGATTCGTTGGATGTATATCTCCACGGCCCCATGGAAGATAAGATGAAACGTCTGGATGAGATCTCACCAGACGGAAAGCCTGTTACTGAAAAGTCCGTGAAAGAACATGACCGTAAGCGTCGGACATTTTTCAAAAACTATACAGGAAAAGAATTGTTTGATGCGTCAAATTACACATTTTGCTTTGACGTCGGAAAAATAGACATTCCTCAGTGTGCAGAAATAATACTTGCCACGTTGAATAGACACTAAAATCATTGCATTTACAGGAGGAAACCATTATGAAAACCAGCATAAGGCAGAAGCTTATCTGCCTTCTAGTTACCACATCCCTTCTTCTACTTTCAGGTTGTGGTGGTCAGAGGATGATGATGGGAACCGGAGGTACATCCGGAACTTATTATGCCTTCGGCGGAGTACTTGCCCAGTACATGAAAGAATATACGGATTACAGCGTAACAGCAGTATCAACAGCTGCATCCAAAGCCAATATACAGAGCATCGGCGATGGAGATTATCAGATCGGCTTTACTCAGTCAGACGTAATGAGCTACGCCTGGGAAGGAAGCAGATCCTTTGAAGAAGACGGACCTTCCAATGACTTCCGTGTCCTTGGTGCCCTTTACGCCGAGACTGTCCAGCTTATAACCATGAAGGACGACATTAAATCCGTAAGTGATCTGAAAGGAAGAAGCGTCTCTATCGGAGCACCTGGTTCCGGAGTGTATTTCAATGCCATGGACGTACTTGAAGGCGCAGGACTTTCAGTGGATGATATAAAGCCACAGTATCAGAGCTTTGATGACAGTAAAGAAGCTCTTAAGGATGGTCAGATAGACGCGGCCTTTATCGTAGCCGGCGCTCCTACTTCCGCCATCACAGAGCTCGCCACAACAAACGGTGTGAATCTTATACCCATAGATGGAGAGCTAAGAGACAACATCATGAGCATCTGTCCGTATTATACCCCCATGCAGATACCTGAAGGGACCTATCCGGGACAGGACAAACCGATAGAGACAATTACGATCAAGGCTACTTTGATCGTAGATGCGGATCTTGATGATGAATGTGTATATAATCTCACCGCTGCTGTTTTTGATCATACAGAAGCCATTGCAAAAGAAAATGCTAAAGGCGAGGAGCTTTCAGTAGAAAATGCCACATCCGGAATTAACGTACCATTCCATAAAGGTGCTGCCCGTTACTACGAGGAGCATGGTGTTTCAGTACCCACACAGTGAAGAAAAATATGACCAAAGAAGGAGATTTAATGAGCAATCAAGTTAAAGACTTAAATATAAACGCACCTTCGCAGGAAAACCTTGATGAGGTTATGAAAAAATATGACAGAGAATCCAATATCCGCATCTGGACAGGAAAACCCGCTATAGCAGTCAAAGCTTTATTGATAGGATTTTCCTTGTTCTGCATATGGGTAACTTTGTTTGCCACATTTCTTGAGGAGATAAGGCTTACATCGTTCATGGGGCTCATCGTGCTCCTTGGATTTTTATATTATCCTGCAAATAAAAATAACAACAAAGAAAACCACATGCCCTGGTACGACATACTTGGTATGATTCTGGGAACCGGCGCATTTTTGTATTATACCTTCAATGCTGAACAGATTATTCAGCAGGGAACAAGATTTAGGCCCTTCCAGATCGTGATCGCCGTGATCGGTATCGTGGCACTTCTTGAAGTGACGAGACGAAGTGTTGGATGGCCCATCCTGATAGTAGCGATGTTCTTTATCGTGTACGCTCTTGTCTATGGACTTACCAATCCATCAGCTATCGGTAGACTTAATTATCTCGTTCGAAATCTGTTTTATGCAAAGACGGGTATTCTATCGACTCCTATCAATGTTTGTTCCAAATATATTGTTGTGTTTATCATCTTCGGAGCGTTTCTTGAGCGCACCGGAATTTCAGAGCTTTTCATAAATCTTGCCAACTGCATTGCCGGTCGTTTCGCCGGAGGCCCCGCTAAGGTTGCCGTTATCTCATCAGCGCTTTGTGGTATGGTAAGCGGTTCATCTGTAGGAAATACGGTTACCACCGGTTCCGTTACAATCCCTATGATGAAAGAAACAGGATATAAATCAGCCTTTGCCGGCGCCGTAGAAGCAGCCGCATCAACCGGAGGACAGATCATGCCTCCTATAATGGGTGCTGCTGCCTTCCTTATGGCAGATATTATAGGTGTTCCCTACTCCGATATTCTTTCACGAGCTATTTTCCCTGCGGTACTTTATTTTACAGGTATTTTTGTCGCTGTTCATCTTGAAGCCAAAAAGCACGGTCTTACAGGTGTTCCTGTAGAAAAACTGCCTAAGTTCTCACGGCTTTTAAAAAAGATCTATCTTCTGGCACCTCTTGTACTTCTTGTTGTATGGGTTTCCAAGAACATGATGACAATGCAAAGAGCTGCTGCTTATTCCATTGTTGTTGCCATCCTCGTAGGTATAATCGAAGGCTTTGTCAGCGGAAATCGATTCACCTTAAAGAAGTTCCTTGAGTCACTGGAAGCCGGCGGAAGAGGAACCATAACTGTAGGTGCTGCCTGCGGAGTTGCAGGTATCATTTCAGGAACAATCACCATGACAGGCCTTGCCAATGAAATGATCAACGCTATTGTTGCTGTGGCCGGAAACAAGCTCTTTATTGCTCTCTTCCTCACAATGCTGTGCTGTATCGTCCTTGGTATGGGCGTTCCTACAACAGCTACCTACTGTATCATGGCTGCAACCTGTGCGCCGATCCTTACAAGAATGGGTGTTCCGATAATCGCTGCTCACTTCTTTGTATTTTATTTTGGTATCGTGGCGGATATCACTCCTCCTGTAGCTCTGGCTGCATATGCAGGAAGTGCTATTGCTAAGTCCAATCCAATGCATACTGCCATTGCCGCAACCAAGATGGCTGTAGCAGCTTTCCTGATACCTTATATCTTCTGCTTTAGTCCAGAGATGCTTCTTATAGATACCACCGTATCAAGTGTCATAATAATCTACGCAACCGCTCTTGTTGGTATCATGGCTGTTGCTGCCGCACTGGAAGGGTATCTGTTTACCGACATGAAGATTTGGGAAAGGATCATTTTGATTGTCGGCGGAATCATGCTTATCTCCCCTGGAGGTCTTACAGATGCTGCTGGACTTGGGGTTATCGCTGTTGCACTGATCATGCAGTTTATATCCAAAAAAAGAATCGCTCACACTTAATATGTATATGGCAAAACCCGAGGCTTAATGCCTCGGGTTTTTTGCGTGCTTATTTAATAAGTGGGTGCTATAGGATTTACTTCATAGTAAAAGAGCATTCCATCGTAAAGATCTGTGGGCTTCTCTTCCAAGCGATATGATGCATGTATCAGGTAACATAGCCCATAGAAACCTTCCCCAATACTACCTGTTGTCATATTCGAATTAACAAGATCAAACACCGCCTTGTCATTTTCTGGTGAGAGACTCTCAAAATCAAGGTACAATCTCTTATCATCCATATATTTTGCCTGATATGCGATAGGATCCGCTGTAGTTAAATAATAATCCTTGCGCTGATACTCATCGTCAGGCGATGTTCTCATCACGCTTGAATTTATCGTTCCCTTAAAGAAGTCTGTACCGAGGCTATAATACTCATCGCCGTATTTGTCCTTAAGCTCTTTTCCCATTGTAGTAATTAAAGTAATGTTTTGTCCCTTTTTACCGATATGCCCGTTGTGAGCAGCGAGCATGATCTTACCTGCCCCAATCTCTTTTTCAAGGTCCAGGATCCAGCTTACATTGTCTGCCATAGCTCTATCTCTATATGCTGACTTTTCAGCATTGATAGTATCCATCATAATATAATCCATGCATACTTCCATATTCTGTGTTACCTTTATCGCACAGGTTGTATCAAAGTCAAAATCTTCTCCTGCCTTACCTTCAATAGCTTTTCTGATCTCGGCCAGCTCGTTCTTTACCTTTTGGGCATCTTCATCAGTTAATCTCTCCTGTCTGTTTTCATCTACAAGAAATTCGATTGCAGAAACATCGATTCCGCTGATATTGTTTTTATTCATATAATCTGTAAGGAACTCAAATCCTTTTTCCGGGTTCTGCATATCAAAGCCGTATATTCTAAGGCGCTCTGTTTCCGGAACTGCAGCGTTGTATTCTCTCATCCAGTCAAGAAGCTCTGCCATCTGCTGTGTGTGATAGATAACAAAAGACATCTTGTTCACTATTTCTCTCGCGTCTCCCTCACCGCCCTGAACATATGCGTTTGCTTCAAGGCAATCAGCAAAATCCGCTTCCAGTACAATAGCTTTATAGCCATGTCTTTCTACAAGAATATCAAACACCTCTTTCTTGGACTCCTGAAACTGCACAGCTCCATGACTTCCCTCTCCAAGTCCTAATATCTTCACATTGTCCGGAACAGAAATATCCTTCATTGACTTCGCCGCTGCAAGAACATCTTTATTCTTGTGGCTTGCAGCAACTGTCTTATAGTTTAATCCGACAACCGCTATCAAGGTGATCGCCAGGATAATGATCAATAACACCTTTCCGATTTTTGCCATTACTTTTCCGATTTTCTTAAGTACCTTCATTTTTCCTTTTTCCTCTCCAAAGCTTTTTTCAAATACATGTTTTACTTGATGAAAAAAGGATAACAAAAAAGGAAATGCATTGCCTTTGAATTGGCTTACATTTCCTCATAGTTTTCTTACGGTTTTGTAAGAGTAATTAATTAAAAAAATCGGAATGACAGGATTCGAACCTGCGGCCTCTGCGTCCCGAACGCAGCGCTCTACCAAACTGAGCCACATTCCGTAGTGCTGCCCGGTTAATCCCGACAGCAAATCTGATTATATCAGCGAAATCATGTTTTTTCAATACCATGTAAAGAATTATGATTATTCAGGCTTCTGTTTCTACGGCTTCCGTATTTGTCTCATCTGTATCCTTGATCAAGTCTTTCAGATCCTCAAGACATATTGTCATCATGTCATCATTGGTAGGATTCTCAAGTGTCGAAACTCTTCTCGCCTGATTAGTGATGATCTCCTCAAACAGATTCCTTACTTCTCTTGCATTGGCGAAATTCTCAATGCTTCCCATCTTCTTGGAAGTAATAAGCGCTCTGATCTGATGCTTAACATCATCTTCCACCTTGTAGTCGTACTTTTCACAGTTCATGTTAAAGATCTGCTCAAGCTCGTCCACGCTGTAATCGGGAAATTCAATATACTTATTGAACCTGGATTTAAGGCCCGGATTGGAATTGATAAACTTCTTCATGGGACCGGTATAGCCTGCAACGATCACTACAAGATCATCTCTGTTATCTTCCATAGCCTTAAGAATCGTATCTATAGCTTCCTGTCCAAAAGCGTCATCCTTCTGGGCAAGTGAGTAAGCCTCGTCTATAAAGAGAACTCCTCCCATAGCCTTCTTAATCTGCTCCTGAGTCTTGATGGCAGTCTGTCCGACATAGCCTGCAACAAGTCCCGAGCGGTCAACTTCTACAAGCTGCCCTTTGGAAAGCACCCCTATCTGCTTGTAGATCTTGGCTATGATCCTGGCAACAGTAGTCTTACCTGTTCCGGGATTACCGGTAAATACCAGGTGAAGAGATACCGGAACAGACTTAAGTCCCTGTTCTTTTCTCGCCTTCTGTACCTTAACAAAAGCCGTAAGCTCTTTTACATCGGATTTGATAGTGCTAAGACCAATGAGCTTATCAAGTGTCTCCATAGGATCCTCTTCCGGCTCATCACTCTTCTTCTCTTCCTCTTTCTTGGATACATTTCCTCCCTGCGCAAAAAGAGCCTTAGCCTCAGCCAAGGCTTCATTGGCGTTATCTATCGGATCTTTTGCTGCGACAGAATCCGCCTTTGCTCCTGCGCCTACAGAAGTACCTGATGTGGGCTTAGCAGAAGGAGTTGCAGGCTCCTTGGAAGGTGTAAAGAAATCTCCGTACAGGCTTCCAAGAAGGTCTTTCTGCATACTCGTTATTTTATTTAATGTCTCTAATTCTTTTTCTCTGGAATTTTTCATTATCAGTCATTAAGGAACCAGCCGTTTCGGCTAAGGAATGTTCTGTTAGTTACAAGTGCATCTACGTCCTGTCCGATTATCTGGGAAGCTTTAGCCTTATACTCACCGGCCTGCTTGGTATCCATGTATTTATAAGCATCATAGGACATCTTCTTGCTTCCGTCGAGGTTCTTAAGTCCCTGCGCGATATGGCTCTCCATCTCATGAGCATCATCAGTCTCTCTAAAGAGGATAAAGCTTGTGATGTAAGGATTGTTCTTTGCCATCGTATATGCATATACGATAGAAGCAAGCTGCGCATCCTCGCCAAAGCTTGATGTGTATCCGATCTCAGAAAGAGCGATCTGTCTTACATGTCCTGCAGGATTGAGGAATTCAGCCTTTGCCATATAATCTGTCAGAAGGTAGATGTTCTCAATTGTGATGTAAGGTGTCGCAAGTGATGTATTAACATATTCAGCCTGCTGCTTCCAAGCATAAGGGTCAAACAAAGGAGCGTTGTATGGATGTACTGAAAGTGACCAGTCAACGTTTCCTTCACGTCTCATGTAATAGTTGAATCTATCGAGGTACTCTTTTGACATAAAGCATCCGGGATTGGACTTTCTGTTCCATTCCTGGTCGATAGAGTTGTAAACTCTGGCATTTGCGTTAACACTCTTGATTCCGTTGTAGAAAATTCTGAAAGCCTTAACGTACTCACTTACATTGAGCTCAAGATTGGTTGAGTTCATGTAATACCATTCTGTTCTTGCATTGACCTCATTGCCGATTACCCAGTTATCAACTGTTCCGAAAGGACCACCTGAGTATCTCTGCGCAAGGAATGCCGCAATAGCCTTAAGGTGCTGTGTTCCAGCATCTTCTTTGGTATTCATTGCATATCCGGGGCAAACATGTGAATCTCTTGAAAGAGGATGAATAAGGTCTGCGCCTGCGGATGTTTTATTATTCAAAATTGTAAGAGTAAGCTGAAAATTATTGATCGCACACCATCTTACAAATCCATCGTACTGCTGAAGTGCAGCTGTATTAAACTGGTATGTTTTTCCTTCATACGCAAACTCTGTAGTGGGATATGCGGCATCTGATGAAGGTCCTACAATATCTCCCATATAGAGGTTGTAAACCATCTGTGCCACTCCAAGATCCTTGAAGGTAGCAGCATCGGCATCATTTGGAAGGATACCCTTCATACCATGATCGTTACGTCCTACAGTCTGTGTAGCTACAGCCTCGGGATTAGTGATGTAATGCTCATCACTTACCTGAATCATAGATCCGCCACTCTTTACTGCAACAAGGAACTTCTTGCTGAGGTTTGAGTTCTCGGTTCCAAGTCCAAGGTCAAAAGAAAATGTGGCTTTGGAGCCCTTTTCTGTGGAAGCCACAATCTTACCTGTTGTGCCGTCCTGATATACTTCATCAGCATACAGATAATACTTACCGTCGTCTGATGAAGGAGCAGATGCTGTAGATACATTTACAACAACCTGATTTCCTGAAATGGTACAAGAATCAATGCTGACAACTCTTCCTGCCGCATAGACCACTGTACTTTCCCCATTAAAAGTTTCATAGCTTGCAACTGCACCCAAAAGTGTTACTGCTGTCATGGCAATTCCAAGCACTTTTTTCAAAATAGAATTCTTACTCACAACTTTCCTCCGAATCGTTATATTCCTTATAAATTGTAGTACTTTATTGAGTGTATACTTTATGTGCTCAATTTGCAACAGCCTCAGCAAATGCATCCACTTCAGCCATATCACTTGCATGAAGAGCACTCTTAATCGTGAGTATCTTCTCAAGAACCGTAACGTTCTTTAATGTGGAAAGCTTATCTCCCATAAGCTTTGCTGTAACAGGCGCCCATGTTCCGTTCTGGCCAAGTGCAAATGTGCGGTTCTGAACACCAAGAGCAAGCATATCGTTTATAAATGCTTCAACAGGCGGATAGATACCGCCGTTGTATGTAGGACACAGGATAACTACCTTGGCACATCTCCACACTTCTCCTATAAGATAAGATACATCTGTTCCCGAAGCATCATATACTCTTACTTTTTTGCCACTCTTTGCTCTGATTGAAGAAGCAACAGCCTCTGCTGCACTTGCAGTATGTCCGTACAAACTTCCGTAAACCACAAGGATATCATCTGTTTCCGCTGTGTCTGTGCTCCATTTCTGGTACTTATCTAGGAACCAGGCAATGTCTTTTCTCCACACGGGTCCATGAAGAGCAAGGATCATCTGGATATCAAGGCCTGCTGCCTTCTTAAGAACCGCCTGAACCTGTGCTCCATACTTACCAACTATATTTGCATAATATCTTCTTGCGGAATCAAGGAACTGCTCTTCAAAATCGTACTCATCAGCAAACAATCCACCGTCAAGAGCTCCGAAGGTTCCGAATGCATCAGCAGAGAAAAGAGCTTTTGAGGTAGCGTCATAAGCCATCATAACTTCAGGCCAGTGAACCATAGGCGCCGCAACAAATGTGAAACTGTGCTTTCCTGTAGAAAGAGTATCATTCTCTTTTATCTCAAGTTTGTTATATCCTGTGGACTCGGGGAAAAACTGTTCCATAAATGCAAAAGTTCTGTTGGCACCGACAACGGTAACTTCAGGATATAGGCTTACTACTCTGCTGATAAGTGCGCAGTGATCCGGTTCCATATGTAAAACAACCAGATAATCAAGCTTTTTGCCATTGAGTGCTTCCTGAAGATTCTCAATGTACTGATCTGCCACAGAGACATCCGCTGTGTCAAAAACAATGGTCCTTTCGTCATCTATAAAATAGCTGTTATAAGACACACCCTCCGGAATGGGGAAGATATTCTCAAATCGGGCAAGTCTTCTATCGCTTCCTCCTATCCAGGTGATATCCTCAGTAACCTTTTTAATTCCTATCATTTTAGTCCTCCTTGGTAGTGTTTTTGTTATGGAATTCAAGTATTGTCTTTTCGACTATATTGACATCTATAGGCTTTGCTATGTGTGCATTCATTCCGGAATCAAGGGATTTCTGCACATCATCAGCATAAGCGTTGGCTGTCATCGCGATGATCGGAATGCTCTTGGCATGTTCAGTACCAAGGTTCCTTATAGCGATGGCTGCCTCATAACCGTTCATAACCGGCATCTGGATATCCATAAGGATCAGATCAAAATCTCCCTCCTTGGATTCCCTGAATATATCCACTGCTTCTTTTCCATCTACTGCTCTGGTTACAGTAGCGCCTTCCATATTCATAAGCTCTGAAAGAATGTCAGCATTTATATCATTATCCTCTGCTGCCAGGATCTTAATACCGTCAAGCGGCTTTGCTCCTTCTTCTTTTATGCCTTCCTTGGAGCGTTTCGACAGATCATCTATGGTCTGCTTGAGGCTTGAAATAAACAGCGGTTTCTGAACAAGCTCATTTGCTCCTGCTGCCCTGGCCTCATCTTCCATTGCACTAAAGTCATCTGCCATTACGATTATAAGAATATTGTTATTTCTCTTATCCTTCATCCTGATGTTCTTAACGATCTCAGGCGCTGTCATTATCTGTACCTTCTGATCAACGATTATCATATCAACAGGTTTATTCTCTGTCTGATATACATCAAGAAGATGGATTGCCCCAAATCCTGTTGGAGATTCGATAACATCGATTCCATCATTGTTTAGTATACTTGAAAGCTGCTCACACTCATTATGATTGGAATCAATAAACATTACTCTCTCAATGCCGTGTCTCTTCCAGAAATCTATGTCCACCGCATTTACAACCTGAAGTCTTAAGTTGATTATAAAGGTGCTTCCCTTTCCTTCCTCGCTCTCAACTCTGATGGTTCCGCCCATAAGTTCTATCAGGTTCTTGGTAATGGCCAGTCCCAGACCTGTTCCCTGGATTCCTCTTATTGTATCATTATCTTCTCTTGAAAAGGCCTCAAATATTTTGTCTTTATACTCGGGCTTCATTCCTATTCCGTTGTCTTTAATAGTAAATCTGATGTTCTCAAAGCCCTCTGATGTTGAAGGCGATCCTTCTATGGTAAATTCTATCCTTCCGCCTTCAGGAGTATATTTGATCGCATTTCCAAGAACGTTGGTAAGTATCTCATTTATCTTTTGCTTATCACCTATGAATATGTCGTGCTCCATATCCGTTACTTTTACGACATATTCCTGATTCTTGGCCTTAGCCTGGAACATGATAACGGAATTGATCTCCTCAAGAAGAAGACCAAGTGCCATCTCCTTGTTATAAAGAGTGGTTCTTCCGCTCTCAATCTTACTCATATCAAGAACATCGTTAAGAAGAGTAAGAAGGTTCTGAGATGCCAGAGTTATCTTATGAGTATACTCGCGAACCTTATCCGGCTCATCCGAATGCTTATCAATAAGGAGATTAAATCCAATGATCGCATTCATAGGAGTTCTAAAGTCATGTGACATATTGGCAAGGAAGCTGGTCTTTGCCTTATTAGCGGTCTCTGCTGCACTAAGTGCTTCCTGAAGCTGATGATTACGCTTTATTTCCTGCGTTCTGTCATAAAGCGCAACGGCAAGTCTTCGTCCCTTGTCGTCTATTGTACATACAACAGCGCCTCTGTAATATAGGAGTTCTCCTGTATGAAGATTTTCAAATCTGATCTCGTCAATCAGTTCTGCCCTTGTAGTCTTAAAGCACCTCTCCAGAATTGCTCCAAGTCTTTCCTCTTCTCCTTCACGCTGGGCTTTTGTAAGGACTCTTATGTCCTCCTTAAGCTCTTTTAGCGGAATACCAAGGATTGCCTCGGCATTGGCAGTAATGAATTCTGCAGAAAAAGTCTTCTCGGTAATGATCGCAAGAATATCATTGTTCTTTTCAACTACGTAGTCGAAAAGCCACTCTCTGTAATGAATATCATTCTCTTTTTTCAAAAGATCTCGTTCATTACGGGTGTTGATCTCGCTCATCATGTGCTTAAGCTGGCTCGCCATGTTGCTCATGGAATCATAAAGCTGCCTGATCTCGTCCTTACCGGTATCTTCTATTCCAATCTCAAAATCGCCGCGCTTAATGTCATCAGCGATTATATTGAGGTTCTCAATTCTTGAACAAAGCCAATTGGAGAATACTGATGCTCCCAGATATCCCAGTATGAAAAGAACTACAGCAATGATAAAATCGCTCTCCAACAAGACAAAAACGTCCGCTACAAGCTCGTTTCTGTCTACATAGTAATACAGATTCCATCTTTCTATTAAGTTCTCGTCTTTCATGAGATAGTAGTTGTGTCCACTCATGAATCCATCGGAATTGTCATATTTTCCGCGGAAAATATCCTGTCTGACTTTTTTGTCCAGAGCTTCATCTTTGAGTTTCTTGTGAAAGATAATCTCTTTGTTCTCTCCCACGATCATGATTCCGTTGTCCAGATATGCGCTCTGATTAGCAACGGAAAAGAAATTCTCTTTATTGATCTTAAGAACTACCATTCCTATCATTTTAGAGGTTGTTCCCACATCTAAAAGAGAATTGATTATGAATACGTTTCCTTCTCTGTCAGCAACCCACTGGGCTCCGTTTTCTTTTTTGCAGCGCTGATACCAGTCGAGCTCATTACTGGTTGTAGGCTTTTTCAGAAAATCTCCTATAGACTCTTTTGGAAGATTCTCTGCAAATATAGTGATGTCATCTATACAGTTATCGCTACTTCTGTAATACCAGATAAGAGGCTCAATATTGCCGTTAAGCTGATTGGTTAATGTGTATGGATCTGCCTCGGCATATTCAAGTGCCCTTCTGAAAGCTTCTTCATATGAAAAAAACTTGATAACATCGGTCTCTCTGTTTCCGTTATTCTCAATTCCATTTGAGATAACATCTATACTACCCTGCATGGCAGCCTGTGTCTGGGCCTTGAGATTATTGCTGGAAACTATGTATGCGTATATACCCAAAATGGCAATAGGTATCACAATGAGAATCGCAAATATGATTCTCATCTGAGTTTTTATGCTATATATCCGCTTTATCGCTTCTCTGTTTGCCATATTTTCAACCCGATTATTGTTTTTCGCCAACTGTTGCTTTCATTCTTTTATCTATCTTATAAAGCGCTTCTTCCAATGTTTCTTTTTTGAGAAGTACCTGCTGCAATTCCTCTCCAAGAATTGCTGACACCTCTCTGTCATACTCGCCCCAGCACTTAGAAGAAAGATACATATTGTTGCTTAGCATCTCGCTGATCCCTTCGAATTCCGGCGGAATTCCAAAATCTGTATCTTTTAAATAAGTCTTACTTCCTTTGCTATCCTTCCACAATATATATTGCCCTTCATAGCTGGCAAGGCTTCTGACAATCTTCTTGGCGGCTTCTTCATGACCACCATACCTGTTAACTGCTATTCCGCATTCACAGCCGCCTATTAACACAGGTACGCTATCTCCACTGCTGCCGTATGGAAGAGTTCCTATATCCATGTCCGGTGCAAGTTCTTTTATATGATTGTAATCCTCCGGCCCTGCAATAAGAAAGACACTTTTTTCGCTTGTAAATTCCCGTATTGCCGCCTCTTTATCCATAAGATACATGTCCGGTGACAGAACACCGTAATCTATCATCTTCTCCCACTCGGTAAGATGAGGATACAGCTCATCATGAAAGGATGCCCTGCCGTATTTGATCCTCGCACCGATTGCTTTTCCTTTACTTGTGGTCAAATACTCTCCCTGCAAAAGAGACAGTGCACTGTTGGATAAGATGTTCCCATCCTTTAATCCCGCAGATACTGCCCTTCCCGGCCTAAACTTATCGACATACACACAGTTATTCAGAAACTGATCGTAAGTCTTTGGCATTATAAGACCGTATTTTTCAAAGAGATACTTGTTGTAATAAAAGCATTCGTAGCTGCTTACACTTGGAACCGCGTATACGTTATTAAGATATTTAAACGCCTTCTGTGATTCCTCGGTAAATGGTCTGCACACATCCGTAAGCGGTGCCAGATATCCGGCTCTTGCATATCTGTTGGTCATTCGCTGTGTTACAAAGATAATATCAGCAGCACCGTTATAAGAAAGCTGAGAATCTATCACCGATTCATAGTTATCTCTTTGGATATATTCAACTTTGATGGTATATTCCGGAAATGTTTCGGCAAGATATGCCTTAAGATTGATCAGATAAGGTTCCTTCTGCCAACAAGCAATCCTAATAACGCTTGCGTCTCTGTTCGTAAGCGTACGTCCTTCTTGTTTATCTGCAGCATCGTCTTTCTTGTCCTTAGGCGAAGCAGTTTTGCTCGCTCCGTCGGTACCGGATCCATTCTGATTGTCAGCTGAACCACAGCGGCACAATCCCCCCGAAAAAACAAGCAATAGCATCAAGATACATATTAAGATACCATTAAACTTCCTGCTATTCATTCTACCCTCATAAAATAGACTCAAAGCATTATCTCAACATTATCTTTTTGACTTCTCCCACATAAAGAATGTGGTATTCACCGTCTTTATACAATTGTTCTATTATATCTTTATCGATAAAACATTCCTTTTCGAATTCCTGTCTATACACTACTCTACAAGTTATAACTTCTCTGGCCTCATCTATATAGGGAATACCCTCGTCGTAATTAACGGTAAGTCTTGCTCCCGCAATCTTATCCTCGTCGCGACCCGATACCAGTCCAAGGTATTTGAGCGCACCACGATATTTCTCCTGATCCATGAAGCTTATTGAATAAACTCCAGATTCGTCAATACAATCTTTGGTGTATCTGCTCTTTCTGACAAAAATAAAGGTTACTCTCTTATTCCACACATAACCAACACCGCCCCACTCTGCGGCAGCGACATTGACCTTGTCTCCTTTGACAGAAGATATAATTATCTTCTCTCCCACGAAACTGTAAGCGCCGTTTTCGATATCTTCCGGTTTAACCGGCTGGAATACATGCATAAATACCTCCTATCCGGAAATACTGCTCAAAAATCCCTTATCTTATCGTCGTCTGTCAGTCCAGTATTTTCGATATTTTTTATCGTTACACCGTAACTAAAATCATCGCTTACTTTAATAGTAACATGGTCTCCTACCCTATGTCCAAGCAATTGTTTGCCCAAAGGAGACTCAATGCTGATGAGGCCTTTCAAAGAATTCTGTCTCATAGTTGTGACTATCTTGTAGGTCTCTTCCGATTTATCTTCATCAAGGACTATAGTAACGGATTTATTCATTCCCACCTGGTCCTCCTTGCTGTTATCATCTATCACTTTAGCAGTCTTGATCATTCTCTCTAGGAATCTGATCCTGCTTTCATTCTGATTCTTTGCCTTCTTGGCAGCGTAGTATTCAAAATTCTCAGACAGATCGCCCTGAGCTCTGGCCTCTTTGACATGTTCAAGAAGCTCTTTTCTCACAACAACCTTTCGGTGTTCGATCTCTCTTTCCATATCTTCAATATCTTTTCTTGTAAGTTCGTTGTTCACGTTAATTTCCCCCTTAAATGGAAAAACAGGCGAAGCCTCGGGCTTCGCCTGCTGTAAATATCTTTAGTCCGATCAAGCCTTTCCAACTGATCCGAAGAGCTCCATCTTCTCCTTAACTGTTGCCTTGATAGCCTCAGCACCGGGAGCAAGAAGCTTACGAGGGTCAAATCCCTTACCTTCAAGATCCTTACCTGCCTCAACATACTTACGTGTTGCGTCAGCGAATGAAAGCTGGCACTCTGTATTAACGTTGATCTTGGAAACACCAAGTGTGATTGCCTTCTTGATCATGTCTGCAGGGATTCCTGTGCCGCCATGAAGAACGAGAGGCATAACACCTGTCTTCTGCTGGATAGCGTCAAGAACGTCGAATCTAAGTCCGGGCCATCCCTCAGGATACTTACCATGGATGTTACCGATACCTGCTGCAAGCATATCTACGCCGAGATCAGCGATTCTCTTACACTCATCGGGATCAGCACACTCACCCATTCCTACAACGCCGTCTTCCTCGCCGCCGATTGAACCAACCTCAGCCTCGATAGAAAGACCAAGCTGATGAGAAACGTTAACAAGCTCAGATGTCTTAGCAACGTTCTCGTCGATGTTGTAGTGTGATCCATCAAACATGATTGATGTGAATCCAGCCTGGATGCACTTATAACATCCGTCGTATGTACCATGGTCTAAGTGAAGAGCTACAGGAACTGTGATACCAAGGTTCTTGTCCATCTCCCTTACCATTGCTGCTACTGTGCTGAATCCAGTCATATACTTACCTGCGCCCTCAGAAACACCGAGGATAACGGGAGAGTTAAGCTCCTGTGCAGTTAAAAGAACTGACTTTGTCCACTCAAGGTTGTTGATGTTGAACTGTCCTACTGCGTAGTGACCTTCTTTTGCTTTTACAAGCATGTCTTTTGCGGATACTAACATTGTTTTTCTCCTTACTTTATTTATTTTTTGTGGACACATTCACTCGTCCTGTGCCCTAATAAACGACTAACACTATTATATACTGCTTGCCTCTAAAAATAAAGTTAATATTTTCACAATCAGTCAAAATCAATGAAGTTGTCCGCCCAGAATTCCTCTGATGTTACAGGTGCACTGCTGTCATATCTTAGCACTACGCCTGATTTTCTGGATAATGTAACCGTCAATATGCCGTTTTTAGCCCTATCCTGACCGGTGCCCACAATAAATCCAAGACTGTCGGTCTGGATCATATTGGTAAGCGCTGCGTCCCCCGGCATACCGGTTGGAGTTACGTCTATTTCCTTAGTCACCTCAAAATCGTTGTTGTTAATGATAACTATTGATACTGCTGCTCTGTTGAATCTTCCATAGGCTATGAAATTGTTGTCCGCATAAAGCTCTTTAATGGAACCAAGCTTTAGCTCGGGACAGTTTTTGCGAATCTTTATCATCTGCTTGTGGAACTCAAGCATCTCCATATCCTCTTTTCCCCAAGGATATGTTCTTCTGTTATCGGGATCGGTAAAGCCGCAAAGCCCCACTTCATCTCCGTAGTAGATAGTTGGTGCTCCGGGCCACGTCATCTGGATCATGACAGCCTCTCTCATGACAGGCTTGCTGACACCGGTATCCGCTGAAGACGCCATAAGAGTGCTACTCCTACCAACCTTCTGACTTGTCCTTGTAAGGAATCTGGAATGGTCGTGGTTAGATAGCTGATTCATAGCTGTATATAAAGAAGGCATACTGAAATTTTCGCCCCCTACATATAGCATGGTATCAAAAAACTCTCTGGCGTTTCCGACTCTTATGGGCTTAAAGCTGTCGCTGTGCTTGTCCATTCCGGTAAGAAACCAGGTCACAGGCTCCATAAAAGCGTCATAGTTCATGACTGTATCCCACTCATCACCCATCATCCAATCTCTGGACGGACCGTACTGCTCCGCAATAATAATGGCATTTGGATTAGCTTTTTTGACTTCTTCTCTGAATCTCTTCCAGAAATGATGGTTGTATTCCGGTGAGTGTCCAAGATCTGCCGCCACATCAAGTCTCCAGCCATCTGCGTTATATGGCGCGGATACCCATTTTCTTCCAATACTCAGAATATATTCTTCCAGCTCCCTTGAGCCCTCATAGTTAAGCTTGGGAAGGGTATCATATCCCCACCAGCCGTCATAATCGCCGTTACACGGCCAGTTGTCGCTTCTAAATGAGAAATAGTCACGATATGGACTGGATGCGTCCAGATACGCCCCCTTCTCGTAGCCTTTCTTGTTCTCATATATGCGTTCTTTATCAAGCCACTTATTAAAAGAGCCGCAGTGATTAAAGACGCCGTCAAGGATAACCTTGATATGTCTGCTGTGAGCTTCCTTTACCAGCTTTGCAAATAGTTCGTCACTGGCTTCCAGATTCTTCTTACTTGTAACGCGGTTTATATACCTGGTGGCGCCTGTGTTGTCCTGATCGCCCTTTCCAAGGAGTTCTCCGCTATCCTCCAAAATAACGCCAAAGTGAGGATCGATGTGATCGTAATCCTGGGTGTCATACTTATGGCTGGAAGGAGAAACAAAAAGCGGATTAAAATATATAGCTTCTATTCCAAGATCCTTGAGATAATCAAGCTTATCTATTACTCCCTGAAGATCTCCTCCGTAAAACTTAGCATAGTCGTGCTCCGCATCGGGGTATGCCTCCCACTTGTCCACATGAGCAACCTTCATTCCATTATATGTATACTCGTTGGTAAGCACATCGTTGTTCTTATCACCGTTATAAAATCTCTCAACGAAGATCTGATACATTACAGCACCCTTGGCCCACTTGGGGGTCATAAATCCCGGGTAAACCCTAAAGAGCATGCTGTCCTGTATATCATTAACGACGCCTCTCTTATCGTAACGATAAAAGCTTCCGTCTTTTCCTCTTATCTCAAAGTAATAGCTGATAGGTTCAGTTCCCGCGCTGATAGACGCATCGTAGTACTCAAAGTCATCCTTGGTCTCGGAAAGAGCCATCTTATATCTCTCTTTTCTAAGAACAAGTGTGATCTCTTCTACATCATCCTTGGCGCATCTGAATCTGATGTCAGTTGTTCTGTTTTTATCCGGTTCGGCAGGCCTTAGGTAGTCCAAGGTCATGTCGTGGAACAGTAGTTTAGTGTTCATATGTTTATCCTTAATTGGAATTTCTGCATTAATGCAAAAAAGACAGCGGGGAAGCTGTCTTTTTTAGAGAAGGTATTTCTTTCTTATGGGGTATAGCAAAAAACTATATAATGTATTGGGGGGTTACGCATATTATACTAACATCCACCCAACCCCGCGTAAAGACTAATACTTCACAAATTTGTCAAAAACAGCTATGGTTTTTTGTGCATTTTGCACAATCAAATCTCTATATTGACTTCGCACTGGGTATCGTGTCCTTCAAAAAGAGCTTCGAACTCTTCGCGTCCTATCTTCTCCTTCTCTATAAGCAACTCTGCGCTTGAATGAAGGATATCCTCATATTTGAGAATAATCTCTTTTGCTCTGGCATAACACTTGTCTATTATAGTCTTTACTTCTTTGTCAATCTCACCGGACATAAGCTCACTGTGCTTCTTGTTATGTGAGATATCGTATCCGATAAATACATCTTCCTCATTCTCATCATAGTTAATAAGTCCGATCTTGGAAGACATACCGTACTTGGTTACCATGCTTCTTGCTTCGCTGCTGGCTTTGCCAATATCGCTTACGGCGCCTGTTGTAATATCACCAAAGATGATCTCCTCAGCAATTCTTCCGCCGAGAGCCACCATAATATCCTGAAGCATTCTGCTCTTGGTAATGTGCATATCATCGTTCTCAGAAAGTGGCATTGTGTATCCTGCTGCCCCTACGCCTGTAGGAATAACGGATATTGTATGAACAGGTCCCACATCCGGAAGAACATGGAAGAGAATCGCATGTCCTGCCTCATGATAAGCTGTGATCTTCTTATCCTTATCCGTAATGATCCTGCTACGCTTCTCAGTACCGATACCAACCTGAGTAAATGCTCTGTTGACATCATTCTGATCGATATATGCTCTGCTGTCTACCGCAGCGTTGATAGCAGCTTCGTTTAAGAGATTCTCAAGGTCTGCACCTGTAAAGCCTGCAGTTGTTCTTGCAAGTCCCTTAAGATCTACATCGCTTCCAATAGGCTTATTCTTGGAATGAACCTTGAGGATTGCTTCTCTTTCTCCAACATCAGGTCTTGTAACCGTAATCTTTCTGTCAAATCTACCGGGTCTTAAAATAGCGGGATCAAGGATATCCACTCTGTTAGTAGCTGCCATAACGATGATGCCTTCATTGACACCAAAGCCGTCCATCTCAACCAGCATCTGGTTAAGTGTCTGCTCTCTTTCATCGTGGCCACCGCCCATACCGGTACCGCGGCGTCTTGCAACCGCATCAATCTCATCAATAAATATGATACAAGGTGCATTTTTCTTGGCTTCACCAAAAAGGTCTCTTACTCTGGATGCACCAACACCTACGAACATCTCTACAAAGTCGGAACCGGAAATACTAAAAAAAGGAACTCCGGCTTCACCGGCAACCGCTCTTGCAAGAAGGGTCTTACCGGTTCCCGGTGCACCCTCAAGAAGTACTCCCTTAGGTATTCTTGCTCCAACCTTGGTAAATTTCTCAGGAGCTTTTAGAAATTCAATTATCTCATGAAGCTGTTCTTTCTCTTCGTTGAGTCCTGCAACATCAGCAAGTCTTGTCTTGTTATCTTCCGCTACAGATAGCTTAGCCCTGCTCTTTCCAAAATTCATCATGCGGCTGTTGCCCGCATTTCCCGCCTGCATATTGCTGATCATGGAAAAAACAAATACCATTACAATCAGTCCTACTATAACGGGAACAACTCCGTTTATAAGAATATTCTCTGAAGGAATATCTTTTACCTCGACATTGATGTCACGATCTTCAACAAAAGACTCAACATCTGTCACGTCAGTTGTATAAAAAGTTACATCAGCTCTGTTGTCGTTAAAGGTAACCCTGACAGATCCCGTAGGAGTCTCCGCATTGGGCATTATCTCTACACTGCTTACCTTACCTGCCTCAACATCTTTTACAAACTCATTTCTGGAATATGATGTGGCATCTCCGGAAAGGAAAGTCTTGCCCCACTCCAGGAACACAACGGCCACAAGTAAAATGACCACAAAAATAAATATAGGATTATAACTTCTGTTTCGATTCAAATTATTACTTCCCCCTTGGACTAATGCTTAGTCGTGATCTTAGTTAAATTCAACCACACCGATATATGGCAGGTTACGGTATCTCTGGTCATAATCAAGACCGTATCCCACTACGAACTCATCAGGGATCTCAAATCCCGTGTAATCTACTTTTACGTCTGTAACTCTGCGCTCCGGCTTATCAAGAAGCGTGCAAAGCTTAATGCTTGCAGGGCCTCTGTCTCCGAGCATTTTTATAAGATATGACAGTGTTCTTCCTGAATCAACAATATCCTCAACAATGAGTACGTGTCTGTCCTTAAGAGGTTCATCAAGGTCCTTAACGATCTTAACTACACCACTTGACTTGGTTGAGCTTCCATAGCTTGATGCAGACATAAAGTCCATAGTTACGGGAACCGTGATGCGCTTAGCAAGCTCGCACATAAAGAACACGCCGCCCTTAAGCACGCATACAAGATGCACTGTCTCTCCCTGATAATCTCTGCTGATAGCTTCTCCAAGCTCCTGGATTCTCTTATCAACTTCTTCTTCTGTCAGTAATACTCGAACTGATTCAGCCACTGTTTTTTCCTCCAAAAATAAAATTTATAGCCAAAATACTTTTTGTATCTTCACTTATCTTAGCCTTGCTGCTCATCCTGTAGCCGGGAACCCACAAAACATGGTCTCCGTCCGCAAGAACATAGATCTCATCCCGCTCTCTTGCCGGGATCTTAACATCAGTCATGAATTTGGACAGTTTCTTCTCACAGTCTCTTCCATTCATGTCTATATAGATCCGATCGTCTTTCTTTCTGTGTCTGAAAACGGCTGTCTGTATTCTATCACAATCAAACCATTTAGTATATGTATCCGACGGAATAGCGTCCCCCGGTTTTCTTTTGATGACAGCAGCTTTAAACTGCCCCATCCCCGGTAACTCATATGTCTTTTCACCGGCAGAAAGCTCCTGTAGGTCCAGACCTATCTCTGTCTCCTTGTCAAAAGAGCTGTCGGGATTACGCTCACTCTTTTTACTGATTATAAGTCTATTATACTGCCTAATTGCACTAAGCATATACGGGAAATCTGCACTCTTGGTCCCGCTACTGTCACTTGTAAGTTCTAAAAGAGCCTTTATATGGGCAGAAGTAATATCTTTCCTTGCGGGAGTTAAGCATTCGAAGCACTGAAGTGCCACCGCTTCCGCAATAACATCCGGAAGCTCCTTAAGCTTATTTATATCAACCTCAAGCCTTCCTTCTTCGCAAATTACTTCTTTATCAAAAAAAGCCTTCGCGACGCTGTTGATATACTTATCCGCCTTCGCAAATCTTTCCGCAGCTCTGTACAGATGATCTACCGCTCCGGTGTTTATCTCTTTTTCTGCATAGGGGATCAGAACGTTTCTGATCTTATTTCTGGTGTGTATGTTCTCCTCGTTGGTAGCATCTATGCAATAATTAAGCCCTTTTTCCCTGAGGTATTGCTCGATCTCATTCCTCGAAACGCAAAGAAGAGGCCTTACGATATTGTCTCTCTTTGGTCTGATTGCTCCGGCTCCGTGAATTCCGCTTCCTCGCATAAGATTGTGCAAAAGAGTTTCCGCTGCATCGTTTTGATGATGCGCAACGGCAATCTTATCAATCCCATTTTGGGCTGCGCACTTTTCAAAAGCTTCGTACCTGATTCCGCGTCCCGCCTCTTCTTCGGTCAGCTTGTTTTCTTTGGCGTATCTTGGCACATCCTCTTCAACCAGAAAATAGCCTATTCCCCTTTCACTACAGAAATCTCTTGTAAAAGAAGCATCTTCTCCCGCTTCTTGTCTGATTCCGTGATTAACGTGTAGGGCATAAACCTCTATTCCCAAGAGCTTTCTGAGCTCAAAAAGAACTGTAAGGAGCGCGGTTGAATCCGCTCCTCCGGAAAATCCTACAAGGACCTTGTCTGATGCGGTCAGGAGTTCATTGTCTCTTATGAAATTAAGTACTTTGCTCTCGAAACCGTTCATTGTCCTCTCCAACAATTTTTTTGATAGAAACAGCGCAGACACATACGTAATCCGTACCGATGTCTGCGCTGTATTACTCAAGAAACAAATCACTTATCTTCATTCTTGAAGATAATCTCACCGGGATACACAAGTCCCAACTTATCCTTGGCTGTATCCTCTATGTATTTGCGTGTCTGTGTGTATCGCTCAAAATCTGCGATCTGCTCACTTCTAAGCTGCTCTGCCTCGATCTGTGCCTGCAAATATTCCTCTTTTGCTTGCAGATCAGCAGCTTTGCGCATAAGTCCAACGCTCTTGACCGAAACTACGGTCACGAGGATAAGAACCACAATGCTGGCCCACGCAATTCCTGCTCTATTTTGAAAACGACGCCTCTTATAGCGTGCCTTTGCTGCCATATAATATAACCCCACTCGTCAAAATTACACAATATCTTATTTCTATAATAATACAAGCGGTAAAAGCCTGTCAAATATAACGATACAATTGTGTAACATCCTCTTTGTGCACTGTTTCCTGAACATCCAGAACCTCAACGCTCACATCCTTGTTACCAAAGCCTATTGTTATCTTATCCCCCACCTTAACATCAGTAGATGCCTTGGCCGGGCGACCGTTAATCTGAACTCTTCCGGCGTCGCAGGCTTCGTTTGCAACTGTGCGCCTCTTAATAAGTCGTGTTACTTTTAAATATTTATCAAGTCTCATTCTCTTTCTCCGGATGCGGTGCTTGCCGCATCGTTGTTTTTATTGTTGTCTTTATTTTGGTCATCCTTATCCGAAGCGTTATCTTCTTTGTCCTTACCCTCGGACTTATCAGTCTCATCAGACTTGGTGCTCTTACTGCTTCCGGAAGGATCGGTTGCACTCTCTTTACCGGAATCCTGCTTATCTTTGTCCTTGGGCTCCTCCACCTTCTTGGTTGTAGCAGTAGATGCAGAATCATCCGTTGTTTTGGCGGTGGAAGCATCTGTAGTCTTGCTTGTTGAAGCATCCGAAGTCTTATTGGAAGAAGGTGCATCAGTCTTACTTGTAGATGCATCTGCCGGCTTTTCTGTAGATGCCTTTGTTGTTGCTTCGGAAGGCTTGTCCGATTTATCCTCGGATTCAGATTCCTCTACTTCCTTCTTAAGATCCGGGAATTTGTAGAATGCATTATCCTCAGTGTCGTCTATGTTTACTCTGTAGCTCTTTGTCTTATAGCCATCTTTTTTCAGCGTCACTTCATGAGTTCCGGAAATCTTCGCAATACTTGCAGGTGTCATTCCGATGTAGCTTCCGTCAAAGTAAAGCTCCACATCATCAGGCTCTTCAATATATATCTTATAGCCTTCAATAACTCTGTTCTTCTCTTTTGGCTTATTGCTGTTGGCACTTACTGTGGCAACACTAGCAGCTGCCGAACTCTTGGGTATCGTAGCAACAGATGCAGAAGATGATGAATTCTTATCCTTTTTGTTTGATGCAAAGTCACTTGCATAGTTTGATGAACCGCTCTTAGCCGATGCTGATTCTGTATCCTTCTCAAGCTCTATCTGTACAACAGACTTTGCTGTTCCAACTTTAAGATACCTGTTCTGAGTGATATAACCATCAGCCATTACCTTAAGACTGTGATATCCGTAGCGAATGGAAACCGGAACATCTGTAAGCTGCTTTTCTCCGTCAACAAATACCTCCGCCTCAGACGGAGTTATCTCAAATGTAACCAATCCCTCTTTTGGCTTAGATATGGTGATCTCACTGGTGTCTACTACTGTCTCCTGGTTTCTGCTTATGCTGACCTTGGACTGGTAGTTGGCTCCGTTTCCAAGTATCTGAAGGTTGTACTCGCCCTCAGGTGCGCTCAGCATCATGTTGGGAGATATTTTGTAGATCACTTCATTATCAAGCTCAAGCCAGGCGCCCACAAGGCTTCTGTCGTCCACGGTATCTGATGAAAGACTCACATATCCGTGTCCGCTTGTGACTACCACGCTATAAACATCATTTCCAACGCCGTATGCCTTGATCTTATCTGTACCAAGAACGTCTTCTGCAAGCGCAACCTCTCCGTCTGCCATGACAAGAGTTCTGGCATCCATTTTGTAGAGGTCACCCTTGATCCTTGCGTTCTTGTCAGCTCTTACAAGTTCATGGTCCCTCGTATCTTCAATAGTCCACGCATCCTTGGATAGGACTAAGGATGTGATATGCTTGGTGCTCTTTAAAAACTTAACATCAACCACCTGGCCTATCTCCAAAAGTCCGGGAGACAGTGGGTTATCTCTGGTGTCATACATCATGCTTGTATTGTCATAATCAAGAGTATATGTCTTTCCCGTCGCATGATTTCTGAATCTGATCTTCTTTTCTTCCAGATTGATGTCTCTTATGGACGCAGTATCTGCGCTGTCATATTTTCCCAGCATAGAAATGCTGATCTTCTTGGAATTATTCGCATAGACATTGGCTCCCGGCATTCCCTCCGACAATAGGGCAAAAGAAATAAATGCCGCCATGGCTGTACTAATTATCCGAAGATGTCTTTTCATGCTCCTCTCCTTGCTCATGCTCCTTCATGAATACATTCTTTAGGCGCTCCGGCTCTAATAAATATTCTTTGGTGTTATGCGAAGGTTCGTCTATGACGTCCTTAAGCATAGCATTCAGTATGTCTCCTATCTGCTTGCCCGGCTTTATACCAAGCCCTATAAGCTCCTTACCACCAACGGCAAGTTGCTTAAGTGTAACGCAGTTGTTCTCTTCCATAATTTTATCATAAAGAGTGCGTATCTCACTAATTTCTGCCAATTTCTCTTTTTGATAGTAGCTGCTTTGGGCCATGGTATCAGCGTACTTAACGTCAAGTAAAAGCGGGAAATCATCCACCCCTACCCTGTTAATAGCTCGTCTTACATTCTTTGGTTCCGCAGGGAATCTGTCATCGTGATATTTGATCAGATTGCAGACTCTGTCCATGGTCTCTCTGTCAAATTTAAGTCTTCTGAAAATGTCATGGGCCATCTTCATTCCAAGTGCAGCATGTCCATGGAAATGATCGATCCCATTCTGATCGGTTGAGACGGTACGAGGCTTTCCAATATCATGGAGCAGCATTGTAAGCCTTAATACCTTATCATTCCCGACATATCCAAGAGATTTGACGGTATGGGTCCCTACATCATATATATGGTGCGGATTATTCTGTCCCGTCTTCATACAAGCATCAAATTCAGGAAGTATTACTCCGGTTATCCCAAGATCATATAAGTCCATGAACTTCTCCGGATGGTCTGATTCAAGAAGTTTAATAAGTTCAACCTGAACTCTTTCTGCACTTATCTTGGTAAGGGTCGGAGCCAGCTCTTTGATCGCCGCCTTGGTCTCTTCTTCTATGGAATAATCAAGCTGCGCCGAAAATCTCACAGCTCTCATTATCCTAAGTGCATCTTCAGAAAAGCGCTCATGAGCATTTCCGACACATCTTATGAGTTTGTTATTAAGATCTTCCACCCCTCCGAATTTGTCGATAAGGCCTTCTTCCTCATTATACGCCATGGCGTTTATTGTGAAATCACGCCTTTTCATATCTTCTGTAAGGTTCTTGGTGAAAGTAACTTCACTTGGATGTCTGCTGTCTTCGTATTTTCCGTCTATACGGTATGTGGTGATCTCATATCCCTCTTTTCCCATCATAACCGTAACTGTTCCGTGCTCAATACCTGTATCTATGGTTCTTCTAAAAAGCTTCTTGGTGTCCTGCGGAAGGGCGTTAGTTGTTATATCCCAGTCCATGGGCTCTCTTCCAAGGAGCGCATCTCTTACACATCCACCCACGACATAGGCCTCAAATCCGGCCTCGTGCATCGTGTCCAATATTATTTTTGCATTTTCCGGCATTTTAATAATCATACCTTCATAATAGCCCATCCACCGATACTTGTGAAGAATTGTCTAGGAATTTTCTTTCACAGGTTATATACTTAAATATATGAAATTATGAGGGTTAAATTATGAAATTCAGAAAAAACACCAGGATTGTCGCGATCCTTTTACTTGCAATATTTTTTCTCGTAATTATGGCGCTTTTGAAGGTCATAGATAACTCATACTCCTACAGTTCTTCCCTTGCAAATCTCGAAGACAGATGGACTGTATCTTTAAACGGCGAGACTCTCGCATCCAACGTTAATCTTCACGATGTGGACATTCCCGTTATTAACAAAGATGATGCACTTGTACTTACAAGAACTATTCCGTATATTTCCGGCAACTCCTGCTGCCTCTATTTTTATTCCAAACACGCAATAGTAGATGTTTATGTTGGAAAAGATCTTATCTATACCTTCGGTCGTGATATTTACGGCAAATACAAATATTGCCCGGACAGATTTAACAGCGTTTCTTTAATAGGCTCACATTCCGGAAACCGCATCAGAGTTGTTTTTCACGGAACAAGAGCTGCATCTTTTTCATCACTTTCTGATTTTATTCTAGGAAGCAGAGTTGACGTGCTTTCCTACCATCTTTTGCAAAACTCGGTAAGTATTTTCTCCGGCATCTTCTTGTCTATGCTGGGGCTTATTCTTATCATTATTTCACCTTACATGTATATCTACCACGACAGGGAGCTAAGACTTTTCTTTAGCGGTCTTACTTCTTTTCTCCTTGGTACTTTTATCCTCGGACAATTCGGACTTATTGACATGATGATCAACAATCCCCATGTCAATAATTTCTGTCAATATGTTTCGTTTATTTGTATTCCCATATCCATAACGGGATATCTTTTCTCTGTATTTCCCAAAAGAAGCAGGCCAATCTTCCTGGCTATGTTCCTGTTTAACATAGGTTTCTTTATCGTAATCTTCCTTTTGGACCGCGCCAATGCTCTTAAGTTTTCATCAGTAACTACTTTTGTACAGGCTTCCGTAATAATTCAGAGTATCATGGCTGTTATCCTCATATACAGAGAGCGAGAACATTTCTTTACTTCGGATGATCACAATACTACGTCGGATCTGTTCTTTATACTTGGAATACTTGCTTTTATGCTCTTTGCCATATCTGACATTTTTATTTACGATTATCACAAGTATAAGAGTAACACCGGCGGGCTTTATATCTATGGTAACGGTTTTACCTTCGGGGCTCTTTTGTTTGTGTCCTGCCTTATTATCAGTTACCTTTTCTACAGTATTTACAACAACAACTATACTTCCATGAAAAGACAGATGGTGGATCTTGCGTACACCGATCCACTCACAGGTCTTGCAAACAGAGCAAGGTGCGAGCAGATAATGCAGGTGATATCAAGCGAGCACAGTCTGTACACCATCTTTAGCATTGATCTTAATAAGCTAAAAGTAGTTAATGACACCTACGGCCACCAGGAGGGCGATCGCCTCCTCACAGGCTTTTCAACGATTCTGACCAATTGCTTCTGGGACGCCAATCTCATAGGCAGAATGGGCGGTGATGAGTTTATAGTAATTCTCCTGGATGAGCAGGCTTCTCATTGCACCAAGAGAATTCATGATTTCTACGCTCTTTTATCTGAATGGAACAGGAAAGAGCAGGTGTTCCAATACAGTGCTTCCTACGGATATGCCTACAGCTACGAGGTTCCAAACAGCTCTGCTCAGGAGGTATATATGCTTGCGGATTCTCGTATGTATGAGATGAAAAAAGAGCATCGACACAATAATGAAATGGGGGTGACTTTCAATGCGTAAGACTGCGACTTTTATAAGCATATCAACCCTCTTTATCATAATGCTCTTTTCTGTATTTTTTAGTTTCCTTCGTTTTGAGAGACACTATCCGATGTATTCTTTGGAAAAAGGTTGGGTAGCAACCTACAGAAACCAGCAGTATCTTAACACTGAGCTTAGTCACTTAAGTGGGCAAATCGGAATCTCTTTTTCACGAGGAGATAAGATTACCCTCACGCTCCCAAAGCTCCTTGATACCTGCAATGCACCCTTCCCTTATCTTATTTTTAAGACAGAATGCTGCGCCTACGAGGTATTCCTTGACGGAAAGCTTATTGCTTATGAAGGGCTTGACGCCATTGCAGACGGTTCTTTTATCGGAAACGGCTACAATGTTGTTCCCCTCGATCCTGATTATGCAGACAAAAAGCTTTCAATAAACCTCTATATCACTGAGAACAACACCAAAGCAAATGTTGTAAACATGATGATGGGTGATTTTGATGACCTTTACAGAAATCTTCTTTATACGGCAAGTCTTCCGCTCCTTACGGGAATCTTCCTTATTGTTTTCGGTCACATATTCCTGCTCATCTCTCTTGCGTTCTACATGCGTTATTCGGATGTGCTTAACCAGATTATTTGCTCCATTATCGGTATCCTTTTGGGCGTATGGCTTCTTACAGAGTTTAACTGCTTTACATTCCTTCTTGATAAGGCGACATCCTCCTTCATAGGCTACTCGGCGCTGTATCTGCTTGTTCCTACCATCTACTCGCTGATCTACAGCCTGCACAAGCGCTACGACGGACTTGTCCTTACAATAATGGGATACGGATCTTTGTTCTTTAGCTTTTTGTTTATCATACTGCACCTGACGGATAAGGTTCATATACATCACTTCCTTATCCCCTATTACCTGCTTGCCCTAATAAGCTTTCTGTTCCTTGCGGTATATGATTTTGTGGACTTTAAGGCTAAGTCCAAGAATCCCACGACCCAGATCCTTATGTTTGGATTAACGCTCCTTTCAATAGCGCTTATCCTGACTGCCGGTGTTGACGCAGCAAACCCTGTAATGGACTGTAGGGACAGCATACTTATGACTATCGCGATACCTGCCGCCGGACTGTTTTTTGTCATAACTCAGCTCCTTAATCATTTCGTATTTATGACGAGAATTTATGCTCAGAGAAAAGAGTATGCATCTCTTGCTCAGATTGCCTATGAGGATGCTCTGACTCAGCTTCCAAACAGAGCAAGCTGTGATAAGAAGCTTGCGGAGATTGATAAATCCGATTCAGATTTCTGCATTGTAAGCCTTGATCTTAATGGTTTAAAAGAAGTCAACGATAATGATGGTCATCCTGCAGGAGATAAGCTTCTTAAGAGCTTCTCCGGAGCACTTGCCGAGGTATTCAAGGGCCATGGCGAATGCTTTAGAATTGGCGGTGATGAGTTTATGATGATCTCCGAGTCAATCGACAAAGAAACTGTAGAAAAGCTTTTGCATGATCTGGACATCAAGCTTACTGAACTTGATAAAGAAGATCCGGGCATAAATCACAGTGTATCTCACGGCTTTGCCTTCCGCTCCGAAGCAGATGCGAGGGACGCTCACACAGTATTCATGTTGGCAGATCAGAGAATGTACAATAACAAAAAAGTTTATTACGCCAGAAAAAGCGCCGGAAAATCTATCAGCAATCCGAAGTAACCGGCATGATAATCTTTGAATTAAAAAAGTCAGTGTGGAATATGATATTTCCACACTGACTTTTTTTACATTTTACTGCTTGTATTAATATGCTCTTCCCCAGTAAACCATCTTCTTGGCAGGCTTACCACAGATAGGACAAACATCTGAGATGTTCTCCTGCTCAAAAGGCATACAACGGCTGGTTACGTTGAACTCTTCCTTGATCTTATCCTCACACTCACGGTCTCCGCACCACATAGCCTTTACAAAGCCCTTAGTCTCTTTGAAGTTCTCTGCGAACTCTTCCTTGTTGTGTGCAACGAATGTGTGATCCTCAAGGTGCTTCTTTGCTCTTGCAAGCATATCATTCTGGATCTGATCAAGAAGCGCTCCTACTTTAGCTGCTACTTCAGAGATATCGCACTCAATCTTTTCTCTTGTATCTCTTCTTACAAGAACACACTTGCCGGCTTCAAGATCCTTAGGTCCAATCTCTACACGGATCGGAATTCCTCTCATCTCCTGCTCAGCAAACTTAAATCCTGGTGTTCTGTCTGTATCGTCAGTCTTTACTCTGTAATCTGAAAGGCTCTTTGCAATATCATATGCTGCATCAAGAACGCCTTCCTTCTTCTGCTGGATAGGAATAACAACAACCTGGATAGGAGCGATCTTAGGAGGTACAACGAGACCTGAATTGTCACCGTGAACCATGATCATAGCTCCGATTGTACGTGTTGTAAGTCCCCAGGATGTCTGATTTACATAGTGAAGCTGGTTGTCTTTGCCTGCGTACTGAATTCCGAATGCCTTGGCAAATCCATCACCGAAATTATGGCTGGTTGCGCTCTGAAGAGCTCTTCCGTCATGCATAAGAGCTTCAACTGTATATGTAGCCTCTGCTCCTGCAAATTTCTCCTTATCAGTCTTCTGTCCCTTAATTACAGGGATAGCCATATCGTTCTCAAGGAAGTCAGCGTATACGTTAAGCATCTGCTGTGTACGCTCCTCTGCCTCTTCAAATGTAGCGTGCGCTGTATGTCCTTCCTGCCAGAGGAACTCACGGCTTCTAAGGAAAGGTCTTGTCTCTTTCTCCCAACGAACAACGCTGCACCACTGGTTGAGAACCTGAGGAAGATCCTTGTATGAGTGGATCTCTCCCTTGTAGTAGTCGCAGAAAAGAGTCTCTGATGTAGGACGAACGCAATATCTCTCAGTGAGAGGTTCCATTCCTCCGTGTGTTACCCACGCAACTTCCGGTGCAAATCCCTCTACGTGATCCTTCTCCTTCTGAAGAAGTGACTCAGGAATAAACATAGGAAGATATGCATTCTGCACTCCTGTTGCCTTAAATCTGGCATCAAGGTGCTTCTGAATAAGCTCCCAGATTGCGTATCCGGCGGGTTTAATAACCATGCATCCCTTGATGTTGGAATAGCTTACCAGGTCTGCCTTAATACATACGTCGGTATACCATTGTGTGAAATCCTCATCCATGGATGTGATCTCTGATACAAGTTTCTTGTTGTCAGCCATGTCTGTTCTCCTTTTTTAGCAATTAAGTGTTTCCGGGAACTTGAGGGATTTTTCGTAAAAGAAAAGAACCTTCAGATCCCATAACAGGGACCGAAGATTCTCGGCGGTACCACCCTATTTAAACCAAGCAGCTTTTGCTGTGGTCTCACTCAATTTAACCCTTAACGCGGGAAACGCTGCATTTATGCTGTATTTTAAAAAAGCTTTCATGCAGAACTCCAAGGCGGGTTCACTGTTTATTCGTAAGAGCCTCGCACCAACGGCTCCCTCTCTGAAACGCTCTCGCAGTTACTATTCCTCTTCAACGTCGTATTATTTTAAAAATGATTTTATTAACATTTATGTACCTTGTCAAGGGGAGGTGTTTTTAGCCCCCGCACATAGAAGATATTATAATACCTTTTTTCCTTACATCTTTTCCTTTATACTGATACGTCTATCCCTCCGGGAGACATAGGCGCTGCGCTCATCCCGCCTGCTGCCGCGCCCGGCATTGAGATTATTGGCGTAATGCCGAGCGAATCTTCTTTAAACACAGGTGCAGAACTTCCGGAGATAGCGCTGCTTACAGCATTTGAAGAACTGTTTTTCTTGGATTCCTCATAGGCGAAAAGCTTTTTAAGATACTCCTTGTCGGCTTCCGCAATGTCTTTAAGCTCTTTAGTCCGGTGCTTTATCTTGAGCATTTTAAGATCGTCTTCGGACATATTTGGATTCGGAGCATACATGGTCTGCGCAAGATCTGTAAGATCAAGCTCTTCCATCATAGCTTCCATCTCTTCCGAGAACTCACTCATAAGCTCTGCCATTGTATCACTTTCAGTTTCTGCAATATCTACAGGGACGTCCTCAATCTGCGGGCCATCTAAAATAATTTCTGCATAATCCTCACTGCTCATATAATCGTATGAATCTTCAAGAGATTTCGCCTCCGCTACCATCTGCCCGCCATTACAATATTCATCCGCTAAATAAGCTTCTTCCGGCTTTCCTTCCGAGGCTTCTTCAGAAAGCTCTTCATTTTCTTCTTTAGCTTCGCTGTCCTCGCTATCATCCCGCTCTTCTATTTCTTCAAAAGCTCCACCGGCTCCTCTTTCTATCATCTCTTCCTGCTCAAGATGATGGACTTTCTTCTTGGCAACTTTAACCATTGCTTTAGCATGATCTATTGCAAGCTGAAGCTCTTCGTCCTCATATTCACCGCCGCCTTTTAGACGGTTTAGCCTCATAACTTCCCGCCTTGCAGCCTGAACTGCCTTTCTGGCACTTACGCTGTTTTTGCTTCGAATTATCATCGAAGATATCTTTTTGAAATTATACTGGAGTTTCTTTTTCTGAAGGGATGCTGTTTTGGATTTATTTCTTAAAGCGCGAAGTTTCTCTGCATAGCACATACTCTGGTCGGCTACGCTCTTTTCTCTCTCCGCTTTTCTCATCTCGTATTCCTTTTTAGCAAGGGATTCTTCAGACTCAGGCTCAAGCTTAGACTTAAGCCTCCTGCCAATCTGTGCATGATCAGACACAGCATCGTTATATACAAATTTATTAAATGAATTTTGATCGTTTAAGATTTCGATAGACATGTGCATCCTCCTTGACGCATTTAGCAAATCCATTTAAATCATTCAATACTATCTCATTTTGTATATCGGATAAATTCTTTATAAATTTATAATTTCAAGAATGTTTTTAGTTATTCTCTTTTCTTTTTGATAACAATTACCGAAAAGACACATTGCACAAATAACTGCAGGTCGTTTGAACACGCCGGTACTTATGCCCGGTTTTTTCGGGCATTATGTACCGCTGCGTGTGAAATCGAGCGAAAGCGTGCCTGCAGTTGTTGTGCCATGTACCTTGCCGGTCTTGTGCAACAAAAAAAGACCGGGGGTCGGTCTTTTTTTGGGTCTGCAGGTCTCCCTGCAATTAGAGGTTTTTATAAAGGAAATACGTTATGGCGAACGTAAATCGGCATATTAAAGCGGTCTCAGCGATCAAGCTCGCTTGTGGGACCAACTGCACTGTGATTCTTGATGATACTGTCTATCTCTCTAAGATCACTTGCGGGTAAATCTCCGGGGATGGTGTTCTTCACACTGGAGGTTGCATTGCCGTAGGCAAGTGCCTTCTCTACATCTCCGTACTTAAGGATTCCGTATAATACTCCGGATACATATGCATCCCCGGATCCTATTCTGTCTATTACATCAATATCCTTGTATGGTGCCTCTGTGTAGAACTTATCGCTCTTGGCATCGTAGATGGTTGATGTGAAATTATGCTTTCTAGGACTGATGACCTCGCGCTGCGTCGTGCAAACAATTTGTACAGGATAATCTGTGGTGTAACTCTTCATAATGTCCTTGAGCTCACCGCTCTTTTTCATCATCCTCCTGGATGTCTCTTCTGAGACAAAGAGAATGTCAACATAGGGAAGTATATTATATATCGCTGCGCGAGCGTCCTCTTCACTCCACAGATTAGCTCGGTAATTGCAATCAAAGGAAACTAATGCTCCACCCTCTTTGAATCTCCTTATAAGCTCTGTTGTAACTTCACAGGTGTTCTTATTAAGCGCAAGTGTAATGCCGCTTGTATGGAACATCCTTGTAGCCTTGTAGACGCTATCAGGTATCTCATCAAGGGATATCCTCGTGATCGAGGAATTCATCCTGTCATAGACAATGGATGGCTTCCGCGGAGCCGCTCCGTTCTCATAGTAATAGATGCCAAGTCTGGCTTCCGGAGAATCGTCATATATGAGGTAGTCATCAGAAACTCCCTCGAATCTGATCCTGTTCTTGATAAATGTTCCAAGGGCGTTCTGCGGAAGTCTTGAAATAACTCCGGTACGAAGTCCCAGAAGAGCAACTCCGGATGCAACATTAAGTTCCGATCCTCCGGCTCTCTTATCAAAAACATCGCCTCGTGTCATACGCTCATAATTCGGCGGAGAAAGACGTAACATAATCTCACCGAAAGTCAGTAGATCAAATCTCTCATCTTTCATATATGCCTCCTTGCGGGTTACGACACCGACTTAAATCATCATTACTGCTGATATAAATATAATAAAGCACTTACACGTTAAATGTAAGTGCTTACATTGTTGTTTGCATTGCAAATGTTGTTCTTGACTTAGCTGAGTCTGGACTCTTCTTTGTCGTTATACTTAGACAATACAACCTCTCCTTTTTTCAGTGTTTCCTGCACATCTATGACCCTCTGATTTGAGGATCCTCTAAATCTGAGAAGCAAACTTCTTTTTTCCAGTTCAAACTTTCCATCTACCAGAATATCCGTCATAGAAAGAATTGCCTCTGTGTCATCTCCGTGGCATCTTTTATTATTTGGATCCGTAAGCTCCTCCCATGTGTATCCGGAGTAAATCCAGACTGTAGCATGTGGAACTTCTTTTTTTACCCTCTCAAGAAGAGGTCTTATCTCTTTCTGGTTTACTATCTCCATAGGTTCTCCGCCAAGAACGGAAAGTCCGCTTACATACTCAGGTTTAAGGGATTCTATTATCTCATCCTCAACCTCCTTGGTATAGAGTTGTCCATAGTTAAAATCCCAGGTCATCTCATTAAAGCAGCCCTTGCAATGATGGGTACAACCACTTACAAAAAAAGCGGTTCTACATCCTATTCCGTTTGCCACATCGTTGTAATATATCTGTCCGTAGTTCATAATTCTTTTTCCTCTTGTATAAAACAAGGTCGGAAATTTCCGACCTTGCCTTGAATAATTATGAAGATTATGGAATTTATCAGCATTTAGGTGTCGCAAGGTGGAGAACTCTTTCTTTTATCTCCTGTGTACGTCCCTGATTCCAGAACTGTGTTCCGATATATCCGCAGGTACGTCTTGCAACGTTCATCTTGTTCTGATCTCTGTTTCCGCAGTTAGGGCATTCCCAAATGAGCTTGCCGTCTGTATCTGTAACAATCTTAATCTCCCCATCATAACCGCAGCACTGGCAATAATCAGATTTGGTGTTAAGCTCTGCATACATGATGTTGTCGTAAATATATTTCATAACTGATATTACGGCATCAATGTTGCTTGTCATATCGGGAACCTCAACATAGCTGATAGCTCCTCCGGGTGAAAGAGCCTGGAATTCAGACTCAAATTTGAGCTTTGTAAATGCATCTATCTGCTCTGTTACGTGAACGTGATAGCTGTTTGTAATATAGTTCTTATCTGTAACCTCAGGTATGATTCCAAAACGCTTCTGAAGGCACTTAGCAAACTTGTAGGTTGTGGACTCAAGAGGAGTTCCATAGAGAGAGAATGAAATATTTGTGTCTGCTCTCCACTTAGCACACTTGTCGTTAAGGAACTGCATTACCTGCAGTGCAAAATCTTTGCCCTTGGGATCTGTATGAGATACTCCCTTCATGTACTTAGTACATTCGCAAAGTCCGGCATAGCCAAGTGATATTGTTGAGTAGTTACCAAACAAAAGCTTGTCTATGTTCTCGCCCTTTTTAAGTCTTGCAAGGGCTCCATTCTGCCACAGGATAGGTGCTACATCGGAAGGTGTTCCAAGGAGTCTCTCATGTCTGCACATAAGCGCTCTCTTGCAGAGTTCTGTTCTCTCTTCCATAAGTTCCCAGAACTTATCGATGTCCTTATTCGATGAACAAGCAACATCAACAAGATTAAGAGTAACTACACCCTGATTGAATCTTCCGTAGTATTTGTGCTGACCCTCTACGTAATTGAGCGCGCCTGCCTTGTTGTCCTTGTTGCAAAGACCTTCTGCCACCTTTTCGTTATCAGGTGTAAGGAAGCTTCTGCATCCCATGCAAGGATATACATCCCCTGCCTTAAGCTCTCTCATCTTCTTAGCTGAGATATAGTCGGGAACAAGTCTCTTTGCTGTACATTTAGCAGCAAGCTCTGTCAAATACCAGTATTTGGAATCTTCATGTATATTGTCTTCGTCGAGTACATAAATGAGCTTAGGGAAAGCAGGTGTAATGAGCTGTCCCTTCTCATTCTTTACGCCGGTAATACGCTGTTTGAGCATTTCCTCAATGACCATAGCCAGATCTTCTCTTGTCTGACCTTCCGGGACCTCATCGAGGTACATATACACTGTTATGAAGGGCGCCTGTCCGTTAGTAGTCATAAGAGTGATAACCTGGTACTGAATTACCTGACATCCTCTCTCAACTTCTTTCTTGACACGCATCTCGGCAATCTCGTTGACCTGCTTCTTGTTGATCTTCATTCCTGCAGTTTCAAACTCGAGCGCAACTTCTTTGCGGAACTTCTGTCTGCTTACGTCCACAAAAGGTACAAGGTGGGAAAGAGTTATACTCTGTCCGCCGTACTGTGAGCTTGCAATCTGCGCAATAGCCTGAGTGGCAATATTACATGCAGTTGAAAAGCTCTTGGGACGCTCAATCATAGTCTCGGAAATAACTGTTCCGTTCTGAAGCATATCCTCCAAATTAACCAGACAGCAATTGTGCATATGCTGAGCAAAATAATCCGAATCATGGAAGTGGATAAGTCCTGTTTCATGTGCTTTGACTACATCCTCGGGAAGAAGGAATCTTCTGGTGATATCTTTGCTCACTTCGCCCGCCATGTAGTCTCTCTGAACGCTGTTTACTGTAGGGTTCTTGTTGGAATTCTCCTGCTTAACTTCTTCGTTGTTGCATTCAATAAGAGACATGATCTGCTCATCAGTAGTGTTGGACTTTCTGACAAGAGCATGCTTATAACGATATGTAATATATTTTCTGGCAACCTCAAATTTGCCGGATCTCATCAGGCCATCCTCAACCATGTCCTGAATCTCCTCGACACTTGCCGCACGAGTGAGGGAAGCGCACTGCTTCTCAACTCCCATCTCGATGTCACTGATTTGGCCTGCTGTCAGTTTTTTCTCCTCAGTAACCTCGTCATTTGCCTTCTGGATAGCCGCAAGAATCTTATTGCCGTCAAATGCTACTTCCTTACCGCTTCTCTTAATGATCTTCATAAGAACCCCCTTGCAATTCTTCAATCCCTAAAACAATCACATAGATAAATTCAACCACAACTATATCTTGTGGTTGCAAATTAATGATAATACATTATATTGATTAATTCAAGGGAATTAATAATTATTTTTCGCGCACTTCTTCCAGCCTGTTATGCAGTCTTTTCAAGTGTTCCAGCGTTTTTTCATCGGAAATGTTCTTGCCAGAGAAATAATATTCTGTACTTAACTCACACAACATCTTGTGCACATTATCAAAGTATACCACATTATCGGGGGAATTGGACAAAGAAAGTCCTAAAACATCCGCCAGGTGACGAATAGTCCCTTTGTTACCGTCAATCATCAATGTCTCAGGTCCAAAAAACTCTCTGTAAAGGGGTTTAAAATAATTGAAATGAGTACAACCAAGAACCAGAGCGCAGTAATCATCCATATTGTAGTCTCTAAACTGCTCCTTTAGATAATTCCTGACTTCCTCCGTCTCAAATTCTTCTTTTTCTGCGAACTCCACCAGTCGCGGCATGGGAAGAAGGTCAACCCTGTGCTCCTCATCCACTCTGTGAAGAAGATCTCTTAATTTATCCTCTCTTATGGTAACCGGTGTTGCTATCACCATGATCCTTTTCTGATCGGTGCCCTCTACTGCGGGTTTTACAGCGGGCTCCATTCCAAGGATCGGTATGTCATATCTTTTTCTAAGCTCTTTTATGGCTACGCTGGTGGCTGTATTGCAGGCAACCACGATCGCTTCCGCTCCCTTATTCAAAAGAAATTTCGTAATCTCTTCAGTGTATCCAAGAATCTCATCAGGAGTCTTGGTTCCGTAAGGGACATGTTCAACGTCTGCATAGAATATGTAGTTTTGACCGGGTAGCATATGGTATGCTTCGTGAAGTACGGAAAGACCGCCTATCCCGGAATCAAAAATGCCAATCTTCATTGTCTGATTTCCTTCATATTATGTTATACTTACAGCATGAGCGATAGAAAAATAGACGAACTTCAAAAACTTTATGACAATCCAAAGGTAGGTACTCTCGTTCAGGAGATCTGCGAATATTACGCGACCCAGGACAATTATGAGGACAATTCATATCGCGATGAGATTGAACCTCATGAGATCGTTGAATCCGTATATGGGCTTTTCTGCCTTCAGAGCAGAGAACAGATTCTGGATGAATTTGCTATCGTACAAAAGAAGTACCCAGCTCTCTATGAGAGCGTGAGCACTCTTAGTTCTACCTTACTTATAAATATGGACTGCCATTCTCTTGAGCAAAAATATGCCGAGAAGATCGCGGATTATGCAAAAGACACATCTGCCGATGAAGTCTTGAATCACACTGAATCTTTTTCACGCTCAAGCACATCTTTGTCTGAAGCAGTGGATCGCTTCTATAGCTGGCTTCACTCAAGGAGTAGATAAATAATTCGTTGAAGCATACAGATACTGTCCGTCGTATTCAACGATTGCCCAGTATCCATCGTTGCTAAGAGCAACTCTCTTAAGCTGTGTTCCGACTTTGGCCACAGCCATAACTTCGCTGCCCTCTACACTCTTGGGCTTATTTCTGAGATTAAGATCATTATTTATAACAGTCACGGTATCATCAGTCTGAGTATAACCTTCAGGGATTTCAAAGCCTTGAGGCTGCTGCTCGCTGGGATCTACCACAACTTCCGTGCCGGGTTCATTACTTTCCTCATCCTCGTTGTGCAGTTTATCAAAAACAAATGACTTTACAGAAAAGGCAACAATACCCAGGATAATGATTCCTGTCAACACGGATGCAATTCTGACAACCATTCGCATAAGTTTGTCGTCAGACTCATCATAGTCATCCTCGTAATCATCATCGTATCTGTCTTCATATTCGCCGTCGTAGTCCTCACGATAATCGTCGTATCTGTCATCCTCGGGATAATAATACTCATCGTCCCGGATATCGTCCTCTTCATATTCTTCTCGGACATCATCCTCGTAATACTCTTCTCTACGGGGCCTACGTTGTCTTATAGGTTTCTCCGGTTCCTTGTCAACCCTTGCAGTCTGTGCTGTTACCTTCTGGGTCTCCTGCCTGATCGGCTTCTCAGGTTCCTTGTTCTTGGGCAAAGTTACCCCTTTTGTATCTTGGTCCTGAGCTTTCTCTGCCTTCTGTCTTTCACGAAAATATGCTTCTCTTTCCTCTTCTGTAAAGAAGTTGTAGGGATCTTCTATCTCAATACGATTTATTATCGTAGTCTCGCTAAGATCCGGTTTTCTCTCAGGTTTCCTATCCGGTGTCTTATCCGGCTTCTGCTCTGAGACAACATCTTCCTTCTTAATTGGATCAGCATTTTCAACGGGCTCAGTTTCTGATTTTTTCTTATAGTCTTCAAAATTGGTTATTTTGTCCGCCAAAACTTTTGCTCCTCTTTAAAATAGTGCTGGCCTTTTAAGCCAGCACCTTGTCGATAATTCCCTGTAATTTTGTCTTGTTAAGTGCTCCAACCGCTGTGTCTACTACTTCTCCGCCTTTGAAAAATGCAAACATCGGTATGGACATAACATTGTATTTCTGCGCTATATCAGGTGCCTGATCTACATTGATCTTCATAACTTTAAGCTCGCCTTCATATTCTTCGGCAAACTCGTCCATCATGGGTGCCATCATCTTACACGGCCCGCACCAGTCAGCTGAGAAATCAACTAATACCGGTAATTTGCTCTGTAAAACTTCTGCTTCAAAATTCTGGCTGTTTAAACTGTAGTCCATAATTAGCTCCCCTTTCTGCTTACAATGTATTTATAAATCGGATTGCCCATGGAAGAGAATCTCTCCTCATATTCTGTCATCACGTTTCCTTCGTTCATAACTGGATCGTTATGAAGATCTCGTGTAACGGCATCCAATGTCCAACCTGCCGGTTCAACCTCTTCCAGTGCAAAATCAAAAAGGTCTTTGTTATCTGTCTTAAATTCTACAACTCCGTCCGGTACAAGAATCTTGTCATACCTTTTAAGGAACTCCCTTGAAGGAAGTCTTCTCTTGGCATGTCTGTCCTTGGGCCAGGGATCAGAGAAATTGAGATATATCCTGTCTACCTCGGAAGGAGCGAATACGTCGCAAATATTCTCTGCGTCCATTCTGATAAATATAACATTTGGAAGAAGGAGCTGTTCCTGCTTCTGAATGGCACGTATAAGAACGCTTGAATATTTCTCTATTCCAACATAATTGATGTCCGGATGGAGGGCCGCCATATCCATAAGGAATCTTCCCTTACCCATTCCTATCTCAATATGTATCTTGTTATCGTTTCCAAATACCTCTTTTCTCCAGAGGCCCTTCATCTTCTCAGGCTCCTTGACGGTGAAGCTACTCTCCGCTATTACTTCTCTGGAACCTGCAATATTACGTAAACGCATTTATATTCCTACCTATATATCTTATAAGAGAATTTTACAACATTTGCTCTGGATTTGGAAGTATTGTATTATTTACATACGATGAACAACTTACTACATGCATTTTACACTTCAAAACTAAATAAGTTCACGATAGCTCTTTTGACAATCATCTTATCTTTTTCTTTTATTACCCAGAGTGTGTATGCCGATGAAAAAGAAAGTACCGGAGATTCCGGAAAGCTAATGGATGCTCCTGCAAGAAGAGAACTTCCTATAGAGAGTAATCAGATCGAAAGCTGGCCGCAAGGCCCTGCGATCAATGCCAAATCGGCTATCGTTATGGAAGCTAAGACCGGGACTATATTATATGCCAAGAATATACATGAGCAGCTTTATCCCGCCAGCACCACCAAGATAATGACTTGTCTTCTCGCCGCGGAAAATGCCAATCTAAGCGATAAAATATCTTTTTCCAATGAGGCGGTTTTCAGCGTCCCCCATGACGGATCCAGTATCGGCATGGACGTTGGGCAGTCAATATCACTTGAGCAGGCGCTCTACGGAATCATGGTCGGTAGTGCCAACGAGGTTGCAAATGCCGTGGCGGAACATATAAGCGGCAGTATAGGTGATTTTGTAAGTCTCATGAATCAGAGAGCCAAAGACCTTGGTTGTAACGATACACATTTTTCCAATACAAACGGTCTTCAGGCGGCTGACCATTACACCAGTGCTTATGACCTTGCCACCATTGCAAGACAGTTTTTTGATAACGAGCTTCTGTGTAAGGTTGCCAATACTCCCAGATATCACTTCACACCTACTGCTACACAGCCCGACGATTTTTATCTGAACAATAAGCACAAGCTTATAACAGGTGAGGTTCCATACGAGGGTATCATAGGTGGCAAGACAGGATATACGGATCTTGCACAGGAAACCCTTGTGACCTGCGCCGAGAAAAACGGTATGAAGCTTATCTGCGTTGTTTTCATGGAGGATTCTCCGGAGCAGTTTACTGATACAGTGACCTTGTTTGATTATGCCTTCAACAACTTCGGTACTGTAAACATCGCAGATAATGATTCAAGATACATGCCGGATGATTCTCTTTTCTTTGAGTCAGACAACGATGTATTTGGAAAGTCCGGAACAATACTGCGTCTTAATGATTCAGACAGTGTCGTGCTTCCAAAGACTGCTTCTATTGAAGATACCGAATACTCTGTATCCTATGAACTTACAGAAAAGGATAAAAAAGATGATCCATCCGCTGTAGCCAAAGTAATATATACATATAACGGCACTCCGGTGGGAAGAGCTCTTATATCCTACTCCGGGCCAAAGAACACTTCCAATGGTGAAGTTCATTCGGTTAAACCTATATTTATAAATATCAAGGTCCTTATGATAATTGCGGTACTGATAGTGATCATATCATTCTTCTTTGGTTCCACATCTATAAAGGCACCTTCAAACCGCAAGTATACTTCAAAGAGTGATCGAATCAGATATAGGAGAAGAAAGCGCGAATTTAATAAATGGCGCTCCAAGAAATTTTAATAACGATTATACTCATGATAAAAGCCATGATCATTACTGGTCATGGCTTTGTCTTTTCTTTATTTTTCTCTGTTTGACCTTCATATCCTCAACATCTTCCGGGGAGATAAAGCGGCAGGTCTTAACTACAAAAAGCCTTCCGTTCTCAGCTTTTTTGATCCTGACTTTAGCTTTCATATAACCGTGCTTTTCGCAGTAGGCAACCGCGTAGTAGTGCTTGCCGTTAGGTGTAAACCATTTTATCTTACGTCGGATATTCTTCTTGCAAAGATAGCACTTGGTGCTCATGATCTCCATATTCTCAAGAACATCTTCCTTGGTGTCAAACTCTCTTGAAATGTACTTCTCGTAGTTGTCAAAGATAATCTTGATCTCTTGCTTTTTGGTCTTGGGTGTTACATAAGTATCAAAAGAGACTTTGCTGAGTATCTTCTCTCCAAATCCTTTGAAAATCTCCGCCGTATATGTTGCATCTGCAAGTGCTCTGTGGAAAGGTATATCACTTCCGATTCCCAGATCCTCTACTGCAGATTCCAAAGATTTTCTGGTCTTGCCATCATCATAAGCAAGGCTGTAAAGCTTCTGCACATCATAGAAAGCAAGTGGTCTGTCTGATAAAAGAGGCATTCCGAAGAAATCCAGATTGCGCTGAAATTCGGTCAGATCAAGAGGCCCCCAGCTGCAAAACTTGGGGTCTTCACCGCACCAGGCAAGGAAATCCGTAGCCGCTTCCTGAAAAGAAACGCCGTTTTCCAGATCCTCCATGGTCAGATGAATAAGTTTGCCCGTTATCTTGTGCATCTGCTTATGTATCTGAGGTTTGATAAGTCTGCTGAATTCGCCGACTTTTTCTCTTTTTTCATTAAGTTTAACCGCACCTATCTCGACTATTTCAAAAGAAAGAGTCTTACCGTTTTCGGTAACAGGTGCTTCACCCTGATTCCACTCAAGGTCAAAGATAATATAATTACTCATTCCTTTTCCGCCTTATATTCTTATTAAACTATAAGGGTGTGAAAAATATTTTGCAACAAGTATTGACATTTTAGATTGTATGCAATATAATTTTACTAAATCAAGTTATTGTTTGTTTTTGTTTATATTCACGGAGGTATAGACCATGAGTTTTTATGATTATTCAGTTACAGATACTAATGGAAACGAGGTTAAACTCGATTCATTTAAGGGCAAAGTTGTGCTTGTGGTAAACACTGCAACAGGCTGCGGCTTTACCCCTCACTACAAGGACATCGAGGAGATGTATGAGAAGTTCCATGACAGAGGGTTTGAGGTTCTTGATATTCCCTGCAACCAGTTTGCGGGTCAGACACCCGGAACCGATGAAGAGATTCATGAATTCTGTCAGCTTCATTACAACACTCAGTTTCCTCAGATGACCAAATCTGATGTAAACGGTGAGAATCAGCTTCCTTTATATCAGTATCTCAAGAGCCAGAAGGGCTTTGAAGGTTTCGGAAAAGGACCTGCTGCCCTTGCAATGAGCGTTATGCTCAAGAAGCTCGATAAGGATTACAAGAACAATCCTGATATAAAGTGGAATTTCACCAAGTTTGTTATTGATAGGAACGGCAACGTTGTTGCCCGTTTTGAGCCCACACACAAGATGGACGATGTGTCCGCATGCGTTGAAAAGCTCTTATAATCAGGCAAAGAGTTTTACTTTTATAAACAACCTGCCTTTCCTTGTTGTATTTGTGGTCCCCAGATAAATAAACTTCCCATGGCCTTTCACTGATACTCTTGCGCCGGATTTAAGATCATATCCTCCGCTGTAGGCAGTCTTTCCATCGATGAACACCGACTCGGACTCTATAAGCTTCTGAGCTTCAGACCTGGAAAGATGATAAACAAAGGCCAGTATTGCATCGATTCTTTCCGAAGCAACGCTTCCACTTACCTCCTCATATCTGGGCTCCACATTGCAATCACTTGTATTTACCTTTTCACATTTCACTGAGGTATGTCTGATTCGTATCAGCTCCTTGCAGATCATTTCTGCAATGTCAGTTGTCGCGAACAGATATGCCTCTTTTTCTCCTATAAGGATATCTCCTATCTGATCTCTTTCAATCCCCAGATTCATTACACTGCCCAGATAATCCCTGTGATTAAGATCATCTGCAAACTTGGCGTTCACAGGCCTTATGCGAACACAATTAAGAACTGTAGGTTCACTTTCCTCTGCCAAAAGAAAACTCTCTTCATCCAGGTACTCGGGTAGAAAACAGACCATTGCTCTCTCCGCATCTTTGGCTCCTCCATATACCACAAATCGCGCTCCGCAGTATACATTAGAGTTAGAAGATACTCCCTCACTTGCAAGTATCTGATAAAAGCATGCCAGCTCGGACACGGAGAGAAAATCCGTGTGAGTGACAAAATTATTCATGTATGCTCTTGTTGCCAGGTCCTTTATTCTTCCTGCCAGAAAATCTCTTGTCTTTTCTTCCAAATCATTATCCTCATTACGCAGCACTGCGAGCAGTCCACAGACCGCCCGCAGAAAGAATTATCCGCCTATTTTATTAAGCACTTCCCGAAAATTGAGCACTTTACCATTAAGCACCGCTTCCTTAAGTCTGTCTTCCTTGTCATAAGAAAGCTTTAGGGAAAAGAAATCGCTGCTCTCCTCAAGGAGTTTTAAAAAGATCTTATCCCCTTCCCAAAGGTTAAGCTTATACATGTCACTTTTTGGTACCCATGAAAGCTCGCCTTCATCACACTCCTTTGGCTGAGCATCGGGTGCCTTCGCTGTAAACAATGACATAAGCTCATAGTCGCCCTTGTCTGAAATGAAAGTCACCACAGCTCTGTATCTTATCTCATCTAATGGAATATCAAACCCTGTTTCCTCATAGATTTCTCTTTTAATACAGTCCTCAGGACTTTCCTTTTCTTCAAAGTGGCCGCCTACTCCGATCCACTTGTCTTTATTTATATCATTTTTCTTGGAAATTCTGTGCATCATAAGATACTTATCGTCTTTTTCCAAGTAACAAAGTGTAGTTAAACACCTATCCATAAAAAGCTCCCAGCCGTCATATTATCAGTGCTTAAGTGCAGGAGTCCAGTAATCCTGTCCGAAAATGTCAGTAAAGCAATATGTTTCCAGCACTGTTCCGTCTCCTACGTAAACATTGCTAATCTGCATGTCAGACATCTTGCCCTTTACGACCATACGCTCTCCAAGGAGGTAACTGTCGCTGTACTCCTTGTCATAGTTATAGTAGTCGCAGACAAAATCAATGGTGTCTCCTTCTTCCAGTTCAGTCATATTCTTGGCGATAGTTTCAGTCTCGCCTTCCTTGTACTCTCTTACTGCACCGGCAACATAACCGTCCTCGTTCTGTGAGTCAAATACAAGAATGAGATTTGCCGCGTCTTCGTTGAGAAGACAAGGTACACGACCGGTTATCTGGTAGGAACTGCTATCTCCCTGAACATCCACTACATAGTAAGGTACCACCTGTCCGTCAATCGCAAGCCAGGTCTTATCATCCTGGGACTTAAGATTTCCCTTGTCATCAAACTCAAATACGTTATCCATTCCAAGGTCAATGTAACCCTCACCGTCATCATAGAACATGTTAAGTTTAAGGTTCTCGATCTTGGACCAGTCACTTTCTGAAAGTGAGATAACATCTTCGCCGTTGTCATTATTGGTCCAGATAAGTGCCGCCGGATCAAATCTGTTATTTGCTATATACTCTGCTGTCTTCTCAATATCAAGATCCCTTCCGAAGAAGTCTGTATTTGATGAAGAAAGCCCTGAAACACTGCTAAAATCACTTGAAAGGAATGTTGAAAGAAGCTGTGAAATAAGCTCTGCAGAGGATCCGCCGCCGGAAGATGGCATCTCTCCGAAAAGAGAAGGCATCGGACTCTGGGTTCCACCTGCTGCAACCTGTCCTGCGGTTCCAAGCTGTGCAAAGTTCTTGATACACTTCGCATAGTCTTCGCCCATTCCTATCGCTTGATAAGTGCTGAGCATATTATCCACCTTACTTGCTGTCTTGTAAGGGAAATAAATGGATAGACCATAGGAATTGGTCATGTTACTGCTTGTTCTGTTGTATTTGATAGCGTTTCTAAGTACTTCCGCAAGCTCTTTTGCTTCGTCTGTACCCATTCTGTTTGCAAAGTCTATAATGTCGATCTGGTCAATCCTTGACTGTGCAAATTCACGTGTGCTGCTCCTTGCCTTGGAAACTGTCGCAAATTCATCTTTTTGAATGAGACTTGTTGTATCCTTTGCAAAGTCAGCAAGCTCTGAAGGAACGGTCTGTGACAATTCAGAAAGGTCCATAAGCGAAAGTGTTGTTTTCTGTCCGGGGCAAGTCTGTGCACAAGCAGCTGTATATGAATCAATAATATTCTTTCCTATATCGAGAGTATCCATTGACGTGTTGCTGCCAAGGGCTGTAAGCCAATCTGTATAGTACCAGCCAACTCCCGGCTCTGTCTCTTCTGAGGCAATAAGGTAATCTGCGTAGTTGGAAACTACAAGGGCATTTTCTACGGTAGCCATTAGGCAGGTATCAAATCCCACAAAGTCAAAGTTTACTCCGCCATCCTTAAGCGCTGTGTTGATTCCTGCAAGTGACATAGCTCCTGCGGAAGCAAAGCGCTCATCATATCCGTATCCGCCTGTTGATCCGCCGCCGTGATTCCAGAAAATAAGCTCATATCTGTCTGCGGGGAAGTTCTTTGCCGCCCACTTGATATATGCTGACAGAGTATCAGGCTTGGTCATAGGAAGATTTCCCACATTATCAACCAAAAGAGCCATCTTTCCGTCTTTTATCTGATAGATCTGGTTAGTGGAGCTTGAGACAACATTGTTCTGCCACTGTCTGCATCCACCTGTATAAACAAGGAGATTTATGTTGTTGCCAAGGTTAGCCTTAAGCATCTCCTGAATGTCCTTGGTTGCCATTGCACCCCTTGACTCAAGGTCTGCTCCGCACATGTACATCATGATGGTAATGGTATCCTGTCCGTTACCCTTTATCGCTGTACGCTTTGCGCGGGCTTTGGGGTCCACATCCCTGTTGAGATTTCCTGTATTGGATTCTGCGCTCCAGGATGCCGAACTTACATTAGCTCCTGAGTATGATCCCATTCCGCCGCCAAAAAGCTGCGCAAGTGTTGAAAGTCCTGAACCTGTCTGAGTTGTGTCTCCGGGAACATTTGCTGTATTTGTTCCGGTCTGGGAATTGGTTCCCTGCTGCGAAGTAACAGTTCCCTGTGAAGGAATTGAACCGCCTGACGGAACACTTCCGCCTCCAAAGAGGGAGCTTATTCCTCCTCCGCCACCAAGCAGCAATACCAATATGATTATTATCATGAAAAGAGGACTTCTTCCGGAAGAACGTCTCATCCCTCCGTCATCACCTGATGAATGCTGTCCCTGAGAGTATCCGCCGCTCTGACCTACAGGGCCTGTTCCGAGACCTTCGCCTCTCTTGTGGACGCCGCTGCCTCCTTCAGTAATTTTCTTTTTTCTTCCAACGGGTCTGTTCTCGTTATCCATGTCATCCTCCAAAAAACAAAATCGCTTGTCGCGTTCATACACTATGACTGTAACAATACATATTACCGATTTCTTTTATATTATCACAAAACTGTGCTATATTTATCTATGAAATGACATGATTTGAGCTTATGCCATCTTGTCATTCATATATAAGCATCAGGTTAAGGAGGAAAACTATCACTATGTTTGCAGTAGGAAGCTTTGTTACATCCATCATCATGGCTTTAATAATCGGTGGAATTGCAGGTTGGGCCGCAGGACAGATCATGAAGTCAAGCGGAAGCCTTGTGAGAAATATTATCCTTGGTATAGTCGGCGCATTTGTAGGAAACGTTGTTCTTGGTCTTATCGGAATCCACGGATCCGGATTCATCGGTTCTATCATTGTTTCAACAATTGGCGCTTGCCTTGTGATCTTTCTTGGAAGATTTCTTACAAAATAATATTTGTGTATAATCTAAAACTGCTTATGTACACTAAGTGTACATAAGCAGTTTTTTGTTTAGAAACTTTTTTGGTCTTACCGCGTTTGCAAGGCTCTTTTTACATCTCAAGCTTACCCGCGCAGATAAGTTTTCCGCTGCGGCGATCAAAAAGAAGAATATCATTTCCGTTTATGCTGATTTTCTCCTCCTGGCCTATCTTGTAGATAACTCCGCCAAAGATAACTCCGGTAAGAAGGTACTCACCAACACGAAGCTTAAGTGTAGACTCCATTCCTGTTGGCATCGCGCCGTAAACTGTTGTGTCGAGCTTTCCGTTTGGATCGATGTCTATTGCCTCCGGGCGAATTCCGATCACAAAATCTTCATCTGTTATCACAGGCTCATCCATGATGCTGTCATCTTCTTCCTCAACCTTCTGGATATGATACTTAAAGACTTCATCCTTGTTGCTCTTCTCAACAGCTCCTTTTTTCATAAGTCTCTGTCTCTCAAGCTCAAGTTTGTCCTCTGCTTCTTTTTCTCTTTGATCTCTCCAAGCTGACAGGTCTAGTTTGTCGTTTGGAATAAAGTTTGTCTTAATTCCGCCAAGGATATCCAGAGCTATGCTTCCGTCCGCCTGCTGACTTCCCTTTGCATCTACAAAATTCATGGACGGATTACCCACAAAGTCTGCTACAAAGAGATTTGAAGGTCTGTTATATACTTCCAGAGGTGCTGCATACTGCTGAAGAACTCCGTTATTTATAAGGCAGATCCTTGTCGCCAGTGTCATGGCTTCCATCTGATCATGTGTTACATATACAAACGTGCTTCCTGTCTCGACATGTAGTCTTTGAAGCTCATATCTCATCTCAAGTCTAAGCTTTGCATCAAGGTTTGAAAGGGGCTCATCCATGAAAAGAACCTGAGGCTCGGGAGCAAGTGTACGGGCAATCGCAACTCTCTGCTGCTGTCCGCCTGAAAGCTCTGCAGGATATCTGTCCATGAACATTCCTATCTTAACGATCCTTGAACAAGCGCGTACCCTTGAATCAATCTCTTCTTTTGAAAGCTTTCTGACTTCTTCTACTACCTGTCCGTTTTTTACTACTTCAAATTTATCATTTAGCTCTTTTGAGTCCTTCTGATACTTGTCTTTTATTGAAGAAAGCTTTGCTTCGTACTCTGAGAGCTTGGATTTTGCTGCTGCAGCCGCATCCTGAGATGTGTGTATATTAAGCGCATAGAGCTCTTTTGCTGTATAGATTGAAAGGCTGTAGTTATCGATAAGTTTTACGTATGCTTTGTTTTCATCCAGCTTTCCGTTCTTATCTCTGCATTCCTCCACGATCTCTTTTACCTTATTACCATTCTGTAAAGCCCTGATAATATCCGCTGTCTGTTTAGCTTCAATGTCAATGACCGGCATCTTCTCGTTGATGTTCTTAAGTCCGAATGCGATGTTCTCATAAACGGTCATGTTGGGCCAAAGTGCATAGTTCTGGAAAAGAAATCCCACTCTTCTCTTATTGGCAGGCACGTTGATTCCTGCGTTTGAGTCAAATACAACCTTGTCTCCTATTGTGATCCTACCTTCTGTTGGGGTCTCAAGACCTGCGATCATCCTAAGGATGGTGGTCTTACCGCAACCTGAAGGGCCGAGTAATGTTATGAATGAGTTGTTTGGTATATTTAGACTTACGTTGTCTACGCCAAAGAATTTTCCCCAGCGTTTTGTTATATTCTCTAAAATGATCTCAGGCATGTTTACTTTCCTCCTATGCCACTGTCGAGGCTTGCGCCTGTCAGCTTATTAACCAATGTGTTAAATACAAGAATTGTCACGATGAGGATGAGGTTGATGGCACTTGAAAATGCGTACAGTCCCATTTCATCGAAATAGTCCAGTGTAGTTGATAAAATAAAGCCCTGTGTGCAGAGAAGTAGGAACAATGACAATTCTCTAAGGCACGTCATAAAGGGTAAAAGATATCCGCTTATGATCGAGGACTTCTGGATAGGAATAATGATCTTGAGCATTCTCTTTATCCATGATGTGTTCATGATGATCGCTGCTTCTTCAAGCTCGTTACTGATCTGAAGCATGGAGTTAAGTGAACTTCTCGAAGCGAAGGGAATGTACTTAACCACGCCTGCAATGATCAAAAGTGTGTATGTATTGAAGAGGTTAATGCGCTCATTGGAGAACAGGATGAAAAATGCTGCTCCTACCGCGATTGAAGGCATAAGGTATGGCAGGAAAGCTACGTTGTTAACATAGTTCGCCCACTTGTTTCTTCTCTTTTTGGATACAGCGTAGCCAATAAGTGTTCCGATAGTTCCCGCAATCAGTGCACAGACAACTGCAAGGAACAAGGTTCCGAAGAAGGCATGCCAGATTGTATTGTTATACAGAATTCCGGCCTGTCCGTACATGCCGTTTTCTGTTACGTTTTCGTTGGTCACCCACCATTTGGTGGTAAGATGAGCCAAATTTCCGGTGTATAGGAAGCTGTAATCACCGGGATTTGGAAGGAATGTCTCAAGTGCAAAGAGCATTATGGGCCATATACTTGTGAAGAATGTTATTAGTATAAAGATAATTCCCACAACGTATTTTCCCATTTTACCGATGGTAAGCTTAGTGAGCTGACCGGATTTACCCGTGACTGTTGTATAGTTCTTTCTGCTCTTTAGGCTCATCTGATTCATTCCAAGTATCAGTACTCCAAACACCATCATTATGATTGCAAGGATACTTGCTTCACCTGTATAAGTGCTGTTCATTGAGATGTACTTGGTTGAAAGTGTTGTAAGGTTCAAATAATGCGGAACGGGATAGCTTCCCATCGCGCTTCCAAATACAAGAAGTATTGTAGAAAGGATGGCGGGCTTGATCATTGGAAGGGTTACTTTGAACATTATTTTCCACTTTGGTGTATCAAGTATTGTTGCCGCTTCCTCCAGGTTTGCATCCATGTTCTTGAATATTCCGCCGATAAGGATGTATGCAAAGGGCGCATAGTGAAGACCAAGAACCATGGCACTTGGGAATACTCCCTGACACCACCAATGCGGGAAGTATACATGGAATATTGCTGCAAGAAGCCCATCACTTGTTCCTGTTATCTTGTTGGAATAGAACATGTGCTGCCATACAACAGCCAGTGTCCACTGAGGCATGATGTATGGAAAAATAAAAATAGAGCTTAAGTATTTCTTGAACTTCATATCGGTTCTTGTTACCAGAAAGGCAAACAAACCACCGAACAGTATTGAGATCATGCAGGTAAGCACTGATAGGATCACCGTATTAAGAAGTGGCATCCACAGGTTTGTACGTGCAAGTCTGCTGGTAAAAAGGTCTATATAGTTGACTATTGTATATCCCGAAACTTTGCCGGTTAAGTGCTGATCAATGGTTCCGGGATGAATCTTAAATGTGTCTTTTACAATTGCTACTATAGGTGCGACGGTGCTAAAGGTTAAGACAATCCCAAACAGCAAAAGTATTATGTTCTGAGGTTGGGAGAACCAGGTCTTTACCTTATTTTTGAAAATCGCACTTTTGTCTGGTTTTGCGATTGCTTCCATTCTTTATCTCCTCTTTAAACATTGGTGCTATACGGATTGCTTCACTGAGTTTTTGCAATCCTGCATATCTTCGTTAGTCGCATCATAGTGCTTCTTTCGAGGATATGTTCGGGTCATAAAGTACAAATGCGTATCATGCAAGCATGTACGCATTTGTACTTATGACACCTATATCACTTTTTACTCGCCCGGTGCATAGTGATCGAGAACGTCGATCCAGCTACCAACTGAGAAGGATACTTCTGAACAATATACGGGATCCTCAAGAACAAGTTCTCCGTCTGTTGTCCACCAGTCATATCCACGATCGTTCTTTGCAGGGAACTCATCTCCGCCGCCCTGTGAATGATGGAATGTAGCTTCGATTTCTTCTGCAACCTTAGGATTGGATGAATATCCACCCATGTCCTTGCCCCATGCTTCAAATCCCTGCTCTGTGCAAGTCATGAATGCGATGAATGCACATGATGTCCAAGGAAGCGGGCTGTTCTTTGTAAGGAAGAGGTAGTGGCAATAACCATATCCGCCGATTCCTGTGTAGCCATCTTCATATGCTGCAACTTTAATGTTGTTAACTGATACTGTTGCTGACTCTTCTACTGAACGAAGCTTAGAATATACAAGAAGTCCTGCCTGATCCTTTGCAGATGCATCTACAAGTGTATTGCAGATAGGGCCGTCATCTGTCTGCTCGTTGTAGCTGTTAACCCAGAGCTTGATCCATGCAAGAGCGTATGCACCGTTTGCTCCAAGTCCAAGATCGTTGGCATCTGACTGCATAGACTTAATTGTGGGCTCGAAATATGCTTTTTTGGTATCATCGAGCTTGTCGTATGCTTCTTTAAGCCATGTCGCATACTTGTCTTCTGTGAGCATCATAAGGAAGTTCTTTCCTACGATCTCAGAATCAACACCCATGAAAAGAGGATGTGCTCCGTCATATACAAAGTCCCAACAGTTTGTGTATGTTGCGTTTCCTGTGCTGTTGTACATAAATACCTTGTTGAGTGTCTGAAGAGGAAGGAATCCCTCATAAGCATCTGCAGATGTATTGTTTGCCTCAGCCCACTCTTTAGGAATGAATGTCTTAAGAATGTCTGTATCCACCATCTTGGACTGAATCTGATTTCCGTCCTGGATAAGTGTCATTGCGAATGTTCCTTCGCTCTTAAGTGAATCTGATGTGAGCTGCTCAAAGATCTTGTTGTTCTTGGGCTGCTGCCACTCAAATTCCATATTGTATGAGGAATCTATTGACTGTAAGTACTCAATAAATAAAGGAAGAGCTGATTTTCCACGACTGGAATTTCCAACTCCGTAGAATGTCTTGCCGTTTGACTCTTCAATAGCCTTTGCTGCAAGTTCTTCCAAGGTCATTGTCTCTGCCTCAGCGATGATAGCATCAATACCTGTCAGCTCTGCAGCAGGCTTTGCAGCATCATCTGTGATGTTTGCTGTCTGGTCTGCAGCTTCAGGTGCGCTCTGATCCCCGGCGGGAGCGGTTCCTGTACCGGAATTGCCACATCCTGCGAGAGCAGTCACTACCATTGTGAGTGATAAGATTGCCGATAATACTTTCTTTTTCACGTTTTTTCCTCCTTATAATCCATTAATTGTTCATAAAAAAGTGGATTTATCAGGTTTTTTATTTCCTGATAAATCCATTTTAGTTGTGCAAAATAAACATTTATATGAGGCAATTCTGATATTATTTGTTGGATTTTGACATCTTTCTAAAGGGCTTACTCAAGGCCTTTTGACTGATAATCTGAAGGAGACCTTCCCACAAGTTTTTTAAATGTATTGGAAAAGTATGCAATATCCTGATACCCAACCTTTTCGGCAACTTCATATACTTTGACCTGAACATCCTTAAGGTGGTTCATTGCTTTTTTGATGCGGTATCTCGTAAGGTAATTACCTATGCTGATATCCGTCTGCGCCTTAAAAAGTCTGCTGATGTGGCCTTCGCTGACTCCCATTGATTCAGCCAGTTTACCAATGGAGAAATCCGCGTCAGAAAAGTGATTTTCAATGTAGTCGATTGCTGTCTGTACGTACCTGTTTTCCACTTCTTCTTTTTTCTTTAGCTGTATCAGCTCATCTTCTATCTGAGCATCACTGCTCCCCATCGTCATAGGATGTATGTGCAAAAGCTTCTGCACTGATCCTTCAAGCTCTCCGTCTTTAAAGGGTTTTAAAAGATAATCCGAAACGCCAAGCTTTATCGCTGCCCTTGCATATTCAAATTCGTCATAGGCTGTTAGAAAGATAATCTTGGTGTTTGGAAATCTCTCATGAACCTTTCTGGCAAGTTCAATTCCGTTCATTTTGGGCATTTTGATATCGGATATTATGAGATCCGGTCTGTGTTTTATGGCAAGCTCATAGGCTATTTCTCCGTTTGGTGCCTCCGCTACAACCTCGCAGCCTATAAGATCCCAGTCTGTCTCATTTATTATGCCCTGTCTTACATATTTTTCATCATCTACTATCATTACTGATGTCATATTATCTCCTTATGCCTACGGTTGTTCTTCCGAGTATGGGAAACTTAGTATCATTACTGTTCCTCCCTCGGATGGTCTAAATGCCATAACTCCATACTCTTTTCCGTAGTACAATCTTATGATCGTATTGACGTTGTTAAGGCCAAGATGTCCTTTTAACGTCTCAACGTCGTCATTATTTAGCGCGGTCAGCATCTCATCGCTTATTCCTTTTCCATTGTCCTGAACGGAAATCTTCAAAAGATCTTTTCCCTCTGTCTTATCTCTTATTGCTGCAATATAGATATGTCCGTCATCCATATCTTCCATTCCGTGGATTATGGCGTTCTCTACTATTGGCTGCAGGATTAGTTTTGGAATGACTGCATTCAATATTTCTTTTGGCACATCAAAGGTTATATCAAACTTGTCATCAAATCTGATCCTCTGAATGTCGCAGTAGTTCTGCACAAGCTCAAGCTCATTTGATAATCTGCAGAACTGCTTTTCTGAGATTCCTGTTCTTAATATTCCCGCAAGGGATGAGGAAAGCGTTGCTACCTCATTTACTCCGTTTGCCTTGGCAACCCATTTTATTGTATCAAGTGTATTGTAGAGAAAGTGCGGATTTAACTGCGCCTGCATCATTTTGATCCTTGTCTCGTTTACAAGTCTCTCTGCGGCAACTCTCTCTTCCATAGTGGTTTTAAGCTGGGATGTCATCTTGTTAAAGCCTGTGGCAAGCTGTTCAAACTCATCATCTCTGTCCAGTTCTATCTTGGCATCAAAGTCACCTTTTCTAAACCGCTTCATTGCTTCGGAAAGAGCGCCAATAGGTTTGGAAAAGTATTCGCTCATCCTTGATGCTACAAAAAGACACACAAGTACGCTTACTATGGATAATATCAGAACTATCTGATAACCCACTCTGGCTGCGCCTTCTCCAAGTGCCGGAGGTGTTACGTATATGCACAAAAGTCCGGTATTACCAAGCTCTGTGACATATATGTTGTTGCGGCTTCCACTGGTGTATCGCTGTCCTTTTAGGAAATTGCTTCTTATAACGGAAAGTTCTTCTCCGTCTTCAGCCGTTCCCAAGAGGCAGATGGGCCTTAGGAAATTACTGGTGAGCATAAGCCCGTCTTTTGCATTTATCTCTTTACTAAGTCTTTCTTTTATATTATTTTGATCTATCCTAATGACAATAAATCCGTTTTCTTCGCCCTCTGTAATCTGTCGTGCCATCAAAAGAGCTGCTCCGCTTTCTGATGATGTCCTTGGATCCAGTGAATAAACAGTGCTCCCTTTTTTGGATAGCGCTTCTCCAAGAACCGCGTAATTTTGCGGTAATTCTTTGATCGCGGTATCAGTCCAGGTGCTGTAAATACACTTACCACCTTTGTAGATTCCTACTTCCGCAAAATCTCTTATTTCTCTTGATGCCTCGTAGAGCACTGTATATATATCAAGGGAATTGGAATAATCATTTATAAGGGCGGCCTTTATGATCTTGCTGTTTGAGATCTTATCGAGTGTTTCCTCCGATTTTCTAAGGTCGCGTTCCATACTGGTCTTTATAAGGCCTATCTGTTCAAGATCTCTTTTCTCATAGTCCGATGTTATCTTGGCAAGGAATCCTTGTATAGTGAGTACGCCTCCGATAATAACAAGAGCCAGAGTAACAGTAAGGAAGATCACAAAGATCTGTCTTTTGAAGGACTGTCTTATCACACCTTTCATACTCAGTCCCCCTCGTTCTCAAGCTCGTCCCAGATCTCAAATACTTTTTCTTCCTTGGCTGCAGACTCGCTTATGCTAAATCTTATGATATTTGCTTCTCCGAAATCAGGTGAAAGCTCCACATCAGTGCGTACCGGCCTTCTGTAGAAATTGTCCATGGCGTATTTCTGGGTATCATATCCAACCACGAAATCCAAAAACTTTCCGGCATTGTAGCTGTGAGGTGCGTTTTTTACCATGGCGCATCCATCCGGTATGGCGCTCGTTCCGTCTTTTGGATAAACAAGCGCAATGTCGTAGCCAAGATCAATGTACTTCTTGGCAGTCTCTTCCAGTGTTATTCCTATAAGATATGTTCCGTCAGAAACATACGGAATAACCTCTCCTGATGATGAGAGTATGTTATCCCCAAGCTGGTCGTAGAACCTTGGCACCAGTGTTTCCGGGCTCTCTTCAAAGAGCTGTTCCATGGTGGATAAAATAGTGTAGCTCGTTCCGGAATTTTTGATGTCCGCAAAAGCTATCTGTCCTTTCCATTTTTCTTCGAACAGATCCTTCCATTCCCTTGGCACTTCACTTGGTCTTACAAGTTTTTTGTTGTAGATAAATACAATGGGAAGTTCAGTAAATACGGTCCACTCGTTGTTATTTGCCATGTAGGTTTTATCAAGATGCTCGCTACTCTCTGTCTTGTAGGGCATAAAAAGATCTTTTTGTGCTTCGTAGCTTTCTATTCCACCGCCAAACATGATGTCACAGGCGCCTTCTTTGGATGCTTCTCTTGCTTCTCTCATCATTTCCGCTGTTCCACCTGCGTGAACATCAACCCATATTCCGGTTCTACTCTCAAATTCTCTTATTATCGGAAGATATACTTCCTCTTTGTGGGATGTATAAACAATAAGTTGATTGTCTTTGGGAACAGCATATTTTTCTGATATATAATCAACACTTCTGTCTCTGTCACTTTGTGCGCACGCTGAAAGAAGCAGTGTTGTCACTGCTGTTATAAGCGCCATTATGATCTTTGATCTTTTTCTGTGAAAAAATACGATCTCCCCCAAGATTCTCGCCCCTCCGGCTTAAAATTGTTTTTTTGCTTTTTTTATAAAAAAGTTTCGTGACTAAATTATATCCAAAAACATGTTTCTGTGCTATTTTCTTTGGATATTAATTTCGCTACCTGCATAATACATTACAAAATTAATGTGCATCATATTAATTTTGATATCTTGATGTAACGCGGCAGAGTGGTAAAATGATAACTGGACTATCTTTTCCACATCCACAAATTTGACCTGAAAGGTGATGAGATGATTTCATCAGACATGTATTTGAAGGAGCTTCTGCTCCGATATCAGGCAAGTTTCGATATCACAGAAAACTTTAAAATAGGGAATACGACATTTCCTGCATATGCTTGGTTTCACTCCTTAAGTGAGAAATATGTGCTCAAGAAAGAGGCTCAGCTTTGGGCTGTCACAGTTTTTGAACATGTCTTTTTTATTCAAAAAGAAAGTCTTGATTGTGGCGACCTTGAAGAGCTTACTTCTCTTATCAAAGAGACTCTTGAACCTGTTCTTGTAAGGAAAAACGAAAAGTACCCGGAGAAGGACCATATGTGTTCTTATCTGACTTTTGAGATTATCCTGGACAAGGCGCCGGATGAATCCACCAAAAAGGCTATCAAAAAATTTCATTTTGATAAGGGTTATCTTTTTAATTTCCGGGGTCACAGTGAAGCCAGACTCGCGGTCACAGCCCTTGATACGCAGGAAGTGTTTACAAATTATGGCGGAAAAGAACTAAAAAGTATGCTCTGTGATATCTACAAAAACTAGGAGGAAAAAAGTATGAATGCAGCATTATTACTAATCATCAGCATTGCTGTTCTCGCTGTGGGCTATATTTTCTACGGCGGATGGCTTGCTAAGCAGTGGGGTGTAGATCCCTCTCGTAAGACTCCTGCACATGAGCTTGAAGACGGACTTGACTATGTTCCTGCCAAAGCGCCTGTGCTTATGGGTCACCACTTTTCATCAATCGCCGGAGCCGGCCCTATCAACGGACCTATTCAGGCAGCCGTTTTCGGATGGGTTCCGGTTCTCTTATGGGTACTTATCGGAGGAATTTTCTTTGGTGGAATTCATGACTTCGGTGCCCTTTTTGCTTCCCTTCGTCACAAGGGACAGTCAATCGGTGAGATCATCGATGATTCCATGGGCAAGACTGCCAAGAAACTTTTCATCACATTTGGTTATCTTACTCTTTTGCTTGTAGTTGCAGCTTTCAGCTCAATCGTTGCAAGCACATTCGGTAATACAACATCAGCAGGCGCAGCAGTTGAAGGTGCAGCTCTTGCAGCTAACCAGTCAACAGCAATGATCTCTCTTTTGTTCATTGTTCTTGCTGTTGTTTTTGGTTTCTTTGTTTACAGAAAGAACGCTCCTATCGGTATCTCTTCCGTTCTCGGTTGTGTTGGTATCATAGCAGTCGTTTTCATCGGCCTTAATTTCCACCCCATTTCAATTTCTTACAATGCATGGATGTGGATTCTTGGCGGATATATCCTTGTAGCTTCAGTTACTCCTGTTTGGATTCTTCTCCAGCCCAGAGATTACCTTAGCTCTTTCCTTCTTTACTTCATGATCGGTGCCGGTATTATTGCTATCATCGGTTCTGCAGTTACCGGAAACAGCTCTTTTGTAATCCCTGCTATGGGTGATGCATCTCTTAAGGGAACAGGCGTATTTACTACCGGAACTGCCTTCCCTGCACTTTTTGTTACTATTGCTTGTGGTGCTATTTCCGGCTTCCATTCTCTTGTTTCTTCAGGAACAACTGCTAAGCAGCTTGATAATGAGAAGGATGCTAAGCCTGTTGCTTTTGGTTCAATGCTTATTGAGTGTGTAGTTGCTGTTATCTCTCTTTGCGCAGTTGGTTTTGTTTGGGTTGCTGCAGCAAACGGTGATTATGCGAGCCCCACTCAGGTATTCGCCGGCGGTCTTTCAGCTATGATCGGATCCTTCGCACCCGGTGTTCAGAACATTATGTATCAGCTCCTTATCCTTGCAGTTTCAGTATTCTGTCTCACATCTCTTGATACAGCTACTCGTCTTGCAAGATATATGTTCCAGGAGTTCTTTATTGAAAATGGACAGACAGCTAAGGATCTTACAGGATACAAGAAGGTTCTTGCCAATCCTTATGTTGCAACAGCGATCACTGTTGTTCTCGGCATCAGCCTTGGTATGACCGGTTACACCAAGATCTGGCCTCTCTTCGGAGCAGCTAACCAGCTTCTTGCTGCTATCGGACTTCTTGCTGTTTGTACATGGCTTGGTGCTGTAGGCAAGAACAACAAGATGTTCTATATTCCTATGGTATTCATGCTTGCAGTTACTATCTGCTCTCTTGTTCAGACAATCACTACTAAGATGACAGCTTACACTTCAGGAAACGCTGATGTATGGGCACTTATTCAGTCTCTCATCGCTGTTCTTCTTGTTGTTCTTTCTATCATCCTTGCTGTTATCGCAGGTAAGACTCTTATTAACCAGTACAAAGACAAGAAAAGCGGAAATGCAGCCGCTTAAATAATATTGGAATTCTTTTCGGCCGGACACTTTGCACTTACAATTGTTCCGGCCGAAGTTATTCCTTTTATTGATTTGAAGTCCAGAATATGCTAATATACATAAGTCATGTTTCCGTAGCTCAGCAGGATAGAGCGTCCGCCTCCTAAGCGGAAGGTCGTGCGTTCGAATCGCATCGGGAACATTTCTTCAATAATCCCTAAGAAGTCTGCCGTGCAGGCTTCTTTTTTTATTATGTAATAATAAATCTTTTATTAAATAGTTCTCATCCCACTTTTTTAAACTTTTGTCCTTATATACAATAGTAGTGTGACGCTCTGAACATATTTAATGCTCTGACACGGATTTCAAAGTGATGAATTATTCGGAGGACTAAAATGAGTAAGGACAAAGGTTATAGATCACTTAAGAAAACTGACTATATCATAATGGCCCTACTTCTGGTTGTTGCTCTGGTAATATGTCTTATTATTTATCGAGATAATTTTCTAAAAACTTCCACAAGATCAGCTAAAGTTTCCGGCACCATTTCTGTTTCTGATTATAATGGTAAAAAAATAGGTGTTCAGACCGGCACCGTATTTGATCAAATGATCCGTATAAATATCCCGGATGCCGAGATTTCCTACTACAATTCATATACAGAACTTTTGTCCGCCCTTAAGTCCGGTTCTATTGATGGCTTTGCTGTTGATGAACCCATGATCAAATATATGATGGCTAAAGATAATTCTGTAGATTATATTCGGGACTACATGGATGATTACAGCTTTGGCTTTGCTTTTCCAAAAAGTCCGAAGGGAGAAGAACTCTGCAAAGAATTTTCTGATTATGTAATCGAAGCCAAAACTGATGGTACTCTTGATTCCATTGATTCTCTATGGTTTGGTGCTGCCGAATACAAAAAAGAAATTCCTGATCTTGAGGTTCTTAATCATGATAACGGTATCCTTACACTTGCAGTTGAACCCGCAAATGCCCCTTTCGTTTATTTAAAAGATGTTTCTATAGTGGGCTACGAGATTGATCTCGCCTACAGATTTTGTAAAGATAATGGCTATGGCCTTAAGATTGTTGATATGAATTTTGATGAAATTCTTCCTGCCGTTTCTTCCGGTAGTGCAGACTTTGGTTGTTCCACAATTACTATTACTAATGAGCGAAAAGAAATTGTGGATTTCTCTGTACCTCATTACAAGGGTGGTTCTGTTCTTGCCGTAAGAGCCGAAGATACCGCAGGGAAAAATAATGGTTCCGGCGAAACCGATTACTAAGATTAACACTATCTTTTTTAATATGATTACTTTGTTTTTTTATTACTATAAAAACGACCCACGCCTCGTCTGAGGTGTGAGTCGATTAATTATGCTTGTCTTACTCGTATTTATCAAAGCAAAATAGCTGTTTTAAGCGCTATCTCCATCATATCGGTAAAGCCTGTCTCTCTCTCTTTTGCAGAAAGCTCACCCTCTTTGAAAAGATGATCTGAAACAGTAAGAATAGTAAGCGCATTCTTCTTTGCTTCTGCAGCGTTCATGTAAAGAGCAACTGTCTCCATTTCAACCGCAAGTGCGCCCATGTTCTTATAAAGCTCACTCTCGTTACATTTTTTATAAAAGGCATCAGAAGAAAGAACATTTCCTACGTGATATTTTACGTTCTTTTCCTTAGCGATAGCTACTGCCTTCTCCAGAATATCATAGCTGGCTGTAGGACAGAATGTTCCGGGAAGTCCGTACTGGAATCCGTAATTGGAATCGGTGTGTGCTCCCATTGCAAAGATGATGTCCATTACGTTGACATCTTCCTTGAGTCCTCCTGCGCTTCCTACTCTGATGATGTTATCTACATCATAAAAGTTGAAAAGCTCGTATGTATATATTCCTATTGAGGGAATTCCCATTCCGTGTCCCATTACAGAAACTTCTTTTCCCTGGTATTTACCTGTATATCCAAGCATTCCTCTTACTTCATTAAAGCACTTAGCATCTGAAAGAAATGTTTCAGCAATGAACTTTGCTCTTAAAGGATCGCCCGGCATAAGGACTGTCTTGGCTATATCTCCTTTTTCAGCACTGTTGTGAGGTGTTGCCATATCATTGTTCTCCTTTCTTATATGTTATTATCTAGGGAAATTTATATATCCCTGCATCCAAATATTTCCTTTGAACCTTCTGCCTACGGCTGGCTCTCCCAGAAGATCCGCATCATTTATGCATAGATCAAATTCCATATCATTGCAATTGATTCTCATAATATGTACGGTCTCGTTTGTGAGAGAGTTGACTGTTTTCCTCGCCTGCGTTATTTCACCCAGAACGGAATAATGATCGCATTCAACTCCGTATGGCATAAAATAAGTATCAACAAGACTGTACACATCCTGCTTTCTTATTTTCCTTGAAAGTGTTGTGTACAGATCCATGTCATCAAGAGTAAGAGATTCTATCGCAGTTTCATCTCCCTTTCTTGCGTTGTTGATCAGCTTATTTCTATAATTAACCTTTTTCTTAGCTACTTCTTTTTCTTCTTCGGTCTTAGCGATAGGCATAAGTATCTGCCCTTTTATCGAAAGTGCCGATAAACTCAAGGTCGTTCCTCTTATTGGAAACTTATCCTCGTTCTCATATTTCATATAAGAGATCATATTTAAGAGGTAAAAGACAAGTGATACTCCCAGTCTGTTCTCATTACAGATCCCTGCGTAGGAGTGCTGCGCAGCGTGTCTTTCTACTGAGATATCCTCTTCGGTACTTACTGCTGAAGGAATCAGATAAGGATAGTAGTATTCGTAAACGAATTTATCCTCTTCATCAAACTCACCACATACAGCAAGTCCAAGTCCCTCTGAGTAGTCTTTCATAAATTCCGCTATCAGTTCATTGTCATTTGAAGAGGCATAATTTCTGCTTGTCGGATGCTGAACAGAATTGACTATAAGCTGTGTCATTTCTTTTCTGTTTTTGATCTTGGAAAAGCCCACTGCCCTTAGGAATTTATGCAACTACTTCTTCACCTCTTTTCGGTCTTATATATTTAGTATGTTCTTATTTCTTTGTTGGTACAAGAACCTCTTTTCCACCCATGTATGGACGAAGAACCTCAGGTATCTTAACGCTTCCGTCTGCCTGAAGGTTGTTCTCAAGAAATGCAATAAGCATTCTGGGAGGAGCAACAACTGTATTGTTAAGTGTGTGTGCAAGGTAATTGCCATCCTTGCCCTTGATTCTGATCTTAAGTCTTCTTGCCTGTGCATCTCCAAGGTTAGAACAGCTTCCTACCTCAAAGTATTTTTTCTGTCTTGGTGACCAAGCTTCTACGTCACAAGACTTGCACTTAAGATCTGCAAGATCTCCTGAACAACACTCAAGTGTACGTACAGGTATATCCATTGATCTGAAAAGATCTACAGTATTCTTCCAAAGCTTGTCGTACCATGTCTTTGATTCTTCTGGCTTACAGATTACTACCATCTCCTGTTTCTCAAACTGGTGAATTCTGTAAACACCTCTTTCCTCTATGCCGTGTGCACCTTTCTCTTTTCTAAAGCAAGGTGAATAGCTTGTAAGTGCCTGAGGAACTTCTTCCTCGGGAATGATCTGATCGATGAACTTACCGATCATTGAATGCTCACTTGTTCCGATAAGATAGAGGTCTTCACCTTCAATCTTGTACATCATGGCTTCCATCTCAGGGAAACTCATAACTCCGGCAACAACATTTCCATGGATCATGAAAGGAGGTACACAATATGTAAAGCCTCTCTCGATCATAAAGTCTCTTGCGTATGAAATAACAGCAGAGTGAAGTCTTGCGATATCACCCATAAGATAATAGAAACCATTTCCTGCTACTCTTCTCGCAGCATCAAGGTCTATTCCGTTGAAGCTCTCCATTATATCTGTATGATAGGGAATTTCAAAATCAGGAACTACAGGTTCTCCGAATTTCTCAATCTCAACATTCTCAGAATCATCTTTTCCTACCGGAACTGTATCATCGATAATCTGAGGAATGATCATCATCTTATTTGTTACTTCCTCATTGAGCTGTTTCTGCTTCTCTTCAAGTTCTTCAAGCGTCTTAGCATCTTTTGCTACCTGATCCTTAAGAGCCATAGCTTCTTCTTTTTTGCCCTGACCCATAAGTGCACCGATTTCTTTTGAAATCTTGTTTCTGTTTGCACGGATCTCGTCAGCCTTCTGCTGATTTGTTCTTCTTTCTTCATCAAGCTTTATAACTTCATCTACTAATGGAAGCTTTTCGTCCTGAAATTTTTTCTTGATGTTCTCTCTTACTACATCCGGATTCTCACGTAAAAATTTAATGTCTATCATTCCGTTTTTTCCTCCAACGATTTATGTATAATAGATTTTTAACAATTTAATTTTAAGCGCCTTATCTATCCGCGCTTACTAATGCTTTATCCAAAGCTGCTTTTTCTTCTTCACTAAGTTCAACATCAGCTACACCGGCGTTGATTTCTTTTGCATAAGAATAATTCAGTCCGTCAGTACTATGTACTGAGTTGATCAAGTATCCGTTGTCGTTCTCATCAAGCAGGCAAAGTGCGAAGCTAAGCTGTCCACCCATTTGATTGAATGCATCATACTTCTCAAGTCCCATTTTCTGGAATGACTTCTGCATTCTTCTGTTGATTCTCTGGATCTCTTTTCTGTTCTTTTCGTTTTCGGCTCTTACTATGCTGTTCTCATTGAAAAGATTTACTATCTCTTCTTCAAGAGATTCTGCTTCTTTTCCCTTCATGAATCTGTTGTATTTCTTCTCTAATTTCTTTACTCTACAAGACTGCACAATGTTCATGATAAGTAGAATAACTACAAGTGCTAGTAATGCTATAAATATTATTGCGGGATCTATTCCGCTTAAACCTATTGAATTAAAAATCTGACTTTCCATTCTTATTATCTCCGATTATCCTCTACATAGTCTTTCAGTAATTTTCTCTAAGTCGTCGTTGCTGTAGAACTCAATCTCAATCTTTCCGGTTCCATCACCTTTGGAGATAATATCAACTTTTGTTCCAACCGCTTGTTTGCATTTCTCAGAGAGTGATGCATATACTGCATCGATGCTTGCATTCTTTACTGCTGACTTCTTGGTCTTTGCTGTCTTTCCAAGATTCTTTACAAGCTTCTCAGTCTCACGAACACTCAGTTTTTCATCAAATACTTTCTGAGCAAGCGTGATCTGTTCCTCTTCATTGTCTACAGGAATAAGAGCCCTGGCATGTCCTGTTGAAATGAGTCCTTCAACTACCATCTCTCTTACTTTTTCGCAGAGCTTAAGTAATCTAAGTGAGTTGGTTATTGTAACTCTGCTCTTTGAAACTTTCTCGGCAACCACATCCTGTGTATATCCGAAATCATCAATGAGTTTCTTATATGCGATAGCTTCTTCAATAGGATTAATATCCTCTCTCTGAATATTATCGATAAGAGCAATCTCTGCGATCTCTTGCTCGTTCAGATTCTTGATGATAACAGGTACTTCCTTAAGTCCTGCCTTCTTAGCAGCGCGCCATCTTCTCTCACCGCCGACGATTTCATAATGATCTTTTTTGTCTGTAACTATTATCGGGTTGATGATACCGAACTGCTTGATAGATTCTGATAATTCTAAAAGACTGTCTTCATCAAATGTTTTTCTGGGCTGGTTTCTGTTAGGTTCAACCTTGGTAATGTTGACATTAACTACCTGTCCCTCAATGTGTTGCTCAACAATCTTGATTTCTTTTTCTTTTGATGAGGATGATACCTTTGCAGGTATTATTGAATCAAGTCCCTTGCCCAATCCTCTTTTTGCATTCTTAGCTGCCATGTTCCCCTCCGGATTATTCAAACTTTCTATCTATTACCTCGCCGGCAAGAAGTCTGTATGCTTCTGCTCCTGCTGACTTGGGTTCATACACATTTATTGGCATTCCATAACTTGGTGCCTCTGCAAGACGTATGTTCCTGGGAATTATTGTCTTATATACATTTTCCTGAATGTGCTCTTTAACGTTCTCAACTACCTGAAGTGATAAGTTGGTACGTGAGTCAAACATTGTAAATACTACGCCTTCCATTTCAAGCTCGGGATTTAATCTGTCTTTTACAAGATTAACTGTATGTACAAGCTGACTTAATCCTTCTAGAGCATAGTACTCACATTGGATTGGAACCAGAACTGTGTTGGCTGTTGTCATTGCATTTACAGTCAACATACTCAGAGAAGGTGGACAATCTATAACGATAAAATCATAATCATCTTTTACTGTCTTGATTGCTTCCCTTAAGATAAATTCCTTTTGCTCTGCATCGATAAGTTCTATCTCTACAGCTGCAAGATTTACATTTGACGGAATGATATCTACTCCGTCTATTTCTTCTACGACATTTTTAACGATTGCATCATTGGTTTCACACTCGCCGATCATCAGCTCGTATATAGTGTTCTCCAATTCGTTTTTATCAAGTCCGAATCCACTCGTTGTATTTCCCTGAGGATCCGTGTCGATGACCAGTACTTTCTTACCTTGCTCTGCCAGAGCTGCTGACAGATTGATCGAAGTGGTTGTCTTTCCGACTCCACCTTTTTGGTTTGCTATTGCAATTACTCTACCCATTACTCCTCCAACCTATTAAACACTAATCTGATTTTACCACATAATAAATGATATGGTGTCATAAATCATGACTTTTTGCCCGAGCGGACAGAAAGTTGTTAGTATTTATTATTATAATTCTATATGTTGTGTCCAAAATTGTTCGGTTTCACAACACAATTATATTTATAGTTATCATGTTTCACGGATGATTTTACTATATTTTGTGTTTCAATGTTTCACGTGAAACAATTTTTTGTATTATGAATTGTGTTGAAGTTTAATGTTTCACGTGAAACATTAAAATAGAAAACACAACATCTATGATAAAGGTTTCTTGGAAGGGACACCAGCCTTACGAGGATACTTTGAAGATGTCTTTTCTTTTTTATCAATGATACAGATAGTACGATTATATTCAGAATTAGGAAGAATAAACTCAGGACTATCAGAGAGTTTTCCACCTAATAAATGTATTGCTCCCTTTGCCCTTGATAATTCCTCACCGGCTTTTTCACTCTTATAGGCAATGAACTTACCACCAATCTTAACATAGGGAAGGCAATATTCTGAAAGAGTTGACAGATTAGCTACTGCTCTTGAAACAGCAATATCGAAAGATTCCCTAAGGGAATTACTATTACTAGGTGAAGAATAATCTTCTGCTCTTCCATGAAGAGTAACTATGCTTCCTTTTTCATTAAGATCAAGATTCTCAATAACTTCATTTAAAAAGTTAAGTCTCTTATTTAGAGAATCCAAAAGCGTAACTTTAAGATCAGGGAAAACTATCTTAAGAGGAATACCTGGAAATCCGGCCCCGGTTCCAACATCAATAAGAGTATATTCATCTTTAGCAAAATCAAAATACTTGTAAGCAGAAAGGCTATCAACAAAATGAAGCTTACATACGCTATCAAAATCTGTAATAGCAGTAAGATTCATAACTTCATTCCATTTAATAAGGAGCTCATAGTATTTATCAAATTGAGCAAGCTGTTTATCAGTAAGATCTATACCTAAGCTACTAAGATCTCGGATCATATCAGCATACTTATTTCTCATCGGCATTTCCTCTATGAAGTGAATCAAGATAGATTATGAGTACAGAAACATCGGCAGGATTAACACCACCTATACGAGAAGCCTGACCAATATTAGTGGGTCTGAATTTTTGCAATTTCTGTCTAGCTTCCAGTCGCAAGCTTCCAACATCATCGTAGTTAATATCAGCAGGAATTTTTTTCTTCTCAAGTTTTTTGAATTGCTCAACCTGTCTTTCCTGACGATTTATATATCCTTCATATCTGATGGTAATCTCAACCTGTTCTATGACATCATCAGGAAGAGGCCTTCTATCCGGATCAATTTCTTTAATGCTCTCATAAGAAAGTTCAGGTCTACATATTAATTCTGCCAACGATGTCGCAGTCTTAAGAGTAGGTGTACCAACCTTCTCCATAAACTTCTGAATAGTTGCATTAGCTCCGACAACAGTTTCTTTTAATCTGGAAACTTCTTTGTCTATAAGTGCAATCTTAGTCTGAAGCTTATTATATTGATCTTCAGAAATAAGACCAATCTCATATCCTTTTTGGCGCAATCTGATATCAGCATTATCTTGTCTTAACAGTAATCTGTACTCAGCTCTGGAGGTCATCATTCTGTATGGCTCAAGATTTTCTTTTGTAACAAGGTCATCAACAAGGACTCCTATATATCCTTCTGACCTATCGATATATAGACTCTCTTTATCAAGTATCTGCATTGCTGCATTAATACCTGCATATAATCCTTGCGCAGCAGCTTCTTCATAACCACTACTACCATTGAACTGGCCGGCACTAAACAAACCTCTTGTAGTCTTAATCTCAAGAGTAGGGTGTAGTTGTCCCGGACATAAACAATCATATTCTATAGCATAAGCATTTTTTACAATACGACAATTTTCCAAGCCGGGAACAGTTCGGTACATTGCAATCTGAACATCTTCAGGTAAAGAAGAAGACATTCCATCAATATACATTTCATTTGTAAAGGTTCCTTCAGGTTCAACAAAGACCTGATGTCTCTCATGATCAGGGAACTTAACTACCTTATCTTCAATGGAAGGACAGTATCGAGGTCCAACACCTTCGATAATTCCGGCATAAATAGGAGATCTGTCAATATTAGCTTTGATAATCTCATGTGTTTTTTCGTTAGTATATGTCAACCAACATGAAACCTGTGGACGTTGAACATCCTTCGGATCAGTATCAAATGAAAAAGGAACAACGGGGGTATCACCAAACTGCTCAGACATTTTGGAATAATCAATTGTACTTCCATCCATTCGAGCAGGTGTACCTGTCTTAAATCTTCTAAGTTCGATTCCGGCAGAAATAAGAGAATCAGATAAAAGATTGGAAGGAAGAAGTCCGTTAGGTCCACTATAAGTAATAGCTTCACCGGTAAGACAACGACTCTTTAAATAAGTCCCGGTACAAAGAATAACAGCTTTAGCTTCGTAAATAATTCCGGAGAAAATTTTAACTCCGACAATTTTGTTGTTATAGCCTTCTCTTTTAAGTTCATCAGATACTTCTTCAAAAAGAATCTCAGATACTTCAGCCTGTTTGATATGCAAATGGTCCTGGGATTCAAGAACTTTACGCATCTCCTTAGAGTATTCCATTTTATCCGCCTGGCATCTTAATGAATGAACAGCCGGTCCCTTAGATGTATTAAGCATCTTGGATTGCAGAAAGGTCTTGTCAATATTCTTACCCATCTCTCCACCAAGAGCATCAATTTCTCTAACAAGATGTCCCTTGGAAGAACCACCAATATGTGGATTACATGGCATAAATGCAATATTGTCAGCACTCATAGTAAAAACAATAGTCTCAAGGCCAAGCCTTGCACAAGCAAGAGCCGCCTCGCAACCGGCATGCCCTGCACCGATAATAACAACATCAAATTTCTCTTTTACAATAGTCATAAATTATTTACCCATACAAAACTTGGAGAAGATTTCTTCCACAAGATCATCACCAATCTCTTCACCAAGTATTTCTCCAAGTGCTTCATAAGCACCGGTAAGATCAACTGTATAAAAATCCTCAGAAAGATTTTTCTCAATACTATCAAGAACAAGCTCCAAAGAATTGCCTGCCTTTGATAAAAGATCCTTATGTCTTAAGTTAGTAATATAAATTTCCTGCTTATGAACAATATCACCATTAAAAAACAGATCTGAAATAGCATCCTTAAGTTCTTCAAGGCCATTTCCCTTTAACATAGAAGTTCTGATAATGGGTAAATGCTCATTAGAAGACCCTGAAAAATGCATACGAACGATATCTTCTGTTATTTTAATATTATCTGAAAGATCGTTTTTATTCAAAAGAACTATCGTCTTTTTAGACTTACATAGCTCAATTATTTCTTTATCTTCGTTGTCAGTTTCACTTGTGGAATCAAGAATGTACAAAATAAGATCAGCTTCTTCAATCTTACTTTTGGCTTTATCCACACCAATCTTTTCTATAATATCTTCAGTATTTCTGATACCTGCAGTATCAATTACATGAAGAACAATATCACCGAGTCTGACTGTTTCTTCAATTACATCTCGTGTTGTTCCGGCAATATCAGTTACAATTGCTCTTTCATCTCCGGTAAGTGCATTTAAAAGTGAAGATTTTCCGGCATTAGGTTTACCAACAATTACAGTCTTAATACCATCTTTTCTTATCTTACCTTCATCCGAGGATTCAATCAAAGTGCAGATCTCATTCCTCATCGGAATAATAATAGATCTAAGCTTTTGTGAATAACCGGTAAGATCATAGTTCTCGGGATCATCAAGAGCTGATTCAATAAAAGCCATCTCATAAAGAATCTTTTCTCTTAGCTCTTTTATCTTTGTACTAAGTTTTCCTTGAAGCTGACTCTTGGAGCTTTCCAGCGCAAAATTATTCTGTGCACTGATAATATCCATAACAGCCTCAGCTTTTGTAAGATCAATCCTTCCATTCAAAAAAGCTCTCTTTGTAAATTCACCTGGTTCAGCCATCCTACATCCTGTCTGTAAAAGAAGGTTAAGGATGCGGTTCATAACAAGCATTCCACCGTGGGAGTTAATCTCGATAACATCTTCCATTGTGTAACTGTGAGGAGCCTTCATATATGAGATCATCACTTCATCAATAATCTCATCTCCATCACAAATATAACCAAATCTAATAGAATTTGGTTTATGACTTAAAAGAGTATGCTCTTTTTGCGATGAAACATAAATAGTATTACAGATAGATAGCGCCTTTGGACCACTAACTCTGATAATTCCAATTCCGGCATCAGACATTGCTGTGGCAATTGCACAAATCGTATCATTACTGAAGGTGCTAAGTACACGAGACATATTATCATTCCTCCGAAAATCAAAGAGAAACCGTAAACTCAAATAATCCCCCTCAAAGCATTTGCTCGAGGGGGATCATATAATTATTTCTTTAAAGTAACCACTACTCTTCTGAATGGTTCTTCACCCTCACTATGAGTAGTCACAAATCTGTCGCCCTGAAGAGCTGAATGAATTATTCTTCTCTCATAAGGATTCATAGGCTCCAAAGCAACTGACTGTCTTGACTTTCTAACCTTATAAGAAATGTTCTTTGCAAGATTTTCAAGAGTAGCTTTTCTTCTCTCTCTGTAGTTTTCGGTATCAACCTTAACATGAATATAATCAGCTGATTCCTTATTAACTACAAGTGAAACAAGATATTGAAGTGAATCAAGAGTTTGTCCTCTCTTACCAATGAGAACTCCCATCTCAGCACCGCTAAGTTCAATATCAAGAATATTATCCTCAGCATTAAACTTAGACTCAACAGCTACTTCCATGTTCATAGCATCAAAAACTTCTTTAAGAAAAGTATTAGACTTAGATGTCAAAACACCTGCATCGATATCAGCTGTTTTAACAGCCTTAACTGGTTCAGATGCCTTTTTGTTTTCTTTCTTTACTTCAGTCTTTGTTTCAGCCTTAACCTCTGCAGCCTTAACTTCAACCTTTTCTTCAGGTTTATCTTCTTTAATTCTGGCTTTGATAACAGCAGGCTTAGCATTGATTCCTAAAAATCCGGCTGAACCACTGGTAATAACTTCATAATCAAGTCTGTCACTGGTAACACATAAAGTTTCGCATGCCTCTGTAATGGCATCATCAACGTTTTTTGCCGTAAACTCTCTATATTCCATGTTTCCCTCCCCTATAGGAATGATCATTTATTGTTTTTCTCGTTAAACTCTTTAACCATATTGGCTTTTGCAAGCAGTGAATCCTGACGGATTTCTTTTCCGGAAAACTGACTTCTAACTTTCTCAAGCTCAGCTTCTCTCTCAGCCATTGAAACAGATGATTTAACAACATCAGAAGAAATGCTTCTGGTATTCATGTTGGCATATCTGTTCATAGAAGGTGTTGTCTTCATCTTCTCTTTTTTCTCATTGTACTTTTCAATGTTCTTGGCTATCTGAGCATCAATGTCTGATTTATCAATGTGTCTGTTAATAAAAACCTGCTGAATAGCTCTTACTACAGCACTTGCAATCCAGTAAATACCCATACCTGCAGGAAGACTGAAACAAAATACTGCAGACATAATAGGCATCATAACATTCATAGTCTTCATGGATTGCTGCATCTGAGCGGCCGTATCATTAGGATCAGCCTTACCATCTGCCTGAGTAGGCTGAGGCATAAGCTTAACAGAAACCCACTGAGTAAATGCAGAAAGAAGAGGAATCATGATTGCGCCAATAAGAAGTATGAACTGCTTATTAGCAAATGCTGTCTTAACCATGAATCCGGGTGAATCACTAATATTGAGTCCCAAGAAAGAATTGTATTTGCTAAGTAATGCATGAGTATTCTGTATTGAAGTGGATAAACCGGAGAACTTCTCTGAAAAACTGTTCCAATCAGCAGAAGAAGCTCTGTTTAATACATCAATAATAGTGTTCTCAACATACTGTGTATTACCGCTTGTAAACAATTCGTTGCTAAACTGTCCCTGGAAAGATTTAGCACTTGAAATAGAATTCTGAACGAAATCTATTGCTCCATCAGTTGTACGAATCTGCTCTACCAAAGGATAAAAAGCATCTTTTACAATCTTAACATAACCGGGTATAGCATAAATAACACGATAAAGCGAAATAAGAATAGGCATCTGAATCAACAACTGCAGGCAGCTACCTGTCTGGGATACACCATACTTGGCATAGACCTCTTTGGTCTCCTGCTGCATTGCAAGCATTGAGTCGTTATCTTTCTTGCCCTTATATTTTTCCTGAATAGCCTTAAGTTCAGGACTCATCTTGGATTGAAGTTTAGAAAACTTCTGCTGCTTATATGTCAAAGGAAGCAGACAAAGATTTACTACAATAGTAAAAATGATAATTGCAAGGCCTACATTAGGAATGCCAATTGCATTTAATGCATTGAAAATCGCATTCATTATCTGGCCAAGTACCCATACGATGGGCTTAAGTATTTTTCCCTTATCCTGGGAAAAGATTAGCGCTAACAAAGTTGGACCTCCTCCTAGATTTACGGAACCGGATCATATCCACCGCTAGAAAAAGGATTACATCTAAGAATCCTCCAAGCAGCCAGTAGTCCCCCTTTCAGGGCTCCGTACTTTTCTATTGCTTCTAGTCCGTACTCCGAACAAGTAGGAATATACGGACATTTTGTTCTTTTTAATGGAGACAGATATTTCCTATACAATTTAATAAGATAGATCAATATCTTTTTCATTTAAATACCGCCATTTTTTATTATGCGGGCCTTCCCTGCCAAGCTTAAAAGAGAATCCTTAATATCAAAGTAAGTTGACTCTTTTGCACAGGCTCTGGCAACGACTACTATGTCCAAACCACTATTGAACATATCTTCGTGTAGCCGGTAAGCTTCTCGAACAAGTCTTGCAAATCTGTGCCTTACAACACTGTTCCCTATTTTCTTACTACATGAAATCCCAAGTTTATTGGATGAACTGTTATTTTTCCACACATAAAGAACTATAAACTTATTGGCATAGCTCTTACCGTTTCCATAAACATTGCGGAAATCACTTGTCTTTTTCATTGATTCTGAAAAAAGCATCTGTTTATCCTTTATAATTCGGAAGAAGAAAAAAGGCCACATCATTTGTGACCTTTAGTATCAAGCAGATAATCTCTTTCTTCCCTTTGCTCTTCTGGCTGCGAGAACTTTTCTGCCGCCCTTTGTAGCCATTCTTGCTCTGAAGCCGTGAACTCTGGCTCTCTGAAGCTTATGAGGCTGGAATGTCATCTTCATATCGGAAACACCTCCTTCTTATTCAAACTAAATAAAAACTAAGTATATATAATTACTCAGATAATCTCTAAATAATTACAGATTACATCCTGTGTGGAAAAAATCTTTATAATTATAATAAATAAAAACATAGCAGTCAACCCATAAAACCGCAGAAAATTAGGGGCAATCTTTTTGAAAAAAAACTGAAAAAAATATTTGACAATATATTGTGTTAATAAAAGTTATCCACATCAAAATGTTGATTTTGTGGAAAACTTGTTGATTAATTTTTTTAACCCCTTTTTATCCACATTTTTTCTTAATTTTGTGGAAAACCTAGGGCATAATTTGGACACATTTATAAACAAACCGCTTATTTACGCCATTTATAACGGTAGATAGTTTAAAGTGGAAAAACTACTATTTTTCCACAAGAAAAAAATAGGCCTTTTCAAAAATTTTTTTTATCAAAAGTTATCCACAAACCTTCATTGTTTGATATTTGACACCATTTAATATAAAATAGTAAAAGTCTATAATCTTGCTATATTGGGGAGTTTTTCATGCAATCTACAACTGAAATCACAGAAAAATTAAAAGCTAATTGGGAAACAATTAAGCACACTATCAAGATTGAATCAGGTATTACTGAAATATCATATAAGACCTGGATTGATCCTCTTACTGTATACAGTATGGAGGACAACAACGTTAAGATACTGATTCCTTCTGACAATTCAATGGCTCTTCAATATATTATTGGCCATTACATGGACTTTATTAAAGTCGCAATCTCGGAATTTCTTGAAGACATGGTCGAGGTTTCATTCATTCTCAAAAAAGATGTTATTAATAATGAAGAAACTCATGAAAATGAAATTATAAATGATCAGGAAAGCCAGTATTCAAGCAATATTAACTACGAACATTCCAATCTTAATCCTAAATACAGATTTGATACCTTTGTAGTAGGTAGTAACAACAAGTTTGCTCACTCTGCATCTCTTGCTGTTGCTGAGTCTCCCGGAACTTCATATAATCCTCTTTTCCTTTATGGAGGTCCCGGACTTGGTAAGACTCACCTTATGCATTCAATCGGTCACTTCATAATGGAGCATGATCACAAAGCAAAGATTCTCTATATAACTTCAGAACAGTTTACCAATGAAGTTATTGAATCAATCAGAAGTGGTAAGACGGAAAGTATGTCCAAGCTTCGTGAGAAATACAGAACCGTTGATGTTCTCATGGTCGATGACGTTCAGTTTATTATAGGAAAAGAATCAACTCAGGAAGAGTTTTTCCACACGTTCAACGAGCTTCATCAGGCCGGTAAACAGATTATTCTTTCTTCCGATAAACCACCTAAGGAGATGGAAACTCTTGAGGAAAGATTCAGATCAAGATTCGAGATGGGACTCATCGCAGATATTCAGTCTCCTGATTATGAGACCAGAATGGCAATTCTTCGTAAAAATGCGGAGAACTACGGTAAGAGTATTGATGATGAAGTAATAGATTACATTGCTACCAATATTAAGTCCAACATCAGAGAACTTGAAGGTGCATATAATAAGATAATTGCTTATTCGAGACTCTACAACGTTGATGTTACTTTGGAAAATGCAATGGAAGCGTTGAAGGATATTATTTATCCTGACAAGACCAAGGTTATTACACCGCAGCTCATCATTGATACAGTATGTGAACAGTACGGAACAAAGAAAGACGACATTATATCCAAGAAGAGAAATTCAGAAATTGTTCTTCCAAGACAGATAATAATGTATCTTTGCAGAGAACATACCGACGCTTCACTCGAAGAGATAGGTAAGATTCTTGGTAAAAAAGATCACACTACCGTAATGAGTGGAATAAATAAGATTAGACAGAAACTATCGCTTGATGATGAACTCAATAAAAACATAGATATTATAATGAAGAAACTCAATCCTTCATTATGATGTACACAATCAATGTGGATAACTATGTAAATATGTGTGTATTTGATATGGAATTAATTGTTATTTGAGGGTGGATAATTTTTTATTGGCTTATATGCTAAAATTTGGCTTGTTTATAACTTTATATTTTTCAACATCAAATTTTTTAGTATCCACTTCCAAAAATTTGTAAAAAAGCCGCACAGATTGTATAATAGAATAGGTTTTACACTTATCAACAGCTATTATTAATTCTTTTATTATTATTTTATATTATTTTTATATTTGCATGCGCGAAGGGAGTAATGACTTAAATGAAATTTGTATGCTCAAAATCTAATCTTGTGAGTGGATTACAGATTGTGTCGAAGGCAGTTCCTTCTAAAACAACAATGTCTATTCTTGAATGTATTCTTGTTGATGCAACAGAAGGAATGATAAAGTTCATTGCAAATGACATGGAATTGGGAATACAGACAATCGTTGAAGGAAATATTGTAGAAAGAGGATTTATTGCTCTTGATGCCAAGATATTCTTTGACATTATAAGAAAACTTCCTGACAATGATGTCACTATAGAATCTGACAGTTCAAACAAAGTAACCATAAGCTGTGAGAAGGCAAAGTTCAACCTTATTGGTAGAAAAGGTGATGACTTTACCTATCTTCCATCTATCGAAAAGATTGATGGAGTAACCGTTTCACAGTTCACTCTCAGAAATGTAATTCAGCAGACTATTTTTTCAATTGCAGAAAATGATGCTAACAGAATGATGTCCGGAGAACTTTTTGAGGTTGATGGAGATAACTTAAAGCTTGTATCTCTTGATGGACACAGAATCTCAATAAGAAAAGTTAAACTTGGCGGTAATTATTCATACAAGAAAGTTATAGTGCCCGGTAAGACTCTGGGTGAGATCAGTAAGATTCTCAGCGACAGTACAGAGAAGATGGTAAATATTTATTTTACCGACAAACATGTACTGTTTGAGTTTGATAAGACTATTGTTGTATCACGTCTCATAGAAGGTGAATATTTTAGCATTGATCAGATGCTTTCAAGTGATTATGAGACAAAGATGAGCATTAACAGAAAAGAGTTTCTTGATTGTATAGACAGAGCAACTCTTTTGGTAAAAGAGGGAGATAAGAAACCTGTTATTATCTCAGTTACCGACGGAAAGATGGAGCTTAAGATTAATTCCGCAATCGGTAGCATGGATGAAGAAATAGATATTGAGAAACAGGGTAAGGATCTTATGATAGGTTTCAATCCTAAGTTCCTCATTGATGCTTTGAGAGCGATTGAAGATGAGACAGTTGATATTTATCTTGTTAATCCAAAGGCACCTTGCTTTATAAGAGATAAAGATTCAACATACACTTACCTCGTACTTCCTGTTAATTTCACAACAGTAGATTAATTTTTTTAGGAAACACAGATGGATATTGTAAATTTAAGAGCAGAGGATGATTTCATAAAGCTTGGTCAGGCTCTGAAAAAAGCCGGTCTTGAAAGTTCAGGAGTTGATGCAAAAATGGACATTCAAGCCGGAATGGTTAAGGTAAACGGAGAAGTCGAGACAAGACGCGGTCGTAAATTATACGATGGAGATGTTTTTGAATACGACGGCCGGCAGGTTAAGATAGAAAAATGATAATAAAATCACTGGAACTTGCTGATTTCAGAAATTATGAGAATGTAAAAATTGATTTCAGCAGCGGTACAAACATTTTATACGGTGACAATGCTCAAGGTAAGACCAATATTCTTGAAGCTATTTTTGTTTCTGCAACCACTAAGTCACACAAGGGCAGCAAGGATAAAGAAATCATAAGGTTTGGCAAAGAAGAAGCCCATATCAGAACCATTCTTGAAAAAGATAGCGCAGAATATCGCGTAGATATGCACCTTAGGAAGAATAAGTCCAAGGGAATTGCTATTGATTCCCAGAAAATAAAAAGAGCTTCCGATCTTATCGGAAAGCTTAATGTAGTATTTTTCTCGCCGGAAGATCTTAGTATTATTAAAAACGGTCCTTCAGAGAGACGCAGATTTATGGATATGGAACTGTGTCAGCTGGATCAGATATATCTGAATAGTCTTTCTAAGTACAACAAACTAGTAGTCGAAAGAAACAGAGTTCTAAAGGATCTTTATGATCATCCTGAAAACAGTGTTCTTCTTGATGTTCAGGATAAGCAGTTATGCGAGTATGGATCCGTCATAATCAAAACTAGAGAAAAATTCATCAAAGATCTTAATGAAATAATAAGACCTATTCACAGTAAATTGACGGGAGAAAAAGAAATCCTGTCCGTTTATTATGAGCCAAATGTGGATAGTGATGATTTTGAAAAGAAATTAACTGCATCAAGAAAAAAAGATATCTACGCAAAACAGACTACTGTTGGACCTCATAAAGACGATTTTTCTTTTATCGTTAAGAAAAATCCTGATGAAGAAGGAATAGATATCAGGAAATATGGATCTCAGGGACAACAAAGGACAGCATCATTATCACTTAAGTTGTCTGAGATAGAAATAGTTAAAAGAGCTAAAAAAGAAAATCCGGTATTACTTCTTGATGATGTTTTATCAGAACTTGACAGTAACAGGCAGAATTATCTTTTAAACACAATAGGAAACATACAGACAATAATAACTTGTACCGGACTTGATGAATTTGTAAATAACAGATTTGAAATAGATAAGCTGTTCAAGGTAACAGATGGGACAGTAAGTAGCGAAAATTAAGAAACGGAGCAGAAAATGGGAAACGAAGAAGTACAGTATGGCGCTGACCAAATCCAGATTCTAGAAGGCCTGGAGGCGGTTAGAAAAAGACCCGGTATGTATATCGGAACCACAGCCAGCAGAGGTCTCCATCATCTTGTTTATGAGATAGTGGATAACTCAGTTGACGAGGCTCTTGCAGGATTTTGCAATCATATCGAAGTAACCATTAACGAGGATAACACCATTATCGTTAAAGATAACGGAAGAGGAATCCCTGTTGATGTGAACCACAAGTCAGGACTTACGGGTGTGGAAGTTGTATTTACAATTCTTCATGCCGGCGGTAAATTCGGCGGTGGCGGTTACAAAGTATCAGGTGGTCTTCACGGAGTAGGAGCATCTGTTGTTAACGCGCTTTCAGAATGGCTTGAAGTTCAGGTTACAAGAGATGGAAAGATATTCCAGCAAAGATATGAGAGAGGAAAGGTATGCTATCCTCTTAAGGAAGTTGGAAAAGCTCCTGAAAATGAGACCGGAACAAGAGTTTATTTCAAACCCGATGCACTGATTTTTAAAGAGACAACTGTTTATGATTACAATATCTTGAAACAGCGACTTCGTGAGATGGCTTTCCTCACCAAGGGACTTAAGATCACTCTTACAGACCTTAGAGTTGAGGAAGGAGAAGAGCCTGTAACTCAGACTTTCCACTATGAAGGCGGTATCAAGGAATTTGTAGAATATCTCAACAAGAGTAAGACATCTCTCTATGATGAGATTATGTATTTTGAAGGAAACAAGAACAATGTTCAGGTAGAAGTATCCCTTCAGCATAATGACTCATATACAGAGAGCATCTATACATTCGTAAACAATATCAATACACCCGAGGGTGGTACACATCTTGAGGGATTTAAGGCTGCTCTTACCAAGACATTCAACGACTATGCAAGAGCAAACAAGATGCTCAAAGATAGCGAAGATAATCTTACCGGAGAGGATATAAGAGAAGGATTAACAGCTATCATCAGTGTTAAGATTGAGGATCCTCAGTTTGAAGGACAGACTAAGCAAAAGCTTGGTAACTCAGAAGCAAGAGGAGCCGTTGCAGGTATCGTAGGTGAACAGCTCACATATTTTCTTGAGCAGAATCCTAATGTTGCCAAGCAGATTTTGGAAAAAGCCATTCTTGCTCAGAGAGCCAGAGATGCTGCCAGAAAGGCAAGAGACCTCACAAGAAGAAAATCTGCTCTTGATGGACTTGGACTTCCCGGAAAACTTGCGGATTGTTCAGATAAAGATCCCAAGAACTGTGAGATCTTCATAGTTGAGGGAGATTCCGCCGGAGGATCAGCCAAGACAGCAAGAAGCCGTGCAACACAGGCTATTCTTCCTCTTAGAGGAAAGATTCTTAATGTTGAGAAGGCAAGAGTAGATAAGATATACGCAAACAATGAGATCAAGGCAATGATCACCGCTTTTGGAACAGGTATTCATGATGACTTTGATATATCAAAGCTTAGATACAACAAGATCATCATCATGACTGATGCCGACGTAGACGGTGCACACATTGCGACACTTATGCTCACTTTCCTATATAGGTTCATGCCTGAGCTTATCAAGGAAGGACATGTATATCTTGCTCAGCCGCCTCTCTATAAGCTGGAGAAAAACAAAAAAATCTGGTATGCGTACAGCGATGAAGAACTTAATCAGATTCTTATGGATGTTGGACGTGATCAGAATAATAAGATACAGCGTTATAAGGGACTTGGAGAGATGGATCCCGAACAGTTATGGGAAACAACAATGGATCCTGAGAGAAGAGTACTCCTTAGAGTAACTATTGACGAAGAATCTGAGTCAGATATCGATGTTACATTTACTACTCTCATGGGAGATAAGGTAGAACCCAGAAGAGATTTCATCGAGAAGAACGCTAAATTCGTTAAGAACCTGGATATCTAATAATCCGGCATAAGCAGAGGAAAAAAATGGCAGATAATAATAACAATAACAACAATAATAACCTGTCAGATGACGTATTTGAGAAAGTCACCGTAGATAGGATAAAAGAAGTTGATCTTCAGAAAACCATGGAATCAGATTACATCGATTATGCCATGAGTGTTATTGCATCTCGTGCGCTTCCTGATGTAAGAGACGGACTTAAGCCCGTACAGAGAAGAATTCTCTATTCCATGATAGAGCTCAACAATGGACCCGACAAGCCGCATCGTAAGTGTGCTCGTATCGTCGGTGATACAATGGGTAAATATCACCCTCACGGTGATAGCTCTATTTACGGAGCACTCGTTAATATGGCTCAGCCATGGTCTATGAGATATTGTCTTGTTGACGGACACGGAAACTTCGGTTCTGTGGACGGTGATGGCGCAGCTGCCATGAGATACACAGAGGCAAGACTTACCAAAATATCAATGGAGATGACTGCTGATATCAATAAAGACACAGTAGATTTCACTCCAAACTTTGATGAGACAGAGAAAGAACCTGCAGTACTTCCCAGCCGTTATCCCAACTTACTTGTAAACGGAACAACAGGTATTGCGGTAGGTATGGCTACAAACATTCCTCCTCATAACCTCAGAGAAGTAATAAATGCGGTAGTTAAGATGATCGACAACCGCGTACTTGAAGATAGAGAAACAGAGATAGAGGAACTTCTCCCTATCGTTAAAGCTCCTGACTTCCCTACAGGAGGAATTATCCTCGGAACCAGAGGTGCAGAGGAAGCTTATAGAACAGGTAGAGGAAAAGTAGTAGTAAGAGCCGTTACCAATATCGAGCCTATGAACGGAGGCAAGAACAGAATTGTAGTAACAGAGCTTCCTTACCTTGTAAATAAAGCTAACATGATTTCCAAGATAGCTGAGCTTGTTAAGCTCAAGAAACTTGATGGAATCACAGCACTTAGAGATGAGTCAGACAGAGAGGGTATGAGAGTTGTCATCGAACTTAGAAATGATGTCAACCCTAATATCATGCTCAACAAATTGTACAAGCACACACAGATGCAGGATTCTTTTGGAATCATCATGCTTGCGCTTGTAAACAATCAGCCTAAAGTTCTTAGCCTTACAGAGATGCTTAAGCACTACATTAAGCATCAGGAAGAGGTAGTAACAAGAAGAACACAGTATGATCTTAATAAGGCAGAAGAGCGTAATCATATTTTGGAAGGATTGCTCATTGCCCTTGATAATATCGATGAAGTTATCAAGATCATCAGAGGAAGTGAAACAGTAGCAATTGCTAAAGAGCAGTTGATGGGAAGATTTGGTCTTTCAGATGCTCAGGCACAGGCTATTGTGGATATGAGACTTCGTACTCTTACCGGATTGGAAAGAGACAAGCTTGAACAGGAGCATGCAGAACTCTTAAAGAGAATTGAAGAACTGAAAGCAATCCTTGCTGACAGAAAACTTCTTCTTGGAGTTATCAAGACTGAGATTACTGAAATTTCCGATAAATTCGGTGATGAAAGAAAATCTCAGATTGGACATGACGATTCTGATATCGATATGGAGGATCTCATCCCCAATGTAAATACAGTTATCGCTATGACAAATCTCGGATATATAAAGAGAATGTCCATTGATAACTTTAAAGCTCAGAACCGTGGTGGAAAGGGAATTAAGGGAATCACCACGATCGACAATGACTTTGTGGAAGATATCCTTATGACAACAACACATAACTACGTTATGTTCTTTACCAATACGGGTAGGGTATACAGATTGAAGGCTTACCAGATTCCTGAGGCTTCAAGAACATCAAGAGGAATGGCTATTGTAAATCTCCTCCAGCTTGCACCCGGAGAGAAGATAACAGCCATGATTCCTGTAAAGGATTTCGAAGATGAGGAGAAGTGCCTCTTTATGGTTACCAAGAAAGGTACAGTAAAGAAGACTCCTATCGTTGATTTCTCAAATGTTAGAAAGACAGGACTTGCAGCAATCAACTTAAGGGATGACGATGAGCTTATCGAAGTAAAAACTCTTAAGAAAAATACGGAAGTATTCCTTGTTACCAAGAATGGTATGTGTATTCATTTCGATGAAAGTGATGTACGTACAACAAGCAGATCATCAATGGGTGTTCGCGGAATGATGCTTGACGATACCGATGAGATTGTGGGAATGCAGCTTGATACTCAGGGAGATTCACTTCTTATCGTTTCAGAAAAAGGTTATGGAAAGAGAACAACTCTCGATGAATTCCATAAACAGTTCAGAGGCGGAAAAGGTGTAAAGTGCTACAAGATTACAGAGAAGACCGGTTCAGTAATCGGTGTTAAAGCTGTAAATAATGATAACGAGATAATGATGATAACAAGTGCCGGAATTATCATTCAGCTTAGAATGGATGAGATAACCGTACACGGAAGAGTTACATCAGGCGTTAAGATGATCAACCTTGATAAGGACGTCACGGTTGCCAAGATAGCAAAAGTCAGAGAGAAAATCTCAGACGGGGACAAAGAACTCGATGATATCGAGGATGTGAGTGAAGAAGAAGTTTAATATACTTTGAATTATGAGGGAATCAATGAATATTGGACTGTTAATCTCTGAACCTGAAGATGAAGTAGTAAAGAGAATATGTGCTGGGGCAGTTAAAGCGGCTAATGACAAGGAAATAACCCTTGTCATTATGCCGGGTAAAAAAATCTGTTCTCAGAAAAATCGTCTCAAAGAGGACAACTGCGAATATCAGTATAATGCCCTTTTTGATTACGCAGGCGTGATCAATTTCGATGCGATATTGGTTGACATTGAGAGAATCGGAAAAGAGACCACTATCCTCAAAAAAGAGGCATTTCTCAAAAAGTTCGGAGATATTCCGCTGCTTACACTCACAGAACAAGAGGGATACGTTTCAATCAATGCGGTTGAAAATGAAAAAGAGCATTTCGAGCAGCTTGGCTACGAAGCTGTTTGCGATGCAATTTTCTATGTTAAGAATCAGGTACTTCCTCCTGTTGAACCGGATCAGACTTTCAATTATGAAGCAGCTCCCGACTACAAAGCTATGATAGCCATAGCAGATATATCCAAGAAAATCTTAAACAGGAAATATGAATCCGAGGCATCCTACAAAGCAGTAACCAATATTGCTCTGGAGAACGGATTAAAAGACTGTGGAATTTTCCTTTTTGATAAAAAAGTAAAAAATACCGAAAAGAACAACTGGGTAATACCTGAGAGAATAGGCGTAAAAGCTGCGATCATAAATGGTAAAGAAGCACTGTTTGAAGATGGTAAGCTTGAGACTGAGACAAGTGAAGTAATCTCACTCTTTACAAGAGACAGCAATAAAGTATTGTTAATGGGCAATCTTTTTGTTGGAGAATGTCAACTGGGACTTATGGTTGTAGACTTCCACAGAAACTTCCTCATAGATAACTTTTTTGACAGTATCACCGGAATACTTACCGGAATATCCAGATTGTCATATCTTGAAAGACAACTTCAGGAAACTAAGGAAGAACTGTATGATGTACAGGAGGAGCTTGCAAGAGATGACTCAGTTCTTGATCATATAGGAGATCAGGATTATCTCACGGGTGGACTCAACAGAAGAGGCTTCTTTGCAAAGGCTTATGACCTTATGAAGGAAGAATTCCGAGAAGGCAACTATGCAATAGTAGCTTATATTCATATGGAATCTCTCAAAGGAATCAATGATTTCTATGGACACGATGAGGGAGATCGCGTGGTTAAGAAGGTTGCAGACATTTTGGAGTCTGTATTTGATGACTGTATAATCGGTAGAATACGAGGTGATGAATTCGCCGTCATAGAGATCACAGACGATGAAGAGAGGTCAGAGAGCCTTAGAGAAGAGATGTCTGTGCAGAACACCAAACTTCTTAACGACTCCAAGAGATATATTAATCATTTACAGTATTCAATCTGTGAATTCAGCTATGAAGAGAACCTCTCACTTCGTCAGATGTTAAAAGAGACGGATGAGAGCTTACAACGAATAAAAGGAAATGTCTAAACATGGGAATTAAACTGGTATCATGGAATGTCAACGGACTTAGAGCCTGCGTATCAAAAGGCTGCTTTCAGGAATTTATGGATAAAGAAAATCCTGATGTAATTTGTCTTCAAGAGACCAAGCTTCAGGAGGGTCAGATCAAAATGGACCTTCCGGGATATGAAGAATACTGGAACTATGCCGAGAAAAAAGGCTATTCAGGAACAGCTATATTTACAAAAGAAAAACCTATTTCCGTAACCTATGGACTTGGAATAGAGGAACATGACCACGAAGGAAGGGTGATCACAGCAGAATACCCTGAATATTATTTGGTGACTGTCTATGTTCCCAATGCAAAAGAAGACCTTTCAAGACTGGAATACAGACAGGTTTGGGAAGATGATTTTCTCAAATACATCAAGGAACTTGAGAAGAAAAAACCCGTAATCTACTGCGGAGATCTCAATGTCGCACACAAAGAAATAGACCTTAAGAATCCTAAAAGCAACAGAGGCCACGCCGGATTTACCGACGAAGAAAGAGCTAAGTTTGATAATGTTGTTTCTTCAGACCTTGTGGATACATTCAGATATTTTTATCCGGACCTTGAGGGTGCTTATTCATGGTGGTCATATAGATTCCATGCAAGAGAAAAGAACGCAGGATGGCGTATTGACTACTTTATTGTATCTAAGGACTATATGTCTAAGGTAGAGGATGCAAAGATTTACAGTGAGGCTCTTGGATCAGACCATTGCCCTGTTGGAATCATATTAAAATAACCTCGGATGAGATAAAAATAAAAAATGGAAAATCTGCTTTTTAGTTTAAACGTCACATTACCGATATTTATGCTCATGGTGCTGGGATATATATTTAATAAACTCGGCATCATGGACGAAAAGGCATCCTCTTGGATGAATAAATTTGTATTCAAAATTTCTCTTCCCGTTTTGGTATTCAAAGATCTTGTAAGTCAGGATTTCGCCGGAACATGGGATGGGAAATTTGTTTTATTCTGCTTTTTTGTAACATCCATAAGCATAGCAGTAATAACTTTGCTTTCAGGAATAATTGTAAAAGACAGACCAAAGCGTGGTGAATTCATACAGGCATCTTACAGAAGTAGCGCTGCTCTACTTGGAATAGCATTTATACAGAACATATACGGAGAAATGAGCTCCGGAATGGGACCGCTTATGATACTTGGAAGCGTCCCCTTGTACAACATATTTGCTGTAATAATACTGATGGTGACTGCAGAAGGAAGTAACAGTAAAGAAGACGCAGGCGCCGGAAAAGAAAGCAATATAGATAAGGATCTTATAAAAAGTACCCTTATAGGAATAATCAAAAATCCCATAATCATCGGAATAATCCTTGGGTTTATCTGGTCCATACTGCATATTCCTCAGCCGGGAATATTTAAGACCCTTGTGGGAGATATCGCCAAACTCGCTACACCACTGGGACTTATGTCGATGGGAGCAACCTTTGATATCAGAAAAGCCGTTAACGATGCAAGAACAGCTTTTATTGCAACCTTCATAAAACTTTTTGCACTTGTGGCAATCTTTCTACCAATAGCCATAAAGTTTGGCTTTACCGGAGAGCAGCTTATAGCAATACTTGTTATGCTGGGATCAGCGACAACAGTAAGCTGCTACATAATGGCCAAAAGCATGGGACATGAGGGAACGCTTAGTAGTAGCATAGTGATGCTGACAACCTTTGGATGTTCTTTTTCACTTACGTTCTGGTTGTTTATTCTAAAAACCTTTGGACTCGTATAGGTAACTGATAAAAAAGCATAGTAAAAGGCGTGACATCAAAAGATGCCGCGCCTTTAATTATGTCTATTCTTAAATCAAAAATCTGTAGATGCAAGGAAAGTACTTATCTTACCCCAGAAATTGGAAGGATCTTTTACAACCGCTTCAATATGACCTGAACCAAGGATCATACAATACTTCTTGGGACATTTAGCTGCTTCATAGAGAACAGAACACATATGAGGATCGATAAGAGTGTCATCATCACCGTGGATAAACAAAGTAGGTGTCTGCGAGTTCTTGACCGCATCAACGGGATTAACCTTGTTAATATCAAATCCTGAACGAAGCAGAATTACAATCCTTGATATGAAAAGAGCTATCGGAAGCGGAACAAAAGAGCCCTTGAATAATTTGTATGAAGAAGCAAATTGCTCTCTGAGCCTTGAATACGAGCTGTCTGAAATGGCTGCTTTTACATTTGAAGGGAGTTTTTCTCCCGTGGTCATAAGTGTTGTTGCAGCGCCCATGGACATTCCGTGGATAAGGATATGTGCATCGGGATCTCTTTTTACAATCCAATATATCCACTCAAGGATATCAAATCTGTCATCAAATCCATATCCTACATACTTGCCCTCACTTTTACCAAAGCCTCTAAGATCCGGAAGAAGGCAATTGATGCCTTTTTCAAGGTAGTGCTTAGCATATATTCCGCAATACTCTGAATTATTCCAGATACCGTGTATAAGGATTACATATTTGTGGCTTTCTATATCAGCAGGGATATATGAAGCATGAAGACGAAGAGAATCGATACTATCGATATACATATCTCTTTTGTTGGGATGATTTCTGATAAACATCCTTCCGCCTGTGATCTCCGGACTAAAGTCAGGGTCGCTGTCCTTGTGCTGATGCGGAAAAGATGAAATCTTATAAATATAATTACTGAAAGCACAGATACCGCTTATAATAGCTGATGCGATACCAAGCTTTAAAAACACGTTCTTTTTAGCCATTGTGATTCCTTCCTGGTTGCGTTATTGTCTGTGACTTATATAAAGATACATATATATTATCATTTTTTTTGAAAATAATCGCATTTTTCCATTTTCTTTTTAGAAAGAATAGGTTATAGTTGTTTATATAACATTGAATTATTTTAGGGGTACGTAAAATGAAAAAGCAAAAGACAGAAAACAAAGTACAGATTTGTATTGATCGCGACTTTACTATCGGTAAGGTCGACAAGCGTATCTACGGTTCCTTTATAGAGCATCTTGGAAGGGCTGTTTATGAAGGTATCTACCAGCCCGGTAATAAGTTTGCTGATAAGGACGGATACAGAAAAGACGTTATCAAACTTATTAAAGAGATCGGTGTTCCTATTGTGAGATATCCCGGTGGAAACTTCGTGTCTGCCTTTAATTGGGAGGATAGTGTAGGACCCAAGAAAAACAGACCAAGACGCATCGAGCTTGCATGGGGAGTTGTTGAGACCAATGAATTCGGTCTTGATGAGTTCATGAACTGGTGTAAAAAGGTTAAGACCGAGCCCATGTATGCCATTAACTTGGGAACAAGAGGCATCGAGGATGCCAAGAATGTAGTAGAGTACTGCAATATTAAGAGCGGAACTCTCTACAGTGATATGAGAATCAAGAACGGAGTTAAGGATCCTTATAACATTAAGCTCTGGTGCCTCGGAAACGAGATGGACGGACCTTGGCAGATGGGTCATATGACTGCAGAGGAGTACGGACGCAAGGCCGGAAGAGCAGGACATATCATGAAACTTGTAGATCCCACTATTGAGACGGTTGCTTGCGGTTCTTCGGGACTTGGAATGGCAACATTCGGTGAGTGGGAGAGAATCGTTCTTGAGAACAGCTATGATACTACAGATTATCTTTCACTTCACACATATTACGGAAACCAGAAGGATGATACACCGAATTTCCTTGCAAGCAGCGTAGCAATGGATAAGTTCATCAGCCAGGTTGTAAGTATCTGTGATTATGTTAAAGCTATAAAGAGATCTGATAAGACTATCAATCTTTCATTTGACGAGTGGAACGTATGGTATCATTCCAACGAGCAGGATAAGAAACTTGAAAAGTGGGTAGAGCACCCTCATCAGCTTGAAGATATATACAACTTCGAGGATGCACTCCTTGTAGGATCAATGCTTATCACTCTCCTCAGACATGCAGACAGAGTTAAGATCGCATGCCTTGCTCAGCTCGTAAATGTTATTGCACCTATCATGACATCAGACACAGGTGCTTGGAGACAGACTATCTTCTATCCTTATATGCAGGCAAGCGTATACGGAAGAGGAGAAGTTCTTAACACTGTAGTTAAGGTTCCCACATACGAATCAGAGCACGGAGATGCTCCTTATGTAGACAGCGTTGTTATTGCTGATGATGAGAATGAGGCACTTACAATCTTTGCGGTTAATAAGAACCTTGAAGATGATTTCGAGCTTTCCTGCGATCTTAGACAGTATGCGGGTTACAAGGTTGTAGAGCACAGCGTTCTTACACACAAGGATCTCAAAGCTATTAACTCTGAAAAGAATCCTGACAACGTTAAGCCGGTAGATATGACTAAGTCAAGCAAGGTTACAAAGGGCATTCTTACAAGTAAACTTCCTGCAAGAAGCTGGAATGTCATTAGACTTGCCAAATAAAACTATGCTATACTTTTCATGAATCAGATTTCATGGAGATAGCAAATGGGTTTTAATTCCTTTACATTCATACTGCTGTTTTTGCCTGTGCTTGTGGCAGGATGGCATATACTTAACAGAATTCACAAATATACAGTGGCAGACGGGTTTCTGACTCTTATGTCACTGTATTTCTATTACACTTTTGGCGCTTCTTTCCTGGCAATACTTATTGTCAGTATCTGCGCAAATTACCTTATAAGTTTCATAATGACCAAGGTAAAAGACAATTCACTTAAGGCACTAAAAGTGATCGGCGTTCTATTTAACCTTGGACTGTTATTTTATTTTAAATACCTTGGATTTTTTGTTGATAATATTAACGCAGTATCCGGTGCGGGTATTTCAGTAAAAGAGATTCTGATGCCCGTAGGAATCAGCTTTTATACCTTTGGTCAAATTTCTTTTATCATAGACAGAGCAAAAGGAGAAGCTGAGCACTATCCATTCCTTACTTACGTAATGTACACGGTTTATTTCCCTAAGCTTATTCAGGGACCGATCGCATTTCACAAAGAAATGATAGACCAGTTCAATAACAGAGAACTCAGACAGATAAACAGCGATACTTTTGCAAAGGGCCTTATGTCTTTCATCATAGGACTTTCAAAGAAAGTAATCCTTGCTGACACACTTGCAAGAGTAGCCAATTATGGCTTTGAACAGGCATATTATCTGGATACACTTACCGTAATAGCGGTTATGCTTGCTTACACCTTCCAGATATATCTTGATTTTTCGGGATACTGCGACATGGCAAACGGCGTTAGCCTCATGCTTGGTATTGAGCTTCCGATAAATTTCAATTCACCATACAAAGCTTCTTCGGCAAAAGAGCTGTGGCAGCGCTGGCACATGACACTTTCAAGATTTTTTATCAAGTACGTATATATACCCCTTGGAGGAAGCAGAAAAGGAAAAAGACGCACAGTTATAAATGTCCTTATAGTCTTTGTTTTAAGCGGTTTATGGCATGGAGCCGGTTGGACATATATCTGCTGGGGACTCATGCAGGGACTTTTGGTTGTGTGGGATGACCTTGGAATTGTGGGCGTAGATGACGGATCGTCCAAAAAGAAAAAATATCTTCTTAGAGAAAAGCCATTTTTTACTGTTCCAAGAGCTGTAGGAAACGCCCTTACATTCTTTATGTTTGTTGTATCACTGGTATTTTTCAGATCACAGGATCTGGCACATGCATTTGGAATGTTTAAAAGAGCCTTCTTCTGGACATATCCGGGCTTTCTTACAAGAACGGCAGGACAGCTTGAGATATCAGAGAACTACGTATTTAGACAGGTCTTTACAAGGCTGGGAATAGGAAGCGCAGATACAGTGTTCTTATTAACAATGATCATATACATACTTATCAGTGCTTTTGTAATGACAAGGAAAAATACCGGTGAGATCATAAAAGAGACCAGGTATGACCTAAAGACTGTGGCTTTCTATACAGTACTCTTTATACTTTCATTTATATCACTTTCAAATGTCAGCACTTTTATTTACTTCAAATTTTGATAACGGATAATTTTTTGGACCAATAATAAAGATATGAAAAAAGAAAACAACGCTTCAAACTTCATAAAAAGACTGGCAGCAGCAATACTTATATGCGCATGTCTTATAGCCTCAATAGTGTATGTCTTTGATCCCTTTTATCACTATCACAAACCATGGTTTGGAATGAAGGCAGTATTAAATGACAAGGAATACCAATGTGTGGGAACCTTAAGGAACTTTGACTATGATGCTGTTATAGTAGGCTCATCGGTTGTTGAGAACAACAATAATGCCTGGTACGACGAAGCCTATAATGTGAAATCCGTAAAGGCAATCAGATCATACGGCGCAACTGCGGATCTGTGTTATCTTTTGGATGAAGCATTCAAAGATCATGATATAAAATATGTTTTTTACAATATTGATCCGTCATCACTGTCGGCAGATGCATCTACAACCTACAAATCTACAGGTTGCCCCATGTATCTCTATGATCATAACCCCTTTAATGATGTCCAGTACCTTTATAACAAGGACGTGCTTTTGGAAAAGATTCCTTATCAGCTTGCAAATTCTTTATCTTCAAGCTACGACGAGGGGCTTTCCTACAACTGGGCAAAGTGGAAAGAGTTTGGACCACACATGGCTCTTGGCCTATACTACAGACCAAGAAAAGTAGTGGACATGATGGAAGAAACAGTTTATCAGGAGAACCTTGAGAAGAACATAGCTCTTTTGACCAAGGAAGCAGCCGATCATCCGGAAACACAGTTTATATGCTTTTATCCTGTGTATTCCATGTTGTGGTGGGATGGAATTTACAGATCAGGAGAAAGAGATGCGGTTATATACAATGAAAAAGAGATGACGAAAGCTCTTTTACAATATGACAACGTGAGAGTTTTCTGTTTCCAGAATGACAGAGAAACAGCAACAAACCTGGATAAATACATGGATTCACTTCACTTTTCACCGGATATCAATAAGCTTATGCTGGACAAAATGGTCAGCGGCGAAGGCGAGATGACTATGGAGAATTACGAAGAAACCCTGGAGAGTGTCAAAGACTTTTCCGATGACATAGTAAATGAACTTATAAAGCCCTATGAAGAAAAGGATATGCTGACCTACGAGATAGCAGAATAAATTTAACCAAACAGGGAATTATGGTATACTATAAGGCACAAAGACAGTTTTTTGTGCCTTAAGATTATTAATGGAAGAAGGAACATAAGTTGAGCGACAATGCTACCAAGAAAATCGTGCTTACAGGAGGCGGAAGTGCAGGGCATGTAACACCTAATATTGCACTTATACCCGCTCTTAAAAAGGCAGGATACGAGATATATTACATCGGATCGTATAACGGAATTGAGAAAAAGCTTATAGAGGATTACAACGTTCCATATTTTGGAATTGCGACAGGTAAGCTTAGAAGATACTTTGACCCCAAGAATTTCACCGATCCGTTTAGAGTTCTCAAGGGATTTGGAGAAGCAAAAAAGCTCCTTAAGACAATAAAACCCGACATAGTTTTCTCAAAAGGCGGGTTTGTTAGTGTACCGGTTGTAAGGGCAGCAGGCGCACTTAAGATACCTTATATCGTTCATGAATCAGATATGACTCCCGGACTTGCAAACAGACTCAGCATGACAGGAGCTACAAAGATATGTTGTAATTTCCCGGAGACAATGAGACTTCTTCCCGCTGAGAAGGCAGTGCTTACAGGTACACCCATAAGAGAAGAGCTTGGAATGGGATCTCCTGAGGAAGGCAAGAAGCTTTGCGACTTTACCGAGGATAAGCCCGTTCTTATGGTTATTGGTGGAAGCCTTGGTGCGCAGTCCGTAAACGAGACAGTTAGATATGCACTTCCAAGACTCCTTCCGAATTTCAATGTAGTTCATATCTGCGGAAAAGAGAAAATGGACAACCTTAAGCTTACAGTTCCCGGATATAAGCAGTTTGAATATGTCAAAAATGAACTAAAGGACATCTTTGCAATGGCGGATATTGTGGTATCAAGGGCCGGCGCAAACTCAATCTGTGAACTTCTTGCCCTTAAGAAGCCCAATATTTTGATCCCCCTTTCCACAAAATCAAGCAGAGGAGATCAGATGCTCAATGCCAAGTCCTTTGAGCAGCAGGGATTTTCTCTTGTGATAGATAATGACGATCTGGATGAGGATATACTGGTGGAGACCATTGAAGATCTCTATGAGAGAAGAGAGACATTCATTGAGAACATGAGTAAGAGCAACCTTCACAGTGCGACAAATACAATAGTAGAGCTTATAGATAGTGAAGTCAGCAGCAGAGAATAAGATGTGTTGAGTTATTTTTCATATGAGGGGAAAGATAATGACTATTAGCACGGAAACCTATTTGAGCTCATACAGTCCCGTTGGGGATATTCTTGTAATGGCGATAATTATGGTTATCACCGTTCTTATTCATGTTGCTTATGTTAAGCAGAGCCGAGAATTTACCATCTTCAAATATATCATGGCATCTATAGTGGGAGCGGCTATGTGCAACGTATTGTTTCATATGCTGCTTGTGCATGTGTCTGCAATAACGCTCCCGATGATCTATTTACTTCGTTTTCTTTATCATTATCTCCTATTTTCAAATCTGGCAATTTATGTTGTTTATATGAGAAGTCCTCTGCAGCTTAATCAGAAGGGTGAGCAGAGGTACGCTTGGTATGCGCTTATAGCCGTGTGCGTTATAATTCTTGCCGAAATAGTAGGAACAATAACAAAAGTAGGGTTCTACATAAGTGCTGACGGCAACATCACCACCGGCCATGAATTCTTTGCAACGGGATACCTTATCCTTGTTGGATTTTTGATGTATCTTTTGATCAGGTATAGAAACAGAACCTACAGGCCCGTAGTTATGGCCTTTATAGGAACAGGCGCAGTTGCGGTTTTAATTATGATATTGCAGGCGCTCCACAGACAGCAGTCATTCACAACGGCCACCTTCCTGTTTCCAATCATAGCAGTGCTTTATCTGCTTCACGCTAACCCCTATGATCTTGAGTGGGGTTCACTTCACGTCGATTCATTTGAGGAAAGAGTGGAAACGGCTGCCAAGAAGAAAATAGGAATAATCGTCTTTAGCCTATATATGCATGAATTCGAAAAGAATAATCGCAAATATCCCAAAGAAATAAGAGAAAAACTTAGGGAAGTAACAATGGATTTCTTTAAGGGAGGAACCCTTTTCCAGATATCACCGGGCAGAATGATACTGGTAGTGGAAAAAGAGATGAATCCCGATTATGAAGAAAGAACAAAGAAGATGATGAAGCTGTTTCATGAACAGCACAACATCTACAGGCACGACTACAAGATCATAATAATTGAATCAACCTATAGGATAAAAGAACCTACGGATTACCTAAGTCTCATTGAATACAAGGAAAACAGAATGCCTGAAAAAGAGATTAAGATGATACAGGCAGAGGACATAGAGAGATTCTATGAGCATAAATATATTGTGGACCAGCTTGCTGATATAAGCGAAAAAAATAATCTCGAAGATCCGAGAGTGCTGGTGTACTGCCAACCGGTTTACAATATTTCAACAGGTAGATATGATACAGCGGAAGCGCTGATGAGACTTAAGCTTGATGAGATGGGAATGGTATTTCCCGACAGGTTTATACCCATAGCGGAGAGCCATAATTACATCAATTCGCTCACCATGATCATATTGTCCAAGACCTGCAATCAGATAAAGAAATTCCTTCGAGAGGGGTACTATATCTCAAGAATATCTGTGAATTTCTCCGTTCTTGATCTTAAAGACAGAGACTTCTGCAGAAAAGTAAGGAATGTAGTAAGCGGCTGCGAGATTCCTTTTGACAAGATCGCGATAGAGATAACTGAGAGTCAGAACGAGAAAGACTTTATGGAGATAAAAGAAAAGATTCTTGAGCTTAAGATGAGCGGAATCACCTTCTATCTGGATGATTTCGGAACAGGATATTCCAATTTTGAAAGAATTCTTGAGATACCTTTTGACATCATAAAGTTCGACAGATCACTTGTGACTGCAAGCAGAAACGATGCCCAATCCGAAACCCTTGTTTCTCACCTTGCCCACATGTTCAGCGATCTTGAATATGATGTATTGTATGAAGGCGTTGAGGATAAAGGTGATGAGGAACGCTGCAAAAATATGTATGCAAGCTACTTGCAGGGCTATAAGTTTTCAAAACCCATACCTATTGAACAGCTAACAGACTTTATGAGCAAAGTAAAAGACCTATAACAAAAAATAAGGCTGAGCCAAAAGCTCAGCCTTTATCTATGCAGTATTTATTTCTAAGCAGGTTATCAGCCAAAGTATCTCTTCAACAGACCCTCAAAGGCCTTACCATGTCTAGCCTCATCACGACCAATCTCATGAACTGCATCATGAATCGCATCAAGATTAAGCTCTTTTGCCTTCTTAGCAAGATCAGCACGACCCTGTGTTGCGCCATACTCAGCATCTGCACGAAGCTCAAGATTCTTCTTGGTAGAGTCTGTAAGAACTTCACCAAGCATCTCAGCAAACTGAGCAGCATGCTCAGCCTCTTCCCAAGCAGCCTTCTCATAGAAAGCACCGATCTCGGGATAGCCCTCTCTGATAGCTACACGAGCCATAGCAAGATACATTCCGACCTCAGAACACTCACCATTGAACATCTCGCGAAGACCGTTCTTTATCTCTTCAGGAGCTTCACTAGCTACACCAAGGACATGCTCACAAGCCCAAACCTTCTCACCTTCCTGTTTAGAGAATTTGGAAGCGGGTGCTTTACATACGGGACAAGCCTCCGGGGGCTGATCGCCTTCATGAACATATCCACAAACCTGACATACCCATTTCATAGAAATAATCTCCTTTCATTAAGAAAAATAATAATTCTGCCTCTTTGAATATAACATAAAGATTGTGCAAAATGTATACCTTTATAAAAGTTTAATAGCTGGTAATAAAAACTTTGAAAATTAATTTCATTCTATAAATAGAATTGAGATATACTATTAGTGTAGTTAGTTTTTATCCGCAAGAGACACCATAGTTATGATATTAAGAACGCCTCCGGAGGTGCCCATGAATATTGTCAGTGAGAAAATAAAAAGTTGCTACAACAAACTTCCCGCATCAGAAAAGGCAGTGGCCGATTTTGTCTTGGAAAGAAAAGAAGATCTCTTTCAATATCCCGTAAAAGAACTTGCAAGATTATCCGGAACGACGCAGGCATCATGGACTCGTTTTGCCCAGGCAATAGGATATGCCGGATTAAAAGAACTAAAAATGGCGTATTACACCGAAATGAACACATCACTTATTCAGGCTGAAAAAGGGGGTCCCAGAGTCTCATTTAAGGATGTAAACGAATACACATCTCTTCAGTCAATTGCAGACAATATATGCGCCACCAGCGTTCAGGCCATACAGACAACATACAGACTGTTTGATGCAGGAACATTTAATGAAGTAGTAACCAAACTGGTAAAAGCCAAACAGATTCAGATATTTGGTGTTGGAACTGCCGGAGTAGCAGCTTATGATTTATACTGCAAGCTTTGCAGGATCCATTACAATGTGGTATTCAATCAGGATTATCACATGAATTTAATGACAATATCGCAGGCAAAACAAAATGATGTTATACTGTTCATTAGTGACAACGCCAAGAACAAAGAGATAATGCAATTATTTAACATTGCAAAAGGTACTAAGGCTACACTTATTGCCATAACAAAGCTCGGCAATAACCCGCTAACCACAGGGTGCGACCTGGTTCTTTTTGCAACATCTCCTGAGATTGACAAAAAGAGCGGAATAACAAGCTCACGTTTTGCTCAGCTGTTTTTGGTAGACACGCTTTATACCGCGATCGCAAATCGCGACTACGCCAACATAAAAGAATACCTCAAGTGTTCATACGAGGTATTTAACGAAACTAACAAGGAGTAAGTGACATAATGGAGAAAATTGCCAGCTTTACAGTTAACCACATTGACCTTGAGCCGGGAATCTACGTATCCCGTAAAGACAAGGTTGGACAGGAGACAATCACAACTTTTGACCTTAGGATGACAGCTCCCAACAGAGAGCCTGTAATGAACACAGCAGAAGTTCATACAATGGAGCACCTCGGAGCAACATTTCTTAGAAATGACGAAGAATACAAGGACAAGACAATCTACTTTGGACCTATGGGATGCAGAACAGGCTTCTACATCGTACTTGCAGGAGATCTTGATTCCAAGACCGTAGTTCCTCTTATCACAAGAATGTTTGAGTTTATGCGTGACTTTAAGGGAGAAGTTCCCGGAGCAAGCCCAAGAGACTGCGGAAACTATCTTGATATGAACCTTGGAATGGCTAATTTCCTTGCAAAAAGATATCTCGATAACACGCTTTACAACATTGATGAAAAGCATCTTGTATATCCCGAGTGATCACGATATCTTCTAAGAAAATTTCTCAAAAGAAAAACGGAGACAAATAATGAAAATAGGTATTATCGGTGCCATGGAGGTTGAAGTTCAGGCACTTAAGAGCAACATGACGGTAAATCGCATCGTAAAAAAGGCATCTATGGAATTCTATGAAGGAATCATAGGCGGAAAAGACGTAGTTGTTGTAAGAAGCGGTATTGCCAAAGTAAACGCAGGTATCTGCGTACAGATCCTTGTAGATCTTTTCGATGTTACACACGTTATCAACACAGGTGTTGCCGGATCACTTGATTCCAAGCTCAACATCGGAGACATCGTTCTTTCCGTTGATGCTTGCTATCACGACGTAGACATCACAATCTTCGGATACGCCAAGGGAGAGGTTCCTCAGATTGGAGCCGTAAACTTTGAAGCTGATAAAGAGATGAGAGAAAAAGCTAAGGCTTCCATTAAGAAAGTAGCTCCCGATATCGGAGTTTACGAAGGAAGAGTCTGCAGCGGAGATCAGTTCATCAGCAGCAAAGAAGTTAAGGATGACATCATCAAGAACCACGGCGGAATGTGCGCCGAGATGGAAGGAGCTGCAATTGCGCAGGCAAGTTACCTTAACGGTGTTCCTTTCCTTATCATCAGAGCAATCTCAGATAAGGCAGACGGAAGCGCAGAAGTAGATTATCCTACATTCGAAGCCAAGGCAGCAAAAGACTGCGCAGCCCTTGTAATGGAGCTTATCGCAGAGCTTTGATAAACAGACAAAATTATATATACGTTTTTTGTGGAAGAAAAGTAAAACGATCCGGAGAAACCTCCGGATCGTATTTTTTAACCAATATTTCTAATAAGATTAACCATTTCAATAGCACCCTGGCCACATTCAAAGCCCTTGTTTCCGGCTTTTGTTCCGGCTCTTTCTATTGCCTGTTCAATGGTATCTGTTGTAAGAACTCCGAACATAACTGGGATACCGCTGTTTAAACTAACCTGAGCAACGCCCTTTGATACTTCTGCGCATACATAATCATAATGTGATGTTGATCCTCTTATTACTGCGCCGAGGCAGATAACGACGTCGTACTTACCGCTCTTTGCCATCTTATCTGCGATAAGAGGAATCTCAAATGCTCCGGGAACCCAGGCAACTTCTATATCATCGTCTGCAACGTTCTCTCTTTTAAGAGCATCTACAGCGCCTCCAAGAAGCTTAGATGTGATAAACTCGTTAAATCTTGCAACGACGATTCCCACCTTTATTTTTTCTGATACCAGATTTCCTTCGTAAATTTTCATAATCTTTTTGAATAATCCATTCGATGGAGATGAATGGATCATTCTTCCCTCCTTATTATTTATTTGAAAATTTGAAAATTATATTTTCATGATGTCGGCTTAATGATGCGTATCGTACACGTCAGCATCAAACTTTCAATATATGGCCCATCCTTATTTTCTTGGTCTGAAGATAGAACTTATCAAACGGATTAGCTTCTATTTCTATGGGAACGCGTTTCTTTATCTCAATTCCATAGTCCTCAAGCTGATATACTTTATCAGGATTGTTGGTCATAAGATTAAGGGATTTTATACCAAGCTCTCTTAATATCTGAGCACCGATGTAGTACTCCCTCATATCTCCGGGAAAGCCAAGAGCAATATTTGCTTCAAGGGTATCCATTCCCTTTTCTTGAAGCTCGTAGGCTTTAAGCTTATTAACAAGGCCGATGCCTCTTCCTTCCTGGCGCATGTATAACAGAACACCTCGACCTTTTTCTGCGATCATCTGCATTGCTCTGTCAAGCTGCTGGCCGCAGTCACAGCGCATGGAACCAAATACGTCACCTGTAAGACACTCTGAGTGTACTCTGCAAAGAACATCTTCTCCGTCAGAAATATCACCCATAACAAGGGCAACATGGTGCTCGCCGCTAAGCTTGTTAATGTAACAGTGGGCAGTAAATTTCCCGTATTTGGTGGGCATTTTGGCAATAGATGCACATTCCACAAGATTGTCGTAGACTTTGCGGAACTCTTTTATATCTGCGACGCTTATCATTGTTATGCCGTATTTTTTTGCGAGGGACACCAGAGCATCTCCTGTAAGCATCTTGCCGTCATCGCCCATGATCTCGCAGCAAAGACCGATTTCTTTAAGTCCTGCAAGACGCATGAGATCTACTGTGGCTTCCGTATGTCCTTCCCTTTCAAGTACGCCGCCGCTCTTTGCGACAAGAGGAAACATGTGGCCGGGGCGCCTAAAATCTTCAGGCTTTGCATCATCCATGGAAGCTTTAACTGCGGTGAGAGCTCTTTCTTCTGCGGATATACCTGTAGTGGTATTAACATGATCGATCGACACTGTAAAAGCAGTTTCGTGGTTGTCAGTGTTGTGGCTTACCATGGGTGCAAGAGAAAGCTTTACGGCAAACTCTTCACTCATTGGCATGCAGATAAGACCTTTGCCGTGAGTAGCCATAAAGTTGATGCTTTGTGTTGTTGCAAGCTCTCCGGAGCATATAAAATCCCCTTCGTTTTCTCTCTTCTCATCATCGGTAACAAGGATGAGCTTTCCTTCTTTTAGATCCTTAAGGGCATCAAGAATCTTTTCTTTGTTTATTCCCATATCCTTCTCCTTTTAAAAGCCGTTAGATAGCAGAAATTCTCGCGTTATCTTGGGGCCGTTTTCTTGCTTGCCGGTATTTCTTAGGAAATTCATCACGTATTTGCCGATCATATCTGTTTCAAGATTGACTGCATCGGAGATTTTCTTTTCTCCAAGAGTTGTTTCTGAAAGAGTATGTGGTATTACGGATACCCAGAATGAATGTATTCCTGTGTTGGCAACAGTAAGGCTGATGCCGTCAATTGCAACTGAGCCTTTTTGAGTTATTCCCTCCATAATATTGGAAGGAGCAGCTATTTCAAGCCACACGGCGTTTCCGTCTCTTTTTATTGAGGCAATCTCTCCCGTTCCGTCGATATGTCCCGAAACAAGGTGTCCGCCAAATCTTCCGTCTGCTCGCATGGCTCTTTCAAGATTTACTCTTGAGCCTTTTTTTAATTTGGACAAAATAGAGCGATTAAAAGTCTCATTCATTACATCAGCAAAAAAGTTATCTTTAGAAAACTGAGTAACGGTGAGGCACACGCCGCACACGCTTATGCTGTCTCCGATATGTACATCCTCAAGTACCTTTTTACAGGAGATGTTTATTGTTCCTGTCTCGGAGCTTTTGATTACATTTTTTACAAATCCGATTTCTTCAATTATTCCGGTGAACATAGATATTCAACCTCACTTTGTATTAGTATGTCAGGTCCAATGCCGGTTACTTTTCTGGTGTTAAGTTTAATGGCATCACCGGGGTTATCTATTCCGATGCCTTCTACAGGGGACTTGGCGCTTCCACCAAAAATCTTGGGAGCCATATAAACATAGACTTCATCAACAAGGTGTTCTGAAAGAGCGCTGAAATTTAAAGTACCACCACCTTCAAGTAGAATGCTGTTAATCCCTATAGATCCAAGTTTTTTGAAAAGAGTGGTAAGGTCCAGATGCTCACCTTTTTTGGGAACCTGCAGGATCTGGCAACCATGTCGCTCGTAGTCTTTAGCCTTAGCGGGATCTACGGAAGTTGCAATGATAGTCCTTATTTCATTGGCGGTTCGTACTAGTTGTGAAGAAAGAGGTGTCCTTAAATGTGTATCGCAGACAATTCTCACAGGATCGATATGGGGTTCGCTTAGTCTGCAGTTAAGCATTGGATCATCCGCTATAACTGTTGAAACGCCTACCATTATTGCGCTTAACACTTTACGGAGCTTGTGAACAGATTCCCTTGCGCCGTCAGAAGTTATCCATTTCGAAGCACCGGTCTTTGTAGCTATCTTGCCATCAGCAGTCATTGCATATTTCATAACTACATAGGGAAGACCTGTGGTCATGTGCTTATTAAAGAATTTATTTATCGCTATGCATTCATTTTCAAGGATGCCTACATCAACCTGGATGCCGTGGTTTCGCAAGATTTCTATACCTTTTCCTGCAACGAGAGGGTTTACGTCCACAGTTCCCACAACAACTCTTGAGATTCCTTTTTCTATGATGATGTCTGTGCAAGGAGGAGTCTTGCCATGATGGCAACAGGGCTCCAAAGTAACATAGAGTGTAGCGCTCTTAGGATTTTCACTGCAGTTTTTGAGAGCGTTTCTCTCTGCGTGGAGATCTCCGTATCTTTGGTGATAGCCCTTTCCGATAACAACGCCTCTTTTAACAACAACGGCGCCGACCATTGGATTGGGGCTTACAAAACCTTCCCCTTTTTTGGCAAGTCTTATCGCTTTATTCATGTAATATTCGTCGGTCATGCGATGTTCCTTTCTGTACATTGGGCAATTGGGATATGTACTCAAAAAAAGCCCCGGACATGCAGTCCAGGGCAGTTACATAATTTCAATAATCCCAAGATCCATTAAAATCCTAGGGATTAAAAAGGCTCTGAGAATTAATCTCAGAGCCTAGAAATAACAGATATAAAAACTGTATTATCCTTCTTCCATCCAGACTATACTGTCGGCATCGGAATTGCACCGATTCATGCCTTGCGGCTCGTGGGCTATACCACCGGTAGGGAATTACACCCTGCCCTGAAGAGTAATATTAAATTATAGCTATTGTAGTTTAGTAGCTTATTACTGTCAACCTTAGATGTTCAAAAGCTTGGAGTACTCAGCAAGAGCACCATCTGTCTCGTGAGCAAGAACCTTCTTTGCAAGAACCTTACCAAGCTGAACGCCTTCCTGATCGAAGCTGTTGATGTTCCATACAAATCCCTGGAACATAACCTTGTTCTCGAAGTGAGCAAGAAGAGCACCAAGAGCCTTGGGATCAAGCTCCTCACCGATGATAATGCTTGAAGGTCTGCCGCCCTTGAAGTTCTTGTTGAGGTTGTCATCCTTCTTGCCGCAAGCAAATGCAACAATCTGAGCAGCAACGTTAGCGCAGAGCTTCTGCTGGCTTGTGCTGTCCTGAATGTTAACATCGTTTCTGAGCTGGCTGTTCTTAAATCCGATGAACTGAAGAGGAATGATATCAGTTCCCTGGTGAAGAAGCTGGTAGAAAGAATGCTGTCCGTTAGTACCGGGCTCACCGAAGATGATAGGTCCTGTTACATAATCTATAGGCTCGCCGAAGCGGTTAACACTCTTACCGTTAGACTCCATATCAAGCTGCTGTAAGTGAGCAGGGAAACGGCTAAGAGCTTGTGAGTAAGGAAGCACTGCTGTGCTGTCATAACCAAGAACGTTACGCTCGTAAACACCGATAAGTGCATCAAGCATAGCAGGATTCTTGTACATATCGGGGTTAGCAGAAAGCTTGTCTTCTTCAGCGGCACCCTCAAGGAATGCTGCGAATACGTCAGGACCGAAAGCAAGTGAAAGAACTGCTCCGCCAACACCTGATGTTGAAGAATAACGTCCGCCGATAAAGTCATCCATGAAGAACGCTTCAAGGTAATTATCACTCTTAGCAAGAGGTGAAGTCTCTGATGTAACTGCAATCATATGCTTTGATGCATCAAGACCTGCCTTCTTAAGAGCGTCTGTAACGAATGATTCGTTTGTAAGTGTTTCAAGTGTTGTACCTGACTTAGATACAAGAATAAAGATAGAGTGAGCAACGTCGATTCCGTTAAGAACAGCAGAAGCATCATCAGGATCTACGTTACTGATGAACTTAGCTTCCATCTTGAAGTTACCTGTTCTGTGTGCCCAGTTCTCAAGAGCAAGGTACATAGCGCGAGGACCAAGGTCACTTCCGCCGATACCGATCTGAACTACTGTTGTGAATTTCTCACCCTTGGCGTTTGTAATCTCGCCTGAGTGAACTTTATTAGCAAAATCAGCGATTCTCTTCTGCTCTTTTACATAGAAATCTCTTTTGTCCACACCGTCAGCAACCACGTTACCGCCAAGCTGACCCCTTGTGAGCTGATGAAGAACCATTCTCTTCTCACCGGTGTTGATAACTTCACCGTTGTAGAGAGCTTCGAACTTCTCAGAGAGCTGAGCCTCTTTTGCAAGAGCATTAAGAGCGCTTAAAATATTGTCGTCTACTTCTTTTGATGCATAGTTAAACTGAAGTCCTGCCGCCATAGGAACGGAGTAATTCTTAACTCTGCTTGCGCCGTTGTCGCCTGACATTATCTCAGCCAGGTTTACACGGGAAACCTTTTTGAGCTCGCCATAGGATGCGAGAGTATCCAGATTTTTCCAATTAACCATTATAAAATCCTCCTGTGGGCTGGAAAACGTATTCCGCCATTCGTCTAAAAGTGTATCAAAGATATTTTCTCATATCAAGAAGATAAGGGTAAAAGTTACGAAAAATATGGTATACTTGTAGTATGTAGGGGGATGTTATGCGATTCCGTACTAAGCTTATTATCACTTCACTTGCTATAGTAGTTGTTCCACTTATACTTGCATTGGGTACTTTCCTTGTAGTCGGCAGGTACATACTTTATGACCAAAAGGTTCAGGAATATTCGAGTGTAGTGGATTACGGAATGGTGTCTGATCCGGGCGGAACTTTCGCCAAGATGACCGACAATCTTGTTGTCGAGATCAATCTCACGAGGAGCATTTATCCCAACATATTAGAAGACGGGCAGTATCTACAGGATTTGGATGAGAGAATCGCATCCAGATATTCATATATTTTAGTCAAAAAAGATGACAAGATTTATTACGTCGCCAGCAGAGCCAGGGCAAAAGAAGTTATCGACGAACTTCCCGGCTATGGAACAGGAATTGAAGGCGTTTACTATACAAGGTCAAGACATCTTGTAAGGCAGTATGATTTTGTTTTCTCCGACGGAGATCCCGGAAGTCTTTACATAATTTCGGGAATCCGAACTGCATTTACCACATCTATAATGATATACATGTCGATCGCTATTATTTTGATACTTCTTTTGACAAGTATTTTGTTGACGACATGGATAGGACGAAGCTTCTTTAGACCTATTGATGAACTTAACGTGGCAATGCAGCATATCAAGGACGGCAATTTTGATTATATGCTGCCCACTGATGTTAAGGAGAAGGGCGAGATAGGTGCTATCTACCGTAACTATGAGGACATGAGACTTAGGCTCAAGGAATCCGCTGAGGAAAAGATAGAACGAGAGCGGCAGAACAGAGAGCTTATCAGTAATATTTCTCATGATTTAAAGACTCCTATCACAGCCATTAAGGGTTATTCTCAGGGACTGTTAGAGGGCGTTGCGGCCAATCCCGAGAAACAGAAAAAATATGTCAAGATCATTTATAATAAGGCAAATGATATGAACAACCTTATAAATGAGCTGACATTGTACTCAAGCATAGATAACAACAGGATTCCGTATAATTTCATCAAGCTCAATGTTGCGGAATACTTTGGTGATTGTATTGAAGAGATCGGAGCTGATCTTGAGAGTAAATCCATCAAGCTCAACTATTCCAACCTGACAGGTCCCGATACACAGATAGTTGCGGATCCCGAGCAGATCAAGAGAGTAGTGAACAATATCGTCAGCAACAGCGTTAAGTATCTCGACAGAGATGACGACAGCGGTCAGATAGATATAAGGATACTTGATGAAGTTGATTCCATACGTGTAGAACTGGAAGATAACGGTAAGGGAATAGCACAAAAAGATATACCGAATATCTTCGACAGATTCTACCGGACGGACGCTTCCAGAAACTCAAGACAGGGCGGAAGCGGAATTGGATTGTCAATAGTTAAAAAGATAATAGAAGACCATGGCGGTTATATCTGGGCGACCAGCCATGAGGGAGAAGGAACGTGCATGCACTTTGTTCTCAGGAAGTACATTGAATATGCAAACGGTTCCGAAACTGTTACAGTAGACCACGAATCATAAAGTTAAAGAAAGGCAGAAGAGTATGAGCAGAATACTTATTGTTGAAGACGAAGAGGCTATCGCTGATCTTGAGAAAGACTATCTTGAACTTAGCGATTTTGAGGTCTCTATCGAGAACACAGGCGATGCCGGACTTAAGACGGCGCTTGCTGAGGAATTCGATCTGATCATCCTGGATCTTATGCTTCCCGGAATGGATGGATTTGAGGTATGTAAGAGAATCAGGGAAAAGAAAGATGTGCCGATCCTTATGGTATCTGCCAAGAAGGATGACATCGACAAGATAAGAGGTCTGGGACTTGGAGCTGATGACTACATCACAAAGCCCTTCAGCCCATCAGAGCTTGTTGCCCGTGTTAAGGCACACATGGCAAGATATTCAAGACTTGTGGGATCCGGACACGAAGAAAATGACTTCGTTGAGATCCGTGGTCTTAAGATCGATAAGACTGCCAGAAGAGTATATGTTGATGATGAAGAGAAGAGCTTCACAACCAAGGAGTTTGATCTTCTTACTTTCCTTGCGGAAAATCCCAACCACGTATTTACCAAGGAAGAGCTCTTTAGAAAGATCTGGAACATGGAATCCATCGGTGATATTGCAACCGTAACGGTTCATATCAAGAAGATCCGCGAGAAGATTGAATATGATACTTCCAATCCTCAGTATATTGAGACAATCTGGGGCGTAGGATATCGCTTTAAAGTCTGAGTATCTGACTCATACAACTATAATATTAAGACAAACTACAGGCGGCATGTGCATTTGCGCATGCCGCTTTTAAGCAGGACCGGGACATATATAATGAAGACAACACAAAGAATGATATACATATATCTCATATTGTTATGCACAGTAATTCCGCTGTATATGAAGGAAGGGTATTACAAGCTTGGAGAAGCGAAAGGGATACTGTTCCTTATACTTAGCGGAGTTTTCTTTGTTGCTTTCATAGTAGCGTTACTTATAACCAAAACAAAGTTTAGCCCGGGCATCTTAGGCACTTTGCTGTTTTCAAACGCTATATCTTTTCTCTTTTCCGATTATAAAGAAACGTCTTTCTTGGGATTATCAGGATGGAGAATGGGCTTTTTATCGGTTCTTTTCATGATCTTTTTTGCAGCTCTTTTGTCAGGAGGAATAAAGCTAAGTAGATGTCTGGTCGCAGTGTTTATGATAATTCCTTTTGCTATAGCTGTTTTGGGTATTCTTGGAAGATTTGGGATATATCCTCTTGGAGTTTATGCAGATGACGGAAGCTTTATCTCGACCCTTGGAAACATCAACTGGTTTACGGGATATTTGTCTGTGTTTGTTCCTCTGGGAGTTGGAGTTGCTGCAACAAGAAAGCTTTTTTCCTCAGAATTCTTTTTATCCGAAGTGTATGTGATAACGGGACTTATCGCACTTTTACTTCAAGGGAGCGAAAGCGGACTTTTGATAATACTTGGGACATATCTTTTTCTTCTCTTTATTTGTCTTGGAGAACGGGCGCTCTTTAGGGCCTTTTTGACGCAGCTCTTTACACTTGGAATGTCCATGACAATAGTATTTCTTTTGATGCTTTTCTTTGGAAGAAACTATACCTATGACAGCAACATTCTTATAGCTTTATGCGAAAGGCACCTGGGGCTGATCCTTATGGCAGCAGCTTTCTTTATGTACAGACTTTCAAGATTTATGGAAGAGATCAGTTTTTCCTGGAAAAAGACCTTGTACAGAAGAGGCTTAATAATTCTTGTGCTCGCAGGTGTGGCTGCGGCGTCAGTTCTTATACTAGGGGCGTTCTCAGATGATTTTGGAAACGGAAGAGGAATAATATGGAGAATGTCTTTTGACATGTATATTAGCTTATCGCCTATAAGAAAGTTATTGGGAGTGGGGCAGGATTGCTATTATCCTTACGCTTATTCCGATGCGTTTTGGAGCGAGTCCCTCATAAATGTTTTTGGGGGAAACAGGCTCACCAATGCACATAACATGTACTTAACGCTGCTTATAGAATGCGGAGTGGTGGGGCTTTTTAGCTACATTTTTGTTTTTGGATACACTCTTTTTAATCTGGTAAAAGAGTCAGATAAAAAGAAGCACGCAGCAATAATCTGCGCGCTTCCCATATTTGCTTATTTAATAAACGGTTTTGTTTCCTTCTCAACCGTGGTATCAACACCGTACGTATTTATGATCCTTGGCTATGCTCTTTTTGTCATAAAAGAAGATAAGAGCACTATCAAACAAGATCAGGCACAGCAATAGAATCATCAAGCTCGTGGAAGAAAGTCCTTGTCTTAACTATTCCATAGATGGCATCCTTGTATTCAAAAAGGAAATGCTCGTTGATGTTTTCCTTGCCATACATCATAACTCTGCCCATATACGCATTTAAAATAGAAACATACTTCTTATCCTGCTCAAACATCTGCAGAATCTCATCTTTTCTGCGACGAGGGTGCTTTGATGCAAACCTTCTGATATCTATCTGAAGATCTACAGGGAGCTCTTTTTCTCTCTCTTTAACCGCATTAAGAATCTTCTCATATTTTTCATCGTTGATTTTCTTGAGATGATCTGTGAACTCGAGACAGCAGCCGTTATCCGGCATAAGTAGCCGGACGCGATCTTCTTTGATCACATCTTCTACAACTGCAACAACATTAGGAACGATGGGCTTCTGATTGTAATCCAGAATGATGACTTTATCGCCTTTCTTATACATAGCAGATACCTCCCGGAAAAGACAAAGACGGCGGGTTCCATTTAGATAAATATATTATATCATAATAATCCGCGTGAAAGAACGATAAAATGCCTATTTCATGGCTTTTTCTTATTAGATTGTTATCACTGTAGGATCAATGGAAAAAGACACTTTTTTGTGAGTCTTTGGATGCTTGAAGCCAAAGCTGTAGCAGACGAGATTGACAGTGCCTATCCCGGCATCCTTGGAGTATTGTATTGACGCTTTGGAGCCGTATTTATCATCTCCAAGAATCGGAAACCCATAGTGCGAGAGCTGAACTCTGATCTGATGAAAACGACCGGTCAAAAGCTTTATCCTAACAAGAGTTGTATCCTTCGATCTTTTTACGACTTCGTAGTCAAGAACAGCTTTCTTGGCATCGCCGCCGATAACTCTTATTTTTTCTCCTGTTAAAAGAGCTATCGCATTATCCTTGATAGTGCCGGCTTCTTCTATAGTTACAGCCATGGCAAGTCCGTTATCTTCTCTTCTTATCAGATAGTCTTCAATACGACCACTGTCCTCCGGAAGCTGGCCGTAGCACAGAGCATAGTAGTATTTTAATGTAGAATGGTTTTTGATCTGCGTAGCAAGGTCAGAGGCGGCGGCTTTATTTTTGGCAACAACAACGACACCCTCAACAGGCTTATCCAGCCTGTAAACAGTTCCTACATAAGGCGCTTTTGTAATACCCTTTGAGCGGTTATTCCTTGCAATGTAATTTCTTACGCTGCTTACAAGGTCAAGCTCCCGCACTCCTGCTCCTTCAGTAGCCATACCAGCAGGCTTGTGGCAAACCAATATATCATCGTCTTCGTAAATGTATTCAATCTCTCTTTTCATAATTTCGATACTCGTATTTCTGTTCTTCCATCAACTTATTTAAATAGCTAGGTTCATTATATATTAAGTATTAACGTTTACAAAAGCAGATCGGTTATTTCTTATAAGATGCCATTAAGTAGCAGTAAAATTATGTCCAAATTATGAACGTTTTTGCGGCTGTTTGGACATTTTGCGTCCATATTTGTATTGTAGAATTCTTATACAAACAACATGAGGGCGGGACATATGAGTAAGGGTAAGAGATTATATCTGATCACAGTAATCACACTTATATCATTTTCTGTTTTTTTCAACATGGCTGCATGGAAAAGTGCGGCTTTTTCTGACTTCTATGTCAGAAATATTTTTCCCGTTATAACAGGCGCATACGGAAAGCTTACAAGCCTTGTGGGATTTTCTGTGGGCGAAGTGATGCTGGTTATACTTGTTGCTTTTATTATCTTTACAGTGCTTTTTATCCTGACACACACTATCGTTCTTCTTTATGAAAAAATCTCCAAAAATCTTGGAAAAACTTTTTTTAAGATTAAAAGAGGTTTTGGCTATGTGTCCGGAAAGCTTTATAGGATAACACCCTTGGTGATGGCGGTTACTGTTACTGTTATGTCGCTTAACTGCTTTGTTCTTTATCACACCACCAAGCTCAGCGTTTATAATGTCGGATTTGAAAGGCGCTATGATCTTCAGCAGCTGGCGGATCTTAGGGACTTCATTGTTACGCAGTGCAATGACCTTTCTAAGAAAGTTCCTCATGATGAGTTCGGGAATATTATATATGAAGGAAGCATGGAAGAAACTGCTATAAGAGCCATGCAGAATCTGGCTTCGGAGTATCCAAGACTTGATGGATATTACGTTACTCCTAAGCCGCTATTCTACTCAGACTTCATGTGTCAGCAGTACATGCAGGGATATTACTTCCCGTTTTCTATGGAAGCAAATTACAACGATTCGATGTCCATCATGAACAAGCCCTTTACTATGTGCCATGAGCTTGCCCATACCCATGGATATATATATGAAGATGAAGCAAACTTCTTTGGCTTTCTTGCCTGCATCAGATCCGATGATGTTGTGTTTAGATACAGCGGATACCTGGGAGTTCTTAATTATATAAACAATGATTTTTATAAGGCAGTGAGTAAAGAAGAGTATGATTCACACGTGAAGATATCCGCAAGAGTTAAGTATGACAATCAGTTTGTAACCAAGGAAGCATGGAAGAGAGTAGAATCACACGCTGTTATTAAGACTGCAACGGTTAAAAAAGCAGCAGATAAATTTATCGATACGAATCTTAAGGTCAACGGAGTGCTCTCAGGAAAAGTTAGCTACGCTCATGTTGTTGCACTTATTCTTGATTACTATTACAATGAACCCGAATATGTTTTAAACACATCGGGGGATAAAATATGAAAAAGAAATATTTCATAGGAACTGCGATAGTTCTTTTGACAGGAGCAATGCTTGTTGCGTGTAAACCTTCAGAAGAAAAGCTGAATGAAGCTGAAACGGCGAGAAATCTTCTTATAGAAGCTAAGAAAGTAGCAGAAGAAACTTATCTTGATATAACGGATTCTTCAGGAAAAGAAGAACTTGATGAGCTTGCCAAAAGAGAGGCAGAAATTGAAAGCCTTAATTTTACGAAGATGAGCGATAAGAAGATTGATGGAGTTCTTCCTGATATCAATCAGCTCACACAGGAATACCAGGAACTTGGTGGTAAATTTAACGCCACGCTTTCCAATGAGAAGAATATAAAAGACGAAGAGGCTAAGCACATGGATCTGGGTTCTTATATCATAAATAAGACAGGACTCAGTATAAAAGAAGTGATTCTCCATGATATGACAACGGATACCTATTCCGATAATATGCTTGGCGAAGGAGTGGTACTGGAGCCGGGCTATACGCTTATGGGCGCGGTCCTTGATGTAAATGTTACAAGCTCTCAGTGGGAAGTGATCATAAAAGATGATAACAATACCACACACAATCTTGAGTGCGGAGACCTCAAATCTGCAGATAAAGAAGGAATAGCCCTTGTAATCACCCTGGATCCCGCTACTGGAGCGGGAAAGGCCGAGATTGGCAGCTATAGTGGATTGTGACAATTCCACAAAATCTTAAGGAAATCTTAAGATTTTATGCACACATATGTCAATGACATTCCGGTTTATACCGTTTATAATCTCTAATTGTACTGAAGCAATTGTCTTGCAATCAATAATTGCAAAGTATATTGAAAAGAGGAGATTATAATTATGAAGAAGAATATCGTAACATTACTTGCAATCGCAACTATTTCAGCAGCAGTTCTCGCAGGATGTGGTGAGGCAGCAGCTGAGGAGGCAGCTACAGAGGCTACTTCTGTAGAGGCTACAGTAGAGGCTACTGTTGAGGAGGCAGCTACAGAGGCTACTTCTGAGGACGCAGCAGCAGACGCTTCATCTGAGGATGCAGCTACAGACGCATCTTCTGAGGATGCAGCAGCAGACGCTTCATCTGAGGACGCTGCAGCAGACGCTTCATCTGCAAAATAATAACTAATTCAATTAGATTTAATTAACACCAAGTAGTACTAGTTTAATCAATTGCTTTTAGTCAGTACATAAAGGCCCGGTGCTTTCGCAACGGGTCTTTTTTGTTGCCTTTGTTGCACAAGACCGGCAAGTTTTGCGCAAGCACTTTTTTGACAAAATAAAAAGCGCATCGCTTAGGATGCGCTTTAGAGCATAAAAAAGAGCGGGTGATGGGAATCGAACCCACGTATCTAGCTTGGAAGGCTAGTGTTCTACCATTGAACTACACCCGCCTGGCACTGTTTGAGTGCTGACAAGATTGTATTTTAAAGACTTTTCGATAGTATGTCAATAGTTTTTGTGATAAACTTTACATTGTTTGTCAATTGACAATGATTATCAGTGGTGTTATTATGATTCCTACCAAGTTAGTAGGAAATAGAGAAAGGATATTTATTATGTCAGAGCAGTCTTTATTAAAAGTAAAAGATTTATCGGTGGCAATAGATGGAGAGTTGCCCATTCTGCATAAGATAAATTTAGATATTAAGCCCGGAGAGACACACGTACTTATGGGGCCTAACGGTGCAGGTAAGTCAACTCTTGGATATACACTTATGGGTAACCCTCATTACTGCGTTACAGAGGGTAATATTCTTTTTGAAGGACAGGACATTACAGAGCTTTCTGCAGATAAGAGAGCAAAAGCAGGAATGTTCTTATCTTTCCAGAATCCTTACGAAGTTCCCGGAATTTCACTTTCAAGCTTCATAAGAAACGCAAGCCATGCGCAGACAGGTGAACCAATCAAGCTTCTTGCATATAAGAAAGCACTCAAGTCTTCAATGGAAGTTCTTTCTATGGATGAAGAGTATGCGGACAGAGATCTTAACGTAGGCTTCTCAGGAGGAGAAAAGAAAAAGTCTGAGATCCTTCAGCTTCTTATGCTTAATCCCAAGCTCGCAATTCTTGACGAGACAGATTCAGGACTTGATGTAGATGCTGTTCGTACTGTTTCCAAGGGAATCATGGAATATCAGAAAAAGAAGGACGGAGCCCTTCTCATAATCACACACAGCACAAGAATTTTGGAATCCCTTCATGTTGATTATACCCACGTTCTTGTAAAGGGTAAGCTCGTACATACAGGAGACGCTTCTTTGGTAGACGAGATCAACAAGAGCGGATTTGAGCGTTTCGTTTCAGAATCAGATGCAGAATGATCAGAGGTTAACTATGAGCGATAACAAACAGGCTGTGGTTGAGATAGATCGCAGCGCATACGATTTTAAAGATGTAGAGAACGAAAAAGACTTTTATAGATTAAAAGAGGGACTTAACGAAGAGACTGTACTTAAAGTCTCCGAGGAGAAGAACGATCCCGAATGGATGAGAGAGTTCAGATTAAAGTGTCTTAAGCTTTATAACGAAATGGATATGCCGGATTGGGGTCCAAGCGTTGAGGGACTTGATATGGACAAGATATCTTCTTATGTAAGACATAAGGAAGATATGAAGGGTAGTTGGGAAGATGTTCCCGAGGATATCAAGAACACTTTTGAAAGACTGGGAATCCCTCAAGCAGAGAGAGAGTCACTTGCGGGAGTAGGTGCTCAGTACGATTCAGAGCTTGTATATCATAACGTTAAAGACGAAGTGGCAGCTCAGGGAGTTATCTATACAGATATCGAGAGTGCACTCAGAACCGAATATGCGGACATGATAAAGAGCCACTTCATGAAACTCCTTACTCCTACAGACCACAAGATGATGGCTCTTCACGGAGCGGTTTGGTCAGGCGGATCATTTGTTTATGTTCCCAAGGGAGTAAAAGTAGATATTCCGCTTCAGTCATATTTCAGACTTAATGCGGCAGGAGCAGGACAGTTTGAGCACACCCTTATAATTGTTGATGAGGGCGCTGATCTTCATTTCATAGAAGGCTGTTCAGCACCTAAATATAATGTGGCCAATCTCCATTCAGGTTGCGTTGAGCTCTATGTAGGCAAAAATGCCAGACTTCGTTACTCAACTATTGAGAACTGGTCCAAGAATATGTATAACCTTAATTCCAAGAGAGCGATTGTTGAAGAGAACGGAATCATGGAGTGGGTATCAGGATCTTTTGGATCTCATACATCATATCTGTATCCCATGACCATCTTAAAGGGAGATCACTCCAAGATGGAATTTACAGGAATAACTTTTGCGGGTAAGGGACAGAACCTTGATACCGGAGCCAAAGTAGTTCACCAGGGCGTCGGAACGACATCAGTTATCAACAGTAAATCTATTTCCAAAGATGGAGGAATCGGAACATACAGGAGCAGCGTAGTGATCCAGAGCTCAGCCAAGAAGGCTAAGGCATCTGTATCTTGTGATTCTCTTATGCTCGACAGTATTTCAAGGGCAGACACCATTCCCGGAATGGACATCAGAACAGATGATGCCGACGTAGGACACGAAGCTAAGATAGGAAGGATCAGTGATGAAGCTGTATTCTATCTTATGTCCAGGGGACTAAGTGAAGAGGATGCAAAGGCTATGATAGTCAGCGGATTTGCTAACCCCGTATCCAAGGAATTGCCGCTTGAATATGCCGTTGAGATGAACAATCTTATTAAGCTTGAGATGGGTGGACATTAAGAGGAGTGTTTCGATGAACAAGAATTTGGATATGCGGGTAAATGTACTTCCCGCTTTAACTTATAATTTTTTACATGTCAACGACAGCAAGATAAAAGAAGACAGTGTAGGAATTGATTTCCTTGCAACTCCCGATGCAGAAAATGTCCCGGAAGGTGTAACTGTTGATCGCGGTGTATCTTATAAAGAAGCCGGAAAACTTTTTGAAGATGCCAAAGAAAGGATTAACGTGGATCTTGGAATCCCCGGTGATCCCAACGGAGATACTTCCGGAAGAGACAAAGCGCAGGCAATAAGAACCGGAATGGGAATAGATATTGAGAATCTCATGCTGGAAAGCGGAGCTTTGACTGATGTTTTTACGGTTAATGAGGGAGTTAAGACACAGAAGCCTATCATTATCAGATATAACTTAGCTGATGGAGCCGGTAGTCTTACAAGCCAGATCATACATGCCAAAAAAGATTCTGAAGTGACTGTCATAATGGATTATACATCTGAAAGAAATGCTTCGGGATTTCACGGTATCAGCACAAGGCTTCTCGCAGAAGAGGGTGCCAAGATCAATCTTGTTAAGACCCAGACTCTGGGTGATGGATTTATCCATTTTGATGACATTGGCGGAGCTTGCTTTAATAAGGGAGCTATAAATATAGTTTCTCTTGAACTTGGAGCTAAGAAGTCATGGAATGGCTGTTACATCAACCTTTGTGAAGAGGAAACGCAGTTTGTCAGCAACCAGGGATATCTTGTAAGAGATTCTCATACAATGGATATTAACTATGTTGCAGATCAACGCGGTAAAAAGACAGATGTTTTGATGAACGTCAAAGGCGTTCTTATGGACAAAGCAGTTAAGACATACAGAGGAACCCTCGATTTCAAGAGCGGAAGCTCAGGTTCTGTCGGAGACGAGCAAGAGGACACTCTTTTACTTAGCCCTGATGTTGTGAATCGCAGCATGCCGTTAATCCTGTGTCAGGAAGAAGATGTTGAAGGAAGACACGGAGCCACTATAGGACAGCTTGGAGAGGATCTTTTGTTCTACATAAACTCAAGAGGAATTGATGAAAAAGAGGCTAAGCGTCTTATGGTAAGAGCTAAGCTCGACAGCGTAGCAAGACTTATACCCGATCCGGAGATCGCCGAAAAAGTCCAATACTACATCAGTACTATTGTATAAAGTGAGGATAATTAATGAGCACACTGGGAGATTTTCGCAAGGATTTTGATATCCTTACAAATGGTGACTATGTATATTTTGATAACGCGGCAACATCACAGAGACCCAGACAGGTCCTTGATGCGGTATCAACATTCTATAAAGAGAGAAATGCCAATCCTTTAAGAGGATTATACGACTGGAGTATGTGGGCAACAGAAAGCTATGAAGATTCAAGAGCCGTTGTTGCTGATTTCCTTGGAGGAGTAAGTACAGAAGAGGTTATTTTCACAAGGAATACCACAGAGTCTCTTAACCTCGTAGCTTATAGCTATGGTCTTGATACTGTAAAAGAAGGTGATGAGATCGTTATCTCTGTAATGGAGCATCACAGTAACATTCTTCCCTGGCAGATGGTTGCCAGAAAGCGCGGCGCCAAGCTGGTTTATATGGAGCCCGATGAAGAAGGAACAATTACCAGAGAAGAGTATGAGAGCAAGATCACAGACAAGACCAAGATCGTTGCCATCGGACATGTTTCAAATGTGATGGGTGTGACCAATCCCGTAAAAGAGATAGCTGCTTATGCTCATTCTAAGGGAGCAACCGTTGTGGTAGACGGAGCGCAGTCTGCACCGCACATGAAGATTGATGTTCGCGAGCTGGGAGCTGATTTTTTTGCTTTCTCAGGTCACAAGATGATGGCCCCCATGGGAATCGGTGTTTTATACGGAAGAAAGGATTTTCTTCTCAACATGAGCCCTTTCCTTACAGGCGGAGAGATGATCGAGTACGTAACAAGAGAGGATGCCACATATGCTGAGCTTCCTCATAAGTTCGAGGCCGGAACGGTTAATGCCGGAGATGCGGTAGGACTTGCCGAAGCAATTAAGTATCTTAGAAACGTCGGATATGATAATATAGAAGAGCAGGAAATAAAGCTTACAAAGAAACTTATGGAAGGACTTAGTAAGCTCCCTTACGTTAAGATCTACGGATCAAAGGATCCTAAGAAGCACTGCGGAATCGTTACTTTTACGATCGATGGAGTTCATCCTCATGATATTTCATCCGTTCTTAACGATGACCACGTATGCATCAGAGCAGGTCACCACTGCGCACAACCTTTGATGCAGTTTATTGGCGCAGGATCAACAGCAAGGGCAAGCCTGTATTTCTATAATACTGAAGAGGAAGTGGATATCTTCCTTGAGAAGATTGCAAAGGTAAGAGAGGTTATGGGCTATGGAGCTTAAGCAGTTATATCGCGAAATAGTTAATGAGCACAATCTTCATCCGATGTACAAGGGCAAGCTTGAAAATCCGGATCTCGTGCTTAGAGGTGTTAATCCAAGTTGCGGAGATGACATTACACTTCAGCTCAAGATCAAGGATGGCGTTATCACAGAAGGAATGTACGAAGGCAGCGGATGTGCTATTTCACAGGCTTCTGTTGATATGATGGTCGATCAGATAATAGGTAAGAGCAAAGAAGAGGCTCTTAAGCTTGCTGCTACATTCATGGGAATGGTCAAGGGAGAGATCACAGATGAAGAGACTCTCGAGATCCTTGATGAAGCAGCAGCGCTTCAGGATGTTAGCCATATGCCCGCAAGAGTTAAATGTGCGGTTCTTGGCTGGCACACAATGCAGGAGATGCTTGAGCACCCCGAAAAGGCGAATGACAGCGTTTAATAAGAAGTTGGTAAGAGGTATACTTTCATATTGAGAGTATACCTTTTTAAATAGAAAAATATCACGAATATCATTTATATAAAAAGAGAAATAAGGACAGATAATGAATATAGAGCTTGTAAGGAGCAGGAGAAGGACAATAGCAATAGAGGTAACAAAAGATGCACGGGTAGTAGTAAAAGCGCCGTATGGGGTTTCTAAGGCTGTTATTGACCGTTTCATAGGAGAAAAGGCCGATTGGATCAGCAAGCATCTTAAGAAGATGGAGGAAAGGAACCTTGAAGAGGCACAGGCAAAACCTATAAGCGACCAGGAGATGAAGCTTCTGGTGACTAGAGCTAAGAGAGTCCTTCCATACAAAGTAAAGAAATATGCAGATCTTATCGGGGTAACATACGGAAAGATTACCATAAGGAATCAAAAGACAAGGTGGGGAAGTTGTAGTTCAAAGGGGAATCTTAACTTTAACTGTGTGCTTATGAGAGCGCCCGAGGAGATTGTGGATTATGTAGTGGTGCATGAGTTGTGTCACAGGATACATATGGATCATTCAAGTGAGTTTTGGGGAGAAGTTGAGAAGGTGATTCCGGATTATAAGGAGAGAAGGAAGTGGCTTCGCGATAACGAGAAGGAACTGATGAGAGGATAAAAGGGGAATGGCCATGCCGACAGACTCGAAGCCGCTTCGCTTGTTTTGTTGTCGTGGATGGGGCGAAAAAGCCATGCCGACAGACTCGAAACCGCTTCGCTTGTTTTGTTGTCGTGGATGGGGCGAAAAAGCCATGCCGACAGACTCGAAACCGCTTCGCTTGTTTCTCGTTGTCGCGGCTGCGCCGTATGCGTGACAGCGAGAAAAAACTCTTATGTAAGCAAGCCTCCAACGAGTT